>NZ_JBPCHX010000004.1:0-507453 GCF_051011775.1 Chryseobacterium amylolyticum
GAGTGAGCTATAAGAATAATGGTACTGCACTGGAGGTTATTGATGCCAATAACTATTATCCTTTTGGGTTAAAGCACCAGAACGGAACTATTGTACCGGTTCCTTTTGGAGGAGTTCCGTATAATTATAAGTACAATGGTAAAGAATTGCAGGAAACAGGGATGTATGATTATGGAGCAAGGTTTTATATGCCTGACTTAGGACGATGGGGTGTGGTGGATGAGCTTTCAGAGAAATTTAATCGTCATACTCCATATGCTTACGTTGTAAATGATCCTATTAATGGTATTGACCCAGATGGAAGAGACGTAATATTTCTTGCGGATTCTAAAGCTGTACCCGTAGCCGGACATGGAGCTGTTATTGTAGGAAATGAAAGAGATGGTTGGTATTATTATTCAATGAATGGAACAGGTGAAGGAAGTAAGCCATACGGCGATTCTAAAAATCCTGATATCGGCACATTTTTAGGAAAGGGATTGAGTCCTAAACAGGCAATGTTAAAGGCGAATAATATAAACCCTAATGAACAGCACCATTACGATAAATTTGTTACTGTTAAGACAACCAGAGAAGAAGATGAAAAGATAAAAGCAAAAGCAGCAGAAGCAGCTAGTGCAAAGAAATATAAAGTAATAGGGCAATCTTGTGCAAATGTAATGCTTAATTGTTTTAATCAAATTGTAGATTTAAGAACTAATAATGCTTGGTATGTTCCACATCAAGTGAATCCTGCTCCCAACGCAATTATAGACAATCTCCAGAAAGGGGTAAATTACTATAATCGTTTTTTTATTCCCACACATAAAGAAATAGAAGTTCGTAAAGTTGGAAAGCTTGAAGTAGGACCTGTAATTGATGAAAAAGGAGTTGAACATTATAAATGATGTAAAATGAAAAAAGGAATTATAATCTTTATAAGTATTATTCTATTTAGTGTACTCTTGTATTATTCTTTTGGTATTTTTTCTTCTTCAGTTGGGTGGTATGGATATCAGAAATGGAAGTATAGAGTTCATACTTCAAATATTGAAAAATCAAAACAAAGAAAAGTTTTTGTTAGAGAGCTGAAATATAAAATTATTGATTCCGCTAATTTGAAAGGATTTTATTTTAAACCATATATTGAGAAGGGTTTTAGATATGGCTATCATTCGATGGAAGAAACAAGAATTGATACTTATACTAAATATCCATATAATTTGAACTATGAAAGAAACAAAAATGATTCTATTTCATTGGATATTTTTCCACAGGATAAAAAAAAATTAGATAGCTCTGATGTAGTATGGGGATATTTGAAGCAATCCTATTTGCAGGATACTATTAGAATTAAAATAAATGGGGCAGGAAATGAAAAAGGAATAATCAAAATATGGTAATTACTTCCTCTGCGCAAAGCAATTTTGAGCAGATAAAAATAAGCCCACTTAGGAAATGTGAGAGTGAGCTTTGGGAAAAAAGCGCAGATGCTCTTGAAATTACAAATGTAATGATTATTAGCCATTTGGGGTGAACCATTTAAAAACTGGTAATGCCTATTTTGGACAAGGAACTTATAAGAATTACAAGTACAATGGTAAAGAATTGCAGGAAACAGGGATGTATGATTATGGAGCAAGGTTTTATATGCCTGACTTAGGACGATGGGGCGTAGTGGATCCGCTGGCGGAGAAGATGCCGAGTTGGAGTCCCTATATTTATACATTTAATAATCCAATAAAACATACCGATCCTGATGGCAGAGAACCACAAGATATAATTTTTAAGGGAACAGATAATAAAGAATTAAGAATCATAGCGGCAGGGCCAGATAAAGTTTATAATGTTCCTTTTGCTCTTAATAAAAATACAACACTTGATGTTGGTATAGGAAATATTGATCCAGGTAGATTTGCAGTGGGCTATACAGCGCAAGGAGATATAGGAGGAGCATTAGGAATTGGTGCAGGTGCAGATATACAAGCATCGGTAGTTCAGTTTACAGATAATAAATATAGCGGGTATAATTATGTTTATGCAGGAGCAGAAGAAACTTTTTCGGGAGGAGTGCAAGCTAATGTATCTGCAAGCGTTGGAGGAAGTGTTTTCGTTGCTTACAATACTTCTAAAGATAAACTTGCTCCTACAACTTATTCGGGAATTACAACATCCGCAGGAATCTCCGCAGATGTTAAATATGTTGTTGGAGGTGGAGTTAATGTCAATGCATTCTCTGGCTCTGGTAAAAATGCTGGTTGGAAAGGTGTTTCTATAGGAGCTAGTGTTGGTGTTGGTGCAGGTGCAAATGTAGGCTCTGGAAATGTAACACTTTCCAAAACGTGGTTGCTCAATGACGTGAAACCTACAGCGCAAAGAAGTTTAATAGACCGAGCAACTAATGCAGTAAGTCCTGTAGCTTCTGCGATTGCAACAGGTACAATAGATAAGATACAACAATATAATAAAAAGAAATAATGTTAAAGTATTTAAAATATTTATGGTATATTATTTTATTGGGATTTTTTGTAGCAGTTATCATCTATTACAATAAAAGTTCAGATATTGCAACGAATCAATCAGTACAATATCTTCGTAATAATGTAGAATTTGAAGGCTATGTGACAGGATTTGAACAATCAAATAATCATGCTTTCGGAGTTATTCATTTAAAATTAACCAAAAGCAATACAAAGGAATTTAACAAAGTCATAAAAGGAGGAATATATCCTTACAGAATTAAAGGAGATATAGCTGAATTATATTGCACAGTTTCTGTTGATAGAAAAAAAGGAGATATTGTTAAACTAATATCGGAAGAACAGATAGTATATTATAATCCTCAAAATAGTAAAGAAGAAGGTAGTATATTTATAATAACAGATCCTTATAATATAAATTTTGTGAAAGAACATACAGTCTTTAAATAAGAATCTCCCGCCAATGGCGGGAGATTTTGTTTTACAGAGCTGCAATATTTTTAAATTTAGCAGCTCTAATAAGTCCATCAATGGTATAGAAGATATTTTTTTTATCTTCTTCCGGAAGTTGTTCAATATGCTGCAAACGTTGCAGGTTTTTTTATCTAAAGTCATATTCTCAGACTTGCCCAATAGATAATCCAGAGTTACATCCAAAGCGTCCGCTAATTTAGTCGCCACATCCATCAATTGACGGTACATTTTCCCCACGTTCATACTTCCCGAATTTGAATGGAATCCGTTAAAAAATTTCCACTGTCTGAGCATGGAACTTGTTCAGAACCGAAGCAGAACCGGATGATCCATGCGAGTTTGGAAATTTTAGGAGTACAATCAAATTTTTAGCGGATGATTCCCGTCTTGAACTTTTGCATACTTTTGCTTCAAGGCAAAAGTATAAATGAAAATCATATTAAATATTACCTCACCTTCGCTCCCGCACGATTGCATCGTGTGGCAGATAATAAAGAAGAGACTATCTCCTCCGCTGCCACGATTGTTTCGCTCGTGTCCCCAAGTAAAACAAAAATCACTGTGCAAGCAGTGATATTATAAATGACTTCAAACAACTATACTTCTCCATCCAATATAATTATCTAAATTTACCGGGTAAGATTACCCAAAACTCCAAAGTAACAGATTATATTTACAGAGCAGACGGAGGAGCAAGGTTTTATATGCCTGACTTAGGACGATGGGGTGTGGTGGATCCGCTGGCAGAGAAAATGACAAGACATAGTCCTTATAACTATGCATTTAATAATCCTATAAGATTTATTGATCCTGATGGAAGAGCACCTTTAACAGATTATTTTGGTTTAAGTGGAAATTATTTAGGAACTGATGGTGTTAATAATGGAAAAATAAAAGTTGCATTAAATTCTACTGAAGAAAGTAGAATTACATCTTCAATTAAAGACGGAAAAGTAACTCTAAATTCTAAAGCCTATTCAGATGGTCTAATTGATCTTCCTTCAGATAATTTAATCTCCAGTATGAATGCAGCTTATTCTAATATGGAAGCTAGTGGAATGAATGAGCAAGCGATCGCAGTGGGAGATAAAAATGGTTTAGAAGGTTTAGCTACTGTTGCTAGTACTGGTAAAGGAAGTGTAAAAACGGGTTTGGCTGAAAATGAACTTACAGGTAAAGGATATAGTATAACACACAATATTCATACTCATGGTGCAGTATTGAAATTTGATACAAGTGGAAATGCTATTGTTGGTGGATTTAATCCATCTGGAACCGATAAATCTGGAGCGCTTTTCACTCAACCAAATGCAGTTTTGGGATATGATGTTGCAACTAATACAAGTAAAATTACAAGTGCAGAAGTTACAAGTGCTCAAAGTACTATTGGAAATTTTGTTCCATTAAACCCAGCTAACTATAATAAAATAATAACTTATTATAACAATTCAGGTTCTGTTCATACTATGAATTATGATACTTTCAAAAATAATGTTGAAAGAATAAAATTAGGAGCTGCAATGATTAATTTTTTAAGACCTAGACCTCAATAATATGAAAAATTTTATTTTATTACTATTCTTATTTTCTTCCGTTAAGGCACAAGAATTGAATTTATATTCTTTAATTAATGAAAGTTATTCTATCAATAAAGGAGATTATTCTACTATTAATAATAAAAAATTAATTTTTATCGAACCTAAGAATATATCTTTTTTTAAAACAGATATTAAAGAAAAATATTCTTTTGAAATAATATCTTTGAAAAATGAAGAGGATTTTAAAAATTTTCTAAAATGTCGAAATGATAATACATTTTTATTTGATATAATAATTGATAATATTTATGAAAGCTCTTTAGTTGTAACACTAAAAATAATGTCAACTGATTACAGAATGTATTCTGAAGGTTCTTTTCCTTTTTTTATTTTTGAAGATGAAAGAAAGGTGCTTCTCAAATACAATAGTAAAAGTAAAAAATGGATTTTCTCTAAAATAATTGAAATATCAGACGAACCTAATATATAAGATGGGAGTTGATGATGTCCAATGCTTACCCAGTTACCATACGATTGTATTATCTGGTAAATAATAAGTAACTTCTTATTTTATGAGGTTCCTTATCAATACAAGTACAACGGTAAGGAGTTACGGGAGACTAGAATGTATGATTATAGGGCAAGGTTCTACATGCCGGATTTAGGACGATGGGATGGGCGGATCCACAGGCAAAGAATATGACAAAATAGTTCCCCCCACTTGTGCGAGCGTCTCGCTCGTGTCTGTAATTAAGAAAACCCTCGCAAATTGTGAGGTTTTTGTTTGACTTTCTATTTTAAATGAAAAACCAAAACTAAAGAGACGAAAAGTTTTCAAAAGAGAAATATTATCCAATTACTAAAATTAAACACCCGTTCAATAATTATTTTCAAACATTACCTCTATCTATTAAAAACAAAATATTAATTAACAAATTTTATTGGCTCAAATGCAATGATAATCGGAAAATTATTAGTAACTTTAATGGTAACTTAAAACCAATTAACTATGTCAAATATATTAGCTGGACTATTTGAGCATCACAGCGACTACAAAAAACTGGAGGGTGATCTGGAAAATTCGGGATTTGAAAATGAAGATTACATTATATACCTTAATAGTGATTCTAATAATTCACAGTACCTGGCAAGTGTTACGGTAAAAGATAATACACAGATTGACCTTGCACGGAATGTATTTATTCAGAATGCGGCCCTGAAATCATACTTATTTGAAAATATGAGCGTCAGTGAAACAAATTATGATACGATCAAAAAATATATCGACGCAAGAAACAGAGCAGAAATTCATAACAGTCCTGACATTAAGATTAAAACATCAAGCGACGGGATGAATTCTGAAGTAAAATTCTAATCATATAAAAACCTGATAACCGGAGATCCGCAGTCTATGCTGCGGATCTTTTATGTTTGAAAAAAGTAAAAAATTTCGTATTTTCGTCTAATTATAGGCATGTGCACAAATGAGTTACGATTTAGAACAAGAGAATAAGGAAATCCTTGCAAGATATAAGGACCTGATTTCTAACACATACAGAACGTTGGATGAGGAAAATAACAAGCTCATCCGGAAGGCATTCGATATCGCTCTGGATGCCCACAAGGATCAAAGGAGAAAATCCGGGGAACCTTACATCTACCACCCTATTGCTGTTGCTAAAATTGTAGCGACGGAAATTGGTCTGGGTGCTACTTCTATTGCCTGTGCGCTTTTGCATGATGTGATTGAAGATTCCGATTATACCTACGAAGATCTGAAGAAAATCTTTGGAGAAAAGATTGCCAATATCGTGAATGGACTCACCAAGATTTCCATCATGAACCATCAGAATATCTCTGTGCAGTCTGAAAACTACAGAAAACTGTTACTGACCTTATCCGAAGACTTCAGGGTAATCCTGATTAAAATTGCAGACCGCCTCCACAATATGCGGACCCTGGAGAGTATGGCCCCCGATAAGCAGAAAAAAATCGCTTCTGAAACGGTTTATATCTACGCTCCAATGGCTCACCGTCTTGGATTGTATAACATCAAATCTGAGCTGGAAGATCTTTCTTTAAAATATAACAATCCTGAAGTTTATAACGAAATCACGGAAAAACTGGAATTAGCCAAAGAAAGCCGTGAAAGATATATTGAAGAGTTCAAGAAAGAAGTATCCGAAAGATTACATGAAGAAGGTTTAAACTTTAAAATCAAAGGCCGAGCAAAAGCCATCTCCTCTATTTACAGAAAAATGCTGAAGCAGGGAGTTTCCTTTGAAGAAGTTTTTGACAACTATGCTATCAGAATTATTTATAAATCGGATGCCAAAAATGAAAAATTCCTTGCCTGGAAGATCTACTCTATCGTTACGGATGTATACCACAGTAACCCTTCAAGAATGCGTGACTGGATTACCCAGCCCCGTTCTACAGGATACGAGAGCTTGCACTTAACGGTTTTAGGACCTGACAAAAAGTGGATTGAAGTACAGATCCGTTCAGAAAGGATGGACGAAATCGCTGAAAAAGGGGTTGCCGCCCACTACAAATACAAAGAAGGGTATAAGCAGAGCTCCGATGACAGAAACTTTGAAAAGTGGGTCACTGAAATCCGTGAAGTGCTGGAGCAACAGCAGAACCTTTCCACTTCGGAACTTTTGGACAATATTAAGCTTAACCTATATTCCAAAGAAGTATTTGTCTTTACGCCAAAAGGAGAGATTAAAATCCTTCCGACCAATGCTACGGCTCTGGACTTCGCCTTCTCTGTTCACTCCGATCTGGGAATGAAATGTTTAGGAGCTAAAATCAACGGTAAGCTTGTTCCTATTTCCTATATCCTTCAAAACGGAGATCAGGTAGACATCCTTTCCTCTCAGAATCAGAAACCAAAATCTGACTGGCTGGAATTTGTGGTGACCTCAAAAGCCAAGTCCAAAATCAAGAGTTATCTGAATTCTCAGAAAAATCAGCTTGTAGAAGAAGGAAAAGAAATCCTGCAGCGAAAGCTCCGTCATGCGAAAATCAATTTCAATGATGAAGAAATTAACAAGCTGCAAAAGTTCTTCAATTTAAAATCATCTCAGGAACTGTTCCTTAAATTCCAAAGCAATGAGCTGGATGTCAGCAGCCTGAGAAGATATATAGAAAGTAAAAACGTATTCAATAATTTACTTTCAAGATTCAGAAAATCACCCAATAAAAGCCAGCATTTCGAGGAACCGAAAGAGGAAAATCTTGATATGATTGTCTTTGGGAAGGATGAAGAGAAGCTTAACTACAGCTATGCCAAATGCTGTACCGTAATTCCGGGAGATAAAATTTTCGGATTTATCACCATTTCAGATGGAATCAAGGTACACAGTGACAACTGCCCGAATGCCATTAATCTGAGGGCCCAGTATGACTACCGTGTTATTCCTGCTAAATGGGTGAATGCGGAAAGCTTCAAAAACAGGGTGAAAATTGAGATTGAAGGACTGGACAGAATGGGGATGATCAATGATATCACAACGGTCATCAGCGGAAGTATGGGAATGGATATGAAAAGTATGTCCATTGAATCCAACAACGGTGTTTTCACAGGAAATATCAATCTGGAAGTCAAAAACAAAGGTCAGCTTGAAGAGACCTTTAGAAAACTTAAAAGTATTAATGGTGTTTCCAGAGTGAGACGACTACAATCATAGCATGAATTTATCTCTTTACTTTAAAAAATTTTTCAACAACAGCCAGTCATCAGGAATTATCCTTATTTTCTGTGTGCTTATTTCATTGATTATTGCCAACTCCTCTGCTGCGGAAAATTTTCAGCAATTTTTAGACAAAGAGGTGGGAACTCATCTTTTCGGGCTTGAATATCCTGTCAGCATCTGGATCAATGACGGGCTGATGGCTATATTCTTCCTTCTGGTAGGCCTTGAAATAAAACGGGAACTTATAGAAGGAGAACTTTCATCCTTTAAAAATGCCTCCCTGCCCATTTTTGCCGCTGTGGGCGGAATGCTTGTTCCTGCTGTGATTTACAGCATTTTTAATACCGGGACAGAATACAGCAATGGCTGGGGAATTCCTATGGCTACGGATATTGCTTTCTCTTTGGCTATTATTTCAATGCTGGGTAAAAAGATTCCGAATTCTATCAAAATATTTTTAGCGGCACTGGCTATTGTAGATGATCTGGGAGCTATTCTGGTGATTGCCATTTTCTATACTGAGCAGATTCACTGGAGTTATCTCCTGTTATCTTTTGGAGTAACGGCCTTACTTTTTATCTTGAATTTTTTAAAAGTAACCAGAATTATCTTTTATATCATTCCGGGACTGTTTTTATGGTACTTCCTCCATCACTCCGGAATTCATGCTACTATAGCAGGTGTTTTGCTTGCATTTTCAATTCCTACCAACGCTTCCAACGTAGAAATATCACCTTTGGAAAAACTGGAGCATCAGCTCCATATTCCGGTAAGTTTTCTGATTATGCCGGTATTTGCATTAACAAATACCAATATCACTTTTTCCAACGAAATGGTGACGGGAATTACAAGTACATTAGGGCTGGGGATTATCTGCGGACTGGTATTGGGAAAACTTCTTGGCATCAACTTATTCTCATTGATTGCCATTAAATTAAAGCTTAGTTCCCTGCCCCAGAACAGCAACTGGCTGCAGATGATTGGTGTGGGTCTGCTGGCTGGTATTGGATTTACAATGTCTATTTTTATTGCACTGCTCTCCTTCAAAGAAGAAATTCCGATTCAGGATGAGGCTAAATTTGCCATTCTGATTGCTTCCTTTATTGCTGCAATTGCCGGATTTACCATCCTGAGCATAAGTTCAAAAGAAAACCCTGAACTGGAGGAAAATTAATCTTTCTTCCGGTTCTCCAGCTTTCTTTTATGTTCCTCATCGCCATCAAAATCCGGTTCGGTAACCTGCGCATGGTATTCTGAGGCTTCTTTCCTGATTTCATCTGACAGCAGCTTTTCTATTCTGAGTTTCCTGATTGCCATATTCAGCTCATTCCCGAATAAAAGAAGATACACGTTTACATTCACCCATACCATCAGCAGGATCATGCTTCCTATGGACCCGTAAAGAACGTTATACCGTGCAATATCCTTTACATAAATAGCAAAAATATAAGTTGTCACCACAAACAGCACAGTAGTGAGGATTGCCCCCGGAACCGCCTGGCGGAATCTTGTTATTTTCACAGTTCCCAGCCAGTAAAATAGTGTCAGAAGTATAAAGTAAAAAAGCGGAAAGGAAACGAAACCAATAATTTTGGAAAGGTTATCTACAAGCCAGGTAATCTCATAAGCCGGCGTAAAAGGTTTCATAACAACTTCTGCATAGTAAACTCCAAAAAGGGCCAGAAATACAATGGTAATAAAGCCAATTGTAATAAAAAAGGAAAGGATGAATTCTTTTACATCGCTCAGCTTTTCATCCGAATTCTCATTGAAACCATTGATCAGAGAAAAAGTTCCGTTTGTCGCAAAAAGCAAAGCCAGCAAGATGGTCAGATTACTGATCCCTTTCATATTGGGAACAATATTGGCCTCAATATATCCTCGTATATCCCCTTCCATGTTGGAAGGAAAAACATTGTGCATCAATACTTCAAAAATATAAAACTGCAGCTTGGCATAATGCGGCATATAAGGCAAGACAGAAAGCAGGAAGAGAATAAACGGAAACAGACTTATCGTAAAGCTCCACGAAATAGCAGCGGCTTTTCTTCCTATTTTCCCTTTAAAAATTCCGGAGATATAAATCTGAAACATCTGCCAAAGCGATATTCCCAAAACAGGAATATGGATGCTGTCGAAAAACTCTTGAATCTTTAAAATAAATTTAGGAACCTTTACACTCATCGATCTGTTTGTCTTTTATACAAAGGTAGGGGAATTAAATTAAATGGGAAAAGATAGAAGGTAATAGGTGACAGGAATTAGGGGGTTTGAATTTGAGAGTGGGAGCGTTTGAGAGTTAAGATTTTTTAAAGTTTAGGGTCTAAAGCTGGGTAACCAACAACAAAAGAACCCGTAACAAAAAACGAATCCCGGAACTAAAAAAGCCAGCAACAAAACAACCAGCAACAAAAGAACCTCGCAACCAAAGCTTGAACTTTCCACCCCGAAACCCTATCTTTGCAGCCTGAAACTTCTTACAATGCGAATCAGCTTACTTTGTATCGGTAAAACAGATGATAAGGAAATTACATCTTTGATCAGTTATTACCTTAACCGCCTGCCCAAACACTGGAATTTTGAAATCATTGAAATCTCGGACGTAAAAAATGCCAGAAGCCTGTCTCCTGACCTTCTTAAAAAAGAGGAAGCCAAATTATTTTTAAATCATATTGATAAAAACGATCTGGTTGTCATTCTTGATGAGAAAGGGAAACAGTTTACCAGCCGGGAGTTTTCAGCAAAAATTGATACATGGATGAATTCTTCAGTAAAAAAAATACATATTCTGATTGGAGGTGCTTACGGCTTTTCTGAGGAAATCTACAGCAGAGCCAATGAAAAAATGTCTTTATCCAAAATGACTTTTACCCATCAGATGATCCGCCTGTTTATTGTGGAGCAGCTTTACCGTGCAGATCAGATTTTGCAGGGAAAACCTTATCATAATGATTAAAAGAAAAGAGGCTCTCAAGAATGTCATTGACTACGTCGAATCTTCGATTTCTGACGAAGGAAGAATCTCACCAATACAGTTTCTGAGATTCTTCACTACATTTCTGAACTGCGTTCGCAGACTTCCAGTCTGTGTTCAGAATGGCAAAAGCCAAATAATTTGACTTTTGAACCAATTTATCTCTATTTCAGGCTGAGCTGTCTCTTTGCTTCGCCTACTACAAAAGCAACGGAATTGGCGATATTAAAACTCCTGATAAGTTTTGACATAGGAATGGTCAGGTGATTATCAAAACGGTCCAGAACATCTTTACCCAGCCCTGCACTCTCCTTTCCGAAAACCAGCCAGTCCCCATCCTGGAAATCAGTTTCCAGATAGGACTTTTCAGCATGTGAGCTCATTAAAAAAACACGTGACCTATCAGGAACAGCTTCAATCCATTCTTCTACATCTGCATATTCCGAAACATCAAGGTGTACCCAATAATCCAGTCCGGAACGCTTCAGGTTTTTATCATTAATTACAAATCCAAACGGATGTACCAGGTGCAATCTGCTTTCCGTTCCTACACACAGTCTTCCGATATTCCCTGTATTATTAGGTATTTCGGGTTCTACAAGAACAATATTCAACATTTTTCTATCTCTTTATTCTTTTTTTAACAGTTACATCAGGTTGGTTTTTGTATGGATTAAATTAAATGATTGGGAAGGAGTAATTTTTTAATTATTTTTTTGCACATTTAGCATAAAAATCAGCCAGCACCGCTTTTTCATATCCCAAACCAACTGCTTTATCAAGATTTTCGCAGGCTTCTTTTGGCTTGGAGGTATCGAACAGAATCATAGCCTTGCTCACATAAGACTGTGTAAATTTCGGGTCTATAGAAATAGCTTTATTGGCATCAGTCAGCGCCTCCTTGTATTTTTTCATTTTAAGATAAACATCTGCCCGCCCGTTATAAAGCAATGATTCCGGTTTTTCTGCAAGAAGCTGATTATAATCTTTTAGAGCCCCATCCAGGTCGCCATTATTTTTTTTCAGATTGGCAAGCCCTGTTTTTGCAAAAATATTGTCCGGGGCAAAAGTCAGAATCTGGTTAAGATCTTTAATCGCAAGATCTTCTTTTCCCTGGCTGTCATAGATTTTGGAACGGGTAAGATATAAATCAGCTGTTTCAGGATTTACTTTGAGTCCTTTTTCTATATATTCCAATGCTTTCGCTTTGTTTCCTTTCTGGCTGTAAAGTGATGACAGATTGACGTATACAGAAACTGACAAAGGATTTGCTTTCAGGGCAGAATCATAAGATTTAAAAGCCTGAGTGGTTTTTCCAAGCCTTCTCTGTGCTGTTCCCAGATAATCGTAATATTCTGATTGAAATTTTTGGATCTGTTCTTTCTCTGCCAGTTTTAAATACTGCTCTTCAGCACACTTATAATCAGCTTTTTTAAAACATTCTTCAGCCAGTTTTTTATCCTGGGCATAAAAATTAAAAGGCAAACAGAGGGTAGCTGCTAATAATAAAGTTTTTTTCATGAAGTTATAGTTTGTTTATTGATCACTTTTTTGGCGAGTGCACCAAATATCACTCCCAATAAAGATCCAACAAACGCCCCCACCAAAATATCTATCGGGAAATGCACTCCTAAATATATACGGCTGTAGGAAACTACCACGGCCCATACAAATATAGCATATGGAAACCATTTAAGCTTATTTTTTAATAAAATACTTAAAAAGGAAGCCAAAAAGAATGTATTGGACGCATGGGCTGAATAAAAACCATACTGTCCGCCGCATTTCACGATTCTCATGTGATGTTCCAAAGTGGGGTCATGGCAGGGTCTGAGTCTTGCCACACCATATTTGAAGACACTGGCCAGCTGGTCAGAAACCGTTGCGCCAATTGCCAGAAATATAAGAATAAAAACTAACGATCGTAGTTTATGGTTTTTGTATAAAAAATAAAGGAATATAATGTAAAGAGGCACCCAGATCCAGGTACTTGAAATCAGCATCCAGAACTGGTCAAAAGATGAATTGCCCAAATTATTAAGGTAGAGAAATACCTTCTTATCTTCCTGAATGATTTCCTCCATGGTTATCTGCTTACAGGTCCTTCGTAAGTCTCATCATCTGCCGGCTTGGGTTTTGGAGGCTCATTAGAAGCAACAGAAGAGGGTTCCGTAAGAATATCCTTCTTGATATCATTCACAGGATTGAAATCTTTGGCAGCATCTTTTACCTTTTCGATTTCACGCTTGATTTCAGAAACAGGATTATCTGTTTCCTTCATGATTTCAGTTTTGATATCTTCTACTGCTCCACGCATTTTTCTAACGCCTGCACCTAAGTCACGCGCAATCTGAGGCAGTTTATCCGGACCGAATAATACAACGATTGCAATGGCAATGAGTGCCATTTCTCCAATGCTTAATTCCATGCGGTAAAATTACGAAAGATTATTCCATTTACAGACTGTAAACTAAAAATTTAAACAAATTTTAAGATTTTATATCAGGGTTCAAGGTTTAAGGTTGATGACTTTATTTTACGAGTTACAAGTTGCGTGATTCGGGGTTTGTTTTGTTGCAGGGTTAACTTATAACCTGAAATGCTAACCTTGAACCTTGAACTTTAAGCTCCCTACCCTCTAATTCCTGCACCTATAAATTAACAAATATTTAATTCAAAACAATGAGAATTAAACAATAATTCTGTATATTTATAACACACAAACCAATAAATATTAATTATGAAAAAACTAGTGACTACTTTTAAAGTTTTCGCCGTATTATCGGTATTGGCTCTCAACAGCTGCCAGAATGAAAACAACGAAATGAACCAACACGAAACAGTTCAGTCAAAAGTAACTGTTGCCGATCTGAAGAAGGAGATCACCCCTCTTTCGTCTCAGATTGTCCCCGAAGCAGTTCAGCACCAGCTGGATGAATCCGGAAAAAATCTTGAAGCCTACCTGAAAAATGATTTACAGATTACAGGAGTACATGTACTGGGTAAAATTACAACACAGCAAGGCATTGAGCTTTCCAAAAAACTGACTACAGATAAAGATCAGTTTATTGCATCAGGAAACATCACGGATCCTTCTTCTGTAAAAATCGGGAAAATCAGAGACCTGTATGATGGAGAAAACCTGACAACAGCACAACAAGGATTAAATGAAGCAATGACTGAAGAAGTAAAAGCCGGAATCAATGTTATGGAAATAACATGGAACAGCAAAAGCGGGAAATTTACCACATTATGCTTTTATGGTGATTCTGGTATTATCTGGGATAACATTTTCGGAGGTCTTATTATGATGGATACCCGCGGAAATTCAGCAGCATCTGACGAAGCTTCTAAAGTTGCTTCTAAGTGGTATAAACAGTGGTGGACTGCCAACTGGCTATGGGGGTCTAAAAGAGGTGAAGCCGGATATCAGATTACCATTTATTATTCCGGTTCTACAGTGTCCAATGCAGATGTAAGTGATTGGGGTTATATCAGCTTAGGAAAAGCGAAAAGTGAGAGTAAAATTACAAAAAGGACAGGTGCTTACGGGCAATGCCGTTATGCATTGGGACTTTGTACTCCTACAGGTTCTTTAAGCTTTAATTCCACTAATTTTTCTGTATCATTCTCCGGATTGGGCAGCAATATAGTAAGTAACGGGACAAAATCCCTTTATCCATAATCCTCATAAAAATCTGATTAACAAGACCGGGAAGCTTTTTACAAGCTTCCCGGTTTTTTATAGGTTATATTTTCTGATACTACCATATTCTGGCTTTTGATTTCAGGGCTTCTATTGCATTTTCTTTTAATCCGAAAGTATTAATCAGTATTTCATACAACTGGATATCATTTTCTATCGTTACAGACTCTTTTGCACCAACATCAGACCTGATATTCAGGACGTGATCCGTATAGGTATAGCGGGCATTCTCATCTACTTTTGAGAGGATCAGCTTATTCTTAAAATGAGAATCCGGATGTGTAGACAGGTACCAATTCGAAATCTCAAGATCAATAGGTTCTACATGCTCAGGAATGAAACGGTACACCGGAAGCCATTGCTCTTTCCAAAGCCAAAGAGTATATGTATTTTCTCTATGGGAAACTTTAAATATTCCGTTGGGTGTCTGCTGCTGGTCTTCTTCATTTAAAAGTATGGGCGAAGTAAGTGTAGCAGTTCCAAATCCGCAGTCTACAACATACTTTTTATCTTCAAAATCAACAATAAGCAGCAAATGAGTCTGTGCAGCAACGCTGTCTTCCTGCCTTCCCCATACTACTCTTCCCAGCTGAAGCTTTACTTTAAATCCTAAATATTTTAAAACTCCACTTAAAAGCAGGTTTTGTTCATAACAGTATCCTCCTCTTGATTCAACAACCAGTTTTTTAAAGATATCATCTGCATTCAAAGAAGGTACTTTTCCTGTATAAGGGTCTATATTTTCAAACGGGATGTGTTTGGGATGAAGCTGATGAATTTTCTTCAATGTTCCCATGCTCATTTCCGGAGTTCCGGAGAAATGAATCCGTTCGAGATACTTTTCAAAGTCTGATGCGTTCATAATTTTGTTTTTCCTGTTTCAAAACTGAGTAAAACTGCTTCAGTAAAGTTATCAAATAGATTGACCCAAAGCTATAAATATGTTCAGAATAGAACAGATCTATTATTTCTGAAAGTCTTTTTTAGAGGTTACATCAACCAAATCCTTTCTTTTTTTCTGAAAAGCAGAATAAGTAATCACAACGCTGAGAGCCATTAAAATAAATGCCAGGAAAAACGGTGCTCCTGAAAACTTGAATGGTGCTTCGTCATGGGTAAAAAAGTAAAACAAATTCGTCATCATCGGAGGTCCGATAATGGATGTAGCGCTCATTAAACTCGTTAATGCTCCCTGAAGTTCACCTTGCTCGTTGGAAGGAACACTTTTCGTGATTACAGACTGTAAAGCCGGTCCGCAGATTCCTCCCAGACAATACGGAATCAGAAATACAAACATCATCCAGCCTTCTGATGCAAAGGCAAACAACAGCATTCCCACTGCGTAGAAAGCCAAACCGTAATAGATACTTTTCTGTTCTCCAAGCCTTGGAGTTGTCCATCTGATAAGACCACCCTGTACAAGTCCTACCAATAAACCTACTACTCCTAACGAAATCCCCACCATTCTTTCTGTCCAGCTGAACTTATACATGGTAAAGAAACTCCAGTTGCTCTGTACTGCATGCCCTGCAATGTAAATTAAGATCAATGAAACGATCAGTCCGGAAATTTCAGGATGTTTCCCTAAAAATTTAAATGAACCTATAGGATTCGCACGTTTCCAGTCGAATTCTCTTCTTTTATCTTTATCCAGACTTTCAGGAAGAATAAAATATCCGTACAGGAAATTAAGCAGACACAAGCCTGCTGCGGCATAGAAAGGAACTCTGGCACCGTAATGCCCGAGAACCCCACCGAGAACAGGTCCTATGATAAAACCTAATCCAAAAGCAGCTCCTATCAGTCCGAAATTTTTAGCCCGGTCTTCATCCGTAGAGATATCTGCAATGTAAGCACTTGCGGTGGTTACGCTTGCACCGGTAATTCCGGCAATAATTCTTCCCATAAACAGCCACCAGATTGTGGGTGCCAATGCAAGGAAAATATAATCTACAGCAAATCCGAAAAGGGAAATCAGGATAATGGGTCTTCGCCCGTATTTATCACTCAGGTTACCAACTAACGGTGAAAATATAAATTGTGTAAATGCATAGGCAAACCCAAGCCAGCCGCCATATTTTGCGGCTTCACTGATATCTGCATGAATGAGTTCTTCAATTAATTTAGGAACAACAGGAATGATGATTCCCCATCCCGTAATATCAATCAGTAAAGTAATAAATATGAAGCCTATAGCTGCTTTTTTCTTTGAATTTTCCATGATGGTGCAAAATTAATGAAATCTGAAAAATAATGATTCTAAATTAAGAGCTGCTCACATAAATACTAAAAAATCAAATGCTTAAAATAATGACAAATAATGCATTACATATAAAAAAGCTTTGTTTTTTTCATATTTCTTTATGTTAAAAAGAAAAAGGCCGTCTCTTTCGAAACGGCCTTTACTAATTTATTGTAGTTTGTATTACTTTGAAACAAGTTCTTCTTTTGCAGAAGTGGATCTGCCGTGTACCTCTTCTTCTTTTCCTGTTTTAAGGAAGTCATAAGCAATTGCAGATGCAACAAAGATGGATGAATAAGTACCGAAACCGATACCGATTAACATCGCAAACATGAATCCTCTCAGGTTATCACCACCGAAAATGAAGATCGCAAGGATAACCAGAATCGTAGTGAATGAGGTGTTGAATGTTCTACCCAATGTACTTGAAATAGAGTCATCAAACAGACCTGCCAATGTTAACGATTTTTTCTCTCTCAGGTATTCTCTGATTCTGTCGAAGATAATTACCGTATCGTTAATGGAGTAACCCAATACTGTAAGGATTGCAGCAATGAAATCCTGGTTGATCTCCATGTTGAAAGGCATATACTTGTGAAGCAAGGAATATGCTCCTAAGATAATTACCGCATCGTGGAACAGAGCAGCAACGGCTCCAAGGGAGAACTGCCACTTTCTGAATCTTACAAGGATATAAATGAAGATCATTGCCAGAGCAGCTAATACCGCATAGATACCGTGAGTCTGGATATCATCAGCCACTGAAGGTCCCACTTTCTCAGAAGAAATAATTCCTGCATGGTCTTTATCAGCAGATTTGAACTCTTTCAATGTTGTTCCTGCCGGCAACTGTGATTTTAATCCTTCAAATAATTTTTGCTCGATAATCTGGTCAGCTTTTAAAGATTCATCCTCGATAAGGTAATCCGTAGAGATCTTTAATTGTTTGTTGTTTCCAAAAGTTTTAGCTTCTACAGAAGAGTTTTTACCATCTTCAGTTTTGAATAATGCTACTAATTTTTCTTCAACATCTTCAGCTTTTATATCTTTATCAAATCTTACCACATAGTTTCTACCCCCGGTAAAGTCGATACCGTATTTGAAACCGTGTGTTGCAATTGAAATGATACAGATAACTGTAAGAACAGCTGAAACGATGTAAGCATATTTTCTCTTTCCGATGAAATCGATCCAGGTGTTTCTGAACAGGTTCTTCGTAGCCGGAGTCCAAACAGAAAGCCCTTTTCCTTTATTTAATCTTGAGAAGATCATTACTCTTGAAAGCAGTACAGACGTAAATAATGTCATTAAAATACCGATCATCAATGTCAAGGCGAACCCTTTGATAGGTCCTGTTCCGAAGAAGAACAATACAACCGCCGTAAGGAAAGTCGTAGTGTGACCGTCAATAATCGCGTTCAATGCATGTTTGAAACCATCTTTGTAAGCTTCAAGAATACTTTTCCCGGCAAATAATTCTTCTTTTGTTCTTTCATAAATGATAACGTTCGTATCTACTGCAACTGCCATCGTAAGAACGATACCTGCGATACCTGGAAGCGTAAGCGTAAAGTCTCCCGAATCCATAATACCGAAAATATAGAATAAGTTGATCACCATTGCAATTACCGCATATACACCAGCTCCACCGTAGTAGAAAATGATATAAACAATGATAATAGCAAAAGCGATGATGAACGACATTAAACCAGAGTCAATAGCCTCCTGTCCTAAAGACGGACCTACAACTGTAGCCTGAACTACTTTTGCACCTGCAGGCAATTTACCGGCACCCAACACATCTACAAGTTCCTTAGCTTCTTCCTGAGAGAAGTTACCGGAGATCTGTGTTCTACCGTTAGGAATAGCGCCAACAACGTTCGGAGCGGTGTATACTCTGTTATCAAGAGTTACTGCAACCGGTTTTCCAACGTTTTTCTCTGTTAATGTTTTCCACTCTTTTGCTCCTTTGGAATCCATCTGCATGTCTACTACTATTCTGCTTAGCTCATCATAACCGATGCTTGCAGTTTCAACAGCACCGTCTACCGGAGCTTTTTGATTGATGTTACCTCTGATCGCATACAATACCAGGCTTTCAGTATCAGTAGCTTCAGGTTTGTAACCCCACATGAACTGTGTATATTTGATGTTAGCCGGACGTAAAGACTGGGCTACTTTGCTGTTTAAGATTTTGTTTACAACTGCAGTATCAGATAATTTTACATTGGCAACACCATTGGTTCTTAATTTGTCAAGCTGTAAAAGGCTCATGAAGTTCACATTCTTTGCAACTCCCATAGAATCTCCTTTTGCAGCAACCATAGTTGTTAAAGTCTGGAAATAAGGCGCAATTTCAGGAACCTGCTGTACTTCCCAGAACTGAAGTTTTGCAGAAGTCTGAAGCATTTTTTTCACTTTATCAATATCCTTCATACCAGGCATTTCCACAGAAATTCTAGCTGTTCCAGGTACTCTCTGAACGTTTGGCTGGATGGCTCCAAGCTTGTCAATTCTCGTTCTGATTACCTCAAAAGCTGTTCCTACAGATGCATCGATCTTTCTTTTAACAATGCTTTTTACCTGATCATCAGGAGTGTTATACTTCACCTCAGTAAGGGTTGTATTTCCGAAAATTTCCGGATCTGCCAGCTTAAGGTTTGTACCTTTAGCTTTGTTTACTACATCGAACTGCTCGAAGAAGTTGTCGATGTAAGGTTTTGTAGAATTCTTCTGTGCTTCATCAGTTTTGTTTAAAGCCTCGATAAGAACAGGATTTGTAGAATAATTCGTTAAATCATTCACCAGATCTCTTTGGTTGATCTCCAAAAGAACGTTGATCCCCCCTTTCAGGTCAAGACCAAGTTTCATTTCCTTGTCTTTGGCTTTAGTGTAATAAAGTTTTGTGAATCCTAAATTCAAAGTATCCTTAGAAAGTCTTGCGATTTCTTTCTGATACTTCTCCGGATTGTCTCCTGCAATAGCAGTCGCCTGCTTTTCAATTTTGCTGGCGTACCATGTTGGTAATAGCTCGTTTAAGCAAATCAACCCTAGTACAATAGCGACAATTGTAATAAGTCCTTTTCCTTGCATTTTGTTATAACTACGTTAAATTAAGTCGGCAAATATAATGATTTTCTTGTATTTTATGAATTTTTAACAACAGAAATGGTTTATTTTCAGATATATTGGTATTGTGATTTCTATTTAAGATTTAACAATTTTTTCGTGCTATCATAACGAAGTCTTCAAAATATATTGGTATAAAATTTTCATTCTATTTTTCAACACACTAACTATCAAAATATTATGAAAAAATTACTTTTTTGCATCAGTATTTTTTCTTCCTTAATTGTTAATTCTCAAAGCATTAATTTGGAAGAATTTGTCACGGGGCTTACCAGTCCTGTAGAGATTACGAATGCCAATGACAGCCGTCTTTTTGTTGTACAACAAAACGGAATCATTAAAATTATTCAACCCAGCGGGACAATTAACTCCACTAATTTTCTGGATATAAGTTCAAAAATTATTTTTGGCGGCGAAAGAGGTCTTCTTGGTCTTGCATTTCATCCACAATACTCTGCCAACGGGTATTTTTTTGTGTATTATAACAATACGGCCGGAAATGTCACTGTCGCAAGATACAGCGTAAGTTCAACAAACCCGGATGTAGCTGATCCCGCTTCTGAAAAGATCCTTCTGAGTATTCCTAAACCTTTCGACAATCATAATGGAGGAAGTATTCATTTCGCTCCTGACGGAAAACTGTGGATCATTACCGGAGACGGAGGAAGCGGCGGTGACCCGAATAATAATGCTCAAAACAAAAATTCACTGCTCGGAAAAATGCTGAGAATAGATGTAGATGCTACCGGCCCGTACAATATTCCGCCCGACAATCCTTTTGCAGGAGCCGGAGTGGATGGTGCAGACGAGATATGGGCTTACGGACTTAGAAATGCGTGGAAATTTTCTTTTGATCTTACAACAGGAAATGCCATGATTGCAGATGTTGGACAGGGAGCGATAGAGGAAATCAACAAAATGCCCATTTCCCAAGGTGGATTAAACTACGGCTGGCGATGTTATGAAGGAAATAATACCTATAATACAGTAGGATGTGCTGCACAGTCTACCATGACCTTCCCGGTTGCCGTCTATGATCATTCCGGAGGAAAATGTTCTATCACCGGCGGATATGTCTACAGAGGAACCCAGTATCCTTCACTACAGGGAAAATATTTCTTTGCAGACTACTGCTCTACCCAGATCGGGATTATGGATAACAATAATGCCATCACATGGACAGCTCCTTATTCCGGGAATAATTTCTCTACTTTCGGGGAAGATTATCAAAAAGGGCTGTATGTAGCAGCCGTGAACAATGGAAAGATTTTTAAAATAACCACAGGAACTTTGGGAACTCAGGAAAATAATGCTTTTGGAAATATAAAAGTTTATCCTAATCCGGCTTCAAAAGAAATTTTTATTGATGGAATTAAAGATCAAAAGACAACATTGGAAATTATCAGTGCGGAGGGAAGAAAAGTACTGGAAGCAGATCATATCTATGAGGGAAAAGCGATCAATATTTCAGGGGTACCTGCCGGAGTGTATTATATTAATCTGAAATCAGGAGAGCTGAAATCTTACAGCCAGAAATTAATTATTAAATAATAATAGTCTCTGTAAATGTAAACGAAACGTTAAACCTAAAACCAATTAAAAAGCGGTTCAGAACTGAACCGCTTTTCTTATATTGTCATGGAGAAAATCCTCGTTTCCGGTTTATTTCTCATCATTCTCAGGTCAAAAACCATGGCAACATTCCTTGTGAATGCTCTTCCGGCTTCAGTAATTTTAACTTCGGTTCCGTTGATTTCAACCAGGCCGTCATTTTCCATTTCTTTCAGCATTTCCAAAGCGTTTTCAAGCTCAGGGAAAGAGTTGTTTATATCAAAAGTGGTTTCAAGCTGGCACATCAGGTTGAGAATATGTCTTCTTACCGTAAGATCCTCATCGCTCAGAACGTGTCCTTTTACCACAGGAATTTTACCTTCTTCAACCATTTTCTGATATTCCTCAACCGTTTTTACATTCTGGGCAAACGCATACCAGGAATCTGAAATGGCAGACATACCAAGTCCCACCATCAGCTGGGTTTTGCTGGAAGTATAGCCCATGAAATTTCTGTGAAGTTTTTTATGAATTAAAGACTGGTAAAGATCATCATGTTCAAGAGAGAAATGATCCATTCCCACCTCAATATATCCTAAATCCTGAAGAAGCTTTTTCCCGTCTTCATACAGACGGCGTTTTTCTTCACCACTTGGAAGGTCATTTTCATCAAACCCTCGCTGTCCCACTCCTTTCACCCACGGAACGTGTGCATAAGAATAAAATGCAAGTCTGTCAGGTTTCAGCTCCATTGTTTTTCTGATGGTATGCTCCATTGCTTCCCAGTTCTGGTGTGGCAGTCCGAACACAAGATCATGGCTGATTCCTCTGTACCCGATCTCCTTGGCCCATTCTGTAACGTTTTTCACATTTTCAAAAGGCTGGATTCTGTTGATCGCTTTCTGAACTTTTGGATCATAATCCTGAACTCCGAAGCTCACTCTTCTGAAACCAAGGTCATATAAAGTCTGGAGATGTTCCTTGGTTGTATTGTTAGGATGCCCTTCAAAAGAAAATTCAGGGTGCTCTGCCATATCTACTGTAGAAAAAATTCCTTCCAGTAATGTTCTCAAATTCTCAGGAGAGAAAAACGTGGGAGTACCTCCTCCAAGGTGCAGTTCTTTCAGTTTTGGTCTTTCACTGAAAAGATCAAGGTACAATTTCCACTCTTTTAGAACACTTTCAAGGTAAGGAACTTCTACACTATGCTGTTTGGTAATACGTTTATGACATGCACAGAACGTACATAGTGCCTCACAGAAAGGCAAATGGATATAAATAGAAATTCCCTCCCCTGCATTGCTTTCATCAAAAGACCTGATTACGGTTTCTTTCCATCTTTCCGGTGAAAATGTTGATTCATCCCAGTAAGGAACAGTAGGATAAGAAGTGTAACGCGGTCCGGGAATATTATACTTATCTATTAAAGAGTTCATTGAAAATTAAAATTTTATAGAGTATGAAATTTAACATAATTAAATTTCATCCTACAAAATTAACCATTAGTTATGAATTTTAACCTATGAATTATATTAGGTTCTATTTTATAATGAGTCTAAATACGTATGATCAGGCTTTTGGCTAATAGTGATATATTCTATTCATAATATTTAAAATTTTAATTTCATTACCGCAATTTTATTATTTCCTGCAAGAACAACATTATTGCCATCAATCCATTGGCAGACAAAGAATCCTTTTTCATCAGAAATTTTCTTCCATGTTTTTCCAAAATCTGAAGAATAACTGACATGCTTATCTCCTACTGCAATAATTTCTTTTCCTTTTGATCCCGGTTTAATTTTCACACAAGTCGTATATCCTGCATTCTGCCCTGAGGCCTGAATCTGCCAGGTTTCACCACCATTGTCAGTCGTTGCGATATTATTGATATTGGCATCCTGTTTGGTATAATCTCCTCCAACAGCAATCCCAAACTTATCTTCATAAAAATCGATAGAATACATTCCTTGCGAAGATTCTCCCTGTACAAATGGAGTATTGAAAATTTCAAACTTTTCATTTTTCAGATTCATTCTTACCATTCTGGAAGCTTTCCCTCCGGTTGCAATCCAAAGATATTTTTTAGATGATGAAATATTGGTATTGCTGGCGGCAAAAGCAGCTTCACCATCATTTAATGTTACATTATTTTTAAACATGCTCCATTTCCCATCCTTATATACAGCCAGCTTCAACAGCCGGTCTTTATCTGCATCACTGAAGGTATAGGCAAGTTTATCATTCACAAAATGCAAAGCATCATAAAAAGCCGTTTTTGCTGTATCTTTAAAGACAACCTGTGAGGTCAGAGTTTTTTTATCAATCGCAAAAAACCTTCCCGGACTTTCAATATTGATGGCATAAAAAGAAGTTGTATTCTGACCTAATGTTCTGAACTGAAGCTTTTCTTCAGAAAGTTTTATCTGCTTCTGATTTTTATAATCTTTAAGATCTACAAACCCGAATTTGGATTCCGTACCGCTATACCATACTTTATTATCGTATAACTCAAGGGCTCTGATACTTATTTTATCATTAAGAATAGTTTCGAGGCTTTCCACCTGCTGGGAAAATACTGTAAGTCCTGCAGACAGAAATAAAATGGTGAAAATCTTTTTCATATTATAGTATTGGGATAAAAAAAACCGCCGAAGCGGTTTATATTATAATTATTAATCCTGGTTCTGATATTTTTCAGGGTTGTTAAGTTTACCATGTGATTTTCCATAAAGGAAATATACCAAGCCTCCCAGCACCAGCCATACAGCTGAAAGTTCCAATGCATGGGCACTCAGGTTAAAAATAAGGTATAAGTTGATAATTACTCCCAAAGCTACTACAATTTTATAAGCAGGAACTTTGAAAGGTCTGATCAGATTGGGTTCTTTTTTTCTCATTACCCAAACCGCGATACAAACCAATGTAAATGCAAACAGGGTCCCGAAGCTTGTCATATCTGCCAATGTTGAAATCGGGGTAAATGCAGCAATAAATGCCACTACAAGTCCTAACAGAATAATTCCTTTATATGGAGTCTTGGTTTTTGGGTGAAGCTGGCCGAAGAATTGAGGAATCAACCCGTCTTTTGCCATACCGATAAAAATTCTGGATTGTCCCATCATCATTACCATTACTACGGAAATTAATCCTACAGTAGCAGCAATCGTTACGATATTACTTGCCCAGTGTTTTCCTGCAATTTCAAAAGCATAGGCTACAGGAGCTTTAATAGCATCCGGATATTTACCTTCAGGGTTGAAGTCTGTATAATGCATCATTCCTGTTAACACAAGAGATACACAGATATATAAAGCTGTACAGATCAATAATGAAGCAATGATGGCAAAAGGCACATCTTTTTTAGGATTAATAGCTTCTCCCGCCTGTGTGGAAACAGCATCAAAACCAATGTAGGCAAAGAAAATAGCTGCAGCTCCGGAAATAATCCCTTTAATACCATATGCGGAGACCAAATCCCCTTCAGAGTTTTTGATTTTTACAGGATCCGGGATAAAAGGTTTCCAGTTCTTCACTCCGTCTACAGCGTTATAAAGGTCCGTATTAGAGAAAATAATATATACTCCGGCGATAATTACAAAGATAACGGCTGAAGTTTTCATTAAAACGATCAGGTTATTAGCTCCCGCCGCTTCTTTAGTTCCTTTTACCAATAATGCGGTAATTAAAAGTACAAGAATGAATGCAGGCAGGTTCATTGAAAAACCATCTCCGGTATAACTTGCAGGATCTGAAGTCAGATAGGCAGGGAGATGAATATTAAATATTTTCAAAAATTTGTTAAAATATCCGGACCAGCTCACGGAAACTGCCATACTTGCCATGGCATACTCGAGGATGAGACACCACCCCATGGCCCATGCAAAAATTTCCCCTACGGTTCCGTATGCATAGGCATAAGCTGAACCTTCTACAGGAATAATGGATGCAAACTCTGCATAGCATAATGCAGCAAAAACGCAGGCGATCCCTGCTATGATAAAGGAAATTGCAAGTGCTGGCCCTGCATGATAATAGGCTCCCGTTCCGGTAAGAACAAAGATTCCACCACCGATGATAGCACCCACTCCAATTGCTGTTAAACTCCATTTTCCAAGGACTTTTTTCAGCTCACTTTTCTTCATATCTGCCTCATAGGCACTTAGTGGCTTTTTAACCCAAATTTTCGACATGTTTTTTTATTTATTAAGGATTTACGAAAATATAAAAAATTTATAAACTCTCACGTTAATCGTTAAAATTTCATCATTTATTTTACATTAAAAACTTTAAAAACCTGACCAGCACCTTATTCATAGTATTTCTTTAAGTGTTAAATTTTTCTTTATTTTTGATAACATGAATTTATATGATCTTTTCATAAAGCCTTATGAGAGCTATGATACTTTACAGATTATGCTGGAAGCTTCAGGAGCTGTTTTAGGAACCCTTAGTGTTTATTTTTCGATTAAAAAAAATATCTGGGTGTATCCTACCGGCATTATTTCTACGCTGATCTATGTTTATATCCTTTTCAACTTCGGCTTGCTGGGAGACTGCCTGATCAATGTGTATTATACCATAATGAGTATCTACGGATGGATTTTATGGGCTAAAAATTCCGAAGATCATATTCATGTGGATGTTACCTGGGCCACCAGAAAAGAATGGTTCTATGCCAGTGTCCTTTTTATATTGAGCCTGGCACTTGTTACTCTTATTTATTATTATAAGCCTTATATTGATAATCAATTTTCTATGGAAGGAACCAGTCTCGGATTATACCATCTGGACTGGGCAAACTGGATGGATGTTTTCACCACTTCAATATTTTTAGTAGGAATGTGGTTTATGGCCAAACAGCGCATTGAAAGCTGGATTTTCTGGATTATCGGAGATCTTATTTGCATCCCTATGATGATTTTTAAGGGACTTGGAATCACTTCGGTTCAATATTTGGTATTTACTATAATGGCGATCTCAGGATACGTCAATTGGAAAAAAAGTTTTAAAGAAAAAGTACAATAAAGTCATGAAAAATTTATTTAAAATAGCAGTCAGTATTTTTGCTATTGCCAGTTTAACATCTTGTTTAGCATATACCGACGGATACGGTAGCAACAATGGAGGTTATTATGGAGATCCTTATTATAACAACGGATATTACTATGCTCCTGCAGGATATTACGGAAGCGGTGGATATTGGGGCAACGACGGCTATTATTACAGAAACAACGTTAATTATTACTATGATAACGGCATCCCTTATTATTATGACAATTATAATAATTCCAGAAGAAAAGTCTATGTAGAAAGAAGATCTTCTTCTTCAAGACCTCAGAACGGATTCCAGAATACCCGTACAACAAATAGTAACGGTTCATACAATAATAACAGCGGAGGATTCAATAATAACAGAAACTCCAACAACAGCGGATTCAGAAACCAGAACAATCAGGGAAACCAGAACAACAGCGGTTTCAGAAACTCCAACAGTAATGGGGGATTCAGAAACCAAAACAGTGGTAATCAGAACAACCAGAATAACAGCGGGTTCAGGAACCAGAATAGCGGCGGATTCAGAAATTCTGAAAGCAGCAGCAGGTCAGAATCTTCCGGCGGCGGATTCAGAAACAGCTCAGGCAGCCAAAGCAGCAGTTCCAGCAGACAGCAGAGCGGCGGAGGCGGCTTTAGATAAAACGATTATAAATAAGAAAACGAACAGCTAACACTGTTCGTTTTTCATTTTAAATATGTTAATTTTGCTTCTTCATTTAACAAAAAAATATGGAATTTTATAAATATCAGGGAACAGGGAATGATTTTGTAATGGTAGACAACCGTGATCTGCAATTTACTAAAGATAAAGGTATTATTGAAAAACTATGTGACAGACGTTTCGGAATAGGTGCTGACGGCCTTATTCTGCTGGAAAACGATCCCAGTTATGATTTCAAAATGGTATATTATAATTCTGACGGAGGAGAAAGTACCATGTGCGGGAACGGAGGAAGATGTCTGGTAGCTTTTGCTTTTTTCCTGGACATCTTTGAAGATAAATGCAAATTCATTGCGACGGACGGTGAACATGAAGCTGAGATCCATAACGGAATCATTAAATTAAAAATGATTAATGTAAACGCGGTATCCCATGACGGAAATGACTTCGTTCTGAATACCGGTTCACCTCATTATGTAAAGTATGTTGACAATCTGAAGGATTATCCTGTGTATGACGAGGGATATGGTATCAGAAATTCTGAAACTTATAAAGAAAAAGGAATCAATGTGAACTTTGTAGAAAAAATTTCAGATAATGAAATTTTTGTAAGAACCTATGAACGAGGTGTTGAGGACGAAACTTACAGTTGTGGAACAGGAGTTACAGCTTCTGCTTTAACTTTTCTGCAAAAACATAATCTAACCTCTGTAAAAGTTAAAACCTTAGGCGGAAATCTTAAGGTATATGCTGAAAAAAGCGGTGACTCATTCCGGAATATCTGGCTTGAAGGCCCTGCTAAGCAGGTTTTTAGAGGTAAAACAGATCTTCTTTAAAAACAAAAAACTTTTAATCAACATTAATAGGAATGAAAAAAGCTATTCTCATTATCATTCTGCTGGTTTTTGTAGTGGCAGGATTTTTTGGTTTGAGATTTTATAATAAATATTTAGGAAATAACGTAGAAAAAGAAGGTTATGTGTTGATTCCTCACAGGGCAGGTTTTAAGCAGATCCTCGATTCTATTGCTCCTTATATTAAAGACAGAGAATCTTTTGAAGCAGTGGCTAAAGAAAAAGGTCTTGAGGCTAATTTCAAAGCAGGACGTTATCATATCCAAAGTGGAACAGGAAACAAAAACCTTGTCAACATGATCAAAGCAGGAAACCAGACAGCAAATTCTTACAGGATTGGTGACTTTGGGGATATGTATCAGATGATTGGTAAGGTTACCAAAAAAACGGAAATAGATTCTTTGCATTTTGTAACTGATCTGGATGCTGTTGCGCAGGAGAAAGGATACAAAAATGCTGAAGATTTAAAAAAATATTTTTTTATTGATACCTATAATTTTTTCTGGACGGTAAGTCCGAGAGAATTTTTTGCCAAGTTCGAAGATCAGTATAATGATTTCTGGACGGCTGAAAGAAAAAATAAAGAACAGCAGTCCGGCCTCACAAGAGATCAGATTTATGCCCTGGCTTCTATTGTCTATAAGGAATCAGGAGGAAAAAAAGATGAAATGAAAACGATTGCCGGATTATATTTAAACCGTTACAGAAAAGGAATGAAACTTCAGTCTGATCCTACGGTAATTTATGCAATCAATAAACAGACTAATTTTAAAGAACCTATAAAAAGGGTATTATATAAGCATTTATCTACACCATCACCTTATAACACCTATGCCAATGCAGGGATTCCTCCGGGGCCAATCTGTGTAGTGGATAAAAACTCAATAGATGCTGTTTTAAATGCTGAAAACAACAATTATATATTTATGTGTGCTGATCCTTCAAGGCCCGGATATCATAAATTTACGGCAAGTGCTGAGGAGCATGCTGTAAATGCAAAGGCTTATCAGGACTGGCTCAACTCAAAAAATATAAAATAGGCTAAATAGCACCAAGAAACTTATACAGTTAGAAAAACAATAAATAACCATAATGTTTTGATGATCAGCTTGGTATGGAGACTCAAAACATTAAGGGTTATCCTTTATGATCTTATACAAAAAAATAACCTATGAAGAATAAGACAGAAATTGTCAATATTTTCACCAGAAAAACTTTAGGACTTACGTTAGTACTTTCAGCGGCAGCATTGGCTTTTGCACAGGAGAAGGCTGGAGTTTCAGGAATCATTGTCAACAAAAAAAATCAACCGGTTCCTTACGCTTCTGTAACTTTCAGCAATAAGACCAATAAAACTTTAAGTGATGCTGTGCTGACTGATGAAAAAGGACAGTATCAGCTGCAACTTGTGCCCGGAGATTATGAAATTACAGTAGAAGCTATTGATTACAAAAAAAGTGTAGTCAGCAAAAATATTGCAGCAGCAGGTAATATCGGGGCTTTGTCTATTGAGGCTGAACCTACCTCTACTGTTGACGGCAAAACAAAAGAAATACAAGGCGTTGTTATTACTGCTTCAGCAGCAAAACCTTATAAAGTAGAGCTTGATAAAAAAACATATGACCCTTCACAGGATATCGTGAGTAAAGGAGGAAACCTTCAGGATGTTTTAACCAATGTTCCTTCAGTTTCCGTAGATACGGACGGAACGGTATCTATGAGAGGAAGCACCAATGTAAAGTTCCTGATCAACGGAAAGCCTTCTGCCCTTCTTGGGATTGACGATGGGGCAAATGCATTGCAAAGTATTCCTGCCGACCAGATTGAAAGAATTGAGGTTATTACCAATCCTTCTTCTAAATTTGAAGCGAGCGGAACATCCGGTATTCTGAATATCATCCTTAAAAAGAACAAAAAGGTTGGTTTTAATGGTAGTGTGGTAGGATCTCTGGGCTATTTTCCAAGAACGTCTCTTAACACGAACCTGAGCTGGAGAAAGAATAACTGGACCTGGTTCGTAAACGGTGGCGGCGGTTACACAGAAAATAAAACCAAGAACAACTCGGAGACGACCTATCATAACCTGACATTCCCTAAGATTCTTCCTAATACGCAGCCTAATGATGTTCTGGTACATCAGCTGCAAAACTCCGCCAATAAAACATATAACAAAAATTATAATGTAAGTGCGGGGTTTGTATACGATTTATCGGATAAAACTTCAATCAATTTTACGGGATTGGTGAGAACATTTGAAGGAGACGGAAATGAGCTTCTGCAGACGTATGACAGTTTCCACAGATTTTTCAAAGATCCTTCAGATCCGAACGGAATTGCGGGAACATGGCAATTATTAAATCCATATGGACAAAGAGAATCTAAAACGATATTTAATAATCTTGCTTTTCAGGGAGATGTAGGTGTGGATCACAAATTTGATGACAACGGTCAGAATTTATCCGTATCATTAAGTTTACAGAGAAACAGAAGCAATAATAATGCAGATATCCTTGAAACCAATGACCTGCTTCCGAATATACAGGATATTACCAGAAGACATTCGGTAAGTAAAACGATTATCGGTAAAGCTGATTATGAACTGCCAATAGGAGAACAATCCAGGCTTGAAGCGGGATATAGATTGGATGTTAATGATAATACTTACGATAATTTTGTGAGCAGTACTTCCAACAACCCTTTTATTCCAAGCTACAATAATAATACAGATTATAAGGAAGTCTTTAATGCTTTCTATCTTCAGTTTAAGAGTAAAATCGGAGAAAAGTTTGCTTACCAGCTGGGTTTAAGAGATGAGCTGTCTAATGTCAGCATCAATTACATCAATCAAAATCCTAATGATAAGCCATTAGATCAAACCAAAAACTATAATAACTTATTTCCGAGTGTATTCTTAAGCTATGATGTATCCAAAAACAATCAGATTTTACTTAATTATTCCCGAAGAATAGACAGACCAAGATCATTCTTCATGGTTCCTTTCCCGAATTACAGCAACAGCCAGAATATTTTTGAAGGAAACATAGAACTGAATCCATCATATGTAGATTCATTTGAAGTGGGATATAATATCACAAGAAAAAAGTTTACGGTTAATCCTACCCTATACTACAGACATGCAACTGATGATACCAAAATGCTGGTCTACAGACCTGATGAAAGCCTGGGAGTATTCTACACTAAACCTATCAACTTAGGAACTGATGACCGCTACGGTTTGGATCTGAACTTTACTTATGATCCTTTTGCATGGCTGAAGATAATGGGAAGTCTGGACATGTTCGGGTATAAAACCAGCGGAATCGCTTATTATGATGCCATTGATAAAAATAAGCTGCAGCAGACACGCAGTATGGATTTCACAGGAAATGGCTTTTCTACCAGAGCCCGTCTTAATACGACATTTAAACTTGACAAAACACTAAGTGTACAATTACAGGGGTTCTATAGAGGAGCACAGAAAACTGCCAGCCAGAATACAGAGGATATGTATGCTCTGAATCTTGGTGCTTCCAAAACGATCTGGAAAGGAGACGGAACAATTTCCTTCAATATCCAGGATATATTCAATACAAGAAGCAGAGAAGTATTCAGTTTTAATGATGATTATACGCGAAGAAACTATATGCAGTGGCAGCCAAGACAGTTTGCTGTTTCCTTAACTTACAGATTTAAGCAGGGAGAAAAAATTGAACAGCCCAAAAAGAAAAAGGATATCAATTCCAACGCAGCGGGTGACGACCAGCAAGGCGGCCCGATGTAATATAACCAAAATAAAATCCCGAAAATTATTTTTCGGGATTTTTATTAATGTTGTTATTTTACAGGTTCTGCTTTCGAGTATTTCTCTTTTTCAGCTTCATAGATTCTTCTTCTCAGATCACTGGTGGAAAACCTATGGTCTCTTTTGTTGTAAAAGATTTCAATTCCTTTTTCTTCACAGTATTTTTTACCGGTAAAGTCTTTGTCCATATAATCATCTCCAATGATTCTTACATCAATCACAAATGATTTTAAAATATCCAGCAGATCTTCTTCCGTGTAATAAGGGATGATCTCATCTACAGCATTTACTGCTTTCAGCTGAATATATCTTTCAACGATAGTCTGGCTTGGCTTATTTTTGTTCGGACGATCGTGGGATGGATCAATCTGAAGTCCTACGATTAAATAGTCACATACGGTTTTAGCTTCTTCAAGCATTTTGATGTGTCCTGCATGCAATAAGTCAAATGACGAAAATGTAATACCTATTCTTTGTGTCTTCATATTAATTTAAAATTAAAACTCCGCTGAAATAAGTGTTCTTTTAAAAGAATAAAACACAAGTGATCCAGAGAAGGTGTTTTTGTAATTTGTTTTATTATTTAATTATTCTTTCCAAACGTAAATATAGCAATACTTAAGTTTATGAATTTCTGCTGTTCAGATATTTCTGCCACTCCCATACTGTTTTTAAAGCATCCTCAAGAGACGTTTCAGATTTCCAGTTGAGTTCTCTTTCAGCTTTTTCAGGATTGGCATATGCTATCGTAATATCTCCCTCTCTTCTGGCGCAGATCTGATAGGGCACTTCCACATTATTAGCCTTTTCAAATGCTTTTACCACTTCCAGCACAGATGATCCTCTTCCTGTCCCCAGATTATAAATATCAATTACCGTTTCTGCCGAAGAGTTTTCTATCAGTTTTTTCAATGCTGCAACATGCGCTTTAGCCAGGTCAACAACATAAATATAATCACGGATAGGAGTTCCGTCTTCTGTAGGATAATCATCTCCCCAGATGTTCAGTTTCTCTCTTATTCCTGACGCAGTCTGCATCACGTAAGGCACCAGGTTATTGGGAATTCCGATCGGCAATTCGCCAAGTCTGGCAGATGGATGTGCGCCAATAGGATTAAAATACCTTAATAGTGATATTTTACTGCCATAAGCTTTTGCAAAATCAGTCAGGATCTCCTCTCCCATCTGTTTTGTTTTCCCATATACACTTTCCGGTGTTTTTAACGGAGTGTTTTCATCTATCGGCATTACATCTGCCTGTCCGTATACCGTACATGATGAACTGAAAATAAAATTAGAGATTTTTCTTTCCTTAAATTCCTGAAGAATATTAATTAAAGAGAACAAATTATTCTCATAATAATCCACAGGTTTTACCTGGCTCTCTCCTACTGCTTTGGAAGCCGCAAAATTGATACATCCGTCAATATGATGAGCATCAAAAACCTGAGTAAGCAGTTCTTTTCTTCTCAGGTCAAAAGGATAAAAAGCAGGCTTCACTCCTGTAATTTCCTCAATATTATTTAAAATAAACCTCTCCGTATTGGATAAATCATCAACAATAACCACTTCAAAGCCGTTATTGATAAGTTCTACTACAGTATGAGAACCAATATATCCAAGGCCTCCGGTAACAAGTATTGCCATTTTTATTTTTTAATCTTCTTTTTTTCCTATATTTTCTATTTCATTGATTCCTATCTCTTCTTTCTCATTATTTTTATTAAGATAAAAGATATAAAAAACAATAAAACCTATAACTCCTGTATTAAAAGTAATTACAAAATTATAATATGAGTTATTAACATAAGTTTTAATCAGGGTATATTCAGCATAACAAACCAAAATAAAGATCACTGCTGCAAAAAAATTGAGAATAGCTTTTGCCCGTTTTATCTTAAAATAAATGATCGCTCCTGAAATTAAATTGATGATAATATAAAAAGAGTATTTTGTAATATTTTCATAGATACTCTCTTTATAATATGTTGAGTAAGATGAGGAATTGTAAGAATTCAATGTGTTTATTACATAGATTGAATAAAGCCCTACAATAAAAAGGTGAAACCCTAAAAAGAATTTATATTTTCTCCCCTTTAAAAAAAATTCCTTCATACTTACTTTTAGCCCATAAACTCAAGCACTGCATCCGTAATATACTTCAGCTGTTCTTCGTCTAATTCTGTATGCATTGGTAAAGAAATTACCTGATCCAAAAGCTTATCGGTATTTACAAAATCTACAGGATTACTTTCCTGGAAGTATGCTTTTTGTTTTCTCAGTGCTACAGGATAATAAATCATTGCAGGGATTTCTTTTTCCGCCAGAAACTTCTGAAGTTCATTCCGTTTTCCGTTCAGGATTCTTAAAGTATACTGATGGAATACATGGGTAGAATTTTCAGCTCTTTTCGGGGTCAGGATATCCGGGTGACCGGCAAATGCTTCATCATAAAAATCTGCAGCTCTTCTTCTTGCTTCGTTGTAAGAATCAAGGTGAGGAAGTTTTTTTCTTAAAACTGCAGCCTGAATACTATCCAGACGTGAGTTTACCCCAACCTCATCATGGTAATATCTTTCGTACATCCCGTGGTTTACAATTCCTCTTAAACGGTGAGCCAGCTCATCATTATTGGTAAAAATAGCTCCTCCATCTCCGTAACATCCAAGGTTTTTTGATGGGAAGAAAGAAGTTGTTCCTACAGTAGACATGGTTCCGGCCTGTTTTACCGTTCCGTCCGAGAATGTATATTCTGAACCAATTGCCTGAGCGTTGTCTTCAATAACATATAAATTGTGCTCTTCAGCAATTTTTAAAATTTCTTCCATATTGGCACACTGTCCGAAAATATGTACCGGGATAATCGCTTTTGTTCTTGGTGTAATCGCTTTTTTAATCTGTTCTGTGGAGATTGTAAATGTATCGTAATCTACATCTACCAATACAGATTTCAGTTTAAGCAGGTGAATAACTTCTACCGTTGCAGCAAAAGTAAAATCAGCCGTGATAATTTCATCTCCTTCTTTCAGATCCAAAGCCATCAGGGCAATCTGTAATGCATCTGTACCATTGGCACACGGAATCACATGTTTTACGTCTAAATAAGACTCCAATTCATTCTGGAAAGACTTTACTTCAGGACCGTTGATAAATGCCGCAGAATCCATTACATTCAAAACTGCATTGTCTACATCATTCTTTATTTTGTAATACTGACTTTGCAAGTCAACCATCTGAATTTTTTTCATATAATAAATATTTCTGTAAAAATAAGGAATTTAATATCCGATCAAAAATTTTATTGATTTTGTTTTTATCTTTATAGAAATAAATTTTATGAAAAAACTTTTACTCTTTTGTTTCCTAGCAGGTTATCTTACTGTTTCCGCACAAACGGAGCTCGTTTTCGTTTACTTTACGGATAAGCCGAATAAGGCTGCATTTTATGCAAATCCACTCTCAGAACTCAGCCAGAAATCTCTCAACAGACGTACCATACTGGGAATACCGCTGAATGATCAGGATGCTCCTATTGAACAGTCTTACATTCAGAATCTTCAGAATTTAGGATTTACCGTTACTGATTATTCAAAATGGCTGAACGGAGCGGCTGTAAATGCCACTCCTGCACAAAAAACCTTACTGCAGGCACAATCTTTTGTTTCCTCTGTTGAAAGCTTTGCCAGAAATAATGCCGGTACATTGAAAACAGCACCTGCAAAATGGAAGGATGATGCAAGCATCAATAAAACACTGACCAACTTTAATTACGGTTCAGGCGCCGCACAGATTGACCAGGTCAATATACGTCCTCTTCATCTGGCCGGCTATACCGGAACGGGAATCTCTATAGCTGTCATTGATGCCGGATTTCCCACAGTGAATACAGGTGCAGCATTCGCAAGGTTATGGACCAACAACCACATCAAAGCTTCTTATGATTTTGTTACCAAAACGACAGATATTTATAATACTGCTCTCAGCACTCATGGTTCTGTTGTTCTAGGTACTATCGGCGGATATCTGCAAAATACTTTTGTAGGGGCGGCTCCTGATGCGGACTTTTACCTTTACCGCAGTGAAAATGCAGCGGTAGAAATTCCTGAAGAAGAACTATATTGGATTGAAGCGGCTGAGGAAGCTGACAGAAAAGGCGTGGAAATCATTACATCATCACTGGGGTATAATATTTTCGATGACAGCCGTTACAATTATTCTTACGCAAATATGGACGGAAACACCTCTTTTATTGCACGTGGAGCAGGTATTGCTGCAGAAAAAGGAATTTTTGTTCTTGCCGCTGCCGGTAACTCGGGGCAGCAGCCATGGCATTATCTTCTGACGCCATCTGATAATGCTAAAGTCTTCTCTATCGGTTCTGTAGATTCTGCCGGAAATGCGTCCGGTTTTTCTTCTTTCGGGCCAAACGCTCTCGGAGTGGTAAAACCAGACGGAAGTACTCAGGGAACCGGCACAACAACAGTTTATGACAATGCTACGCTGGTGGTGAACGGAACATCCATTGCCACTCCTATTGCCGCAGGAGGTGTGGCGTGTCTTATCCAGGCATTTCCAACGATGAACAGGGAACAGATGAGAACAAAACTGAGACAAACCGCTTCCCTGTATCCCGCTCATTCGGATCAGATCGGATATGGCATCCTTAATTTCGGAAGCTTATACAATCTCGTTCTCAATACTTCAGAAATCGTAAAAAAGGAAAAATTTTCCATATTCCCGAATCCGGCAAAAGGCATCCTGAATATTGCTTCAGAACAGGAAATTCTTTCATTAGAAATTTATGATAACCTGGGAAGACTGATCAGAAAAAGCAACCATCAGAAATCTATAAAAGTTGAGGATTTTGCAAAAGGAACGTATTACCTGAAGATTCAGACAACGGACAATATTTTGTATGAAAAATTCTTAAAGGAATAATCATTTGCCTCCCGCAGATTAACAGATTTTGATATTGTTTTTAATTTGTTGAATGTGCGGGAGATATTCTTTCTAAAACTACATACCCTATATTTTGGCTGAAGCCGAAGGATGGGCCGATAAAAAAGAATGGGCTGAAGCCCATTCCTGTTGATATCATATTGTACGATATGTACAAAAACCTCGTAATCATTTATGCAGAGTTTCTACTGGCATTAATATTTCCGAACAGTGAACGCGTTACCAGCTTCTCATAAGCTTTTCTGTTGCCTTCTCCTTTCTGGATCTTCATTAAAGCATATTGCTGAATGCTTAACAACGGAAGTACAATCTTTTCACGGATCTTCACAGACTTTCTCGAGAGCGGGTCTTCTTCCTGAAGCATTTTGAATCCGGTCAATTCCAGCATAATATCTCTTGAAAGCTCATATTCATCGAAAAGAACATTCCAGAATGCACCGAATTTAGGATTATTTTTAATGTAGTACGTCAAAGGGAAATAGGACTTGTTCATACTCATCATTGAGTTCAGAACTAAAGTTTTAAAGAAATCCGAACCTTTGTAAAGTTCCCTTACTTCTTCAAATCTTCCCCGCTCCTTCATTTTCTGCATGGCATATCCAAAGCCGAAGAAACCAGGTACATTCTGCTTCAGCTGTGACCAGGAACCTACAAACGGGATAGCTCTCAGATCTTCGAATTTCAGCTCGCTGCCATTTCCTCTTTTTGAAGGGCGGCTTCCGATATTTGTTTTCCCATAGTATTCAAGTGTACTCATTTCCTGTAGGTAAGGAACAAACATTGGATGGGCTTTCAGGTCGGAATATTTTTCGTAACTGATATCTGCCAGTTCTATAATTAACGCTCTTTCTTTTTCTGTGAGTTCTTTTTTGGCATTTTTAAATACATCATTTTCAACTCCGGCGGTCAGAAGCTGTTCAAAGTTGTATTTTGCCTGTTCTTTATTTCCAAAAATACTCGTTATGGTTTGCCCCTGAATAGTCAGTTCAATTTTGTTATTTGCAATAGTTTTTCCCTGGGAAGCATAGAAATCATGGGTTTTCCCTCCTCCTCTTGCCGGCGGTCCTCCTCTGCCATCAAAAAAGACCACTTTGATATTATTCTGCTCCGAAAGTTTTGTCAGTATTTCTTTGGCTTTATAAATTTCCCAGTTGGCTTTTAAATATCCTCCATCTTTGGTTCCATCCGAGAATCCCAGCATAATAGTCTGCTGGTTTCCTCTTTTTTCCAGATGCTTTTTATAGACAGGATTCTGATACAGCTCATTCATCACATGTTCAGCATTGGCAAGCCCTTCCATTGTTTCGAAAAGCGGAACGATATCCATATTGATCTCTTCATCTTTATACCCGCATACTTTGAAGAACGCATAGACATTCATTACGTCTTTTACCGCATCAGAATTGGAAATAATATAGCGGTTCATTCCTCTCAATCCGTTCAGATGCTGAATATCTGTAACCTGTGAAACGGTTAATAAAGTATCTTTCACAATGTCTTCAAAATCTTCAGGATTTATCTTTTCAGGAATCTGAATAAGTTGATTGAACTTCTGTTCGTAATCGGCTTCTTCATTCCCGTATACTTTTGCATAAACCTCATCAATAACTTTCTGATGAATCCTGCTGTCCTGGCGGATATCCAATGTTGCAAAATGGGTACCGAAAATCATTACACGATCTCTGAAATTCACCAAAAGATCTAAAAACAAAGAATTATGCTCATTGATCAGTATTTTTTCGGCTTCCGCTGTTCTCTTTAAAATGTCTTCTGCCTTAATGTTTTTTCCATCAAAAATAGCAGCATACAGCTCTTCACTTAATTGGGTCAGAACTTCAGAAACTCCTCTGAAACTTAATCTTCTTCTGATAAATTTCAAATGACTGTAATAGGATTTCAGAATGGCTGAACGTAATTCTTCTGCTACTCTTTTTGTCACATCTGCCGTTACAAAAGGATTCCCGTCTCTGTCTCCGCCAGGCCAGAAACCAAGCTGGATAATATCTTCATGTAGGTGAAAATGTCCGTTCCCGAAAGTCTTTTTGATTTTGGTAAACAGCTCACCAATGGTGTCGTAGTAGACATATCTCAGATAGGAAATAATACTTAAAGCTTCGTCTATCGGAGTGGGTTTTTCTTTGTTAACAAAAGGAGTTTTTCCAAGTTGTTGCAAAAGCATATCAATCTGAGTAACGGAATCACTGGTAATAGCTCCTCTCAGATCCTGAATAATCCTTTGTACTGAGCTTGGATAAAACTGGGTGGGGTGCGCTGTAAATACAACTTTTACACTGAAATCTTTTAATTTCTCTCTTACTTTTTCAATCTTATGATCCTGCAAAGAGCGTTCAAAAAGATTGGTAACCGTACCATTGTCGCTTTCAGAATGAAGGTTTGGAAATGCTGCGTCTTCAATACTGTCAAACAAAACCACCTGTCTTTCTATATACTGAATGATCTTGAAAAGCAGTTCCAGCTTCTGCTCTTCAGTCTGAAGATCGGTATGATTCTTAAAAAATTCTTCGACGATATTTTCAGGTGTTTTTCCTGCTTCATAGCCGGTTCTGCTTTCCTCATAAAGAAACGGAAGCAGCATTCCGATATTCGTCATTTTATCATAAGGCAGGCTCATAAATAATGAATTATAGATCTGGAACTTATTTTCCACAATCTGCCTGAATTTTTCTGCGCGTTGGTCGTGTATCATAGTAACAAATGTAAGCGATTTTCAAATTATTTAAATTGATAAATGACAAAAAATTATGTTTTCTTGATGAAATTTCATTAATTTTTACTTTGATAATTTTTAATTCAACTATCATCATTTATATGAAACCTTGTATACAGTATGGTTTCAAATATCCTTATAAGGGAAGTAGTTTTCATAAATTTTCCTTACAATTGGCTTTTAAATGTATATTCGCAAAAAATACAATCAAAAATGAAATTCGGAATTATTTTTTATGCGATCTTGGGAGTTCTGGCTTTATTCACAGGCATTTATTTATTACAATACTTTTTTCCTCTTTCTATTATTTTTTTTATTGCTGCATTTATCAATGTAGTTTTTATTCATAAAGAATATTCTCTTCATAAAAATGATAAAATTGAATATGATGAAAATTCAATTCCTGATGAGATGATCATTAAGTATTCACGTTCAGGTAGAATTATAGCTATTGCAACTTATAGTATATTTGTGGTTTTAGGACTATTTTTACTTTCAGGTATTAAGTTCAAATTCAATGGAACAGTGGTATTCGCAGTATGTATTCTTATTGGATTTACTGGCTATTTTATTTTTAAAATAGTTTCCGAAATCAAAAAAATGGCACAAATTGTCATCTCCATTAATGGAAAAGGAATTCAGATAAAAAATAATACGAGATATTTATGGAATGAAATTCAACTTGAAAAGATTATTGTTAAACGTTTAGTAAGCCGTGAATCTAAACATGATTACAAACCTGAAATAAACTATTTATACTTTTTTCACAATAACAAAAAAATAGAAATCAATATCGATGATTTTGATATCACAGATTATCATCTTGCGCAGGTGCTGAAGATATTTAGAGCCCGTTTTACCCATTCAGGATTAATATAATTTTGATTAACTTTACTGTTAACGCTATCCCATAATCTATGAAAAAAACTTTTATTTTCTTATTGATAACGTTTCTGTTTATATCCTGTGAAAAGGATTGTTACAACGCGCCATTACCTATCATTTTTGAATTCGTGAATTCTGACAATGAAAACCTCATTGCCAACGGGACACTGACCACCTATTCGGTTCAGGATGAAAATAATATGAATGTACAGTTAAGCAAAACATCGGACAACAAGGTTATTCTGGAAAATGTAGGCGCTTATAACGGAACAAAAAATTATAAATTTTATTCTAATATCAAAAACCTTGATTTTTCAATCCAGTCATCTGAATTTAAAGGAGGCTGTGATGGCTATCAAATCAATAAGCTGACTTTTACAGGAATAAATTTTGATGTAACTGACGAAAAAGGATATTATAAAATTGTATTGGAATAATTCTCTTCCTAAATTTGCACTGGAAACACATTCTTTATGAAAGCCATCATCATATTTTCCCTGATCTTCTCCAATCTTCTTTACAGCCAGATCCAGGTTCCTGATGATTATAAAAAAATTCCCGACATTCTTGATACGACAGACTATCTCTACCCGTTTATTGTACCGGATAAAGAGTATGCTTACTGGCGTGTGCTCAGCAATGATATGGATTATGAAAAAGCTGTGATCTATGAAAGCCAGGCTCCCGACTTCATGACGATCAATGAGCCTGTTCCTGAAAGAGGTTTTTTCCAGAAATGTATTGGTAATAATTGTTTCTCATACATTCTTGCATGTAAGAATGAAAGATCGGTTTATTTTTCCAGTGAACAGCAGTTAAGAAATTTTATCGGAACTGTGGATAATCTTCCTGAAGCTATTTTACTGGCAAAAACCTATGGTTATTCAGTGGATACAAGTAATCTTTTTACCGGAGCCTATAAAATTGAAGACCGTCATATTTCCATGTACCTGATGCAGTCTAAAGGCTGTCCGGCTGTAAAAGAGGCTTTTTTAGTTAAAATCAACAGAAAAACCGGAAGACTGGAGGCAAAGAGCAATGGAGTTTATGCAAAAAATGAAAACTGTTCTGCTTTGTAAATGACCCTCTGAAAATACTAAAATTGAAAATCTTATTTTAAACCATTAAGATTTTTTAAGCTGTTAAAAGTAATTAAGGGAATAGCCTGTGCTTATTTTTCCGTCAGAGATGGATCTTAACTATCCTTCTTATCTTCATTAACCTTAATGGTTTAATTTTTATTATATATTAACAGCTCCCTGCCCGGAGGCTATCAGATAAGCTTCCTTCAAGGTTTCAGAATAGGTTGGATGAGCATAGGAAATACGAAACATATCTTCTGCAGTCACTTCATATTCCTGGGCAATAACACCTTGTGCAATGAGATCAGCAGCCCTGGCACCAATGATGTGAACTCCCAGCACTTCTCCGTATTTCGGATCTACCAAAACTTTAGCGAAACCTTCCATATCCATTGAGGCCCGGGCCCTTGCGCTGGCAGAAAACGGGAATTTTCCTACATTGTAAGCGATGTTGTTTTTTTTCAGGTATTCTTCAGTATATCCTGCCGAAGCCACTTCCGGCCACGTATAAACCACTGAAGGAATACGGTTGTAATGAATGTGGCGTTTTTGTCCGTTTATGGTTTCGGCTACAAAAACACCTTCTTCTTCAGCTTTGTGAGCCAGCATTGCCCCACCAATAACGTCTCCGATTGCATAGATACTGGATGCGGAAGTCTGATTATTTTCATTTACTCTGATAAAACCTTTCTCATCAAGCTGCACATCTGTATTTTCAAGCCCCAGACCTTTTACATACGGACTTCTTCCCACAGCTACCAATACATAATCTGCTTCCAGCGCTCCTTCTGTTCCGTTCTGATCTTTAAAAAACACTTTAGCGGCAGAACCTGTATTTTCAGTTTTATAAACCGCCTGATTGAGACGGATATCAACACCCTCTTTTTTCAGGATTTTCTGCAGACTCTTGCCAAGCTCATGATCCATTGCTGCAATCAGGTGATCTGCATATTCCAGAATGGTAACGTTTGTCCCGATACGGTTGAAAATAGAAGCCATTTCCACTCCTATTACCCCTCCTCCGATAATCACCATAGATTCCGGTTTTTCCTGTAGGGATAAAGCTTCCGTAGAGGTAATGATTCTTTGTTTGTCAATTTCAACCCCGGGAATGCTTGCTGGTTTTGAACCCGTCGCAACGATATAATATTGTGCCGTAATTTCTTTAATTTCAGAATCGTTTGCAACTTTTATCGTGGAATTATTAACAAAACTTGCCATTCCTTTCAACCGGGTAATTTTATTTTTATTCATTAAAAAGTCGAGCCCTCCTGTATTTTTTGAAACTACATCTGCTTTTCTCCTGTACATCTGAGAGAAATCAAGTTCTATTGTATCCAGCATGATGCCATGTTCATTGAATGTATGGTGTGCTTCTGCATAATGATGGGTACTGTCCAGTAAAGCTTTAGTAGGAATACATCCTACATTGGTACATGTTCCTCCCAATGTATCATACTTTTCTACAATTACTGTTTTATACCCCAGCTGGGCACTTCTTATAGCAGCCACATATCCTCCGGGTCCTGAGCCGATTACGGCAATGTCATAGTGATCCATTTGATTTATTCCTTTTTTATGATTAAATTTACTTGCAAAACAAAAGCAAAATTAAAACAAACACTTTCATTTTGCAAGTATTATTTTAAAATTAACAAAATGAGTAAAAAAAGATCCGGCTGTCCCATCAGCTGTTCTCTGGAAATGTGGGGCGACAAGTGGTCACTCCTAATCATAAGAGATCTAATGCTGAAAAAGGAATGTACCTATGGAGACTTCCTGAAAGCAGACGAAAAAATAGCGACTAATATTCTGGCCTCAAAACTTCAGAATCTGCTGGACAATGGCATTATTGATAAAAAAGATCATCCGGACAGTAAGTTGAAAATACTTTATTTTCTAACTCAGAAAGGAATAGATCTTATTCCCGTAATTGTAGAAATTAATCTCTGGGGAGACCAATATTTAACTGTTCCTGATGACCGTAAAAAGCTTCTGGAAGATATTAAAAAGGATAAGGAGGGTTTTATAAAAAGAGCAAAAGCTTATCTTTCATCAGAAGTTTACAATGATCTTCAAAAGCAAAAAAATAATAGCTTTCATAAAATTGAGTGATAGCAATTTTAAAATTTCATTAACTCACTTTTCCTTTTTCATTCCGTACATTTGACTTAAAATAAATTTAGAACAATGCTTAATTTCGAGTTTAAAAACCCAACAAAAATACTTTTCGGAAAAGGTGAAATCGCAAAAATTTCCAACGAAATTCCTAGAGACGCAAGAATATTAATGATTTATGGCGGTGGAAGCATCAAAAACAATGGTGTTTACGATCAGGCAAAAGCAGCTTTGAAAGACCATGAAGTGTATGAATTCGGCGGAGTGCCTGCCAATCCTGAGTATGAAGTATTGATGAATGCTTTAAGCTTTATTAAAGAAAAAAACATCACTTACCTTCTTGCAGTAGGTGGAGGCTCTGTGATTGACGGAACGAAATTCCTTTCTGCAGCAGCCAATTATGATGGTGAACCATGGGATATCCTGAGAAAATCTGTACGGACTTTTGAAGGCGAAGGAATGCCTTTCGGAAGTATCCTGACTCTTCCGGCAACCGGTTCTGAAATGAATTCCGGATATGTGATCTCAAGAAGAGAAACCAATGAAAAACTGTCTTCAGGAGGGCCCGGGCTTTTCCCGCAGTTTTCTGTACTGGACCCGGAAGTGATCAGATCTATCCCAAAAAATCAGATTGTCAACGGAATTACAGATGCCTATACCCACGTTCTGGAACAATATATGACGGCTCCTTCTTCGGCTGACCTTCAGGAAAGAATTGCAGAAAGCATCCTGATCAGTCTTCAGGAAACGGCTCCTAAAGTATTGGCTGATGACTTCAACTACGATGCTGCCGGAAACTTTATGTGGTGCTGTACAATGGCTCTGAACGGACTGATCCAGAAAGGAGTGATTACCGACTGGGCAGTACATGCAATGGGTCATGAACTGACAGCTTATTTTGGTATTGATCACGCCAGAACACTGGCTATTATTGCTCCGTCTCACTACCGTTACAATTTTGAAGATAAAAAAGGAAAACTGGCTCAGTATGCAGAAAGGGTTTGGGGAATCAAAGACGGAACCGTAGAAGAAAAAGCAGAACTGGGTATCAAAAAACTGGAGGAATTCTTCCACAGCCTTCATATCAAAACCAGACTTTCTGAATATACAGAAGACTTTAAAGGAACAGCCGAAAAGGTTGAAAAAGCTTTTACAGACAGAAACTGGCTGGGTCTTGGTGAGTATAAAAAACTGACGCCACAGGACGCTTATAAGATTGTAGAAATGAGCTATTAAAAGGATACGGGTTTCGGGGTACGATGTGCGGGTTTGAATTCGAGATTCGCATGAAAGTGCTTATATTAATTTTCAAGTTGAAAATATATAACCCGAAACTCGCATCTCGTATCACAGTATTCATAAAATTATTTAATTTACAAACATTTGTTTAAAAAATCATTATTTCATTACAGATATTTCAAATTTATTTATATTTTAGCATATTCTTAAATTTGTGAAAATGAAAAAACAACTACTTTTATTTGCCTTTTCTGCCCTGGCACTTATTTCTTGTAAAGATGACAACCTGGAAGCTTACGATATGGAGATTATGAAGGGAGACTGGAAGGAAGTAAAAAGGGAAATAATTTCTGGAAAAGATAATAAAACAGTGCTTTTTTCCTACCCGAATACCGGATGTGCAACCAAAAATACGCTTTTCCTGAGAACGGATTATTACGTAAGCTACACGGCATATACGGGAACAGGTGCAGATTGTCAAATGGATCAGAAAAGTGAAGGAAGGTACACTTATGATGCGGACACAAAAATTCTGGGTATTAAGCTTGGCGATGAAGGAACAACTGACTACAGAGTGGATGTTCTGACAAGCAAAGAACTAAGGCTTGCCCAGCAATTCGGAAATTTTGATATGGATGGAGACAAAATTCCTGAAGTTACCTACGTTACTTACAAAAGATAAATCATAGACTCCCGTTAATCGGGAGTTTTTTATTATTTTTATATCTTAATTTAAAACTGAATATAATGAAGAAGATTCTATCAGCATTCCTATTGCTGTATTTTGCTATTGCTTTTTCTCAGGAGAAAAAACCGATGTACTGGCAGGACATCCAGGAGTTTAAAAAACAGGACCAGCAAAATCCGCCACCCAAAGATGCCATTCTGTTCATCGGAAGCTCCTCTTTTACCAAATGGACTGATGTAGCAGATTATTTTCCCGGCAAAACAATTATCAACAGAGGATTTGGAGGTTCCAGACTTACTGACCTCAATTATTTTGCCGATGATCTTTTAGCTCCTTATCAGCCTAAGCAGATTGTTATTTACTGCGGGGAAAATGATTTTGCAGACAATCATCAGCTGAAAGCAAAAGTGGTTGTAGACCGATATAAAGCTTTTTACAAAAAAATACGTGAAAGATTTCCTGATATTGAAGTAGATTATATCTCAATCAAGTATTCGCCAAGCAGAGAAGTGATCTGGCCGCAGATGAAAGTTGCCAACAAAAAGATCGCTGCTTTCATGAAAAAGCAACCTAATGCTGAATTTATTGACATTACAAAAGCCATGGAAGATGCTAACGGAAATGTAAGAAAAGATATTTTTGTGGAGGACATGCTTCACTTTAAGCCTGAAGGATATAAAATCTGGACGAAGGTAATTACTCCTTATCTGAAATAAAACGAAAAATAAAAACGATTCCTGATATGGGAATCGTTTTTTATTTTATTTCTTTCTTTTTGATTTAGATTTTGCTTTCTGCTGAGCTCTGTTCGCTCCAAACTTTTTAGGCGCCTTTCTTTTGGAAGGTCCCCCCCAGTTCTCTTTGGTGTTTTTGGCTTTCTTCTCGTGGAATGCTCCTCCTCCTTCATTCAGTTTTACCTGTGCAGGATTTTTCATCACGACTTCATCTTTTTCAGAAGCTATTTTGTTAGGATTGATCTTAACGCCTTCCGGGAATTCATTAAACTTCAACTCTTTATCCATTAACAGTTCAATATCAAGAATCAAAGGTTCTTCTTTTTTAGTAACAAAAACCAAAGCCTTTCCTTCTTTATCTGCTCTACCGGTTCTACCGATCCTGTGGATATATTGCTCAGGAATATCAGGTGTTTCGAAATTGATAACATGGGTAATATTTGAAATATCAAGCCCCCTTGCCATTACATCGGTGGTAATCAGACCTCTGATCTCTTCATTTTCGAACCTTTTCATCGCTTTTAATCTGTAGTTCTGCGATTTGTTCGAATGGATCACATCAAACTGTCCAGGGAAAAGCTCATCAATTTTGGTAAAGAGCAAATCGGCATGCTTCTTATTGTTGTTAAAAATCAATACCTTGGACATATCTGCATCATTCTTCAACAAATGTTCAAGCAAATTGATTTTGGTATTAAAGTTTTCAACCTTGTACCCGATCTGTTCAATTTTTTCAAGCGGCGTTCCTGATTTGGCCAATGAAATCTCTACCGGATTGGCAAAATACACATCCAGCATTTCATCTACCGCTTCTGTCATGGTTGCAGAGAAAAGGATATTCTGTCTCTTCTCTTTCATCATTTCAAAAATGTGGGTCAGCTGTGGTCTGAAACCTAAGTTAAGCATTTCATCAAACTCATCAATGATCAGCTTCTGAACTTCTTTCAGAGAAATAGCATTGTCTATGGAAAGATCCATCACTCTACCGGGTGTTCCTACCAGAATATCACAACCGTCATTGAACAGTAGTTTTTGGGTATTGATATTCTTTCCACCGTAAACTCCGATTACTCTTGCTGTAATATTTTCTGTCAGTTTCTCAAGAATTTCAGTTACCTGCACTACCAGTTCTCTTGTAGGAACAAGCACTAAAACAGTTGGATTTCCTGTTTTGCTGTATTTCCATGTTTTCAGAACGGGTAAAAGGTAAGCTAATGTTTTTCCGGTTCCGGTCTGTGCAATTCCCATTACATCTCTTCCTGAAAGAATAGGCTTTAAGCTCTTCTCCTGAATCGGGGTAGGTTCAAATAATTCCAGATCCGCTAAAACATCAAGAATTTTAACCGGCAGGTCAAAATCTGCAAAAGTGAGTTTTTCCATTTTGCAAAGATAGGTATTTAATTTTTTAGTATGGAAGCAGGAGGCCGAAGCAGGAAGATTATCAGCTGCCGTGTTTAAGTTTTTTGAATTTATGGGTGAAACAACTGATGATTATTCAAAGTCATTTCTTCCCTCTCCAGCATCCATCATCCAGCTATTTTACTCAATTCACCTTAACACTTTCACTGATAATTTTAATATCATCATCTATCCATTTGCTGGAAGTAACAATGACATAGCCTTTCTTTTTAGGATCTTTTTTAATAGGAAATTTATCTTCTTCCCATTGGTTACAATGAGTCGGAATAGACGGTAATAAAGGCTTCCAGCCTGTTTTACTGAAAGTATAAACATAGAACGGATGCCAGCAGCTGGTACACCAATTCGGATAAAATCCAATCTCTTCTTTCCCGTCACCATTAAGATCGCCTAAATTATACAGGCTCCCCTGGTTTGCAGGCGTAACCGTTATAGAAGGGATATTTTTATCGCTGAAATAAATAGTAGTTTCACATTTTCCTTCACATTCCTCGCCACAGTCACTGACTTCTGTATAGGCATATTCTCTGGTTCCGTTTCCGTCAAAATCTCCCTGAAGTTTTTCTTCATTTCCTTGTTGAGCTATACAAAGTGAGCTGAATAAGGTGATGGATGTTATAATAAGTGTTTTCATTGTTTTTGGTTTAAATACGGGGTATGGTATTCGAGTTACGGGTTTCGAGGTGCGGGATCAGGGTTTATACATTCTTCGGGTTCAAATTCAGCTTCTTTTTATTTTCTGGTTACCCTTAGCAGAAGGATAATGACTAAAAGAATTGAAAAAATAAAACCTAAAACTGCTACTAATGACAGCTCTCCTATTCTCGGGCCGGATTCCGAAGAAAAAACAATTGCCGTTGCAATGATATTGGCTCCCAGGATCATCGCCAGAATCAGATTCACCACACTGGATTTGATCAGTTGGTTGGTTTTTTCAATATTTTTAATCTCGCTGGAAACGGTAAATTTATTTTCATCCAGCTTTTGAAGAACAGAACGGAGTTCTTTCGGGATTTCATCTACGTTATCAGTAAAATTCATCATCCGGTCCATTCCTGTTTTTAAAAGGTTCTTCGGACTGATTTTTTTGGTGAAAATCTTTTTGGTATAGGGATGAAGGCTTTTAACAATATCGAGGTCCGGATTAATACTTCTGCCAACCCCCTCTATCAGGCTGATTCCTTTAAATAAAAGATAAAAATAATCCGGCATATAGAGCCTGTTGTCTTTCAGAATATCCTTCATCTTGTTGATGATTACCTGAACATTGATATCCTGTAATGACGAACTGTGAACAAAATTCAGAATATCTTCCACATCATTTTCAAACCGCCTTTCGTCAGGGATTTCATAGCTTATTGCCATTTTTTTGAGTGAACGGACTATTTTATGGGAATTTTTGGCCACAAAACTTACAATAAGATTTTCAAGAATTTCTTTATCATTCGGCTGAATTTTTCCTACTGCTCCAAAATCAATAAAAACGATTTTACCATCCTTTTTTACCAAAATATTTCCGGCATGGGGATCAGCATGAAAGAATCCGTAGTCCAGAATCTGTGATACAAACAACCTTAAGCCTGCTTCAGAAACTTTTACAGGATCAATATCATTTGCCAGAAGAACTGATTTATCGGTAACCTTTATTCCATCAATGAATTCCATACAAAGAATATTGTTGTTGGAAAATTCTTCGTAAACTTTAGGAACATAGGTTTCTTTATTATTTTTAAAATTAAGCCTGAACTGCTGGATATTGTTTTTTTCATTGATGAGGGAAACCTCCTCCAATAAAGATTTTTCAAACGTAGAAATGGCCTGCTTCAGATTCAGCTTTTCTCCGATTTCCGAATAGGCTGATATCAGTTTTTCAATGTCTTTGATCAGGAGCAGATCATCTTCAATAACAGACTGCACATTGGGCTTTCTTAATTTTAATATTATCGGACTGCCATCTAGCAAAACACCCTTATAAACCTGTGCAATGGAAGCTGTAGCCAAAGGCTCCTTCTGGATTTCAAGGAAATAATCCTTAACAGAAATATTGAATTCACTTTCCAGAGCTTCTTCAACATCCATATTTACCGTTTCCACTTTGTCCTGAAGTTTCTGCAGCTCCTGAATCAATTCAGGCGGTAACAGATCTTCCCGGTTACTGAATGTCTGACCGAGCTTCACAAAGGTAGGTCCCAGCTCTTCAAGAGCCAGCCTTATTCTTTCATAAACGGTTCCTTTTGAAATGATTTCATCCGAACTGCCCGAAGCTTCCTCCTGCTTATTTCCTCCGTTCATTCTCGCCAGAAGGTCTTTAAATCCATATTTACTTAATACGGAAATCAGTCTCGCGGATCTTTTCAGTTTTCTTTGCGGCTTGTCAAACATAGTGTATTAATAGTAGTTGCAATGTACTCCAAAAACTGTTCCTTTATGAAAGAATTATTATAACAATATTGCAGGATAAAAATTAAAAAATAATAACACATAATCAGTATTTTAAAGAAAAAAATACACCAATATCAATAAAAACATATCATATATTATAAAAATTAATATATTTACAACGTACAAATTAACAAACTAAAAGTATTAAAACATGAAAAATTTACGTAACAACAAACTTTCAAGAGAGCAATTAAAAGGAATCGCAGGAAGCGGTCTTAGTGGTATCATTATTCCAAACTGCTCTAACGAATGCTGTCCTACTGATGGAAGACCAAGATGCCCAAGACTGATTTGTCCAGCGGTAGTTTGTCCTCAGTACGTTTAATATATTTTAAAAATTTTAGGTAAAAATAAAAACAGAATGCAATTGCATTCTGTTTTGTTATTTAAGATAAGTTTCATAGAGATCTTTACGGCGGTCTTTCATTACCTGCACGGAACCGTTGTGGTGAAGATCTTTTAATAAATTTAAATCCACATCTACAATTAAAGTCATTTCTGTATTGGGAGTAGCCTCACCTTTTACTGCATTGGATGGGAAGGCAAAATCAGAAGGAGTAAATACGGCAGCCTGGCCGAACTGGATATCCATATTGTTTACTTTAGGAAGATTTCCTACACATCCGGCAATGGCAACATAACATTCATTTTCTATGGCTCTTGCAGCGGCACAGTGACGTACTCTCATATAGGCATTCTGAGTATCTGTCAGATAAGGAACAAACAGGATCTTCATCCCCTGATCGGCTAAAATTCTTGGTAACTCCGGGAATTCTACGTCATAGCAGATCACAAGCCCTATTTTACCACAATCGGTATCAAAGACTTTGATTTCATTTCCGCCTTTCATCCCGTAATATCTCTTTTCATTCGGGGTAATATGGATTTTTCTGTATTCATCCATACGTCCGTCACGGTGAAGAAGGTAGCTCACATTATACAGTTCATTGTTTTCAAAGACAGGCATGCTTCCGGAAATAATATTCACATTGTAGCTGATTGCCAGCTCAGAAATTTTATTCTTGATCTGTTCGGTAAGTTTCGCCAGCTCTATCATACTGTCTCTTTCCGAAAGATTGTTGAAAGGGGCCAGCAAAGGAGTGTTGAACAGTTCCGGGAACAGCACAAAATCTGATTTGTAATCCCCCATCACATTCACGAAGAATTCTACCTGCTCATAAAAGGCATCTATATCCTTAAAATGCCTCATCTGCCACTGTACCAACCCAAGACGGATAATGCTGTCCTGCATGGTATTCGGTCTTTTGCTGTAATAGATATTGTTCCATTGTAAAAGCACTGCATTTTCTCTGGAGGCTTCATCTTCCGGAAGGTATTTTTTCAGCACCCTGATCGGCAAAAAGTTGTTGGAAAGCTGGAAAGACAGTACCGGATCATAGATTTCCTTGTCTCTCACTTTCCGTATATATTCCCTGGGAGAAAGCTCGTGGCTGTATTTGTGATAGCTCGGAATTCTTCCGCCAAGGATAATGGATTTTAAGTTCAACTGTTCGCAAAGTTCTTTTCGTGCGTCATAAAGCCTTCTTCCCAACCGCAGCTCACGGAATTCAGGGTCTACGAAAACTTCAATTCCATACAGCACATTTCCTGTTGAAGAATGGGTATTGAAGGTATAATTCCCCGTAATATCGCTATAGGTATGATCATCCCCGAATTCTTCATAATTAACAATAATGGAAAGTGCTACAGCGGCCAGCTTCCCGTCAACTGTGATACAAATTTGTCCGTTAGGAAATATTTTCGTCAGTTTATCAATACTTTTTTTGGACCAGATAGACTCCGACATTTGCGGATAGGCCCTTTTCATCGTTTCCGCCAGTTCATCATAATCCTGAAGGGTCAGGTTTCTTGTTTCTATTTGCATTTGATGTAATTTTACTTAAATTTAAGGAAAATATTTTACTTCAACCCTTACAGAAAAGTACTTCCCCAACTATTTATACAAAATTTAACAGTGGATATCACCGAAATTTTACAAGCAGCAGTTCACTCAAATAATTACTGGAAACACTCTGATTTCAGGTCTGTAATTGAGACTCTTTCATACCATTATAGCACTGATATAGAAATGGAAACAGAAAAAATTGCTGTTCTAAATCTGGGAAATAAAACCATCGGATATATTTGTCTAAATTATCCTTTGATTTTTATAGAAAGTCTATATGCTTTACACGTAAAAAATATTCTGCATACATTTCATGATATAGAATACATTATTGTCGACACGCTATCTAATCCGTATTTGACTGTAAATTCTGATATTTATAATGCATATTTTGATTTTATGGAAAACCTGAATGCTTTTTCTGCTGAAGATTTTTATTTTTACAACGTAAATTAAAAAGAAAACAGTATTGATATTTTTATTAACTGATAAAACCCTACGCAGTAACCTTACTCATAAGTACCTCAATTATTTTTATTTTAAGAATTTTTTTATGCAGAATCATCGGTCAATATTTCCCATAATTTAAACTTGTTTTTAGCATCCGAAATAAAACCTCAGGAAGCAAAAAGTTTCATTTACTTTTATTTAATTGGAGCAACACTGTTAAATTATCTTATTTCCCATAAGCTTATATTATTCAAATTAATTTATTGCTTATTAATTGCTACCAATATTGTACTCATAGTTTTTTCATTAAAACAGTTGTAAAAAAATCCCACCCAAGCGGGCAGGATTTATATAGTAAATTCAAGTTAAAATTATTCCCACTCAATGGTTGCAGGCGGTTTGCTTGAAATATCGTAAGCAACTCTGTTGATTCCTCTTACTTCGTTGATGATTCTGCTTGAAACGGTATCCAGAAACTCGTAAGGAAGTCTGCTCCAGGTTGCCGTCATAAAGTCGATCGTATTGGCAGAACGAACTACAGCTGTGTATTCATACGTTCTTTCGTCACCCATTACTCCTACAGATTTTACAGGTAGAAGTACAACAAATGCCTGAGATACTTTTTCGTAAAGGTCATTTTTGTATAATTCTTCGATGAAGATATCATCTGCCTCCTGAAGGATTCTTACTTTCTCAGCATCTACAGCTCCCAACACTCTGATTCCTAATCCAGGACCCGGGAAAGGGTGTCTGTATACGAGGTGATGAGGAATTCCCAGTTCTTCACCTACTTTTCTTACTTCGTCTTTGAAAAGCTCTCTTAACGGCTCCAGTAATTCGAATTCCATATCTTCAGGAAGTCCTCCCACATTGTGGTGAGACTTGATCACTGCAGATGGTCCGTTTACAGACTGACTTTCAATAACGTCAGGATAAATGGTTCCCTGAGCTAAGAATTTAGCGCCTTCAATTTTGTGAGATTCTTCGTCAAATACGTGAATAAATTCATTTCCGATAATCTTTCTTTTGGCTTCAGGATCATTTACTCCAGCTAGTTTTGAAAGGAATCTTTCTTTGGCATCCACCATTTTAATGTTCATGTGGAAATGCTCTCCATACTGATCCATTACTTTTTTCCCTTCATCCTTTCTCAATAATCCTGTATCTACGAAGATGCAAGTCAGCTGATCACCGATCGCTTTGTGGATCAAAACAGCCGCTACAGAAGAGTCTACACCTCCTGAAAGTCCAAGGATTACTTTGTTGTCTCCTACTTTCTCACGGATTTCCTCAACTGTTTTTTCAATATAGTTGGTCAGTTTCCAGTTTTTCTCTGCGTTACAGATGCTGAAAACGAAATTTTCTAGCATCTTTGCCCCTTCTTCCGTATGGGAAACCTCCGGATGGAACTGAACGCAGAAGATTTTTTTGTCTTCATTGGAGATTGAAGCAATAACACCTGATTTTGCATTTAATTCAAAACCCGCAGGCAATTCTCCTACTTCGTCAAAGTGGCTCATCCAGACTACAGAATTCTGAGTTACTCCTTTTAACAGAGAACTTTCTTTAACGATATCAAGGTTTGCTTTTCCGTATTCTCCTTTTTCTCCTTTGTTTACTTTTCCTCCCAAAAGGTGGGCAGTCATCTGCATTCCGTAGCAGATTCCCAGTACGGGAACTCCCTGCTCATATAATTCTTTTTCAACCAGGTGGGCATTTTCTGCATTCACAGAGCTTGGTCCACCGGAAAGGATGATTCCTTTTGGCTGTTTTGCTAAAATATCTTGTAATGGTGTATTGTAAGGTAAGATCTCAGAGTATACCCCCATCTCACGGATTCTTCTTCCGATAAGCTGGTTGTACTGGGATCCGAAATCTAAAATAATAATACCGTTGTTCATTTTTGATAATTGATTTGTTTGAAAGATATCAGATTTCAGACATCAGATTTCAGATTTTAATCTGAAGGCTGGAATCTAACATCTGAACTCTTATTTCTAATATTAACTGTTTTACAAAAAAAGACTTGGAATGACTCCAAATCTTTTTTCGTGATTTTTATTAAAACTTTCCGATGTCTTCTCTGTAGAAGCCGTAATCGAAATGTACGTGAGCTGCGTCTTCATACACTTTTTTGCGGGCATCTTCGTAGGTCGCTCCTGTAGCCACAATGTTCAGTACTCTACCGCCATTGGAAACCACTTTGTCACCTTTGCTGATGGCACCTGCATATAATAGTTTACTATGCTTCAACTTATCTTCTCCTGTGATTTCGAAGCCTGTTTCGATGTTTCTCGGATATCCTCCTGAGCACATCACCAGACAAACAGCTTTTTCATCCTTGAATTTAAGCTCGATGTCTTTACCATCCATACAATCCTGGATCACATCTAAAAGATTGTTTTCCATAAGAGCCATCAATACCTGTGTTTCAGGATCTCCGAATCTCATGTTGTACTCAAGAAGGTAAGCTCCGTTTTTCGTTACCATCAATCCGAAGAAGATGATCCCTTTAAATCCGAAACCTTCAGCTTTCAGTCCTTTCACAGTAGGCTCTAAAATATTTTTCTCAAAATCTGCATAGTGTTCCTGAGTAAATTCCGGGCTTGGTGCTACTGACCCCATACCTCCTGTATTAGGTCCTGTATCTCCGTTTCCTGCTTTTTTATAGTCTTTTGCTGCTACACACGGAAATAGCTTTTCACCATTAGAGAAAGCAATAATAGACGCTTCAAAACCTTGTAAATATTCTTCAATAACTAAACGGATACCTGCATCTCCATAGATTCTTCTGATCATAAAATCATGAATCGTAGCTTCAGCTTCTTCAAGGGTATCACAAATAACAACACCTTTCCCGCCAGCTAAACCACTTGCTTTAACTACTAAAGGATACTGCTGTGTCTTTACATATTCTATCGCTTCGTTATATGAATCAAATACTACAGCTTTAGCTGTTTTGATATCATAGGTCTGCATAAATTTCTTAGAGAAAGCTTTACTTCCTTCAAGGCTTGCCACTTTCTGGGTAGGACCGAAAACTTTAAGATCGTGCTTTTTAAACTCGTCCTTGATACCAGCTACAAGCGGTGCCTCAGGACCTACGATCGTAAGATCAATCTTTTCTTTAATAGCGAAATCTCTAAGTTCTTTGATTTCTGATAAATGAACATTTTTCCCTATTACATCGGTAGTAGCATTCCCGTTGGCAAAAAACATTTTAGAAATTCTCGGGTCATTCTGAAGCTTTGCCGCTAAAGCAGATTCTCTACCGCCTTCACCTATGATTAATATTCTCATACTTTATTTATTATCTAGTCTTAATTTACAAATATATAATTTTGAATGCTAAAAATACAATCCCTGATTATTTTTTAATTCTATTTTAATTAGTGGAAAAAGTGTCTGACACCCGTAAACATCATCGGGATTTTGTGCTCATTGGCAGCTTCTATACTATCCTGATCTTTTACACTTCCACCTGGCTGAATAATCGCCTTGATACCTTCCTGAGCACAGAAATCTACCACATCACGGAAAGGGAAAAATGCATCTGAAGCCAGTACAAGATCTCCGGAGAATTTTTCTTTAGCTCTTTCGATAGCCTGCTGTGTTGCCCAGATTCTGTTTACCTGTCCGCCACCGATCCCGAATGCCTGAATTCCGTTGGAAACTACGATTGCATTTGACTTCACATATTTTACTACTCTCTGTGAGAAAAGTAATGCTTTTTTCTGCTCTTCTGTGGGCTGTACTTCAGTAACTACTTTAATATCGTCAGAGAAGTGGGTATCATTATCCTGTACCAGAATACCACCGTCTACCTTCACCCATGTCTGCTTATCAGAAACAGGGTTTACAATTCTGATGATTCTCAGGTTTTTCTTTTTTCTTAAAATTTCAAGAGCTTCTTCATCGAATTCAGGAGCCATCACAATCTCAAGGAATGTTTTGTTCAGCTCTTCAGCTGTTGCTGCATCAATTTTATAGTTCATTGCAACAATTCCGCCAAAGATGGAAACCGGATCACATTCGAATGTTTTCTGGTATGTTTCCAATGCTGAAGTCCCGATCGCCACCCCACACGGAGTAGAATGTTTTACAGCACAGCAAGCCATTTCTTCTTTGAATTCGTTTACTACCTTCCAGCAAAGGTCCATATCACGAAGGTTGTTGAAAGAAAGTTCTTTACCCCCCAGCTGTTCGAAGTCTTTCATCGCCCCGTTCTCGAAAGTAGAAACGTAGTAAGCTGCTGTCTGGTGAGGGTTTTCCCCGTATCTTAAGTCAGCAGCTTTTTTGTAAGAAGCATTTAAGTATGTAGGATATTCTTCATCTAAAAGCATTCTTGAAATCGCTGCATCATACGCAGAAGTAAGATTGAATACCTTTCCTGCAAGTTTTTTACGGGTTTCAATGTAAGTATCTCCGTTTTGCTCCATTTCAATTTTCACTGCTGCATAATCCTCAACATCAGTGATTACTGTTACAGAATCAAAGTTTTTAGCGGCAGAACGAAGCATTGACGGGCCGCCGATGTCGATAAACTCTACTTTCTCATGTAAAGAAATGTCTTTGTTTACATTTTCGAAGAAAGGGTAAAGGTTTACGATTACCATGTCAATCAGACCAATTCCGTGCTCCTGAACGGTTTTCATGTGCTCTTCGTTGTTACGAACAGCTAACAGTCCACCGTGAACTTTTGGGTGTAAAGTTTTCACTCTACCATCCAACATTTCAGGGAAATTGGTTACCTCATCAATCTGAATAGGATTTAAACCAGCGTCTTTCAAATGTTTGAACGTTCCTCCTGTGGAGATCAACTCATAATTCTGAGCTTCCAAAAACTGCGCGAATTCTATTAATCCACTTTTGTCAGAAACACTGATTAAAACTCTCTTTTTACTCATTTTACTTTCAATTTTTTACTTTTTACAGTTATTTCAAACTGTGTCCGGGTCTTTCACCTCCGGACTTACTTTTATTTTTTACTTAGATTTTTTGATAATGTAGCAATATATCAGTCTAGCAATGTAACAATACCTTCAACATTGGTAAAATTGGTACACTGGTACATTGTTATATTTATTAGTTTCCCAGAACCTTATTAATCGCTATCGGGAAAATTTCATATTCAATCTGATGAACTTTCTGAGCCAGTGTTTCAGGAGTATCATCTGCTGTTACTTGAAAAGATTTCTGAAGAATAGCTTCTCCTTCATCAATCCCTGGCGTTACAAAATGTACAGTCGCCCCACTCTCTACTTCTTTGGCTTCAATGACTGCATTGTGAACGTTCATTCCCCACATTCCTTTTCCTCCGAATTTCGGAAGCAAAGCGGGGTGAATATTGATTATTTTACCATTCCAGTTTTCACAGAATTCAGGCTTCAGAATGGATAAAAATCCTGCCAATACGATCAGATCCGTGTTTTGCGGGATTACTTTTGCCAATTCGCTGCTGAAATTCTTTCCTCTTGGGATGAGTATGTTTTCTATATTGTGATTCTTTGCTCTTTCCAATCCGAAACATTCTCTGTCAGCTACCACCAGAGTTACTTTTGCATTCTGGATTTCTCCTGAGTCAATAGTATCAAGGATTCTCTGCAGGTTGGTTCCTGAACCGGATACGAGTACAACGATGTTCTTCATTATTCAGATGTTAGATGTCAGATTAAAGATTACAGACTTACCGTCTGGTATCTAAGATCTGAAATCTGTTGTCATTTAAAATTTCAAATTGATTTTCTCTGCTCCTTCAGTGATTTCTCCTATTTCGTAAGCATCATCTAAAAGGTGTAATACTTTTTCAGCGTGTTCAGCGTCTACTACAACGATCATCCCAACTCCCATATTGAATGTTCCGTACATTTCCTCACGCGTTACTCCACCTCTTTTTTCAAGCTCAAGCATTACACTAGGAATTCTGATTTTTGAACCGTCGATAGATGCACAAAGACCTTCAGGAATAATTCTTGGAACGTTTTCATAAAGACCGCCTCCTGTAATGTGAGCAATTCCGCTTACTTTCACTTCTTCCAATACTTTATGAATATCTTTATAATATAGTCTTGTAGGAACTAAAAGGGTTTCATATAATGGTTTTCCTTCAAACTCTTCTTCAAAGTTCGGGAATACTTTTCTTACTAAAGAGAATCCGTTTGAGTGGAATCCTGAGCTTGGTAGTGCAATGATTTTATTACCTGCCTTAATGGTAGAACCATCAATAATCTGATCTTTTTCTACAATTCCTACACAGAACCCTGCCACATCATAATCTCCGGGCTGGTACATTCCCGGCATTTCAGCCGTTTCTCCACCGATCAGTGCACAGTTATTATCCTTACAGGCTTCCACCATTCCCAGAACAATTTCTGCAGCGATTTCTGAATCAAGCTTTCCGCAAGCCAGATAATCTAAGAAGAATAATGGTTTAGCACCATGGCAAAGAATATCGTTCGCACACATTGCAAAACAATCTACACCGATAGAATCATATTTTTGGGTATCTAAAGCTACTTTCAGCTTGGTTCCTACTCCATCTGTTCCTGATACAAGAACCGGGTTTTTGTATCCGCCGATTTCATAGAAAGCACCAAAACTTCCCAAGTGGTTCAGTACATTGGAATTGTGGGTTTCACCGACCGCTTTTTTGATCTTGTCAACCGTTTTGTATCCTTCTTCTTTGTCTACTCCTGCTGATTTGTAAGTGTTGCTCATGTCTGCTTAGATTTTTAGATTTCAGATCTCAGATCTCAGATTTCAGATGATACTTATCTTGTATCTGACATCTTGTGTCTTCTTATCTTTTAATATTTCAATTACTTTTATACTCAATTTTAGAAAACAAAAAAGCCGACAATCTTTTCAGATTATCGGCCGTTATTTTATCTCAGAATTTCAGAGTCCACAACTTTCCCTTTATGAGAAAAACATTGTTTATAGGAGGTCTGAATTTTCATCTCTTTTCTTTTTGCAAAAATAGTAATTTTAAATGAATATTCAAATTCTATTTTTCAAGGATGGTTTCAATAGCCGAAATCTTCTTAACTTTCTCTTTTAATTCATTGATTTTCTCTTCATTAGAAATTTTCTGAGTTTCTTTATCAAAGTTATCATTGAAGAAAGGAAGTGAAAAAGTATCCACCACATTTCCTCCGTGGAAAGGAAAACGTTTTGATGCAGCTTCCAAAACTCCTGCTCCGCCTCTGCCTCCCGGAGATGTAGACATCAATAGCATTGGCACTTCATTCCAAACCGTTCTGTCTTTGATTCTGGATACCCAGTCGAACACATTTTTGAATGCTGCAGAATACGTTCCGTTGTGTTCACCTAAAGAAACCAGTAATACATCGGCACCGTCAATTTTTGCTGCGAAATCATGAGCTTCCTGAGGAACACCGTTAGCCAGTTCTCTTTCATGTTTGTAGATAGGCATTTCGAAAGGATTTAAATCGATCACTTCTACTTCTGCATTTTCAAATAATGTTGATGCATAAGCTACCAACTGTTTGTTCATTGAAACTTCTGAGTTACTTCCTGCTATTGCTAAAATTTTCATATGTGAGGTTTATTTTTAAGATTACAAATTTAGTTTTTTATTTAAGATAAGACGGCAGTTCCATCGGTACTTCCATTAATAATACTTCAGTGTCTTCCACGGCTTCTATATTAAAGCTCTGAGTGTCCCAGATACCTAATCCGTCTCTTTCATTCAGAACACGGTCCCCTATTTTTGCACTTCCTTTCAGAACAAATGCATACACTCCGTTTCCTTTTTTGTTGAGCATATAATTTTTACCGTTTCCTTTTTTAAAGTTGGCCAGATTAAACCATGCATCCTGATGAATCCAGACTCCGTCATCATTTTTATTGGGAGATAAAATCTGCTGAAATCCGTTGATCTTTTCTCCTTCTTTAATACTTTTCTGATCATATCTTGGTTCAACATTAAGTTCTTTCGGGAAAACCCATATCTGGAGGAATTTTACTTCCTCATCTTTATTTTTATTGTACTCGCTGTGCATAACACCGGTTCCGGCGCTCATTACCTGGATTTCTCCTTTTCTGATCACCGCAGTAGTTCCCATGGAATCTTTATGTTCCAGGTCTCCTTCCAAAGGTATTGAAATAATTTCCATGTCCTTGTGCGGGTGTGTACCAAAACCCATTCCCTGAGAAACGGTGTCATCATTTAATACTCTTAAAACTCCAAAATGAGTTCTGTCTCTGTTTTGATAGTTGGCAAAACTGAATGTATGATAAGAATTTAACCATCCATGGTTGGCATGGCCTCTTGAGTCTGCTTTATGATATACTGTTTTCATTTCTGTGATTATTTATGATACAAATGTACGGCATGCAGGTGTTTAAATAGTTGATGTAGGTTAAGAAAGGAAATTTGGAGGTAAAAACAGCAAGAATGCGAAAAATAAAAGGGTTGTGAAAGCTAAAAAAATACACAAAGACGCGTTTTTTTCAGCTTTATAATGTTTTAAGGCGCGAGGAATTTATCTGCGATAAAATTTTATGCCCCATATTTTTTTCTAAAGATTGATGGATTGAACCCATTGTATGAATACGTGCAAACATCCGTGTTATCTGTGAAAACCTGCGGGAGATTATTAAGATCAAAAAACAAATAAGTATATGAAGGATAAATTTTAAGTTTTGGCTAAAGCCAATTGATGAATAATTAAGAAAAGCGGGCTAAAGCCCGCTCCTATTGATATTTAAAATTATTTAATTTTTAAAAATGTACCTGCTTGATTTCTTCTTCGATTTCCTTAGGGGTTTCATCTTCAGATTTAATAAAGATCATGGTAACTATAGCCCCAATGAGCATACAGACACCTCCTACTACCACATAATCCATGGCCTGCTTTCCAAAAATTCCGCTTACGACAGGACCTCCGAACAGACCATTGATGATCTGCGGAATCACAATAAAGAAGTTGAATATTCCCATATAAACGCCCATTTTTCTTTGTGGAATGACCTCAATAAGCATGGCATAAGGCATAGCCAAAATACTTGCCCAGGCAAAGCCTAATCCGATCATAGAGATCCATAAATTGTTGACATCTTTAATGAAATACATTGAAACCAGCCCCAACCCTCCACACAATAAAGCTAAAGCGTGTGTCTGCTTTTTACCAATAACTTTAGCAATTGGCGTCAATAAAAAGGCAAACGGAATTGCCCAGAGATTGTACATTCCAAAAAGTTTCCCGGTGAGATCTCCGGCATCATTAAATGCTTTGGAATGGGTATCTTCCGGAGAAAGACCAAAATGATGGGTGGCCAGTGCGCTGGTTGTAAAAACCCACATCGTAAATAAGGCAAACCATGAAAAGAACTGAACAATTCCCAGCTTTTTCATCTGCGGGGGGATTGCTGCAAAGTCTTTAAAAATATCTGAAAATTTAGATTCCTGTTTTTCTGCTTCTTTTCCATCTTCAAAATCAGCAAATTCCTGTGGAGAATATTCTCTGGTTGTGATGATGGTATACAGAATTGATATGATAAGCAATGCTGCACCGATGTAAAAGGAATAAATCACATTATCCGCGACAAATCCTGCCGGTGCTTCATTGGAAATCCCCATTCTTGTTAACCAATCCGGGAGATATGATCCTAACACCGCTCCGATTCCTATCAGAATGGTTTGCACTGAGAATCCTATTGTTCCCTGATGTTTCGGGAGCATATCTCCCACCAAAGCCCGGAAAGGCTCCATGGCAATATTCACCGAAGCATCCATCATGGCGAGAAATATTACGGCCAACAAAAGTGCATTGGCGGCAAACATCTGAGTAACAGAAGCTGCATTGGGAAGTAAAACCAATCCTATCGCACACAAGACAGCGCCAATCAGGAAATAGGGCTTTCTCCTACCCAGCGGACTCCATGTATTATCACCCATATGGCCGATAACAGGCTGAACAATGAGTCCTGTAATAGGAGCCACCAGCCAGAACCAGGATAATTCATGAACATCTGCTCCTAAGTTACCCAGAATACGGCTTGCATTTCCATTCTGTAATCCGAATGCCATCTGGATTCCCATAAATCCCATACTCATATTAATAATCTGGAGCATCGATAAGTCGGGTTTTATTCTTTTCCCTGCTGCTCCAGTATCATTTTTCCCCATCATTATTGCCATTATGATTTCAGTTTTTGAATTAATGCATCTTCAATAGGTGCTTTTTCTGTAACGACTTTATCTACTACGTCATTAGGAACCGTCACAGAAAGAACATATTGTTTTACCTTCCAGCTTCCGTTGATTTTCTCTACCACTCCGGAGCCTCTGCAGATCTTCATCTGGGTATCCAGTAATTCGTCAAACCACGCCAGTTTTCCATCTTTACTGAAATAAATATTTCTTTTAAGAGCTTTAAAGTTCCAGGTTTTCTTTTTGTCGAAGTAAGGTTTTGCCCAAACCATAAATGCTTTTTTATCCCAGATTTCGGTGGCATCTGTTCCGATGAAGGTCGATTCATCCGCAAACAGATTAAAATAGGCATTATAATCTGCCTTTGCCGCAGCTGCATTGAAGGTATCAAGCATGGTACTGATTTCCGATTTTTCTTTCTCAAATCCTGTTTTCGACTGTGCTGTAAGTAAAGAAAATCCCAGTAAAAAAAGGATCAGTGTATAAGCAGTCGTTAGTTTTTTCATATATAATAATTATTTTTCAAGTTCAATAATCAATGGAGTTTTTGCCGGAATGTTCATACTGTTTTGTAATGAAATCTCTTTTCCTGAAATAACGTCTTTTCCTTTTGTAAATCCGTTAAGTGATTCTGCAAACCTTTTCAAATCTAATGTCTGATCTTTTTTATTATTGATAACCACCATTACACTTTCTTTTTCATTGTATCGAAAATAAACAAAAACACCTTTCTGAGGAACATAATTTTTAGTTTTTCCACTATGAATTACCTCCTTACCTTTTCTCCAGTTCAATAATTTTTGAGTAAACCGTAAAAATTCTTTCTGTTTCTGAGTCAGAGTAGATGAATTGAAAGCATTCTGTTTATCTGACTTCCAGCCTCCAGGAAAATCTTTTCTTATATCTGCATCTCCTCTTTTTTTCTTATTTCCACGCATTCCTATTTCTGATCCGTAATAGATTTGTGGAATTCCTCTTACCGTTGAGATTAGTGCAAGTCCTATTTTGTAAGCTTCCGGACTCCCGTTAAAGATTTCATTCCATCTTTCGGTATCATGATTTTCAAAGAAGACCAAAGTATTATTGATATCCGGATACAGGAAATCGCTGGTAAAGGAGTCATAAATTCTGATCATCCCTTTATCCCAGCTTTCTTTTTCTTTAAGAGCTTTAGGCATATTTTCAAAGAGCATAAAATCCATCACCGATGGTAAGTTTGAATTATAATTTTCTATCGCTCCGATCTTTGAATTTTTCTGCCAGGCGGCAATCTGCGCAGCCGTATAAAGCCAGGTTTCTCCTACAATATTGAATTTCGGATATTCATCAGTAATTGCTTTAGCCCATTTTGCCATGGCTTCTTTATCATTGTAGGGATAAGTATCTACACGGAATCCTCCCAGTTCAGCATATTCGATCCACCAGATTGCATTTTGAATCAGGTATTTCAGGACCAGCGGATTTTTTTGATTGATATCAGGCATGGTCGTATCAAACCATCCGTCCAATGCATATTTTGTATCAATATCAGAGGCATTGGTATCAAACTGTGTGGTTGTTTTATAGTTGGAACGTTTAAATCCTTTTTCTCCTTCATCAAACCAGTGTATCCAGTCTTTGGAAGGCAGATCTTTGATCATCCAGTGTGATCCGCCCCAGTGATTGGTTACATAATCCATCACCAGCTTCATATTCCTTTTATTCAGCTCCTGGGATAATGTTTTATAATCTTCATTGGTTCCGTAGCGGCCATCAATTTTATACAGATCGGTTTGGGCATAGCCATGATAGGAGTATACTTTTTCGTTATCTTCATTCACAGGAGTAAGCCACACCGCTGTTGCACCCAGATTCTGAATATAATCAAGGTTGTTGATAATTCCGCGAAGATCTCCTCCATGTCTGCCATTGGGTAGGCTTCGGTTTGCCTTTTCAGTAAGTTCCGGTTTTGAATCATTCTTTTCATCGCCATTGGCAAAGCGGTCCGGCATGATCAGATACATGAAGTCTTTTGAAGTAAAAGACTCGCGGTTGGCAGATCCGGGATTCCTTTGTTTTAATTCATAGGTATATGATCCAAGATTCTTTTTATCTTTTTTAATATTGATAATAAACTTCGGGACGTTTATTTCATTGGTATCCACTGTAACAAAAACATAATTGGGATTATCCACTTTCCGGATGTCTTTGATCTGTACTCCATCTGAAAGCGCAATCTCGTGATTGGCTACTTCTTTCCCGTAAACAAGAATCTGAAGTTCAGGATTTTTCATCCCTTTCCACCAGAAAGCCGGCTCCACTCTTTCCAGATTTTTCTGGGAAAAAGCTAAAGAAGCTATCGAAAGGGCGAATGCTGCATATATTGTCTTCATATTAGTGTTCAATTTAGCATTAAATTTTCATATACACATTCAAAAATATGTAGGAAACCCTGTTTTTTGATCTTCAATCCTATGAAATGTCAAGATTAAACATCTTCATTTCGAATTCCACAAAGAATAATTAACTTTTTTACAAAAAATTCATATTTAAAATGAGTTTTAACTCCTTTTTATTTTTAGTTTTATAGAAAAAATGTTAGATTTCAGTAATATGTTCAAAACAGAGGGGCCGGATGTTGTTTACACCTGGACCATCCCTGTGTTTGCTGCTATTATTTTCATAGAAATGGCTTACAGCCACTTTAATAAGGAAAAAATCTATGAAACCAAAGATGTCGCAACAAACGTCCTGTTCGCCTTGCTTAATTACGGATTAGACATTATCATGAAAGGTTTTTCCTTATTCGTTATGATGTTTTTTTACCAGCACCGGCTTTTCGACTGGCAAGAGGGAATATGGTACTGGATTGCAGTATTCCTCGCCCAGGACTTTGCGTATTATGTTCATCATTATGTAGATCATCATTCCAGAGTTTTCTGGGCGGTACATATTACACATCATAATTCTGATTATTTCAACATCAGCACGGGATTCAGAAGTCCTGTCTTTCAGCCATTATACAGATATCTGTTTTTCTCTCCGTTAGCGTTTATGGGCTTTCATCCATGGCATATTCTGGTGGCTTATTCTTCCATACAGATTTATGGTACTTTTGTTCATACGCAATCCATTAAAAATATGGGATTTCTGGAATATATCCTTGTTACTCCGTCTCATCACAGGGTACATCATGCGTGTAATATCAAATATCTGGACCGTAATATGGGAATGGGCTTGATCATCTGGGATAAAATTTTCGGGACATTTGAAAAAGAAGATCCTGAAGTTCCTGTAAAATACGGTATTTATCCTAAAATGGAGTCAAAAGATCCGGCAACTACCTTATTCTATGAATGGCGGAGAATAGGAAAAGATCTCAGACAGCCGGGGATTTCTTTCAAAGATCGTATCAAGTACCTTTTTTATTCACCGGGATGGCGGCATGACGGAACCGGAAAAACGGTGAAACAGTATCAGAAAGAATATAAAGAAAAGAAAAAAGTTCAGATTCCGGTTCAGGTAAAAGAACAGTTATCCGCATCTGAGGAGCAATATCCCCAACTCATTCAACAGGCAGAGGATAAATAACTAAAAAATACCCCGGAACATTAAAAAATCAATGAACCGGGGCACCTTAGTGTATTTTAAAAATTATTTTACCGGCTTGATAGAAATTGCGAAACCGCCGCTTCTTGCCATTTTAAAATTAATTTTTGATTTACCTGTAATCTCTTTCTTGTAGATGTTATAGCTTTGAGGATTATCGATATAATCAGCGTCTTTTCCATCTTCATAGATTGTTGCTTCATATTTCTTTCCTTTATCCAGGAATGAGAAGTCTACTGTATAGTCACGTTTATTTTCATCGGTAATACCTCCCACAAACCAGTTTTCAGTACCTTTTGCTTTTCTTGCTGTCACCACATAATCACCAGGTTCAGCGGCCAGGATTTTTGTATCATCCCAATCTGCTGCCACATCCTTGATAAACTGGAATGCGTCCATATGTTTTTTGTAGTTCTCAGGAAGATCCGCAGCCATCTGAAGCGGCATATACATGGTTACATAAAGCGCCAGCTGTTTTACCAGTGTAGTTTTTACAAAACGGTTATCTCCGGGGAAGTAATAATCCAGCTTCGTCTGGAAAATTCCCGGTGTATAGTCCATAGAGCCTCCCATCCATCTTGTGAAAGGAAGAACCGTCTGGTGATCAGGCTTATTTCCTCCGAATGCTTCATACTCTGTTCCACGGGCTGCTTCTGCAGAAATATAGTTCGGATAGGTACGGCTTTCTCCTGTAGGACGTACAGATTCATGTGAGTTAACCATGATTTTATAGTCATTTGCTTTTTCAGCAATTCTATAATAATGATTAATGGTCCATTGAGAATAATGATGTTCTCCTCTAGGAATGATATCTCCTACGTATCCGGTTTTCACGGCGTCATATCCATATTTTTTCATTGTCTGGAACGCTTTGTCTGCCCATCTCTCATAGTTCGTTGCAGAACCTGAAGTTTCGTGGTGCATGATCAGCTTAATCCCTTTTGAATGGGCATATTCATTCAACATTTTGATATCAAAATCAGGGTAAGGTGTAATGAAATCGAAAACGAATTCTTTTGAATGTCCGAACCAGTCTTCCCAACCGATGTTCCAACCTTCGATCAGTAATCCCTGAAATCCGTTTTCTGCTGCAAAGTCAATATATTCCTTAACTTTAGTATTGTTGGCTGCATGTTTTCCGTTTGGAGTCAGCTTTGTAAAATCTGTTTTACCTAAATGAACATTTTCAGCAGTAGAATACGCCCACTGTGATTTTCCGATAATCATTTCCCACCAGACACCCATGTATTTTGTAGGATGAATGTAGGAAGTGTCGGTATATTTTGTAGGCTCATTAAGGTTAAAGATCATTTTGGAATCCATTACCTGCTCTGCTTTCGGCGCTACAATAATTGTTCTCCACGGAGTTACCGATGGGGTCTGAATATATCCTTTCGCTCCTTGTCTGTCAGCTGTTAAGTGGGTTTTGAATTTAAAATTCTGCGCATCTACTTCAAGATGAGAAGCCGGATAATCCAATACAGCTGCTTCAGCAACGTTGATATACAAAGGTTCTTTTCCTTCTTTTTTAAGCATCAACGGAGATTGAACTGCGTTTTTCACCAATGCCTGGGAGGCATTTGCATCATATGCTTTATCCCATTTTGCAGGAATCTCGGATACTTTTGTTTCCTGGTACTGATATTCCTGAGAGTCATAATCTGCCACGATCCACCATGCCTTCATATCGGTAGGAAAATCGATTTCAGAATCTTCTTCTCTGATCACAAAATAGTTAAGATTTTTTTGCTGCGGGAATTCATACCGGAATCCAAGCCCATCATTAAATAATCTGAACTTTACCACAATACTTCTGTCCGTAGAAGCCTGATTCAAGGTAACTGCCAGCTCATTATAATGGTTGATATAATTTTTCTTTTCCCCTAAAACCGGCTGCCAGGTTTCATTTTTGGAATCTCTTTTTTCATCTGTCTTTGCAAAACCGTTGTTCAGATCGTATTTTGCATCTTCTGGTTTGGCAATCTCAGAAGCGAATTTTATAGCTGTGTCTTTAAATAATCGCAATCCCAATTTAGAATCTTCAACCACTACCGCACCATTGTATTTCAGGTTGTAGTAAGGTATTCCTCCTTTCAGCTGGAAATTCATTTCGAACTTCCCATCCGGAGATTTTAAAGATTGGGCTTTCACACCTGTAAACATCATTGAGAGCAAAAGTGCTCCAACTGTAATTTTCTTCATAATGACTATTTATTAACTTAAAAAATAAAGTGCTGCGGTAAAGCAGCACTTTGCTTTATTTTTAGTTTAGTTTGATTTACAATTTAGTAACGGTTAATTTGTAGTATGCTGAATTGTGTAAATCCAGTTCAATTTTATAATTTCCTGCCTGCGAAACTTTATATGCAGGATCTCCTGTTACTGTATTCTCTGAACTTAAATAAGACTGAACAGCTGTTCCGGAAACCAAAGTCTGATCTGCATCTTTTGGCTGGAACTTCATTGCCCAATCATCATTGGCTCTGAATTTAAATACTCCGGTATTGGATAATGCAATTGAATTGATCACAAACGTTTTGGTTGCAGGATTGTATACAAAATCCGTATCCGATCCCCATCCCGTAGGTGTTGCATCCCCGATAACTCCGAAGTTTGCTAAAACTGAAGAATAGGTATTTGCAGCCCAATTTACCTTAATATAGTACGTTCCTGCAGCTGGCGCTTTTATATTATCTCCATCCGCTTTCAGTTTTCCTGTCTTGGTTCCATCATCACCTTTATTTCCCGGCCAGTCCTGGTTGATCGCAAATTTATATTTTCCATCCTCAGTACCAGCAACAGTATTGATCCAAATAAATCCTCTGTATTCGTCATTCTTTCCAGGAGAAAACAAATTCGGTGAGTTGGCCGGAGTCCAGTTTGCATAACCAGCTGCTCCAGCATAGCTACCAGGAACATTGATCTTAGGATATACCAAATCCGGATTTGGAGTATAAGGTGTTACTTTAAGCGCGATTACATTAGAGTAAAAAGCTGCTGATCCTACAGAGGTTTTCAATCTTACCTCGATATCGTTTACTACATCTGGAACTGCCCCGATAGAAAACATTGCGGCATTCATTGCTGCGTTAGTTACAACACCTGATGTCAAATCATTCGAAAAATCTATGACCGCACTTTTTTTGAAGCCATCACCTTTGATTCCGAATTCTACTTTTTGAGTAGGAACTACAGCAATATTGAAGGTGGGTTTGGTCCATGTAAAAGTGATTATGGCATCATTGGCATTAAGCTCATTAAGGATAACCGCGCTTTTATCAGCTGATATTTTACCTGCTGATGTTTCATTAATAACCGCCTGATCTTCATCTTTTTCACAGGAAAAAACTAGTAGTCCGGTAAAAACTAAGGCTAATATTTTGAACAAATTTTTCATTTTTAACAGGATTTTAAATTAATATCCAGGATTCTGAATCAGATTAGGATTGGCTACAATATCTTTCGCTGGGATCGGGAAAAGATTTCTATAGCTTTCTACGGCTTTACCATTTTTCACATTTCCTTTCCATGGCCATAAATAATCTCCTGTTGTAAACTTGTTGAAACGGATAAGATCACTTCTTCTGGTCATTTCCCAGGATAATTCTCTGGCTCTCTCATCTAAAATGAAATTCAGATTGATAGAAGAAACGTTTCCGCTTGTATCTCCATAAGCACGTTGTCTCAGCTGGTTAATATAACCAATTGCTGTTGCCTGATTACCGCCAGCGCCTCCTCTCAACACAGCTTCAGCATACATCAGATAGATGTCAGCTAAACGGTATAACGGGATATCAGCTTCAACCCAGTTGGTATGAGCACCAACAGATCCGTTACTTTTAACATTTTTAAATTTGATAAAAGCATAACCATCTGTGAATGATCCTAGATCATTAATTTCTAAATTCTGTCCGGCAGTAAAGAACCTTCCTCTTTTATCACTTCCATTAGTTGGAAACAGTCCAACAAATGCTTTTGTAGTTCTTAAGCCACTCCATCCGCCATTCACTCCAAAGTCAGCAGCTTTCATATCACCACCTATTGCAGCATGGACAAGATAAGTTGTCCCCCCATTGGTTTGTGTATTGATACCGTCAAAATTTACGCTTAAAATCTGCTCCGGGTTATTGATATTATTATCAGCAAGAAACAGATCATCATATTTCGGTTTTAAAGAATATCCTGCTGCAATCACTTTGTTACAGTATGTAATACAGTCTGTATTTCTTTGGGTTCCCGTATATACTTCTGCATTTAAATATAATTTTGCCAACAGTGCCCAAACAGCAGCTTTATCTGCTCTGCCATACTCATTTGTTTTAGGATCCTTTAACTCTCCTGCTATAGCAAGTAATTCAGACTCTATATAATTAAATAATGCTTTTCTTTCTATCCTTTGTGGCGGATTGACAGATCCCGGTAAGTATGATTCATCTACAAAAGGAACATTTCCGAACATGTCAATCGCATGGTAGTATGACTGGGCCCTCAGGAAACGTGCTTCTGCTCTCATCAATTTTGCCTGAGTCAGATTGTCTCCAGTAATATTATTGGATGCTAATTTTTCATCTGTAACATTTCTTAAGAACTCATTACAAAAAGCAATTTCTGTATATATTCTATAATACATGGCAGCAATAAACTCATTGGAAGCATCCCATGTCATCTTGTGCATAGTATGAAGATTTCCGTCATTCCATCCTATGACTGCTTCATCGGTTGTCACTACATTCAAAGTGTACATTAATCTTGTATACTGAGAAAAACCACCATTGATTCCATTAATATCACTATCCGGTTGATCTCCGTCTCCACTAATCTGACCTCCCATAGCAAGACCTCCGTAAAGTTTAGCCAAAACATTTTTATAGTTGGCAAAATCCTTATAAATACTGGCTGAAGTAACATCTGTAATAGGTTCTCTTTCAAGATCTTTAACACAAGAAGTTGCTGTCAATAAAAATACTGCTGAAAGTGGCAATACTATATTTTTAAGTTTAATTTTATTTAGTTTCATTGAATTCTTATTTAAAATTGGAAGTTAAAGCCTAAAGAGTAAATCCTAGGCATCTGATAATAACCATTGTCTATTCCACCAAAAACTTCAGGGTCTACTCCCGAATACTTAGTAATAACAAAAACATTCTGTGCCATTCCGTAGACTTTCAGATTGCTTCCTTTAGAAAAGACTTCACCAAAATTATAACCGATATTGATATTATCTAATCTCAGGAATGATGCATTCTCAACGTAAATATCTGATTTATACTGAGGAACAGAAAACTGATACTGTGGTGCTGTTGCAAATACGTTCTGAAGGTATTCATTTGTGGATGCTGACTGCAGCGAGCTGTTGGATGCAGCGTTATTATAAACATAATTTCCTAATACTGCTCTTGCACTTAATGCAAAATCCCAGTTTTTATGAGATACTTTGGTAGAGAAACCTAAAATGGCATCAGGTGTGGTAGATTTGTAATAATACATATCTTTTGTATTGATTACCCCATCTCCGTTTCTGTCTACATAAGCCCCGTCAACCGGTTTTCCATTGGTATCATAAACCTGCTGATACACCCAGAATGAATTTGGTGCATACCCTACTGCATGAGCCTGAATCCTGTTTCCGGAACCTCCTTCAATTCCTCCCACTTCCATATTGAATGATTCATCAGCCCTGTCTTTAAGCTTTGTAATTACAGGCTTGTAATGAGTAGCATTAAAACTTACTTCCCAGGTTGTATTTTGATTTTTAACCGGAATTACAGTAATACTTCCTTCAATCCCTTCGTTTTTCATATCTCCAACGTTCTGCCAGCTTGCATTACTTAAACCTCCTGCAGGTTCGTCAGCATATACAAGAAGGTCTTTGGTATCTTTTCTGAAAACATCTATCGACCCGGTAATTCGATTTTTATTAAAACCGAAATCTAATCCTAAGTTTTTGGTAGTAGTTGTTTCCCAGGTAAGGTTTGGATTATAGTTAGCAGGTCTGAACATAAAATAGAATTCATTTCCGAACTGGTAACCCGCTCCGGGATAACTAGGATTATAGGCTGCAAATGCCGGGTAGTTATTAGGTTTATTACCATTAATTCCCAACGCCGGCAGTTCCTGCTGTCCTGTTTTACCCCATCCTGCTCTTAGTTTTAATGTACTGATTGAGGAGATATTTTTGATGAAATTTTCTTCATTCAGCTTCCATGCTAATGAAACTCCCGGGAATACTCCCCATACATTATCTCTCGTTCCGTTAAAGAATCTTGAAGAACCATCTTTACGAACTGATCCTGAAATAATATATTTATTGGCTATAGTAAAAATAGCTCTTCCATAGAAGGAAATCAGAGTATTCTGTGTTTTAAAATCCAAATCAGGAGGTAGTGTTGTACCATTTCCTCTATAGGTTATCGCTCCAGGGATTGAAATATTAAAATCCTGGTAAGAATATCCTGCTGTAATATCTACACCTGTATTGATAGCATTGATATTTTTCACATAATTAAAGTAAGTTTCCAAAAGCTTGTTTTTCTTTTCCATAGAATAGAAATTTGAGCTTCCTTTATCTTCAAAACCCGCTCTCAGATTGCCATCTTTAAACTTGTGTCCCTCACTTTTTGTATAATCATATCCGGCATTTACATTAAAGTGAAGATCAGGAAGAAAGTGAAATTTATAATCTAACTGAATATTCCCCAATCCTCTGGTTACGGAAGAAACATCCCTGATACCATTAATCAGCCCAAGTGGATTTTTATTACCGTTTACATTATATCCTGTTGCAGATCCCGGATCCAGCCATTCATAATAGCCGCCATAATTAGAATTACCTGAGTATACCGGTTGTGTAGGGTCAAAATACGTAGCCGCCTTAATTACTTCTCCATCTACAAATCTGTTATCTGTAAATGTACCTTTTGCATTTACATTCACTGATAAATGATTGTCAAAGAATTTAGGATTTAAATTCAGCCCCACAGAAGTTCTGCGGAAAGAATTTGATTTTACAATACCATTCTGTTCGTTATACCCCAATGATAAACGGTATGGGAGACCTTTAATACCTCCGGAAAGAGCTACATTATTATCGGTACCCCAAGCTGCCTGGTAAATTTGATCCTGCCAGTCGGTATTGGCATTTCCAAGTTTCGTTTTATAACCAGCAGGCGCATATGTATTAACAAAATCCCTGAATTCCTGAGCATTTAATACATCCACCTTTCCCATTTTAGTAGAAACTGAAGTCACCGTTGAAAAGTTCAACTTGAACTTTCCTGCTGTCCCTTTCTTGGTTGTAACGAGGATCACACCATTAGAGGCCCTGTTACCATAAATTGCGGTGGCAGAAGCATCCTTAAGGATATCAAATGTTTCAATATCATTCGGATTAATTAATGATAAAGGATCTGACACCCCGTTCATTCCTACAAAGTCCTGAGGAACACCGTCAATTACAATCAAAGGAGAGTTCTCTCCACTTAAAGAAGAAGTACCCCTGATTCTGATTTTTGTACCCGAACCCGGCGCCCCACTGTTATTGGTAATCTGCACCCCTGGTGTTTTACCCTGTATAAGCTGCCCTGCAGACGTAGCTCCTCCGTTGAAGTCTTTCGCTGTAACAGAAGTTATGGAACCGGTAAGATCAGATTTTTTCTGCTTTCCATACCCGATCAGTACAACCTCATCAATTTTCTTCTCCTGAGGAACAGAGTCCTTTTTCTGCGCATGCATTACTGTACTGGCCAGTAAAAAAGCGGGCGCGATTTTTAATACTGTTGTAAAATTCTTCACAATCTTATTTTTTTTATAGTTTCGTTTTCAGTCATATTTTAGCCTAAAGCCAGGCTTGCAATTTAAAAAAAAATTAGAATTATTATAAATTTAATATAATTTTAGTTAAAATTATGTATATTACGAAACCCGTTTTAGCTAGTTTTTTAAGATACAATATTTTACAACGTCTTATGCTTTGCATACTATTTATTTCAATTTAGGAAAATGTTAAACAATTGTTTAACTTTATTTTAAGTTTAAGCTTTAAAATCTGCATTCTGTATCATAACACCACCACCAATAGCGGTATTCAACAGATATTCCTTATCTTTGCAGTCAAAACTTTACTATAAATGTCAAACAGAAAGATGATTACGGCAGCATTGCCTTATGCAAACGGTCCGGTTCATATAGGACATTTGGCAGGTGTTTATATTCCTGCGGATGTTTACGCAAGATTTCAGAGAAGATTAGGAAAAGATGTAGCGTTTATCTGTGGTTCAGATGAGCACGGGATTCCTATTACCATACGAGCCAAAAAAGAAGGGGTAACCCCTCAGGATATCGTTGACAAATATCACGGGATCATTAAAAAATCTTTTTCTGATCTGGGAATTTCATTTGATGAATATTCAAGAACAACGTCTAAAAAGCATTATGAAACCAGTCAGGATTTCTTCAAGGTTTTATATGAAAAAGGAAAATTCACTGAAGAAGTTTCTGAACAGTATTTTGATGAGCAGGCCGGCGAGTTCCTTGCTGACCGTTATATTGTAGGAACTTGTCCTAATTGCGGTAATGAAAACGCTTATGGAGACCAGTGTGAGAAATGTGGTACTACCCTTTCTCCTTCTGAGCTGATCAATCCGAAATCAATGCTTAGCGGCAATGTTCCTATCCTTAAAGAAACAAAAAACTGGTACCTGCCATTAAATGAATACGAAGATTTCTTAAACGAATGGATCATTGAAGGCCACAAAGATGACTGGAAACCCAACGTTTACGGACAGGTTAAATCATGGCTGAATGACGGTCTTAAGCCTCGTGCCATGACCAGAGACCTGAACTGGGGAGTTCCGGTTCCGCTTCCGAATGCTGAAGGAAAAGTATTATATGTATGGTTTGATGCTCCTATCGGGTATATCTCTTTCACCAAAGAATGGGCAGAGAAAAACGGAAAAGACTGGAAAGACTACTGGCAGAGTGAAGACAGCGATCTGGTACACTTTATCGGAAAGGATAATATCGTATTCCACTGTATTATTTTCCCTTCGATGATGAAGGCGCACGGTGATTATATTATGCCGGCTAATGTTCCTGCTTTTGAATTCCTGAATCTTGAGAACGATAAGATCTCAACATCAAGAAACTGGGCGGTATGGGCTCATGAATATGTGGAAGACTTCCCCGGACAGCAGGATGTATTGAGATATGCATTGCTTTCATCAGCACCGGAAACAAAAGATAATAACTTTACATGGAAAGATTTCCAGACTAAGAATAATTCTGAATTAGCTAATATTTTTGGTAACTTCATTAATCGTGTTGCTGTATTAATTAATAAAAACTTTGAAGGAAAAGTTCCTGAAGGAGATATTAATGCTCCCGAATTAGAAGAAATCAGTAAAAGAGCTGTTGAAATTAGAAACTTCCTTGAAAATTATGAATTCAGAAATGCTTTAACAGCATTCATGAATCTTGCAAGATTTGGAAACCAGTATTTACAGAATGAAGAACCCTGGAAAACTGTTAAAAATGATATTGAGAAAACCAAGAATACATTATTTATTGGAGCTCAGATTTCAGTTGCTCTAGCAAATTTAGCTGAACCATTCTTGCCTTTTACAGCTCAAAAGCTCTATGAAATTTTTAATGTTGAGCAAAAAGGATGGACTGAAATTGAAAACTCAAAAGTATTAATTGAAGCGGGTCACCCAATAATGGCTAATGCTCCAATTTTATTCTCTCAGATTTCAGACGACGTCATCGAAGCTCAGATCCAAAAGCTGGAAGACACAAAACAAAACAATAAAAAAACAAACCCTAACGCAAACCCTATGAAAGAGGAGATCACGTTTGAAGACTTTACTAAAATAGATCTTAGAACAGCAACGATTATTGAAGCTGAAAAAGTAGAAAAAGCAGATAAATTACTTAAGCTTACTGTAGATACAGGAGTAGATGTAAGAACTGTTGTTTCCGGTATTGCAGAAAGCTTCACACCTGAAGAGGTTATCGGGAAGCAGGTAATGATCCTTCTGAACCTTGCTCCAAGAAAGATCAGAGGAATTGAGTCTCAGGGAATGTTATTATTAACAACAAAACCAGACGGAAAATTATCTTTCGTAACACCGGACGACAGCAATGTTGAAAACGGGATTGAGATCGGATAATAAAATCCTTATAAAGATAACAGGCTGTTTCACTAGAAGCAGCCTTTCTTTTAAATAATAGTTATGGTCAATAAAAGTGTGTTAAGAAAACTTTCCAATCAGGAATTAGAGGGATATTTAAAAGAAGGCAACCGCTTTGTTCCTGAAGCCGTTCAGGTAGCTTTTGAAATTCTGGAAGAAAGAGAGCGTGTTTTCAGTGAGCAGGAAAAGACAGCTGTTCAGCAATTGATTCAGCACAAAAAGGAAGAAGAGGAAGCAAAACTTTCAGAAGAACATGAGCTTTGGAAAGACCATATTACTGAAGATGCAAATGCTATCAAACTTTTTCCTAGAGAACTTATTTTACTGATCGGCGGAATTTTTGGCACTGTTCCCGGAGCTTTATTATTAGGACTTAATTTTATTAAGCTTAAAAAATATGGAGCAGCAATTCTGACATTTATTTTCGGGGGTACCTTTTTGCCTTTTCAGAATTTTCTAGTTCCTCTTATCTACAAGGAAAGCACACAAGGCTTTTTTACTTACAGAAAAAGTCCGGAATTTTTCATGGCTGCTGTAGGTGCTTTACTTTTACTGGTATTCTGGGTATTATTTACACCAAAAAAGCTACCCTACAGAGCTGCTTCGTATATTTTCCCGGGTATTCTTTCTCTGATAATGTTAGCAATTATCATCAATTATCCCGAGTGGTTTTCCGGTTATTTTTTAGTAAGCTTTGCCAGGTAAGAATCTTCATCCTTCAAAACTCTTTCTATTTTAAAACCATTATTTGTGGCAGCATTTTTCAAAGTATTAAAGTCAAGATACAGCCAGGTAATCGGTTCTTCAGATTCACCTTTATAATGAACCACATAATCCAGTTCACCATAATATCCACCTGCAGGAATGTAGACACCGCCATCTTTATCACGGTCGAACATATAAAGGATATCCGTGCTGTCAATCAGGATCTGTCCTGTATCATTTAATAAGGTATGCAGCTTCTGAAGATAAGCATCAATTTTTGCCAGGCTTTCAAAAACCCCGGTACCGTTCATCAGCAATAAGATCGTATCAAAGGTTCCACCGGAAAAGTCAAGCATATTTTCACAAAATGCTTTTTTAATTCCTCTCAGCTTACAAACCTCAACAGATTTGGGTGAAATATCCAATGCCGTTACATCAAGATTTCTTTCATTCTGAAGGTATAACGAATGAGCACCTGCTCCTGCACCAATATCCAGAACCTTCCCTTCGGATAACTGCAGTGCTTTCTGCTCTATATCATTCATTTCTTCAAAATCCCGGAATAAATAATCCACAGGAAGCTCATCCAGCTCGGAAATTGACGTTTCAGTCTGCAAATCCTCCGGATTTTCATTGTAGTAGTAATCCCAGATCGCTCTGCCCATTAAATCTTTCATAAGTGCAAAGATAGGTCTTCAGGGTGCAAAGTTCAAAGTTTTTAATGTGGATTACGAGTTACAGGCTGAATCAAAGATTCATATTCAAATCCGGTTTCCGATATTCTTTGGAAACCGGATTTGAAATACTTATTTACATCAGGATTTTTACCTTCCTCATTTAAAATTCAAAAGTATAAGAAAGGTTGAATGTTCTTCCTCTTCCCTTGTAATTAAACAATTCCGGAAGTCCGTAAGTAGTGTATAGAACCTGGGAACGCTTGCTCCATATCGTCTGATAGTCTGTATTAAATATATTCTGGATTCCCAGATTGAATTTACCCCAATTGAACCTGTATCCTATCATCAGGTCTGAAGTATTGTAGCCTTCCACCACATTATTAAGCTCATCTTTCTGTTTGAAATTCTGCAGAGACTGGAATCTGAATGACCAGTTTTTAATGTTATAGCCGATGTAGGTTACCAGTTTTGAAGGAGAAGCATTATAAATCTCCTGTTTCTGCCATTCACCTTTGTTGTCTACTTCAGATCTGATCAAAAGCCCGCTCGCTCCAAAATACACTCCATTGTTTAAAGCATAGGAAACTTCAGCTTCAATTCCCATATTTCTTAATTTCAGATCATTTACAAGAATCTGGAACGTCTTTTTATCTACAGCAACAGTTTTATCAGAATTGCTCAGGAAACCGGCAACCTGTGCTCTTAAACCGCCTCTGTTGACACGGTATCCTACCTCAAACTGATTTGTTTTAATCGCCTGCAAAGGCTGTTCTTTCACATTGATACTGGATACGACATCCCAGTTGGTCCCTACAAGTTTATATTGACCGATCCCATAAAACTTAGCAGGATCTGCCAAGCTTGCTCCCTGGGAAAATGTTCCCCAAATCTGGTGCTGCTCATTAAACCGGTATAATAATCCGGCATTGGCCAATGTCACATTATAAGAGCTTTCACCACCTGGAATTGCAGATGCTGAACTTCCGTATCCCATGGCAACCTGCGTTTGCTGTTCCGAACCTACAAAATCATCCATTTTTACGTTGATATGCTGATAACGGATTCCTGCATTCAACTGCAGTTTTGGAAGAATGTTGTATTTTGCCTGAACATATCCTGCGTAGCTCTGCGAATGGTTGGTTGGATATCTTCCCAGACTGTATTTTGTTTCATTGACCAAACCTCCACTGGACATTGTTTTGGCAATATCGTAAACGGATTGTGTCCCTTCGAATTTTTCAAAATCAAAATCTGCTCCGTAGGTAATGTTCAGTCCGCGCCATGATTTTGATAATAAAGCTTTAATCCCGGAATAATAAGTATCCTGCTGAGATGAGGACATGTATGGTATTTTTCCTGTCTGTAAAGTAACATTTCCTGGAAATGGATAGAATCCTAATTTTTCGCCGCGGGTTGCCAGCTGTACATACAGGTCCTGTCCGCCTAAAATACCATTTCCGTTATAGGCGACTGTGGCCATATAACGTTCTGTACCTACATTTTTATCGGATGAGAAACCATCTTTCATTTCCAGTAAAGAAGGATTTTTTGTAGTGAAGGCACTTAAATTTTCACCCAAATATAAACTTCTGTCCCCATTAAATTTAGAATGGTAATACTGAACAGAAGCTGTTATTTTATGCTTATTGTTAAACTGATAGCCACCTGTTGCCAGGATATCAACTGACTGGTTATATTGAAGGTCTGTCTGGGTAATATCTGTAAACAGCTGTTTCTGATCTGCACCATATACTCCACCGTTCTGCTGATAAGCTATTCCCAGTCTTCCGAAGAACTTATCCCCTTTGGCGGCAATAGACTGAGCGGCACGGAAATCGTGGTCATCTTTCCCCATAAATCCTGTACGCACCCCAAGTTCTGTCTCTCCACTGATCCCTTTTTTGGAAGGTATCTTTGTGATAATATTGATAATTCCGCCGGTAGCATTACCTCCATAAATTGAACTTGCCCCTGAAAGCACCTCAATTCTTTCGATATTAAAAGGATCAATCGCATCCAGCTGACGGCTTATGGCACGGATACTGTTCAGAGAAACCCCATCAATCATTACGAGTGCAGAGCGTCCTCTCATATTCTGTCCGTAATTGGTTCTTCCCTGTGGGCCGATATCCATAGAGGGAATCAGGATTGACAACATTTCTTTGATAGGAACTCCGCTTTTGGCCTGCTCCCGGATCTTTTCTTTCTGTACTACCCAAACCGTTCCGGGAACTTCTGAAATCTTTGTAGGTTTTCTGGAGGCTACGATCACCACATCTTCAATACCTTTAGAGGCAATAGAATCTTTAACTGTCTGGGAAAACATCATTCCAGAAACTAAAAGACCTATGAACGCGTACTGCTTTTTCATTCTTTCTATTCAACGTTTATAATGCCGCAAAGATAATTCTTATTTAGAAAGAATAAAAATAAGAAGTGATGAAATTTTTCAGCTTTTTAAAAAGATGGATGGTGGAAGACGGGAGCTGGAGGTTATTTATGACCTGTAATTGATAGAAGTTACAATACTTTTTTTGAGATAACACAAACTATAAACCGTGTTTATCACTTCCCTCTTCCGGCATCCGGCTTCCCTGCCAAAATTGTAAAACCCCAGCCCAACAAAGGACCAGGATTTTACTGTGAAAAACAAGGTTATTTTTATACTGCAGGACCAGCTGCATCTTTTATTTCTTCCAATAATTTTTTTCTTTCACGAAGTCTCCTTCTGGCGATAACAGATTTACCGCCAAGAACTCTTATAAATCTTAAGTACTGGAAGCGTTCCCTGCCGAAATGATGGGTAAGCACATACACCAATACTCCGGTACCAGCCAGAATAATGTATCCAAACAGTTTTTTACCGGCTATAATAATCGCATTCAGTTGAATGGTTTTCATGTTGGAGACTACATGCTGCGGAGTAATCGTCATTCCATCCATATACACGGCAAGATCTCCAACTCCCATTACCTGAAAACGGTATTGAAACCAGGAATATATTGCTGAAAAAACACCCACCGCAAGGAATGTTCTCCAAACCAGTACAAGTCCGATTGCTGCCAGCATATCATCCATTTCAAGTTTATCCAGCGTATAAAACCAGACTGAGATAAACAGTGAACACATTCCGTAGCCTTTCAGAAGCATCGGTAGATACCAGTTGTCATAATTAAATTCAAGAACCATTGAAAAGTACATGATAATGGTATATCCCATCATGGCAGCAAAACCTGAAAAGATAAACATTTTCAAAGGTTTCTCTTTTTTAAACCAGAAAACAGCAATCACTCCGGCTATAATAATTCCGGGAATCATCATCATACTCAGCTTTGCATTGGTCACGGAGTCGTATCCTAAAACGCCTACTGCAAATGTATTCTGAATAGATGCGGTGCCTAAAAACATTCCCAGCCACAGTAGCATAAATAAACCGTGCTGTACATTGTTTTTTGAAAATATTTTAAAGGAAAGATAAGGTCTCTTTAATGTCAGCTGACGAATGGTAAGCAATGCAAAGCTTACAAACGCTGCAATGCCGGCATTGATGATATTGCCGGAGTTCAGCCAGTCCTGTTGTTTCCCAAAAGAAAATACGTACGCTGAAAACATAAACGTGGAAACAAAAAGCAGAATACTCAGCCAGTCGATATAATGTAAAGGAACTTTCAAAGCAAAATACTTGTCATGCATAAAAATCCAATGAATCAGTGCCAGTATCATACACAACACGGATGTCAGGATATAAAACTGCTGCCAGTTATAAGAAACAGCCACTTCAGCAGCATAATACGTTGCTACCTGATTCATCACCAGGACAAATGTATAAAACAGCCCGTAAAACATGCCCCGGTTTCCGATCATCATCATCAGCGGAAGAAAGAGTTCTATGGTAACCATCATTTTCATAAACCCGATAAGCAGAGAGGTAAATACGAAAACCATAGGCTGTAAGGTTGTTGCATTCACAAAGTTCAGAAATGCGAGAATTACCAGTAAAGCTACCATTTTATCTCTCACTTTGAACCTCATCTTCATTCTTAAAACGATGGGCATGCAGGCTCCCATTCCTATGGTGGTCGCATAATTGGCCCACATGAAATACTCCGTCATAGCACCGGTGCCACCTGTAAGATAACTGATATTCCCTGTATAAACTCCGCCGATAGGCATTACCACGGCAAGCAGCAATACAATCAGCAGGAGCTGTACGGGTTTCGGCACCCAGTCACTATATAATCCTTTGTTGTACATGATTTTTTAGGTAATAGATTTCAGATATCAGATGGCAGACTTTCAACGTTCAACCTAAGCTTTCCGTACACATATTGTCTGGAATCTGAGATCTTCCTTCTTTTAGTCTTTATTAATATTTACGTTCATATTCATTCCTGCACTCAGTTTATCCAGATCTTCTTTTTTATTGGAAGCCGTAAACTCTATCCTTACAGGAATTCTCTGCTGTACTTTAATGAAGTTTCCGGTAGAATTATCTGTCGGAACACTTGAATATCTTGATCCGGTAGCCGCTGAAACGGCAGTCACTACCCCTTCGAATTTTTTCCCGCCTAAAGCATCAGCAGTCATGGAAATCTTCTCACCGATTTTGATATTCGGCATCTGGCTTTCCAGGAAGTTGGCTGTTACCCATTTCTGACCGTTCAGAACGATTGTTGCCACCTGTTGTCCAGGCTGGATTAATTGTCCCTCAGAAATTGTTCTCCTTCCCATTACTCCATCATAAGGTGCGGTAATAACGGTATACGAAAGATTGATCTTTGCCATATCCAGTGCAGATTTCGTTCTTTTAATCTCTGCATCGTTTATTCCCAATCTGCTTTTCACCTCTGTAGTGGAAAGATTTGCGGATTGTTTTTGATTGACTAAAGTCTCATAAGCAGCCTTTTGTGCATCATATTCAGTTTTTACCTGATCGTACTGCTGTCTGGTTACCGCTTCTGCGGCCAGAAGGTTTTTGTATCTGTTCAAATTCTGTTCTGCGTTCCATAATCTTGCTTTTGCCCCTGCAATATTAGACTGCATAACGTTGATATTGTTGGAGACCGTATTAACAGAAGAGCTTGTTGCTGTTTTTTGAGCCATTGCATTCTGATAGGCTGCTTCAGCCTGCCCAAGCTGTGTAAGGATTTCACGGTCATCTAAAATTACCAGCGTATCCCCTTTCTTTACCCTTTGATGTTCAATAAATTTTATTTCTTTGATATAAGCAGAAACCCTGGTGTTGATAGGATTGATAAATTCTTCTACCTGAGCTGCTTCTGTATAGGTTTTGCTCCCGATATGGAAATAATCACGTATTAACCAGAATAATCCGAAACCGATCACCAGAAAAACGATGATATTGGAAATAATGGCTCTGATTTTATTGGTTTTATTTTTCTTTTTTTTATTCTCCGCATTAGATGCTGCAGGAGTTGGTGCCGTATTTTGAGTAGTTTGTTCCTTGTTTTCCATTGTGTTGATTTTCAGTTTTAAAATTAAAGTGTTCCTGTAGATTTCAAAAGGTTATAATACTGATACAGAACATTGATTTCTGCATTGGCATAATCAAGCTCTGACTGTAGTTTCTGGTTCTGGGCATCAATCATTTCTGCCTGTACAGCCAGCTGATTCAGGTATTTGGCTTCTGTAATCTTATAGTTTTCTTCTGCCAGTCTTTTAGCATCATTCAGGATATCGGCCTGCTGAATTGCTTCCTGATATTTGGTATAAGCTGCATTCACTCCCATATCCACATTCTGCTGTACCAGAGTCATTGCATCATTCGCCTGGTTCTTTTGCAGCTCACCTAATTTTACTTTTTCTTTCGTTTTATACAGCGCATCTATATTGTAGCTTAAAGAAACTCCTGTCTGCCAGCCTCCTGAATACATATCCAGAACAGGATTTCTTGTAGTGATCGGTCTTTGCAGTGTATATCCTCCGAATCCGGCAACGGTAGGCATATTATCCGTTTTAATAATCTCTATATTCTTATCTGCTACCGAAATATTTTTTTGAGCAGATTTCAGCAAAGGGTTGCTTTCATGCGCAAGGCTCATATAATAATCCATGCCTATTCCGGATTCTTTGTTCTCTAAGTTTTCTGTGGGAACAATTTCAGTGTCTGAAGGCAGTCCCAGAGCAATGTTTAAATTATAATTAAGGATTTTTTTATTGTTAGAAAGGGTCAGAATCCCCTGATCCAGATTTTTGATGGCCAGTTCTCCACGGATCACTTCATTTCTGGTCACCATTCCCTGCTGATAAAATTTCTGGATATTTTTAAGACGTTCCTGAGCCAGTTTTTTATTATTCTGAAACACTTCTTCCTGGTTCTGTATTTTATAGACATCTAGATAATTGGAAATCACCAGAAATTTAACATCCTGCTTGTTTTTTTCAAGATCAAGCTCGGAAAGCTGCTCACGGAGTCCCGCCAGTTCAATAGACTTATTCACCAACCCTCCTTTGAAAATCAGTTGTGTTGCCTGAACCGCATAAGAACTTCCGTAATGCGGCATCGGAATATTTGTAGCATTCGAAAAGTCTTTATCAATGGCTACTGCATCCCCTAAGTAGAACTGGCTTGTAGAAGCTGTAATTGATGGCAGTTTCTGAAGTTTTGCAACATGGGTATTCTGTTTTGCGATATCAATATTCTGAGCGGAAACTTTGAGCTGCTGATGATTCTGAACAGCGAGTTCCGCCACCTCATCTGCGGTCATCTGCCTGATCTGTTGTGAAAAAAACAGCGCAGGAAAAGCTGCTATCAAAAGTGATAGTGCTGTTTTTATTTTCTTTGTCATTTTACCTTGTTTTACAGATGCAAAGTTAGGTCAACAACAAAATCAATCAAATGTTTGATTTTTGGAAAAAGATGTTCAAATGTAAGATTTTAATTTTCGAACTGATGTCTGTATTGTGTAGGACTTACTTCCAGATGTTTCTTGAAAAAGTGAGAAAATGAGTATTGATCACTGAAGCCAAGGATAGATGAAATCTCCGACACCGGTTTGTTGGAAGAGTTTAAGAGAACTTTAGCTTCATTAATGACAATTAAAGCAATGATCTGACTTGCAGATTTACCTGTGATGGTCTTTACAACAGAAGAAAGATGTCTGGTTGTAATTGACTGCCTTTCGGCATAAAACTCAACGGTTCTTTCTGTAAGATGATGTTCAGCAAGATCGGTAAGAAATACAAATACAATTTCTTCCTGCCTGGACATCTGATTCATAGAACTGTTGTCTTCTTTTGAGATGATTCCCGCCATCTGATAACAGAAAACAGAGAAAAGATGTTCCACCATTTCTTTCTTATAGAGCATATCGGTATCAGAATCCAGGATATACTTCAGGAAGTTAACACTTTTCCAGACTACTTCCATTTCATCTTCAGGAAAAGGCACCCCTTTATTCATCTGCTGTCTGAAATACCGATAGGTAATCAGACGGTTAAACTTTAATGATAATGCTGAAATAAATTCCCTTTTATAGGAGACCATCCTTGACTGAAAGTCACCCGTCACTCCCACCACTTCATAGATGGTTTGGGGGTCGGTTACCATAAACATATTGGCAGAAACTTCCAGATCACTGAAATGCTGGCGGAGTTTTATGGTTCCGGATTTAATAAAGATAAAAGCAGGATTATCGGGACGAAAAGGCTTACCAACGGCTATTCGCTCGAAAATATTGCGTTCCGTAAAAATATCAACTCCGAACTTTTCTAAGGCAGACATAGGGCAAATGTAAGCAATCTTACCAGTGATTACAAAATTTTATTATTTTAGCATCAATCCAATTTTCTGTCAGTATGAGAAAGGTTGATCTATTATTTGCCGAATACAGTAAAAGCCATAGAAATCCTACCAACAAGTTCATTCACTGGATTTGTGTACCTCTGATTTTCTGGACGATTCTGGGGTTTGCCTCCCTGATTCCCGCACCTCATTTCTGTGCTTCCTATTTCGGATGCGTCAGTATTGTAAGCCTTATAGTGATTCTTCTGATTACTTTATTTTATATCAGGCTTTCTTTTAAGATCGCGGTAGTAATGCTTGCTGTAATGCTTGTTATGGAGCATTTCATTTATCTTACCAACATAAGTTTTGGAAAGCAATCCTGGGTAGTTTATCTGTCCGTATTCATCATTACCTGGATTTTTCAATGGATAGGCCACAAAATTGAAGGGCAAAAAACTTCTTTTCTCAAAGACCTTCAGTTTCTTCTGATAGGACCGATCTGGCTTTTAGGGTTTATTTTCAAAAAGGCAGGAATCAGATATTAATCTTCCAGGGCATAAACCGCAAAACTGGCCAGCCAATGGTCTCCCCCGTAATTCCCCTGGAAAAGCAGCGGCAAACCGTTAGCCAGGAATACATCTGCCTTCTTCCTGAAGCTTTTCTTCAGCGGATGATTGGCCGGAAGGGCTTTTGAAATCCCTTTCATACACCATGCTTTGGAAAAAGACAATCCCACCAGGTGAACCGTTTGGTAATCACTCAGGTCACTTACCACCGGAATTTTTTCAATATTCTCCAGACTTCTTTTTTCATAGAAAGCATTCAGCCACTGTACAAATTCCTTTTGAGGAAGTACTCTGCGCATCAGGTCTGCAATCTCAAGACTTGGAGAAAAGAAATCTGAGCCGTCCGGCTCCAGATAAGCGGGTGTTTTCTGATCTTTTAAGAAAAAGTATTTCGCTTTTTCCATCAGCTGATTTTCGAATTCTTTATCTTTATTGGCTCTTGCCCAATCTATAGCAAAAGCCATAGCAAATGCGGTATTCGGATGGACTCCGGTTCTGTTGGGATAAGTTTGTTTTGGAAGGTATGTTTTCCACGATTTGAGAATCTGATCTGTTAATGGTTTCAGATTCCTGTGCCATGTTTTAGCTTTCGGATGATCCCAGTTGGTGAGTTCTTCATCCAGTTTTAATATCCACGCCCAGCCGTAAGTTCTCTCGAAGGTCCCTGTCAGCTGAAATTTTGTAAAATAATCTGCTTCCGTCTGCAGCTTATCTTTCTGAAATGATTCATCCAGAATTTTTTCAATATCCTTAGCACTGGAGAGATTAGGTTTTGTTTTCAAAAGTCTTGCCAGCATCCAATGTCCGTGAACGGAGCTATGCCAGTCGAAACATCCATAAAAACTGGGATGGAGATCTTTAGGTGTCAAAGGAACTTCGCCCGCATTATTGATTATATGTGCCGTTTTATTAGGATATTCCTGATTGATGCAGTGAAGAGGTTTATCGGAAAGCTTCATTGCCATTTCGTCTGTAAGTTTCGGAACTTCCTGGGCATACATCAGAAATGGAGAAAACACAAATGCTAAAAGACTTTTTTTCATGAATTAAAAATAGAAATAATTTACAGTTTCAGCAATTTTTCCAATCGGTTTTAAAAGTTTTTTGTTCTGAATGTATGTCCAATTTGCAGTATAACTATTTTTAAGCACAATTTTTGATGATATCATCAGAAACTAAGCTATGAAAAACATTATTCTTTTTTTATCCACCCTTCTCCTGATCAGTTGCAGTAAATCCGGCAATGATAAATTTGAAGCGAAAGCTGACCTGATGGAAGTTATTCCTGAAGAGAAAGTTACAGCATTATCTTCTCCGGCTCCTGTTATTTCTGAGAAAACCGACAAAAATGAATCCAGCACAGAAAGCTATACCCGCAAAAAAGCCGATACTATTTCCAAAAAAATTATTAAAAACGGAGATATGAAGATTCAGGTGGGTGATATTAAAAAAGCGCAAAATCAGGTCAATGAAATTATCAGGAAAAACAATGCCTATATCCAGAAAGAAGAATACCAGAATACGGATATGGATGATAACCTTACACTGATTATCCGTGTACCTCACAAAAATTTTGATGCTCTTATCAATTCATTTTCAGATGGTATTGGATCTGTTCTGTCTAAAAATGTTTCATCTGATGATGTGACCGAGGAATATACCGATGTTGCCCTAAAGCTGACCAACAAAAAGATATATCTTGAAAAATACCGGGATATGCTTAAAAAGGCTTCCACAACGAAAGATATGCTGGAAATCCAGGAAAAGATCCGGGAACTGGAAGATGAAATTGACATTGCTGAAGGCAGACTTCGTTTTATTGATGACAGAGTAAATTACAGTACCCTGAATTTAAACCTATATAAAGAAAAAGTGAGAAGCTCAGCCACCTCTAAAATTGGCTTCGGAAGCCGGTTTATTGATTCTCTGACTGAAGGCTGGAACAGTTTTGTAAGCTTCCTGCTGGGAATGGTTTCACTGTGGCCGTTCTTTCTGATCATTCCTGTCATAGTTTTCTTTTGGAGGAAATGGAAGGAAAATAAAAAACAGAAAAGTTCATAAACTAAGAATCCGGGCATCTCCGATGCCCGGATTCTTACTGCATAATCAACAATTTACCTATTAAAATAGTCCTTTACTGTTTCCAGTACTTTCTCATCTGCCATTTTCTGTGAAGTTCCTAACGTAATTTTTAAATCTCTGAACTGTGCTGTATCATGCAGAAAATGTTTCAGTTCTTCCTGCATTACTCCGGGACCTGTAATATAGAGTTCCTGGGAATTGGTCAGCAGATGTTCAATTTCTTTAAAAAACTTGTTTCTGTTGGTGATTTCAGCATTATTTCCTGCATTTTCACTGGAATTACCATGCTGAATCTCCGCTTTTACAGGCTTACAAAGGGTAAATTCAGAAGTATTCTGTCCATCGTGATTTCTGGCTACAATGGCTTTCTCTGTATCAATCCAGATACCTGCTAATTTTTTATCAGACATAATCATATAATTTTAAGTGATGCCAGATAAAAAAACAAGAATAATGCAACAGCCGTGTTAAGGGCTGTTAAATGTTAATATCATATTATTTCCCCAGCACAAATACTGCAGGGATTTTATGAAGTTCCGGCTTTTGCTTCTGCCAGTCTTTTATTGATTTTGTTTTAATAAATTCATGTTCCGGGTCATTAATATTGGCAGCAATACACAGTTTGGTATTCGGTGACAAAAATTTACATAAATCTTCAAAAAGCTGGTTGTTCCGGTAAGGCGTTTCCATGAAAATCTGAGAATATCCTGTTTTCTGTACAAGACCTTCAAGATTCAGGATCTGTTTCTTTTTTTCTCCTTTATCAATAGGAAGATAGCCATGGAAAGTGAATTCCTGCCCGTTGAATCCACTGGAAATCAGAGCCAGAATAATAGATGACGGCCCCGAAACAGGAACTACCCTGATATTTTTCTCATGACACCATTTAACGATCAGGTTTCCGGGATCAGCGATACAAGGTAACCCTGCTTCTGATAACAATCCGAAGTCCTGCCCTTTCAGCATCAGTTCCTGAGCTTCTTTAATATCTGCATTTTCCGTGTATTTATCTAACAGAAATAACTTCAGATCGGCCTGCTTTTTTTCAGGAGCAAAAAATTTAACAACCTTTCTCGCCGTCTTTTCATTTTCCACGAAGAAATAATCCGTTTGCATGATATAATCCTTCAAAACAGGTGAAAAGTGGTTGATAGAAGTATTTTCTGATAAGTAAGCAGGGAGTAAGAAAAGCATTGTATTATTTTTTAGTTCTTTCGTTTAATGAGGGTTGTGGGAAATATTTTGTAAGATCCATGGAAAAGGTAACAGAGGTAATTTTCCAGGTTCCGTTGATCTTCATCAGTGTCCAGATCTCTTTTCCCCAGTTTTCCATTTTACCGTCATACCAGAAACTGTAGTCAAAATTGGCAGAAGCAATTGATCCGTCTTCTATGATCTTAATATTGTCAAATTTTTCTTCAGATTTATCATCTTTAAAGCTTTTGATAAAAGCCTTATAATCATCGGCAAAGTAGTAATCCGCTTTAGGGTTTTTCTCAAGACGTTTTGTCTGGGTCCTGTCTTTGTAGATTCCGGTCCAGAGTACGGGTTCCTGAAACAAAGAAAGATATTTGGCTTCATCACGGGACTTAATGCATCCCATAAAGTCATCCATTACCTTACGGATCTCTGTTTCATCTTTAGTTTGGGCAAAACAGAAATTAAAGCTTACTAAAAGCAGCAGCAATAATTTTTTCATGGTTAATATTTTAGTATTTGGTTCTTAATGGCATCACATCCCTGATCCAGAAGCTGGAAAACATTTTCGAAATCTTTCATATCTCCCCAATACGGATCAGGAACCTCAGCATTTTCATGATCTCCCAGTACTTCTAAAAACAACGCTACTTTCTTTCGCTCTTCTTCGTTTTTGGTTTTAGAAACCACGTCTTCGAACACATCAATATCCATGCAGTAGATTTTATCAAATGTTTCAAAATCTCTTCGGGTAATGGGTCTTGATTTCTGTTTTGAGATATCAATATTATGGTTTGCAGCAGTTTTAACAGCTCTTTTATCCGGATGCTCTCCTTCGTGCAATGAAATGGTTCCGGCTGAGTCAATCACAAAGCTTTCCGGCACTTTTGTTTTCATGATTCCTTCTGCCAGAGGACTTCTGCATATATTTCCCAGACAAACCATTAATATTTTCATAGGTCAGTATTTATAAAAAGACTTTTAACGACAAAACTAAATAAAAAATGAAGAATACAACGATCCTTCATTTTAATTATTTTTAAGCTCAGCTATTTACTGTTTGATTCTTTCAGTAAGATCTTTTACGTATTTCTTGATTTCTTTATCAATTTTCGATACGTCTTTGATGGTATCACAAGCATACATTACTGTTGAGTGGTCTTTTCCTCCCATTTCCTCACCGATTTTAGTAAATGTGGAATTGGTGAATTCTTTTGAGAAATACATGGCAAGCTGTCTTGGCAATGCGATCTCTCTTTTTCTTGTTTTTGAAAGCAGCTGCTCTTTTTTGATTCCGAAATAATCACAAACCACTTCCTGGATATAAGGAATATTGATGACTTTTTTCTGGTTGGCAGCAATTCTGTTAATGGTTTCTTTCAGCAATTCAAGACTCAGGTCTCTCTTATATACTGTAGAATAAGCGATCACTGAGTTAATTACCCCTATCAGCTCTCTTACATTGGTTTTGGCTTCAGCAGCAAGGAAGTCAAGCATATCTCCCGGAAGAACAATTCCGTCTCTGCTTAGTTTATCTTCAATAATCTGCCTTCTTGTAGAAAGATCCGGAGATTTGATTTCTGCAGAAAGTCCCCATTTGAAACGGGAAACAATTCTGTCCTGAATATCCATGATGTCTGCAGGCGCCTTATCTGAAGTAAGGATAATCTGTTTTCCGTTCTGATGCAGGTGATCAAAAATATGGAAGAAGCTGTCCTGCGTAGCTGATTTTCCTGATAGGAACTGGATATCATCAATAATCAGTACATCTACCATCTGGTAGAAATTCGCAAACTCAGTCTGCTTGTGTGCTTTGGCAGCAGAGATAAACTGCTGGATAAACTTTTCAGATGATAAATAAAGTACTACTTTATCAGGGAACTGATTTTTTACTTCAAGGCCAACAGCCTGTCCCAGGTGGGTTTTTCCAACTCCGTAACCTCCATATAGGAATAATGGGTTGAAAGCGGTTGCTCCAGGTCTTTTTGCAATGGATCTGGCAACAGTCGCTGCAAATTTATTGCTTTCTCCTTCTACATAACTATCAAAAGAGTAGTCAGGTTTCAGGTTAGAATCTATGTTTACTTTTCTTATTCCAGGAACCACAAATGGGTTTACAATATTGGCAGAGAATCCCTGCGGCATTGTTTCCTGTGTTTTCGGAGTAGGAACGCTCTGTCCTTTGATGTTCATGGTAACCGGCTTTTCTTCGCCTTTGGGTCTGTTTTCCATTACAGAATACCATAATTTCACTCCTTTTCCAATATTTTTCTTCAGGGCAGCAGAAAGTAAGGACAGGTAATTATCCTCTATATATTCCTTGTAAAAATCGCTCGGTACGATCAACGTAAGGTTATTGGCCACCAATGAAAGCGGCTGAACCTTATCGAATAGCATATCGAAAGATTTTTCAAGTTTTTTAAGGTCAGAATTGTCTTCAGCAGCGTTCAGGTTATCGCGCATAAACTGAAGGCATTTCTGCCAAATCATCATTAAATTGTCATCCATTTTTTAAGCCCCGATTATTCTTTGTTTGTACTGTGTTTAGAAGGAAGACAAAGGTCTAATTTTTTCTTTTCAAAAAAAAATATTGCAGGTATTGATTATTTAAAAATATATTTGTATGTATAATTTAACACCTAAAATGATACACACAACACACTCAATACGAGTACGTTACGCAGAGACAGACCCGATGAAATACGTATACTACGGAAACTATGCAACGTACTTCGAAGTGGCGAGAGTTGAGCTCTTCAGAAGCATAGGAATCTCATACGATGAAATTGAAAACCAAGGAATTTGGCTTCCCGTTTCGGACTACAAAATTAAGTATATCCGACCTGCTTTGTATGATCAGAAATTAGAAATTCATACCTATGTCAAAAAAATTCCGGGAGTAAGAATTGAATTTGAATATGAAATTTACAATGAAGAGCATATTAAAATAACAGAAGCATCCACTACCCTTTTCTTTCTTGATGCCAAAACCAATAAGGTGATTAAGTGTCCGGAATTTCTGATGGAGCTCATTGAGAAAAACTGGAAAGAAAGGTAACAGGGGTTTTGAGCTTGAGATTGACAGGGTTTGAGGATTTGAGAGTTTAAGGATAATGTCCTGAATTTAACGTTATGGATAACCCGCAACAAAGACAACCCGCACCCCCCACCCCGTACGCAACTCGCAACAAAAGAAGCCCGTAACACCCACTCTATTTATGAATTAATTCGCACCTTTGTACCTTTATTTTAATTATCCCTTATATTATATACTATGAAGATTGCTTTTTTGGGACCCCATGCCAGTTTTACGCAGCTTGCCGCTGCACAGCTTTTTCCTGATGATGAATTATTGCCACAAGCCAGCATTCTGGATTGTTTCAATGCTGTTGAAAACGGAGAAGCAGTAAAGGCGGTTGTGCCATTGGAAAACTCTATTGAAGGAACCGTTTCTATGACGCTGGATTATTTATACAAGACCCCGTCTATTAAAATCGAAGCAGAAGCAGTAATGCCGATTGCCCATCATCTGATGATTCATCCGGAAAATTCCATTGAGGATATTGAAAGAATATATTCACACCCACAGGCCCTCGCGCAGAGCTTTCATTTTCTGGATACCCATTATAAGGAAATTCCCAAGCAGGACTTTTCCTCTACTGCTGCTGCAGCCAAGTTTGTTTCCGAAACCCCGGATACTCCTATTGCCGCAGTAGCCAATCAGTTTGCAGCCAATTTGTACGGTTTGAAAATTGTGAACCGTAATATTCAGGATTTTGAGCAGAACCATACCCGCTTTATCATTATTTCCAAAGAACAGAACAAATATCAGAATGATCAGCTGGAAACCTTGGGTGAAAAATCAGGAATGCTCATTACACTTCCGGAAGATCATCCCGGCGGGCTTCATCAGGTTTTATCCGTGTTTGCGTGGAGGAAGATGAACCTGAGCAAAATTGAATCCAGAACACTAAAAACCGGATTGGGAAATTATTTCTTTTTTATCAATGTTGAAGGCCCATGGCAAGAAGTCTTACACGGGAATGCGCTAAAAGAACTTGAATCAATTAATGCCAACGTTGATTTTCTTGGAAATTATAAGGAATTTCTCCTGGAAAGCTAAGAAAAAAACAATAAATAGGTTTAAAAAACACTGTCATTAAGGCAGTGTTTTTTTATTATCTGCTATTAAAAACACGAGAAATTAAAAAAATATTACCATAAATCACCCTACCGACCACTTGTTCTGGATCACGAAAAAATAACCCACACATTGGGGAGAATTATTTTTCGCTAAAACACTCATAAACAGGAGATTAATTTAAAAAGAAATATAATAAGTCGTAATTAAATTATGTAGTAATTTTAACTAAAAAATAAACATATGTTTAAATATATTGTATTGTTTTAATGTTAAAATTATAAATTTCACAATGCTGGGTATAATTTTTATTGTATATTTGCTTAGCAACTAATTAAAAATCTTGATCATGAAAACTAAACTTTACAGCTTAATGTTAGCATGCGCAACTTTACCTTTATTTTCCCAAGTAGGTATCAATACAGCAACCCCTTCTGCAACTTTAGATGTTAACGGAACCCTGAAAGTTCGTGATACCCCCGCTGCTACATCATTACCCGGATATCAGGTTTTAGCAATCAATCAGGGAAGTACTCAGGTTTATACTGTGGATCCGTCGCTATTAATAGCGGCATCAGGAACCAATACTTCCGTATATGCAGCGAAAAAAACAACAGGAATAAGCCTTCTGAGCATAGGAGCCTTTCCGGCAGCATTTCAGCCCGTAAACTTTGTAGCAGCCGACAGGAATATTGGAAGCGCAGCTTTATTTACAGACTCTGATGGTGCATATAACATTCCAACGACGGGAGTGTATGCGGTAGGATACGCATTCAGATATGGAACAGGATTGCAGGCTTCATTGTTATCAGGGACTCCGGGAATCGGAATCGCGAGAACCAGAGCAGGTGTTTCTACGATAATAGATAGCCGTCCTTTCAGTGGCGTTAACCTTGCCCTGGCAGTTAACCTAACACTTTCTGATTCCAGCATCAACTCTTTGTATTCATTCCAGGCTGGTGACAAAGTATCTTTCGGACTTACAGACGCTGGGGTATTCACTGTAGGATTGTTAGGTTCAAGTATTACATCATTCTATATTTACAAAGTATCAAACTAGTAAAAACATATTGTTAGTTATCTATACCATTTAACCCATCGCTGCACCGTGATGGGTTAATTTTTTGAATAACATATCAGACATTTCCTTTATATTTGATAAAACTAATGAAATGAGTGAGTTTGTTGTGGTTATAATTCTTATCATTATCTTCATCATTTTCAATAATCTGAATACCAAAATCAGGAAATTGGAAAAGGAGATCTCAGATCTTAATTATAAAATCGGCAAGGGAACTGCCAGTCCTGAAGTTACACAAAAGAAAACTCCATCTGAAGAAACGGTCATTTCGCCAATACCACCTCAACAGGTTGATCATGAAGGCGCAAAACATATAGAAGAGCCTCCAACGCCTCCCGGAAAAGACTGGCTGGCTCCCGTTTTTGATTTCCTGAAACAGAATGCACTTACTGTTATTGGTATTTTCACCCTTGTTTTGGGAATTGGTTATTTTGTAAAGTATGCGATCGATAAAAACTGGATCGGTGAAGCTGCAAGAGCTGGTATAGGTTTTTGTACCGGAGCAGGCATCATCATGACCGGACATTTCCTTCGAAAAAATTACAAAGCTTTTTCCTCTATTATTACAGGAGGCGGAATTGCCGTTTTATATTTCACAGCCACTATTGCCTTCCGGGAATATCATCTCTTTACCCAAAACACAGCTTTTGCCATAACTATCCTGATTACAGCTGCCTCTATCATTTTATCATATTATTATAAAAGCGAGGTGCTGATTATTTTCTCTCTGATAGGAGGTTTTGCGGCTCCTTTAATGATCAGTACGGGACAAAGCAATTACCTGTTCCTCTTTATTTATCTCACGCTACTAAATACCGGAATGCTGGTAGCCTCTTTCCTCCAGCATTGGAAAAGTGTGGGCTGGACAGCTTATATTTTCACAACCGGTTATCTTTTCTCCTGGACCCATGAAAGTCCGGAGCTTTTAAGCATTACTTTTTATCTGATCAGTTATGTGGTATTCTATATTTTCGCACTGCATGATTACTTCAGAAAAAATATCCTTTCAACCTCTGATATTGCCATTCTTGCTCTTGCTAATTTTTCAAGTGTTCTTGGGCTGATCTATATTTTTAAGACCCTTGGATATGAAACTCCCATTATTTTCCCGCTTATTTTTGCTGCAGCCAATTCCATCCTGCTGTTCAGAGAATATGCACAGAAGAATTTCGGAATTGCCTATTCCGTATTTGCAGGACTGGTGACAAGCCTTATAACGATTGCCGTTGCAATTCAGTTTAAAACCCACCTCATCACCAGTATCTGGGCAATAGAAAGTACCCTGCTTCTTTTCATCTGGAAAAAAACCGGCCATAAGATTTTCAAGACCTTCTTTTATATTCTGTTTCCATTAGTAATGATTGCCCAGATGATAACTTGGACCGAATATTTTGGAACAAAAGATTTTAACATCATATTCAATCCTCCGTTTATTACCAGCTCGTTTACTATAATTTCCATAATGATCAATTTGTATTTATTAAGGGATGAAACAAAAGAGCCGGAGGAAAAAGACAATAACTTTTTTGAAGATCTCATCACTGTAATCAGCTATGGTGCTATTTATATTACCTTCCTGCTTGAGATTACCTATCATATTTCGGAAATGCATTGGTCAGCAGTTACCACTGCAGGGCTGTTATTCAGTATCTGTTATGTTTTTATATTACTGCTTTTCAGAAAACCGTTGGGTATCAGAAATGACATTCAGAATATGCTGATCTACCTGCTTCTTTTACTTGCAGTTCTCACTATTTCCGTATCCACTCCGGCAGTAGTTACAGTTATTTTATCAAAAAAACTGTATTCCGGATTTTATTTGCTGCATCTGCTGCAATGGATACCTTTTATATATGTTTACAGCAAAATCATTCCTTCTTCGGAGTTTCACAAACGTCAGATTTCTTACTGGATACTTTCTTTGGCTCTTATCGTACTGGTAAGCTGCGAACTGCATCATTCCTATGTTTTGTTGATTTCAAATGACATCACTAAATCTTATGAAGCGAATAAGCATTTCAATATTCTTTATCTTCCTGTCATATGGACAATCCTTGCCAGTATTTTTATTTATACCGGTTTAAAAAGGAATATCCGGGAGTATAACAAAATTGGTTTTGCGCTGGTAGGCCTGATGGTATTGAAGCTGTACGGCTATGATGTCTGGCAAATGGATAATATTTCAAGAATCAGCGCCTTTATTGCTCTTGGAGTCATTTTATTGATAAGCTCTTTTGCTTTCCAGCGCCTGAAAAATATCATCAGAAATATGGTAGATAAGAAAGACAGCAATGATGAAAACGAAGAAGCTGCCGACTAAGAATCAGGATAAAAGTTTTTATTTCTAAATAAAATGTAAAACAATATAAGATTTCATTCAGATTTTATAAAAAATAACTATATTTATCACGTTTTTAACAGTTACATATTCTGATTATGAAAAAAATACTCTATTCTTTTTTAATACTATCCTCTGTTACTTTATTGGCACAGCAAAAAAATCCTGCTGTAAAGTTTGCAGTGGCTGACAATGCTATCGGAACAGTAGAATTATTCAACACAAGAAAGAACCTGCTGCAGGTTTCAAAAGTATACAATACCCCGGCAAGCCTTCCACAAAGTTTAAAAAAATACAGCTCTGTTTTTACCAAAGGGATCACTGAGTATAAGTTCAAGAACGGAGAGAATCCATTGGATAAAATGGCATTATCTGAAATCAATGTACAATACAACATCCCGGCGGATAATCCCGTGTTTATTGAAGGTTATGAATTTACAGACACCGGCACACTAATCTATCCGCAAATCAGGAAAAAAACGGAGGTAAAAGATTATAATGGTAAAAAAACATTATTCATTTATACAACTGAATAATTCAATATTAAATAAGAAGGATGCTGTTTTAGAGCATCCTTTTTTATTAGTATTTATTGTTCCATTTTTTCCTGAGCTCTTCGTAGATTTTCTTTTCTGTAGAATTATTCCCGGGCTCATATAATTTTATATTTCTGATTTCTTCAGGAAGAAAGTCCTGTTCTACAAAATTCCCCTCATAAGAATGGGCATATTTATAGTCTTTTCCGTAATCAAGATCCTTCATCAGTTTCGTAGGAGCATTTCTCAGATGAAGCGGCACGGGCAGATTTCCTGTCTGTTTCACCAGAGCCAGCGCTTCATTAATCGCCATATAAGCAGAATTACTTTTAGGGGAAACCGCCAGATATATAGCTGTTTCACTTAGTATAATCCTCGCCTCCGGGTTTCCGATCACATTAATTGCCTGAAAACAGTTGTTGGCGACCACCAATGCATTCGGATTAGCTAATCCAACATCTTCAGCCGCAAGTATAAGCATTCTCCGGGCTATAAACTTGATATCTTCTCCCCCGGCAATCATCCTTGCCAGCCAGTAAACCGCACCATTGGGATCTCCTCCACGCATGGATTTGATGAAGGCCGAAATAATATCATAATGCTGCTCACCGTTTTTATCATAGAGTGCCATGGTCTCCTGAAGAACTTCAAGAACATCTGAATTAAGGATTTCTTTTGTGTCAGAGTTTTTATATTGATTAAGAACCAATTCCACGGAATTGATCAGCTTCCTGGCATCTCCTCCCGAATACTGAATGAATGCTTCTTTTTCCAGGATTTTAAAACCGGTACCTTCATCTTTGTTGTACCTTTCCGAAGCAATATCAATGAGTTCTTCCAGTTTTTCATAGCTCAAAGCTTTTAAAATGTAAACCTGACTTCTTGAAAGCAGCGCTGAAACAACTTCGAAGCTCGGATTTTCCGTAGTTGCACCGATCAGTACAATCCATCCCTTTTCTACCGCATGCAATAATGAGTCCTGCTGAGATTTATTGAACCTGTGAATTTCATCTATAAATAAGATCGGTGACTTTCCGGAGAACAGATTCTGCTTTTTGGCATCTTCAATCACCTCACGTACATCTTTCACTCCGGAGGAAACAGCAGAAAGCTTATAAAATTTCCTCCCCGACTGTTCTGAAATAATTTCAGCCAGCGTGGTTTTTCCGGTTCCCGGCGGCCCCCAGAATATCAGCGAGTTCAGGGTATTATTTTCGATCATTTTCCTGATGGTTCCTTTATCGCCGGTAAGGTGCTCCTGCCCCAATACATCGTTCAGGGTTTTGGGTCTTAATTTTTCAGCTAATGGGATATTTTGATTCAAAGTAATTCTATTTTTTAAGATCAATGTCCCGGATTTCCGATCTCCGAAACTTATAACAAAATTAAACTAATTTTCATTTTTTTACCCTATTTTTGCATTGTTTTGAAACTTACATTCAATAAAATCATTACATTTCCACTGGTAATTTTGATCAAATTTTACCAATGGTTCATCTCGCCTTTACTTCCCAAAAACTGCCGTTACGAACCTACCTGCTCTCATTATATGATTGAGTCTCTTCAGGTACATGGTGTCTTTAAAGGTTTCTGGCTGGGATTTAAAAGGATTTTAAGATGCCATCCATGGGGAGGAAGCGGCTATGATCCTGTTCCCCCTAAACATAAATGTCAATAATCAAACTATTAAATCAATAGAAAAATGAATACTTTTTTTTTCAGAATTTACTTTGTGCTGTTTGCATTGATCACCCAATGCCTCTTTGCACAGGAATACCCTGGGGGTTTATCTGACGGAACTTTAGATATCAATGGAAACAACATTCCCGTAAAAATCTATTCCACCACGGAGATGGGAGACCTTACGGCTTTTCCTGACAGGGAATCGGATAAGAACCAGTCTTTTGTTGTCATCTTAAATGAATCAAATTTTGAGCCTGAATATTACAATTACGGCGCTTCAACTTTAGCCAAATATAAGGATTCAAAGTATCAGTTTTTCGATAAAAACTTTAAGCTTATTGATACTTCTGTTACCAGGGATAATATTTCAAAATTCAAATATGCTGTAAAATCAGTGAAACCTATTACTGATTCTGATAAGGTAGAGCTTAAAACTCCGTTTAAAATATGGGATCCTTCAAAAGGAATTCATATCGGATCCTTTACCCTTCACTTTTATAGTTTGATGTTTGTTTTTGCATTCGGATTCGGATATGTTTTAATGACAAGAATCTTTAAAATCGACAACGTTAACCAAAAATATCTTGAACCTCTTTTCACATGGACATTGATCGGGACTATTCTTGGAGCAAGATTAGGACACGTTATCTTTTATCAGCCGGAATTATTTAAAGAAGATTTCTGGAGTGTATTTTTACCGATAAGTACAAAAAACGGTTTAAAATTCACAGGATTTTCAGGTCTGGCAAGTCACGGTGCTACAATCGCTTTGATTTTTACAACATTATATTATTCATTTAAAGTCATCAGAAAAAATCCGTTCTGGGTATATGACAGATTAGGTATTGTAGTGGCTTTGGGAGGTGCATTTGTAAGAATGGGGAACTTTTTCAATTCTGAAATCGTAGGTAAGCCAGCTGATCCCAACTCTCCGTTCGCTTTACTTTTCCCACAACAAAGCAGTGAATATGGTCTTACCGTTCCGCGTTATCCAAGTCAGTTATTTGAAGCAGTAGGGTATATTCTTCTTTTCATTTTATTATGGATATTGTACAGAAAAACGGATAAAAAATATCAGCAGGGCTGGTTATTCGGTTTGTTTTTCATCATTCTTTGGGCGATCAGATTCTTTGTGGAATTTCTTAAAGAGCCACAGGGAGATGAATTCATCCAGATTGGCAGTCTGAATACAGGCCAGGTCCTTTCCATACCTTTTATGATTGCAGGAGTTGTGATTATGCTTGTTTCCAAGAAGTTTACAATCACACCGGAAGAAAACGCAAAACCGGAATAGGTTCATCAGATTAAAAAGTAAACCAGCTGAAAAGCAAAAAGGCAAATTTGTAAAATACAGATTTGCCTTTTTATTTATCTTATTTTGCTGTTTACTTTTTCTTCCCGTGTCTTATAAATTTCTTGCTGCTTTCCTGTTCAGCTCTTCAAAAACACTTCCCAATGCATCAATAACATCAGTGGGAAGCATAGATTCTTTTGAATGCTTTTCTGAAGCAATCTCCGCAGCCCTGCCATGCAGCCAGACACCCAGAATACAGGTGTGTTCTTCAGAATATTTCTGGGCTGAAAGTGAAGTCAGGATTCCGGTAAGAATATCTCCGCTTCCTCCTTTGGCAAGCCCCGCATTCCCGGTAATATTGTAAAAAACATTTCCCTGTGGAGTAATAACCTGGGTATGGTGATCTTTTAACACAATATAAATATCCAGTTCTTTTGCTTTTTCTCTTGCAAGCTCAAGCCTTTTGAAAGAATCTGCAGTACTTCCGAAAAGCCTTTCAAACTCTTTGGGATGGGGTGTAATGATTGATCTTTTAGGAATTAATTTCAGATTTCCCGAATCTTTTGAAATGATATTCAAAGCATCTGCATCCAGGATTAATGGCCGTTTACAGCTTTTCAAAAAGCTCAGAAAACCTTTTTCTGTTTCCTGATGAGTTCCCAACCCGGGACCTACACCACAGACAAAATCATCTTCAATCTCAAAATTAAATATAAACTTCTCACCTCCTTGTAAAAACATTGCTTCAGGACATGAAGTCTGCAAAATCTCATATCCGCATTCCGGTGCCAGAGCAAAGGTTAATCCCGCTCCGGTTTTCAAGGCTGATTTTACGGCCAGCACTGCGGCACCTATTTTTCCGTAACTTCCTGCTGCGATAACTGCCTTGCCATAGCTTCCTTTGTGGGAAAAATCCTGTCTCGGAACAAATATTGGTTCTATCAGCTGATCATCAATTACAGAATATACAGCATCAGTGGTGTCTGCGTAAGTTTTACTTAAATCAATATCCAGCACTTCTACTTTTCCGGTATATTTTCCGGTTTCAGGATGCAAAAAAGTGCGTTTCCAGCATTGAAAAGTCAGCGTATAATCAGCTTTCATAATGACAGGATTATTGTCAAACATTCTATCTGCAGACAGCCCGGAAGGAATATCAATGGATATTTTAATATTCTTTTTGGTATTCAGCTGCTCAACAAGCGTTTTGTATTCTCCTTCCAGCGGTCTTGATAATCCTGTCCCGAAAAGGGCATCTACAATAATCGTTTTATCATCAAAGCTATAGTGTTCATCTGGATCAAATTTCCTGACTGAAATTCCTGACAAATCACGGAGCCTTTTAAGATTAACAGAAGCATCTTCAGAAAATTTTCTTTTGGAATCGCTAACGAATACATCTATATCAAAACCTTTCAGATAGAGTATCCTTGCGACAGCCAACCCATCCCCTCCGTTATTTCCGTTACCACAAAATACGGCCAGTTTTTTATGGTTTTTACAATGTTCAGAAATCCAGTGAGCCACAGCCATTGAAGCTCTTTCCATCAGCTGGATGGAAGAAACCGGCTCATGGGAAATGGTAAACTGATCCCAGCTGCGTATCTGTTCTGCGGTAAAAATTTTCATAGACAAATCAAACTTTTAAGCAAATTACAAAAGATTTTCCATTATGATATCACGGTTATTAATAAAAATAAGGAGCCTTCATTAATGAATTAAAGTATCTGTATAAAGCTAAAATATTCATTAAAATGAAATGGCATGAAATCATCATAAAATTCAATATTTTGGGAATAAAAAACTATAAAATGTAGTGTTTTTTACATTTTTTAATCATATTTTTGTGTATATACTAATTAAAAAAATATAAATTATGGGATTTGTAAAAGAATTTAAAGAGTTTGCCTTTAAGGGTAATGTTCTCGATCTTGCTGTCGGTGTGATCATTGGGGCAGCATTTGGTAAAATTGTTTCGTCTTTGGTAGAAGATGTAATCACTCCTCTGATATTAAACCCGGCATTAAAAGCGGCCGGCGCAGAAAACATTGCAAAGCTTACATGGAATGGGGTTGCTTATGGGAATTTCCTTTCAGCAGTAATCAGTTTCCTTTGTATTGCCATGGTTCTTTTCTGGATTATCAAACTGGCTAATAAAGTCAACAAAAAAGAAGCTCCGGCTCCGGCAGGACCTACGGAAGATCAAAAATTGCTGACGGAAATCAGAGATTTATTGAAAAGCAGAAATATCTAGTCTATAACAGCAGTTTTAAAATAAAAAAAGCACCCCGGTTAGTAAACCGGGGTGCTTTTTTTATCATCTATTTCAAATTATTGAATCTGTAAGATACTTGAAATCTGCTCTGCCAGGGAAAGCCCTATTCTATCCTGTGCTTCAAGAGTAGAAGCTCCGGTGTGAGGAGTAAGCGAAATCTTCGGGTGAGTAAGAATTTCTTTGGAAGGTGTTGGTTCATTAATGAAAACATCTAACCCGGCAAATCTTACTTTACCTGAATCCAAAGCCTGAATCAAAGCCGCTTCATCGATAACTCCCCCTCTGGAACAGTTCACGACAGCCACTCCGTCTTTCATGATCTCAAACTCATTCTGGCCAATCATATAACCATCCTTCTGTGCAGGAACGTGTAAAGTAATGAAGTCAGAATGCTTCAAAACATCCTGTAAAGGTTCTGTTTCTATATCAACATTGATAAACTGATTGTTGTAAAACTTCACTTTGATACTTGCCCTACCTACATTGTTATCAGCAGCAACCACTCTCATCCCAAGCCCTAAAGCAATTCTTGCCACTTCCTGGCCGATTCTTCCCATCCCTACAATACCGATGGTTTTTCCTCTCAGTTCGATTCCCGGAGCATATGCTTTTTTAAGAGCAGCAAATTCAGTATCTCCTACTACAGGCATTTTTCTGTTGGAATCCTGAAGGAATCTCACTCCGGAAAACAAATGAGCGAAAACAAGCTCAGCCACAGATTCCGAAGAAGCAGAAGGTGTATTGATCACATGAATTCCTTTTTCCCTTGCGTAATCTACATCGATATTATCCATACCTACCCCACCTCTTCCAATAATGTCGATGGACGGGCATCCGTCAATAATATCTTTTCTTACCTGTGTAGCACTTCTTACCAGCAGGGTGCGGATTTTGTGCTCATTAATATAATCTACCAAAAACTCCTGCGGAACTTTTGTAGTGATAACCTCAAAGCCTTTTTCTGTCAATGCATCTATTCCTGATTGATCAAGGCCGTCGTTTGCTAAAACTTTCATAAAATATCAAGTATATTAAAAAATGAAAGATTTAAAAATTAAAGGAACTGGTTCCCATGTAATTTTTAAATCTTTGAATTATATTTTTATTCGCCGTCTTCTTTGAATACTTCAATGGTCACTTGTTTTTCTACCAGATCCGTAAATCTTCCTTTATACCTTGTAGCTCTTACCAGGTGGTTATCTATCCAGTGATAATTTCCCCCTCTCGGTTTTCCGCAAAGCACGCTGTGGTATTTGAAGCCATGCTTATCCAGCCAGTCGATTGTGATTTGTTTCAGATTTTCGGTTCTTGAAGTAAAAAAGCAGATCTGATGCCCTTCATCATACCACCTGTTGATCGTTTCCAGTGCATCAGGGTATGGTTCGCAGGTAACCATTCTTTCCGGTTCTTCGTTGGGAACGTCATCAGTAATGGTTCCGTCGATATCTATTAAGTAATTTTTTATTCCATCCTTTAGAATAGGACTAATGTGTTCAATGTATTCTAATTCCATTACTAAATATTAAGTAACAAAGTTAACGTTTTTAGAACTATCAGGCACATTAATCTTAGTTTAAGTTAAAATTTTACTATAAAAAATAATATTCAGAGAATAATATCAATAATTTATTCATTATTTCACTCAAAATAGTTAAAATTTTTCGTTTTGAATTTCTTTTTAATAAAGTGAATCAGGATTGCAGACAAACAAATCGGAAAATTGATAATTTTACTCTGTTACTTTTTGTGTTTTCTTTCATCTTGTTATCATTATTATAAAAAGCATGATGTTTAGCTAAAAATTTCCAAAATACATTTATTACCCTTACATTTGTAGGAATGGAAGAATTTGTCGTTTTAGTAAATCCTGAAGATCGGGTTTTAGGGCTGATGGAAAAGCAGCAGGCTCACATCAATGGTCTGCTGCACCGTGCTTTTTCTGTATTTCTTTTCAACAGCAAAGGAGAAATGCTTCTGCAGAAAAGGGCTTCAGGAAAGTATCATTCTCCTAATCAATGGACCAATGCCGTATGTTCACACCCAAGAGAAGGGGAAACTTATCAGCAAGGAGCAGCGCGCAGGCTGAAAGAAGAACTGGGAATCGAGACAGAACTTTCAGAAAAATTCAATTTTATTTACAAGGCGGATGTAGGCGGCGGCCTTTGGGAGCACGAGCTGGATCATGTGTTTGTAGGAAATCATGAAGCGGGTTTCAATTTAAATAAAGAGGAAGTGGATGCTGTAAGATTCATTTCTATGGAAGATCTGGATAAAGAAATTTCCGAGCATCCTGAAAACTTTACGGCATGGTTTAAAATCATCCTTGAAGAATATAAACACCATTTTTAATGATGAAAAAGATATTGTTTTTTTCTGCTCTTTTGACGGGAAGCCTTTTTTTTGCACAGAAAGCAAAGGTCTACGAAAATTCCAGTTATTCTATTAATGTTCCTGAAGGCTGGAAGTCTACCAACGACAGTGAAATAGTTAATATTTTCCCTACGAGTCAGATAGGTGCAATTACCATTTCGGAGTATCACGATCTTCCCCTTCCAAAAGAGGAAGTGAAAAAATTTATGCTGGCACTTTATCAATCACAAGACCAGGAGAGCAAAGTAAAGGAAAAAAAGAGCCAGAAAGGATATACAGAATACCTGTATGAACATTTTGACGAAAAAGAAAAGCTGTTCTGGGTAACCAAAGCTTTCCAGAAAGACAAAAACTTATATTTGGTTTCCATCAATTGTGGCCAGAAATTCTGGAACGGAAACTATATGACCCTATTCAATGAGACTTTTAACAGTTTTAAAATAAAGAAATAAAAATTAAATATGAAGAAAACAGCCTTGTACGACAAACATGTTTCTTTGGGAGCTAAGATCGTACCTTTCGCAGGTTTTGAAATGCCTGTTCAATATTCAGGGGTTACAGAAGAGCATTTTGCCGTAAGAGAAAAAGCAGGATTATTTGATGTTTCCCACATGGGACAGTTTTTCATCGAAGGGCCGGGTTCAAAAGACCTTTTACAATTTGTAACCACTAATAATGTAGATGCGCTTGAAAACGGAAAAGCTCAGTACTCCTGCCTGCCGAACGAAAACGGAGGAATTGTGGATGACCTTATCGTTTACAAAATGGAAGATGACAAATATTTCGTGGTGGTAAATGCATCCAATATTGATAAGGACTGGAATCATATTTCAAAATACAATACTTTCGGGGCTAAAATGACCAATGCTTCTGATGAAATGTCTTTATTGGCAGTTCAGGGGCCTAAAGCTACTGAGATTCTTCAAAAACTTACCGATGTCAATCTTTCCGAAATTCCTTACTACCATTTTACTGTTGGAAGTGTTGCGGGAGAAAATGATGTGATCATTTCAAATACAGGATATACAGGAAGCGGAGGTTTTGAGATTTATTTCAAAAACGAAAGTGCTGAGAAACTTTGGGATGCAGTAATGGAAGCTGGTAAAGAAGAAGGAATTATTCCTTGTGGACTGGCTGCCAGAGATACATTAAGATTAGAAAAAGGGTTTTGTCTTTACGGAAATGACATTGATGATACAACGTCTCCGATTGAAGCTGGTTTAGGGTGGATCACCAAGTTTGATAAAGACTTCGTTTCCAAAGATGTTTTCGCAAAGCAGAAAGAAGAAGGAGTTTCCAGAAAATTAGTTGGTTTCGAACTGACAGACAAAGGCGTTCCAAGACATGACTATCCTGTGGTAGATGCTGAAGGAAACGTGATCGGAAAAGTAACTTCCGGAACACAATCTCCAATGAAAAAGGTAGGTTTAGGTCTTGCTTATGTGGACAAACCTCATTTCAAATTAGGATCTGAAATCTTCATCCAGGTAAGAAACAAGAATATCCCTGCAAAAGTGGTGAAAACTCCTTTTGTATAATCTGTTCAGAATATAAAAAAAGAGGCTGTGATTTTTCACAGCCTCTTTTTTGGTTTAATAGCAGATGCAGCAGGTCTTTCTGTCAGAGGTACAGACATCTCCTGCTCCCGGTGTATTGGAAATTACACCTCCGGCAGGTCCGCATAAAATACTGCAGATAGGTAAAGAAGCAACACCTCCGTTAGCTTCTTTCATTTCTGATCTGTTAAGCTTTTTTGCTTTTGAAAAGTTTGTTTTCATATTGTACATTTTTGGTAATCGCAAATATAGCCATTCAAAAACAACTAACAATCAAATACTTACAAAAAAATATACAATCTAAATATAAAAATATCCGGCACAATAATAAAATCATTAAATCGGACAGTTTTCTTTAAGGCTGCTTATTCAATTACCCCAAAGAACTTCTGCAGTTCTTCAACATTTTTCTTATCATTTCCTACAAAAATTTCCTTATCTGTCATAAAAACAGGTCTTTTTAAAAAGGTATAATGATCCAGAAGCAATTCTTTAAAGTCTTTTTCTGTCAGAGACTTTACATCCAGGCCTCTCAGTTTGATCTGTGTAGATTTTTTACTGAATAATGCTTCGTACGATTTTGTTTTTTTATGCATTTCGGCCAATTCCTCTTTCGTGATCGGCTCTTTTTTGATTTCGCGAAGTTCCCAGCCGGTAAGGTCGAATTGGGCTAAAATTTTTCTGCAGGTATCGCATGTATTGAGATAAAATACTTTCTTCATTACGTTTTCTAAATCTGTTATTGTTAAAATTCCCTTTCATTGAAAGTTTCGTCTTTCAAAAGTAGGATTTAATCCAAAACTTTGGAAATTATTAAATAACTTTATTCAAATTTTTAAAGATGCAGAACAAGCCTATTACTTTTCAGTTTATTTCGGAGCCTTCAGATGTTAATTACGGAGGAAATGTACATGGAGGAAGTGTGATGAAATGGATCGACCAGGCCGGTTATGCATGTGCCACCACATGGAGTGGTAATTATTCCGTCACAGTGTATGTGGGCGGAATCCGTTTTTATGATCCTATCAAAATCGGGGAAGTCGTAAAAGTTGATGCCCAGGTGATTTACACCGGGACTTCAAGCATGCATATCGCCATTAATGTTTTTTCAAGAAACCTGAAACAGCCTAATTTTGAGAAAAAAACCCATTGTATCATTGTTTTTGTTGCTGTGGATGAAAATGGTAAAAAACTCCCAGTACCTAAGTGGACTCCGGAAACAGAGGAAGAAAAGCAGCTTGAAATGTATGCCAAACGCCTGATGGAGCTGAGAACACAGATTGAAGATGAAATGAAACCTTTTTTATAGAAGAATCAGAAAGGTTTTCAGGGAAAAAGTCTGCAAAATTTAGTGTGGGTATGTGTTCTGTGGTTTGATAATATAAAAGAATAAGATTCATTACCTCCATTCTGAATTCATAGACCTGCTTTTTCATATTATATTGCACAAGAAATTAAGATTAACTAATTTAGTATCAGTCCATTTAAAATATAATATGAAAAATATCCTTACAATCACAGCGGTTCTGTTGATGGCTTTTCTTCAGGCACAAACCCATAGGTTCATTTATGAACTTCAGTATAAAATGGATTCTACCGGGGCCGGATATGAAAAAGTGAATATGATCCTGGATATCACCCCGAAAGAGGTAAAGTTCTATGGAAAAGATCTCGCCATCAGAGACTCACTGAATAAAAAATTCGGGACGAACTTCAGCTATACTGATATGACCGGACAGGTGGTTAAAAGAAAGATCAATTCTTTTGATAATGAAAATTTCATCAACATTAAAAATGGATATTATACATTTAAAACTACGGATAAGATTAATTGGGCGATCGCTGATGTGATTAAAAAGGTAGAAAATTATACTTTACAAAAAGCAACTACAAAATTCGGAGGGAGAAGCTGGACGGCCTGGTTCTGTAAAGATATTCCATTTAATGAAGGGCCATTTAAACTGCGTGGGTTACCCGGTTTGATCTTTGAGCTGTCAGATGCTAAGAAAAATTTCATTTATACTCTCGTTAAAAGCAGAGAACTTCCGGAAATCTCCTCTACTTCAGATTTCCTGGAATCCAGCTTTGGTAATAAAGCAATTCCTATTAATGAGAAGCAAAAACATAAGCTGCTTATGGAGTTTTATAATGACCCTTTTGCCTTTGAAAGAAATAATATCAGCAAATCCAATAATGACCTTAGAATTAATATCAACGGAAAGGAAATTCATAATGTGGATGAACTGAATACTCAGACCAAAAGCATGCAGGAGGTCATCAGAAAATATAATAACCCGGTTGAAATCGATAAGGCGATGCATTATCCGGTATATTAAAACTATGGTTATTTTTAAGTTTGGGCTAAAGCCAATGGGATTTAAAATTTATTTGGCTGGGCTAAAGCCCACCCCTATTGATATAGTCAAACAAGGGTAAAATTTAACAAACAACATCTTTTATCTTTTATCTTTTATCTTTTATCTTTTTAGCATAATTCATATATTTGCATCATCAAAAGGAAATGGTGTTCTTCCTTACCCAACCGCTTTACAAAAGCTGATGACGCCTGATTAAAAGATTATTAACAAATAACTAATCAGGATTATTATGTCAAAAACTCAAAGAACACTTGGTAAAAAAGCAATTTTTCAGACTCATTTTTTCTTCAGAAAATTTCCGGCACTGCCTTATATTTTAAAATGGCTCTTCATCAGTATGATTACTGGAGCATTAGTGGGAACCGCTTCTGCAGGATTTCTTCAGTCTTTGGAATGGGCTACCAATTTCAGAGAAAATCATCTCTGGCTGATAGCTTTTCTTCCTGTTGCCGGATTTCTGATAGGACTGCTTTATTATTACTTCGGGAAAGATGTTGAAGCCGGAAACAACCTGTTGATTGATACAATCCATGAGCCCAAAGGCATCATTCCGTTTAAAATGGCTCCTTTTGTTTATCTGGGAACCATTGCAACGCATTTCTTTGGGGGTTCTGCAGGCCGTGAAGGAACAGCTCTTCAAATGGCAGGTGCTATTGCAGATCTGCTTACGAAACCTTTTAAACTCGACCGAAATGATCGAAAAGTATTGATTATTTCAGCGATAGCCGCCGGATTCGGCTCTGTTTTCGGAACTCCTCTGGCAGGTGCGGTTTTCGGTCTTGAAGTTTTTCTCATTGGGAGAATCCGTTACAATGCTATTTTTCCTGCATTTGCTTCGGCCATTCTTGCTGATCTGGTAACCAATCTCTGGAATGTAAAACATACCCATTATCATATTGATTTCATACCAAAACTGGAATTCCTGCCCATTCTTTACAGTATCCTGGCAGGTATTGCTTTTGGAATCTGTGCAGCAGCTTTCAGTAAAATCATCCATGGGATGGGGTCTTTTTTCAGATCAAAAATTAAATATCCCCCATTCCGACCTTTCATAGGGGGAACTATTATTGCAATTGCTGTTTTTGCGATGGGTACAACCCGCTATATCGGATTAGGAGTTCCCGTTATCCTGGAATCTTTTGAAAAACAGCTTCCATTGTATGATTTTGCTTTAAAAATGATTTTTACCATTGTCACGCTTTCTGCGGGATTCAAGGGGGGTGAAGTTACCCCGCTGTTCTTTATCGGAGCTGCTTTAGGCAGTGCTTTATCTCTTTTTATTCCTTTACCTTTCGGGTTATTGGCCGGGATGGGATTCGTTGCCGTATTTGCCGGAGCCACCAATACGCCTTTGGCCTGTATGCTGATGGGAATTGAGTTGTTTGGAGCAGAATGTGGCGTATATGCAGCCATTGCCTGTGTTGCCTCTTATCTTCTTTCCGGTCACAACAGCATTTATACAAAGCAGAAGATCGGAGAAGCAAAAAACAGAAGATATGAAAGCCAGCAGGACAGATCGATTTCTGATTTTTTATAAGGGGCTGCGGGTTTCGAGGTGCGGGTGCCTGTCATTTTTTGTTGCCTGTTGCAGGATGCCGGTTTTTATTCTTTCTTAGTCGTCTGCCTATAACCTTTAAATTTTGAAGCGAATAACCACGAATCCCGAAACTCGGAAGCTTACCACCTGAACCTTTCCATTCTCAGATTCTCCCTCTCTCAGACTCACTCCGCTTCCCATTTTCAACTATAATTCGTAATTTTACGCCATGTTCGATTACAGATTAAAAGTTTTCCATACGGTAGCTTCCCGGTTAAGTTTCACTAAGGCTTCAGAAGAGCTTCACATTTCACAGCCTGCTGTTACCAAGCATATTAAAGAAATTGAAACCCAGGTAGGCGCCAAATTATTTGACCGTAAAGGAACTTCTATTCAACTGACCCAAAGCGGTAAAATTTTGTATGAGCATGCTGAAAAGATAAGAAATATCTACCGTGACATGGAGTTTGAAATCAGTCAGATCAATCAGCAGCATAAGGGAAAACTGATTATCGGAGCAAGCACAACGGTTGCACAGTATATTTTACCTGAAATTCTGGCCAAATTTAATTCTTATTATAGAGATATCAAGATTGAACTGCTTACCGGAAATACGGAAACGATCTCAACACTTTTAAAAGAAGAAAAAATTGATCTCGGTATTATTGAAGGAGAATCACAGTCTTCTTATTTTGAATACAGGACTTTCAAACCGGATGAAATTGTTTTGGCAGCGAAATCCGATCATCCTCTTGCCCATAAAACGTTACACTTAAAAGATCTCTATCAGCTGGATCTCATCTTCAGGGAACAGGGTTCCGGAACGCTGGAGTTTATACAAAACAGGCTTAAAGAGAAAGAAATCAATATCAATGAACTGAACACCGTTATGCAGCTGGGAAGCAGTGAAAGTATTAAAAATTACCTTCTTCATTCGGAGTGTATGGCATTTCTTTCCATCAGCACGATATTGAATGAACTTAAAAATAATATCCTCACCGTCATTGATATTAAGTACTTCAGTATTGAAAGGGATTTTCATTTTATTCTTCCTAAAGGAGAACAGTCTGAACTGATTAAGCTTTTCCTGAGATTTGCAGAGCAATAAGCAAAGATATAACTTTTAGTTATCCGACATAACAAAATACAATTTACTTTGTAATACTTTATTCCGGACTTTTGGTGCAGATTTTAAAAGTTCGCATTATGAAAAATTTCATTCAGAATGAAATGACCCGGAAAGTATTCTTTATAGTTTTGGCTGTCTTATGCCTTACACCGCTTATATCTTCTCCAATTGCTCTTGCTTTGGGATTTGCCCTGGCTGTTTTTATAGGAAATCCTTTTGAAAAACATCTTCATCAATATATTCATCTGCTGCTGCAGATCTCAATTGTAGGACTCGGATTCGGATTAAAGCTGGATGAAGCTCTTAACGCGGGAAAAACGGGCCTGATGCTGACTATTGTAAGTATTGTTACCGTAATGGTTTTGGGATATTTTCTGGGAAAAATATTTAAACTGGAAAGACCCCTGTCTTATCTTTTGTCTGCAGGAACAGCTATATGTGGCGGAAGTGCCATCGCAGCGGTATCTCCCATTATTAAACCAAGCACAAAACAGATTTCCCTTGCACTGGCGATTGTTTTTACCTTAAATTCAATTGCGTTGTTTGTATATCCTGCGATAGGGCATCTGCTGAATCTTTCACAGGAGCAGTTCGGGCTTTGGTGTGCCGTGGGAATTCATGATACAAGTTCTGTAGTAGGAGCCGCAAGTAAATATGGCGATGAGGCTCTGAAAATAGCAACGACAGTGAAGCTTGCCCGTGCATTGTGGATTATCCCGGTTTCACTGATTACAATGTTTATTTTTAAAAGTAAAGGCACTAAAATAAAGATTCCATGGTTTATTGGCTACTTTATTGTGGCTATTCTTTTGAATACGTATTTCCCGGTTCTTGATCGTTTCAGTACTTCAGTCACTGTTCTGGCAAAATCCGGACTGAACCTGACCCTGTTTTTCATTGGTTCTACCCTTTCCCTTCAGACCCTGAAATCTATAGGATTAAAACCATTATTAACCGCAGTACTCCTTTGGGTTACGATAAGTGCCGGCAGTCTTCTTTACATTATCCGTTAAAAAGAGCAGCACCCTTTTGAAACCAAAAGGGTGCTGCATATTAAATGTGGAAATGTTTATTTCATATTGAAATAATTTCTTTAGATAGCAGCTTCACCACAAGTATAAACCTGAGGACAAGCGATATATTGTACGCAATACCAAGGTCCTGTTACTGATCCTGAGCAGCTGCATCCGCAAAGAGATAGATCAGGATTTCCGCTTATTCCTCCAGTAATGTTTTTCAGATCCTGCTTTCTTAATTTTTTAGCATTTTTCATAATGTTCATGAGATTTAGTTGATTAAACAATTATAGTTTTAGTTACTTTCCAAAGTTAAACAAATATTAATTACACGCAACAAAAATTAGCATAAAAATTAATAATTTACTGATTTTAATGTAATTATTACATCTAAAATAAGGAACAGCTTTTTCTTTTTTTTTAAACAGTTTAATTTATTCCGTAAATTCAAGATCCCTGTCGTGGGTTTCTGAAATGGTAAGTGAGGAATAAAATGCCAGCCCGAATACTACCACTCCTACTATGGCAGCACTTTCCACCACCGGGAAATGAGCTTTAAGAGAATCAAAAGCCAGAATCATAACAGGAACAAGGCCTCTCACCATGTTCGGAACAGTTGTCGTTGCTGTATTTCTGATATTGGTCCCAAACTGTTCTGCTGCCAATGTCACAAACATAGCCCAATATCCTGTACCGAATCCCAGCCAGACACAAAACAGATAATATTTGGTTTCCGTATTCGTATTCCCGAACAGCATGACGGCGACGCCAATCAGTGTAAAGATCAGCATGTAAAAGATGGCCATTTTGCGGGATTTTAATGCATGAGAAATGAAACCGCTCAGCAGATCACCTACAGAAATACCTACGTAAGCCCACATAATTGCTTTTCCGGGGTTGATATCCTTTATTCCTAATTCAGGGGCAAACTGGTTAGCTAAAACAGCCAGAATCCCTATGCAATACCACGTAGGTAATCCTACTGCAATACATTTTAGATACCTTATCAATCGGTCTTTATTGGTAAAGAAGGAGAGAAAATTTCCTTTTGAGACATTTTTATGCTCAATATTCTTGTAAATCCCTGATTCTGAGACGCTGATTCTCAGTATCAATAACATGATTCCCATGATCCCACCAATAATGTAAGAAATGTTCCAGCCACCAGCCAGCTCTACAGTAAGCTGGGCAACAACAGCGCCCATTAATCCGAAGCCGGCAACAACTGAGGTTCCGATCGCTCTTAAATTCTTCGGCAGGCTTTCAGAAACCAGTGTAATTCCTGCTCCAAGCTCTCCGGCAAGGCCAATACCAGCAATAAACCTTAAACCGGCATATTGGTACACTAAATGTTCTTTTGGAAAATAAGGCAGAAAACCACAGGCAATATTGGCTAAAGAATACACCAGAATAGACCCGAAGAGTACGGAAAGCCTCCCTTTCTTGTCTCCGAAAATTCCCCAGAAAACACCTCCGAGAAGAAGCCCTACCATCTGGCAGTTCAGAATAAAGGTTCCGTCTGCATCCGGATTAAGGCCCAATGCCTTTAAGCTGGGTATCCTGACAATTCCAAACAAAAGGAGATCATAGATGTCTACAAAATAGCCGAGGGCTGATATAATAACGGGAATAGAAAAAATGTACTTTAATTTTGAAGACATGGACAGTTCTTGCATTTTTAAGTTTTGATAAAAATAAAAAACCTTTCAATTTCTTGAAAGGTTTTTATCAAATATCTTTTTCTGAGTATTATCTGGCAATATTCACGGCTCTCGTTTCTCTGATCACTGTTACTTTTACCTGTCCCGGATAAGTCAGTTCATTCTGGATTTTCTCAGAGATATCGTAAGAAAGCTGGGAAGCTACTTCATCGTTTACTTTTCCGCTTTCCACCATTACTCTCAGTTCTCTACCCGCCTGGATTGCATAGGCACTGGATACTCCATCGAAGCTTAATGCTGCAGATTCAAGGTCTTTCAATCTCTGGATATAAGATTCCAGCACCTGTCTTCTTGCTCCCGGTCTTGCTCCTGAGATTGCATCGGCAACCTGAATGATCGGGGATAATAATGATTTCATTTCAATTTCGTCGTGGTGCGCTCCGATTGCGTTAACAACTTCCGGATTTTCACCGTATTTCTCAGCCCACTGCATACCTAAAAGGGCGTGTGGTAATTCTGATTCCTGCTCAGGAACTTTACCGATATCGTGTAAAAGACCTGCTCTTTTTGCTAATTTTACGTTTAATCCTAATTCAGCAGCCATCGTTGCAGCGATATTCGCAACTTCTCTTGAGTGCTGAAGTAAGTTCTGTCCGTAAGAAGAACGGTATTTCATTCTACCTACGATTTTGATCAGCTCAGGGTGTAATCCATGGATTCCTAAATCAATGATCGTTCTCTTACCTACTTCAATGATTTCCTCCTCGATCTGTTTTCTTGTTTTTTCAACCACTTCTTCGATTCTTGCCGGGTGAATTCTACCGTCAGTTACCAACCTGTGAAGGGATAGCCTTGCAATTTCTCTTCTTACCGGATCGAAACAAGAAAGAAGAATTGCTTCCGGGGTATCGTCAACAATGATTTCTACTCCTGTTACCGCTTCCAAAGCACGGATATTTCTACCTTCTCTACCGATAATTCTACCTTTTACTTCATCAGACTCAATGTTGAAAACTGATACTGAATTTTCGATAGCCTGCTCCGTCCCGATTCTCTGGATCGTTTGGATAACGATTTTTCTTGCTTCGTTTTTAGCATTCATCTGAGCTTCCTCCATAATGCTCTGAACGTGTGCCTGTGCTCTTGTCTTCGCTTCAGCTTTCATGGTTTCTACCAGTTCAGCCTTAGCTTCTTCAGCGGTATAGTTCGAAATTTTCTCAAGTATTTCGACTTTCTTAGCCGTTGCAACATCCAGTTCCTGTTGTTTTCTTTCCAGAATTTCGTTCTTCTTAGCGTAGTCAGCAATCTGCTTATCCAGATCTTTTTCAAGTTTTCCGGTCTTACTAAGCTCGTCATTCAGCTTATGTTCTTTATCCTTGATTCTTTTCTCAATCTCCTGCATTTTCTTTTCGCGGGCCTGAATGTCAGCGTCATGCTGTGATTTCAGTTCCAGGAATTTTTCTTTTGCCTGGAGATTCTTTTCTTTCTTTATGGATTCAGCCTGTACATTAGCTTTTTCTATAAGGTTTTCGGCATTTTTCTTGGCATCATCTATGATGAATTTTGCTTTAGTATTCAGAGAACTTCTGGAAAAAAACATTCCCACTACGGCTCCGATTACCAAACAAACAACACCGACTATAACTTCTATCATAATATATATTGAGTTTTAATTGTATTCATATCTAAATAAAAAAGCCTACAATAATCCAGAGATTGAGAGTAAACTCCTAATCAACACGATTTGAACTGATTTCCACTGTCTGTAATCCGGAAGCCCGGCACGCCATTCAATGGACATTTGTTCGGTAATTGTTTAGCGTTGAGTTTACCTTTAATGTGTTAGAATTATTGTAGGCAGTAATTTTTCAGGAAAAAAAATCTATTTCCCGATTTCATTCAGCGATTGATTAATCTGCGTTAATCTTTCGTTGGTAGAATTAATATTTTTCTCGTAGTTAAGAGAAACCACTTCTGCATTGGTTCCCAGTTTAAGGGCACACATAGCCAAAGCATCCTGTTTATCTCTTACATCGAAGTTCTGTTCAAAATCTTTAATCATATTCTCGATCTGCTTCCCTACTTTGCGCAAAGTTTCTTCCTCTGCTGCCGGTACGTTCAGCGGATACACTCTTCCTGCAATGTTGACGGTTATTCTCCTTATCTCCATTATAATCCACTGTTTTGAAGCTGAGCAATACAGAAATCAATTTCTTTTACCAATCTGTTGATATGGTTTTTCATTAATCTATTGTGTTCAGGATTTCCTGATATTGCTGAATAAAGTTTTATATTTTTTTGTTCTTCTGCTAATACCTGATTTTTTCTTCTTTCTTCATCATACTTCTTCTTCAACTCTTCATGCTCAATACTTAATTCTTTTAAATTTTCCGTAAGATTTTTATAGTTCTTTTGCAGAGTCGAAATCTTTCTCTCTAATTCTGAAAAATTATTTTCTAAATCTTGAAGCATTTCAGGTTTGTATATTCTAACTAAAAGCAAAAATAAAAAAATAATAACACTAACAAAAATAAAACGCTCTATATTTTGATATATAAACAAAAAAGGAGGCGCCAGAGCGTCTCCCATGTATTTTCCAGTGAAAATTTTTATTCAAATTTCAGCACGAACATTACTGCTCTTGTCTGTAATGTAGAAACAGCAGATGCCCAGTAAGGAGGTGTAGTCGCGTTATCCGCCACTTTCTCATTGTTCATGAAGAATGTTCCTCTGATTGCAGGAGTCAGTTTAAACTTGTTGAAATAAAACTGGATTCCCATTTCTGCAGACCATGCAAAGTTGTGCGTGGTAGATCTGAAGATACCCTGCATGTTATCATCGGTAGAAGTTGCATTAGACTGCAGGTTTACTACATAGTTCACCCCTGCTGCAACGTAAGGTCTTGAGTTATACCATCTTTGTCCGTGAAGCTCCAAAAGTACCGGAATATCAATTAATGTGGATTTAATTTCTCTTACTTTATCCTTTTCCTGTAAAGGGAACGGTATGAAGGGATCATTCGTTAAAGATCCGCCTGCATAAATATCATTGGATTGAGTATTAAAAGTCAACTGTCTTTGTGCAAACTGTAAACCTGGCTCTATTCTTACGTCTAGATAGTCGTTCAGTCTCCATTTTGCAATAAGCCCGGCACCGAAACTATAACTTTCCTTGGAGGTAACAAGGTTTTCATTATCATTCATCCCATATTTCGGATGTAAAACAATGCGGTAATCCAGTCTGTTCCCGTTCAAATAAAACCCCCAACTGAATTTCTGTTCGTCGAAATCTTCCAGCTTATCCATTCTGTTTCGGGTTCTGAATTGCGCGTTTGCAAAAACGGCAACATTTACTGAGGTTAAAACCAGTGCTTTTAATAGAAATTTATTCATAGGTTACTTTGTTGCTTTATAAATTGTGGCTATACCTAAACTTAATTTTTTATATTCAACTTTCTTAAATCCCGTATCTAAAAGAATTTGCTTCATCTTCTCCCCGAAAGGAAAAGCATTTACAGAATCCGGAAGGTATGTATATGCCCTATTATCCTTGGAAACCAGCCTGCCAATCGCAGGCAATATATTTTTGAAATAAAACATATACAATGGCCCCATGAAACCCTCAACCTTTGAAAACTCCAGTATATAAACACTTTTGTTATCTTTAACTACTCTTCTTAACTCTGCCAAACCTTTGGTAAGGTTCTCAAAATTCCTTACTCCAAATGCAACGGAAACCGCATCAAATCTATTGTCCTCAAAAGGTAAATTTTCTGCATCTCCTTTTTGCATGGAAATTTTGCCGTCTAATTTAAGTTTTTTTATTTTAATAACGCCAACATTCAGCATTTGTTGTGATAAATCTAATCCGACTACTTTAGAACCGGTTCCTTTTTCTATAGTAATAGCCAGATCTCCCGTTCCTGTAGCCACATCCAGCACTTCCTGCGGATTATCATTTTTCATCCATTTTACCAGTTTATTTCTCCATAAAACATCAATTTTCATGGATAAAACATGGTTCAGAAGGTCGTACTTCGGTGCAATGTTGTCGAACATATCCTCTACCTGGCTTTTTTTCGTAGCCTCTGAATTGTAGGGAGTAACTTTGGTAATATCTTTTGTCAAAACTTAAAACTTGTAATATTCTTTGTAATAATTTAGGTAATCCTGCTTTCTGAAGATTTTGGATCTTGATTCCACTTTCTGGATATTCTTGATCACTTTGTCATAGTCTTCATCCACATTGTAATAAAAATCTTCTGTGTAAAGCTTGTTGAAGCGTTTCGCTCCTCCGTAATAATCTTTTCCGTCAATAACTGTTTTATCAAGTGCTGTCAGTAGCGAATCCTTTTTAAGGTTGTATCCGTAGTACTGATCATTGATATAGTAATCCTGGTGGGTAATATTGATCAGACCGCGAAGCTTGTTGACTTCAAATGCCGAATCGTACAGCATTTTTTTATTCTGATCAAAAACCTGAATAGAGTTTTTCCCCTTATTCAAATCCACATGCACATACTGCCCCGCTGAAATAACGCCTTCAGATCCGTTATTGATCTTGAAATAATAGGTATTCGGGGTAGGATTATCTACAACATAATAATTCTTCTTGGCTAAAAAAAGGAAGTAGATCCCAAAGGCAACGATAAACGCCACAGCTGCAATAAGTAAGCCTTTTAAGGACGAGTTGTTTTTCATAGATTGTAAAGTACAATTTTTGCAAATTTAATAATATTTTTAATTCTCCGTTATTAATATTAATTATTAACTTTGCAACTTTAAAAAAATCATATAAACGAATGCCGAATACGATCATTATTGGCTCTGGATGTTATATTCCGAACAGAGTTATTGGTAGAGATTACTTCATGAATTCTGAGTTCTACACTGAAGACGGAGTAAAGATTGAAAAGCCTGTGGAAGAAACCATTGCGAAATTTGTAGAGATTACAGAAATCGAAAACAGGAGATTCATTGAGGATCATCTTTCCAACTCACAAATCGGTTATGAAGCTGCAAAAATTGCCCTTGAGGATGCAAAAGTAGATGGCGAGGACCTGGATTATATTATTTATGCAAGCAATTTCGGGGAAGTTACTGAACACGGATATGCTGATTTTATGCCTACCATGGCAGCGAGAGTGAAGAACAAACTGGGAATCAAAAACAGAAAGTGCGTAACCTACGATATGCTTTTCGGATGCCCTGGATGGGTAGAAGCCATGATCCTGGCAGATAACCTGATTAAAGCCAAAGTAGCCAAAACGATCTTGGTAATAGGAGGTGAAACATTAAGCCGCGTAACAGATCCGCATGACAGAAACAGAATGATTTTTGCTGATGGTGCAGGAGCTGTAGTCGTAAAAGCAACTGATGAAGAAAATGTGGGAATTATCGCTCACAATACGATCTGTGACAATGGCCCGGAACTGAACTATCTTGAAAACGCTCCTTCCATCAATAAAGAAGTAGATCAAAGACGTCTGTATGTAAGAATGTTAGGAAGAAAAATCTATGAGTATGCTTTAAAAAATGTACCGGTTGCGATTAAGGATACCATTACCGATGCCGGTCTTTCTATTGAAGATATAGACAAAATCTTAATTCACCAGGCAAATGCTAAAATGGATTATGCAATGATCGAAAGGCTTCACAAGCTTTATGATGTGAAAGAATACGATCATGCCATCTCACCTATGACCATTCAGGATTTCGGAAACACTTCTGTAGCAACGATTCCTACCATGTATGATTTAATAATTAAAGGAAAAATGGAGGGTCAATCGTTTAAAGAAAAAGGTAACATTGTGATGACTTCGGTAGGTGCCGGAATGAACATCAATGCTATCGTATACAGATTTCCTTAAAAATATTTAATAAAACAAAAAAATATAAAGCACAGGGAAGTTATTCTTTGTGCTTTTTTTGACCAGACATGCAAAAGAATTTTTTAATCATTGCCGGAATCTTCCTGTTTTTGGAAGTGTACATTTACCAGGCTGTCAGAACACTTACCGATAACCTGTGGATCAAAATCGGATATTGGGTTATATCATTAGCTGTATATGGAATCTTCGCTTATGAAGTTACCCATTACCAGCGATCAGACAGAAGCATGGTAAGGGCCCAGATCATGATTTCATTATTTTTGATTTTTATCCTTCCGAAAATTTTCGTGGTTCTGTTTTTATTAATTGATGATATCATCAGAATCGGAGGCTACCTTATCGGTTTTTCCAAACCTTCGGAAAATTTCTTCCCGGAAAGAAGGAAATTCTTGAGCCTTGTGGGACTGGGAATGAGCGGAGTCCTTTCTGCCCTTTTCATAGATGGAATTACGTTTGGAAAGTACAGGCATAAAGTAAGAAGGGTAAGGGTAAATTTTACCAATCTTCCGAAAAGCTTTAAAGGATATAAGATCATTCAGATTTCGGATGTTCACAGCGGGAGCTTCTCTGATCCTAGCAAATTAGAGCATGCCATTGAGCTGATCAATGAACAAAAGCCCGACCTGGTATTATTTACCGGAGATATGGTAAATAATGTTGCGGATGAGTTCAAACCATTTATACCCCTGTTTTCTAAAATTCAGGCTAAAGACGGTAAGTTTGCAGTCTTAGGCAACCATGACTACGGAGATTATGTGACATGGGCATCACCTGCTGCCAAAAAAGAAAATCTTGACACCCTGATCCGTTATGAAAAACAAGCCGGATTTGACATGCTGAGAAATGAGCACAGGGTTATTGAAAAAAACGGAGAAAAACTCTATATACTGGGTGTTGAGAACTGGGGATTAAAACCATTCCCTCAATTCGGAAAAATAGATGACGCCTTAAAAGATGTACCGGAATCCGCCACGAAGATCCTGATGAGCCATGACCCTACCCACTTTGATTATGTGGTAAAAAAACACCCTGCAAACATCCATTTAACCCTTTCAGGACATACCCATGGAATGCAGTTTGGTCTGGATCTTAAAAATGTAAAATGGTCACCGGTACAATACAAGTATCCTAAATGGGCGGATTTATATGAAAGTGAAGGAAAGCTGCTGTATGTCAACAGAGGATTCGGAGTATTGGGATATCCGGGAAGAGTGGGTGTATTGCCGGAGATTACGCTTTTTGAACTGAGTTAGAGAGCGGTTATTGGTTGCTGGTTGTTTGGTTGCTGGCTGTTTGGTTGTTTGGTTGCGAGTTAGTTTATTCCGGGTTACATGTTACACAGAACATCAAACATTAAACCTTGAACTTAAAACCTTAACCCCTTTACCTGATCCCTGCAACCTAATATCTGCAAACTGGCACCTAACATCTAAAAAATATAATCTTTCATACGGGAAGTAGCCATTTCCCTGTCGTTGAGAAAAGTAAGGAGGGCATCTAATTTGTCCTCCATTTTTTTACCCGAAAATAAGCTGCGGTAAAAAGGAATATCAAAGCGGTATTTTTTGAAATCCGTAAACTGCCATGTGTTAAGATAGATCAGCACAAATTCTTCATTCTGCAGAGTCTCCAGTACCATATTCTGATAATACTTCATCGGCAGGATCTGGAACACGAAATCATTATAGGGCAGCTGACTGTAAGGAGAGATACTTTCCGGGACAATACTCAGTCCGTCCTCTTCTATAATTTCCGTATCTCTTTTGAGTCTTTTGAATGGGAAAAGAATATTGGCATTATCAATATTAGAAACGTAATTGAATTCCATCAGCTTCAAAATATCCTGCGGAACTTTCACATCTTTCTGGCGGATTCCCCTGATCTGTTTTTCCAGAAGATCCTGAATATTCTTTTTGGCATTTTCAATTTCTTCAGGATTTGAACCTTTATTATAAAAAGCAATTTCATGCCCTTTGGATGAAATTGCTTTTATTAAATTCTGAAGTTTTTCAGTAAGAGAAATTTCTACAAAAAAACTTGATTTGATATCATGAATATCTAAAATTCTAAGAATTGCTTTGGTATTATTTTCTATGATTTTCAATCGCTCTTCATCGGAAATCCGGAAGCCTTTTTTTACTTCAGCTTCAATACAAGTGATGTTAAACGTCAATAATACCATTTAAATTAAATTTTATATAAAAGTTTTAATATATTAAAAATCAGATGTTAAAAACATTATTATTTAAAGTATTACTTTACCTTATTAATTCTTACCCAATTTTACTTTCAGATTCCTGATCATATCTTTTGTCATTTCAGAAATTCCGAAATCATATGTAAGGCCCCAGTCTTTTTTCGCTACCGAATCATCAATAGAAGCCGGCCATGAATCTGCAATTGCCTGTCTGAAATCCGGGTTATAATCAATCGTAAAATCCGGAATTTCTTTCCTGATTTCTTCCGCCAGTTCTTTTGGGGTAAATGACATTCCACCCAGATTGTAAGAAGAACGAACTGTTACACTTTCTTTTGGAGCTTCCATCAGTTTCAAGGTTGCATTGATGGCATCATCCATATACAGCATCGGCATTCCTGTATTTTCGGAAATAAAGCTTGTATATTTTCCGTCTTCAATTGCTTTGTAGAAAATCTCAACAGCGTAGTCAGTGGTTCCTCCTCCTGCGGGAGTCTTCCATGAGATCAATCCGGGATACCTGATACTTCTTACATCCACTCCATGTTTGTCGAAATAGTATTCACACCACTTCTCCCCTGCCATTTTTGAAATCCCGTAAACAGTGGTAGGATTCAACACTACATCCTGTCCCACGTCATGCTTTGGAATTCCTTTTCCAAATACAGCGATAGAACTTGGCCAGAAGATCTTTTTAAGAAGCCCTTCTTTCGCCATTTCACAAAAATGAAGCAGTGGCTCAAGATTCAGTTTCCACGCAAAAATAGGCTGCTTTTCCGAAGTCCCGGATAAAAGCGAAGCAAGGTGATACACTGTAGTGATATCGTAATCTTTAATCACCTGCCTTACCAATTGCGTATTGGTAACATCCATTCTTTCATAGTGTCCGGCAGAAGTAATTCCTTCCTGCCATCTGTCCAGTCCTGAAGCAACAACATTTTCTGCTCCGTGGATTTCAACAAGTCTGTTCGTAAGTTCGGTACCAATTTGTCCCAGGGCACCTGTAATCAGTATTCTTTCCGTATAGGATTCCATTTTCAGATTTTTTTAGAATTGTACAAAAGTAAAAAAAACATGTCAACCATAATAAAAAAGGTGTATTTAAAAAATACACCTGATGTCGCTGAAAAAACCTTTATGAATTCCAGCCAAAAAACAAAGCTAATCCATGCACTACCTGTCAGAGTTTCTTACAGTGTTTCAGTTTTCATATTTAATTTTTTTCGTCTCAAGGACCGCAGTACCCGTTACATCTATAGGATTAGAAGGATCAGTAATATCGGTGACTTTAATCAACTTTCTCATATTTGCCATTGTACTTACTATTATTTTGCTATCGCCCATATAAAGCAGGTCATAGGCGTTGATATTGTTTTGCGATTGTCCCGAATTCTCTATACCGGTATATAAATAGCGGTTTTTGTATCCATTGGCTAGTCCTGACTTTGAGGCAAATACCCGCAAAGGAACATTGATAAGCGGCTCCCAGGTACTTTGATTGAGAGAAATAAAAGGAGGAACATGAAAATCGCTTTTATCTTTAAATAACTTTTGAAATACCTTCAGATAGGCCCCTCCATTGATATCGATCTGTTTCCGATAGCCAAGCAGCTGAACAAGGATTTTTTTTCCTTTGGCCACCTTAACCGTTACAGCCGTTTTGTACCAATTTAATTTCCTTGTGGAAGTTGTAAGTGTTTCTGAGTTAGTACTGCTGTATTCAAATTTATATGCTGTATTCGTTTTTATCGTGACCACTTTAAGCACATTGACACTTACTTCATACGATAAGGTAACACCGCCAACAAATTGATTCTCGGTACTATTGGTCATTACTACTGTCTCTTCTTCCTGTTCACTAAATTCACTCATCAGACTTACTTCATCTGATTCAGTAAGATTTTGCAGCACGTCAGATTTGATTTCGACTAAATCTCCTTCAACGTTAGTATAAGTTGACACGTTCTCTCCACCTATATATTGCCCCTGAATGTTCGATTTCAACCCCGGATGCCAGCTTTTGTAAGGTTCTCTGGAAGCCGCAGACTTACTGATATCCGACTCAGGCGGCTCATCATAATAGTACATAAAATCCCACGGTTTATCAGGATCTCCGGTATTATACACCCCATACGTCAACGGCAGATCCCACCATATTCCCAGATTATAGTAATAGCCGTCATGATAGGTTTTATTCAGGAATTCACTTTTAAAATCCCCTCCCCTCAAATTGTCCTGCAAATAGTAACCGAAAGCAGCATGTGAATTACTTAACTGTCCGGCACCATACCCATCTACAACCAACATAGGGTCAACAGGTCTTAAGTCCACATTCTTAAAATAACCATTATACATATAACATTGATTGAAATTATTAGGACCAATGAAATTCCAACTAAAATCATGTTCAGGAACACTCCACCATTCTTTTCCATGTCTGTTGATACTCGTTGTCTGGGTTTGGTTTTTATACAATAAATCCATCCGATGCTTATTATCGTTAGGAAATATAGAATTTGGCCTATGAGTCGATACTGTACCTGCAGCCAAAATAAAATTATTAAAACCGGGAACTTGAGTTTTTTGGGTTAGCTTACGTAAACTTTGATGGTTAATACCCCAGCTATAAAGCACAGCAGGAGGCAGTTCAAAAATCTTTCCGTCAGAGGCTTTTCTGGAAACTTGTTCAGGAGCGTTTTGAGAGAGGATTGCGGGGGCATTTTCAAAATCTAAGGCTATTGCATTTTTTACCAGGAGATCATACTCAGGGGTTCCCTGCTTAATAATTTTTTTTCCGTTAAAAGTTTCTCCCGCAGGTTTGTCGGGTTCATGAGAAGCTTTAAGCACTTCCCGTTCAACTTCACAGGCTGTTAAAGATAAAACAGCCATCAGAAGGACTATAATTTTACTGTTTTTTTGCATTTCTATAGTATTTATGAGGTTAGTTTTTCGTACAAAGAACACCTTAAGTCCCAGACATCAGTATCTTACCGGTAGTATAGATTTCTATAAGAGATGGCTGATTTCTTTTGCCCTTTGAGAGTTTTCCCGGCCATTTCAAATTAATTAACTGATTAAAAGACCGGCAAAAGCCAGTCTTTTAATCAGCGATCAGTACCTTCATCCTGCATTAATTATATCGAGCATTTATGTTAGCCTTACTAGTCACATCCCGAGGACGGGTAGGGTCAGTAACATCGGTGACCGTAACCTTCTTTCTCATATTTCCTGTTGTAATTATTTTTATTTTGCTATCGCCCATATAAAGCAGGTCATAGGCGTTGATATTGTTTTGTGGTTCTATCGAATAGTCTATTCCGGTATATAAATAGCGGTTTTTGTATCCATTGGCTAGTCCTGACTTTGAGGCAAATACCCGCAAAGGGACATTGATAAGCGGTTCCCAGGTACTTTGATTGAGAGAGATAAAAGGAGGAACATGAAAATTGTTTTTATCTTTAAATAATTTTTGAAATACCTTCAGATAGCCTCCCGCATTGATATCGATCTGTTTTCTGTAGCTAAACAGCTGAATAAGATATTTTTTCCCCCGCGGTACATTAATCGCCACACTCGTTTTGTACCATTTTAATTTTCTGTTGGAAGTTGATTCTGTTGTTGTGTTTGTACGCTGATATTCAAAATTATATGCTGTATTAGCTTTAATATTGAACAAACCAGCCAGACCGGCACTTACTTCATAGGTTAAGGTAACACCGCCAATAAATTTATTCTCGGTATTACTGCCTGTTGTTATCGTCTCTTCTTCCTGTTCATTAAACTCGCTCGTCAAGGTTGCGTCTCCCGGTACATTAACATTTTCCAGCATATCAGATTTGATCTCGATTAAATCCCCTTCAACATTAGTATAAGTCGACACGTTCTCTCCATCCATATATTGTCCCTGAATTTTCGATTTCAGTCCCGGATGCCAGCTTTTATAAGGTTCTTTAGAAGCTGTCTGTTTAACAAATTCCTTAAAATCATAAGAAGGAACGTCATTATAATCCATAAAATCCCACCCAAGTTCAGCATTTGCATTCTCATATGTCCCATACATCAGCGCTATATCTTTCCATACTCCAAAATTATAAAAATACCCATCCTTAAAGGTCTTGGTAAGGAATTCATTTTTAAAGTCCCCTCCCTGCATACCGTCCTGCAGATAGTAACCATAAGCCGCGTTCGACCAAATAAATTCCCCTTTTCGGGTATCATATGCATGTGTAAGAAAAGTAGCCGAATTAGGAATTTTAATCAACACCCCCTTGAGAGTATTTTTATAAACATAACGCTCAGTACCAGAGCCATCAAATTGGGGAAAACTCCACCAGTTTTCTCCATATTTAACAACCTCCTGCCTTTCACTGAGGTATGTTCTATATTCCCCCTCATACATCTGGTACTCTCTAGGAATTAAAATAGCAGGCATACGATACTTTGCTGTGAATTGAGCATTACCAAAGTTCTCAAAGCCGGGACATCCGTCAAATACCGTTAATTTTTGTAAGTTTGCTGTGTTAATTCCCCATCCATAAAGCACATCAGTCGGCAGTTCAAAAATTTTTCCTGTAGAGGCATTACGGAAAGCTTTTTCGGGTAACTTTTTCAGGGGGCTTCCGGGAGAATCGTCCTGAAAATCCAAATCTACTCCATTTTTTACCACAAGATCATACTCAGGGGTTCCCTGCTTAATAATTTTTTTTCCGTTAAAAGTTTCTCCCGCAGGTTTGTTGGGTTCATGAGAAGCTTTAAGCACTTCCCGTTCAACTTCACAGGCTGTTAAAGATAAAACAGCCATCAGAAGGACTATAATTTTACTGTTTTTTTGCATTTCTATAGTATTTATAAGGTTAGTTTTTCGTACAAAGGACACCTTAAGTCCCAGACATCAGTATCTTACCGGTAGTATAGATTTCTATAAGAGATGGCTGATTTCTTTTGCCCTTTGAGAGTTTTCCCAGCCGTTAAGTCCCGGCGTACTTTATTGGATCTTAATATTTTCCGGTCCGTATAACAGCGAGCCGGCGATTACAATCTATTTAGCAGACAGAGGTGAGACCTTCATGAGTTACAGGCTCATATTTAATCTGAGAAACAGAAATCTTCCATTCATTCCAAACTGGGAAACGTTTCTGGAGTAGACAAACTGATCCTGATTGGTAAGATCAATACTCCTGATTGCATTTCCTGCAGCATCTACAGAGGGAATCTTTAAAGATTGGGGTCCGATGTTTCTGTCCGGATAGATATCAAACAAATTATTGGCACCTAACGTCAGCCGAAAGCTTTTAGTAAACCGGTATCCGATGGAAAGATCTGTAATGAGTTTACCTCCCCACACAGGATGTTCAACAGGAACCTCCTGCCCGTTGATGAAAGTACTGTTGACGATACCATCTCCATTTACATCTGTTGTATTGGGGTCAGTAACTTTTCCAAAATATACATTCCTCAAAAGAATACTAAATTTGTTAAACTCCAAAGCATTATTCAATGAAGCTTTAAAACGTGGCACAGCTTCCTCAAGGTAAACGCGGCTGGTTTCGGAATAATACTTATTGACCTGTCCTGCATTAACCAAAATATCAGAACCATGAATATTTCCTACCCTGTTGGTTTTGGAAAGTGTTGCTGCGAGATCAGAATTCAGCGATACTTTGTCAGAGGCTTTCCACCTGTGGGAGACTACCGCTTCTACCCCTTTGGTTTGGGTATCGATGGCATTCGCAAAGAATGTTGCAGCATTAGCATTAGCTTTATCAAACCCCTTTTGAAGTTCATATTGAGGACTTCCTTCCGGAAATGTACCAACAGGTCTGGAAAACTGATCTGTTAATACTACTCTATTTTTTATTTTGATATAATATCCGTCTACGGTAAAAGTTAAATTCACTTGTGGAATCTTAGCAGTAATACCTACAGAAAAACTTCCGGACTTTTCTTGTTTTAGTTGCGGAATACCTAAAATCTGCGCCACATCAGAATCATTGGAAAAGGTGCCTACCTCATACGCTGTACCGCCAACGAATTGGGTAGCTGTTGCATTAAAATAAATCTGTTGCAGAGAAGGGGCTCTGAAGCCTGTTGAATGGGCAGCTCTGATATTAATATGGTCTGTAAGTCTAAAACGCGATGCTACTTTATAGTTGAAAGTAGAACCAAAGTCCGAATAGTTCTCGAACCTCAAAGCTGTATTGATCAGAAGTCGGGTCGTAACATCCAGTTCTGTGTCCAGATAAGCAGCTACGGAACTCCTCCCTTTTCCCAATGCATTTTCAGGTCTGAATCCCGGAAATACCTGTGCTCCTCCCGGCCTGGTTGCCCCCATAAAATCCGTGGGTTTTAGTAAAGCATCTGTTCCGGGAGTCTGTATATTCCCATGAATATCATAAAGTGCCCATGAATCTTGTTCTCCATTATTTATCTTATATCGTTCCAGCCTCATCTCCGCACCAAAGGCAATATTAAAACCTTTCATCCATTCAAATCTGATATCAAAATCTGCATTAACAGTATTTTGCAGAAATCCTAAACCTCCGGCCCTGAACTCTCTTTTATCTGAACGTAACATGGAAGTATTAGCTGTATTCTTTATCGTATAATCAAACGTATTCTGACCAAAAGTATTGCTGATATCATAACCGATCTTTCCTACTTTCCCTTTAAAACCGGCTGCCAATGAGAGATCAATCACATCAGAATCAATTTCCGGAAGAAAGCCGTTGGGGTAAAGGGAAGTAGGCGTACGGCTTTGGTTGGGTCTCCTATAAAATCCACCCGCATTTCCCTTCCTGTATGAAACTCCTCCAAATGCATATCCACGAACAGACGAAGAAATATCAAATTCTGAATTCACAAAAAGCTGTCCCGATTCCAGTTTAGACTGCCCGACCCGCATATTAAAATCTCTTCTCTCCAGCCTCCTATAGGCCAGCTCATTCTCTGTAACATCAGTCCTTAAAATTGATTGCAGCGCAGGGATTGTATTAGCCTTTTGTATCTCTGTTACCATGGCCGGACTGAAATAATTCACTTGGGAAGCATATTGATGAATATAATTGATAATCTGCTGAGTATTGGGTGTATTTCCAATATTTCCAAATAAAGAGTTGATATCCACCCTGTTTTCACGGGCTCTCTGTTCAATGGCATTGTAAGCGTTAAAGATATTTCCTGTTGCTGTTCCTGCTCTTCGCGTCATGTCCCGGTTCAGAATGCTTGCTGTCATATTAACAAATCCTTTCTGTCCGAGCTTTACTCCGTAGTTGAGGTCCAGCTGGTATTTTTCTCCATCCCAGCCATCCTGGTGATCGTTGGATCCTTTTGAATTGAAACCTCCTCCGGTAATGGCTGCCGTGAAATTATTCGTATTTTTTTTCATGATAACGTTAATAACACCAGCGATGGCATCAGAGCCATATTGTGCGGATGCGCCGTCTCTCAATAGCTCGAGTCTTTCAATGGAAAAAGCAGGAATCGCATTCAGATCAGTCCCTACGGAACCTCTTCCGGGTGAGCCGTTAATATTGACAAGGGATGAAGTATGCCTCCTTTTCCCATTCAGAAGTACAAGAACCTGATCAGGGCCCAATCCTCTCAGCTGAGCAGGATCAATATGATCCGTTCCATCAGCAACGGTGGTAGAATTGGAGGTAAATGAGGGGGCTGCATAATTCAGAATCTGGTTAAGATCCATTTGAGGGCTAAGAAGTGCTTGAGATCCGATATTGATTACATCCACAGGAACCGGTGTATCAACAGCTACCCTGCTTTTATTTCTCGATCCAACAGTAATTTTAACTTCATCTACAGTTTTAACCTGTATTGAATCTCCTGTCTGCGCATATCCATGGGCAGAAACTAAAAAGAAAACCCCCAGAGAGGTAATTTTATAATTTTTTTTCATCATTTGTTTTTTTCAAATGTAAACAAAATCATGATATAAATCATATTTATTATTCAATAAAAGACCGCATTTCATAAAACAAATTCAATACAATTTATTTTATACTAAATAATAACCAATTTATCACACATTTTAACATTAAAACAACAAATACTTTAAATAATTTTCACAACCATCTGAACAATAAGTTTTGTATAAAAAATTCAATAATTTTGTTTCAAGAAAAAACAATCATATGAAGAAGATTTTAATTGCTTCGATGCTTTTGGCAGCTCAGCTCAGCTGGGCTCAATTTACTGACATCAATATCATCAAGGAAGTACAGGTAAAAAATAAAGGTGTGGTAGTCTCTGCGCACCCGCTGGCCAGTGAAGCGGGAGCCAAAATCTTAAAGATGGGCGGAAATGCTTACGACGCTGTTACAGCCACACAGTACGCCCTTGCCGTTGTGTATCCGCAGGCCGGAAATATTGGCGGCGGCGGGTTTCTGGTAGGGGTAAAAAACAATGGGGAAAAATTCACATTGGACTACAGGGAAACTGCTCCTAAAAAAGCTTCACGGGATATGTATATCGACAAAAAAGGAAAGGCAGATACGGATCTTTCTCAAAACGGAAGACTGGCAGTAGGCGTTCCTGGAAGTGTGGCAGGATTTTTTGCTACCTTGAAGTATTGCAAGCTGCCGATGGAAAAGATCATCCAGCCTGCCATTGATCTCGCAGAAAAAGGGTTTGCCATCACAGACAAAGAGGCAGAAATGCTGAACAGCCAAAGAGAAAAATTCCAGAAGCATAATAAATCTTCTATCATTTTTGTAAAAGATACTCCCTGGAAAGCCGGAGATCTGTTAATTCAGAAAGACCTGGCCGAGACTTTAAAACGAATCCAGAAATCAGGAGCCAAAGGTTTTTATGAAGGGAAAACAGCTGAACTCCTGGTTGCTGAAATGAAAAGAGGAAACGGAATCATCACTCTGGAAGATCTTAAAAACTATAAAGTTGCAGAAAGAAAAGCTCTTGAATTTGATTATAAAGGAAATGATGTTGTCACCATGCCTCTACCATCAAGCGGAGGAGTGTTGCTTGCACAGATGCTGAGGATGGCAAGTTTTGAAAACCTGGAAAAATATCAGCAGAACTCAACAAAAGCAGTTCAGATTATGGCTGAAGCAGAAAGAAGAGCTTTCGCAGACAGAGCAGAATATATGGGTGACCCTGATTTTATTCAGGACAAAACTTCTTACCTGATTTCTGACGAATACCTGAAAGGCAGATGGAAAAGTTTCAGTTTTGATAAAGCTACCCCAAGTGCAGAAGTTGGCAAAATCATAGAACAGCCTAAGGAATCAATGCAGACTACTCATATTTCCGTATTGGATAAGGATGGAAATGCTGCTTCAGTAACCACAACCCTTAACGGATATTACGGAAGTAAAGTTTTAGTTTCCGGAGCAGGATTCTTTTTAAATAATGAAATGGATGATTTCTCAATCAAGCCGGGTGTACCGAATATGTTCGGAGCTGTGGGTGGAGAAGCCAATTCCATTCAGCCTAATAAAAGAATGCTTTCATCTATGACCCCAACCATTATCCTGAAAGGCGGAAGGCCTTATATGGTAGTGGGAACTCCCGGAGGAACAACTATTCCAACATCAGTATACCAGTCTATTGTGAATGTTGTAGATTTTAAACTGAACGCCAATCTCTCAGTAAATGCACCAAAGTTCCACCATCAGTGGCTTCCGGAAACCATTACGGTAGAGAACAATTTCCCTGAAAGTACTATTTCTGAACTGAAGAGTAAAAATTATGTTATTGAAAAGACAAAATACATCGGAAAAACAGAAATGATCGTTCTTGATGAAAACGGAAATATCCATGCAGTGGCAGACGGCCGTGGGGATGATTCCGTAGCCGTGGAATAAACATTTCACAATTATCAAAAAGTAAAGTTCCGGCTTCATTCTTCGAATGAAGCCGGAACTTTTTACTCCTTATAAAACCAGTCTTACAGATTCTTTTCAATGACTTTTGTCATGTTTTTAGATAAATTTTCTTAATTTTCGCCCTTAAAAAAACAAAACGACTGTTCTTTGAAAGCAAAAAAAATATACAATCAGCTTTATTTTCAAGTCATTATCGCAATTATTGCAGGTATTCTTCTTGGAAAGTTTTATCCTGAACTGGGAGAAAAAATGAAACCTTTGGGAGATGGATTTATCAAATTAGTGAAAATGATTATCGCTCCGGTTATCTTCATTACACTTACGCTGGGAATTGCCCACATGACCGATTTAAAAAAAGTAGGAAGAATTGCAATAAAGGCAATGATTTACTTTTTCACTTTTTCAACCCTCGCTCTTATTATCGGGTTAATAGTAGGAAACATTCTACAACCGGGACATGGTTTAAATATTAATCCTTCTACCCTTTCAGGAGATGTTTCACAATATCAGGCAAAAGCACATGAATCTACTCTTACGGGCTTCATTATGAATATTATCCCGGAGACTTTATTCAGTCCTTTGGTAGGAGATAATATCCTTCAGGTTCTGCTGGTGGCTATTTTAATGGGAGTTGCTTTGGTTTTAACAAAAGAAAAAAGCCGGAAAGTAACTGACTTTTTACAGGATCTCTCAACTCCTGTTTTTAAAATCGTACATATGCTTATGAAGCTTGCGCCAATCGGAGCTTTCGGAGCAATGGCCTTTACCATCGGAAAATATGGACTTCATTCTGTACTGAATCTGCTCTTCCTTGTCGGTACATTCTATATTACGTCTGTTCTTTTTGTAGTTATCGTACTGGGAGCTGTGGCCTGGTATAACGGTTTTAACATTTTCAAATTCCTTTTTTACCTTAAAGAAGAGCTTCTTCTTGTTCTGGGAACCAGTTCTTCGGAATCTGCCTTACCGGGAATCATGGAAAAACTTGAAAAAGCCGGCTGTTCAAGAGCTATTGTAGGTCTGGTAGTTCCTACAGGATATTCTTTCAATCTTGACGGAACCAATATTTATATGACACTTGCCTCTCTTTTTATTGCACAGGCATTAAACATTCATCTACCTGTTGAAAAGCAGCTTATGCTCCTTCTGGTAGCGATGTTAAGTTCAAAAGGTGCAGCAGGTGTTACAGGCGCTGGGTTTGTTACTCTCGCAGCAACATTGGCTGTGGTTCCTGAAATTCCAATTGCGGGAATGACCTTAATTCTCGGAATTGACAAGTTTATGAGTGAATGCAGAGCTTTAACAAACGTTATTGGAAATTCTGTAGCTACCGTTGTCGTTGCCAACTGGGAAAAGCAGCTTGACAGGAACCGGCTTCAATACTGCCTGAATCATCCTGCTGAAGTAGAGAAAAAGCTGGAAGTGTAGATCGGTGGCAGATCTTAGATTGCAGCTATAAGGAAGTATTCTATGAAGTTTCAGTGGAAGTTTATTAAGGTCAATAGTGAATTTGCCTGGCAAGTGAATGGTGAATTTTATCAGTAACTAACAACCAGCAACTGATAACTTTAAACTATCTTTTTGTAGCTTTAAACTCAAAACCTTGAACCTTAAACCAAAATATTCAAACTTGAAGGCTGTACTTTAACGTGAATGGGTGATTTGATCTTATTGAATTCACCATCAAGGTGCCAGTTTTTGGTATTGACTTTAAATGATATTTCAGAGACGGGAAGATAAGTGACATATTCATCATCTTTAAGTCTTTTGGTAAACATTCTGAAAGCAAAAAGAGCAGAATACGTCAACGGGAACTTTTTCACTAGAACCATATCAACCAAACCATCACTTTTGCTGGCTTTGGGAGCAATGTATGCATTGTTGCCAAACTGACGGGTATTGGCAATGTTCATCATCAGGTATCTTCCATTGTACTGCTGATATGCTTCATCGAAAAATTTTACTTTGATCGGCTTATAATTGAAGAAAGTTTTCAGGGAAACTTTGATATAGTTTTTGAATCCCCGGCTTGTTTTCTCAAACTCCTTTACTACTTTACCGTCAAAACCTGTTCCTGAAACATTGATGGAAAGCCTGTCGTTCACAGTAAATGTATCAATCTTCCTGGAGTTTTTTGCTTTTATTTTTTCCAAAAGTTCATCCAGATTTTTGCTGAATTGTGTTTCATTGGAAAACCCGTTTCCAGAGCCGGCCGGAAAAATTGCAAGAATTTTTTCAGTATTAATAAGGTTTTTGGCTACTGTAGAAATGGTACCGTCCCCTCCTATTGCCACAAAAATATCCACTTCCCCAAAATGAGCCTGAATAAACCTGTCTGTTCCTGGAATAGATTCTGACACGTAATACAACGGGTCTTTAACCTTCGTTTTAAGTTCGTTCAAAAACGGCTGATAGTTTTTTTTGGCCGAAAAAGGATTGATAATAAAAGCTACTTTGTCCATCACCACAAAATTAAAAAATGCTTCCAGAACTGGAAGCATTAATTTACTTAATTTTCATTCTTTCTTTGAATTCTGCATTTAAGGTGCCTTTCAGATCTTCCCATGAAACAGGAATTGTAATGTCTCCGGCAGCAAAAGCTGCAATTTCATAAGGACTGTAGTGGAAATACAGGTTTTTATCATCAAAATAGAAATTATCGGAAGCCGGAATTTTATCTACCAATAACATTTCTGAATTCTTAACTTCCCCATCGCCATCCATCGTTCCGCTGTTAATTTTATCGATATTTTTCATCAGGATGGCTTCAATTTTATTTTTAGGCATTGACGTAATATCTTTCAACTCCAGTTTTCTGTTGTTTTTAAGATCAAAAACCCTTTCTGAAAATCCGTAATTATCATGGGCACCTCCTTCATAGCCGCTTCCTACATACTGAATATGCATATACCCATTTTTATTGGAAATCAGGTTCATGTGGGAGCTAGAATACCAATTCTGGGCATACGTCACATCTGAAAGCCAGTCTTTATTATCATTTTTTACAGAATTGAAATAATCATTCTTTTCTTTATCAAGATAAGCCTGAAGCCCGGCTTTGGAAAAGTCTTTGATTTTTTCATTCTGGAAATAGATGCTGTCCAGCAATTTTTTATCTTTTAAAGTAGGGAAAACCAACAATTTTGAAGTGAAGCTCACTTTTAAGGAATCTGTAATTTTTGTAGAATCATTTACTTTTACAGAATCTACTACAAATTCTTCAGCTGCTTTGTTTTCTGTTTTTTCTGCCTGCCCTGTTGTTTCACTTTTTTTACAGGCAGCCACGGCCAGGAAAGAAGACAATGCTATAACAGCAATCGTGTTTTTCATAATTTATTTTTTGGTATCAAATACAAAAACCATTCAAAAGATGAATGGTTTCTGAAAATTTTTTATTTTTTGTGTAAATCGTGCTAAAAAATTACTTTTTAACAAGGCTGATCACCTGGTTTTCAAATTTCGAAGCTACTCCCCAGATTTGTTTAAATGCGGGATAATATTCTTTCGGATAGTCTGAACTGTTAACCTTTGTAGTAGTGGTGACCTCCAGTTTATTTCCTTTTTGTTGTACAGAATAGGTGTATGCTATCTCTTTGTCTTCCGTTACAATCTTTTTTTCTTTAGGCATTTCTTCAATCACATATCCGTCCGGGATTTCAAGAGTAACCTTTTTCACTTTGGTTATCGGCGATCCGAAATCGATAGGATATTTTCGGACCTCAGTCTGATCAAATTCATTGGAATTCTTATTTAAAAACAGCATCGGATTAATGATCATTTTCTTTCCTACCCTATCGATAAGGTTTGTTGAAGAAAACTTCATACTGCTTTCAAATTCGCCGTTGTCCAATACTTTTGAATCGATATCCGTAAAATCTATTGAGAAGTTTTCTTTATACTGTTTTTTATATTTTTCAGGATTATCATCATAGCTGTCTTTAACATACATTGCATATGCACCCGTATCTTTATCTGAATAGGTTCCGGAAATACTTCCGTCATCATTAATTCTGGCATTCACGGTAAGGTAAGTATTGCTTGATTTCAGATTAGCCATCTGAATCTGCAGCGCTTTATCCTTGGTTACCAGGATTCCATACTGGTTCCAGTTTTTAAGAGGAATTTCATCCAATGAAGACTGTTTGGAGGTAGCATCATAAATATGTAACTGATCATCCAGCTTGATAGCTGCCAGCACAAAATTCATATTGGATACGTTAGGAGACACCAGATTGATAAGGCCGTTTTCTACGGTAGAAATAACCAGTGGATCAGCCTTAAGACCTGCTTCACGAAGCATCATAACAAGAAAAAGATTAATTTCTGCATCATTCCCTGTTTTCGTTTCCAAAAGCTTCTTAATCCCGTCTTCAGTATAAATTCCTTTATCTTTATTCCAGGTAAAAGTTTTCTGTACGTATGAAAAAATAGCATTTGCCTTTTCAAGATCAGTCTTCATTTCCGAAACTCCTGCAGGCATATTTTCTTTGGCAAGCTTTGTTCTTTTCAGTTCTCCTCCAAAGTCTTCACTTTCATAAAGTCTCTTGGCAATCTGGTCCCATGAAGATGAATACAGCTTAAGCTCACCGAAATTAGTGGAGTTCAGCTCCGCACTTATTTTGGTTCTGAAATTCCTGTCATTTCTTACAAATTTCTCAGTTTTAAAACCGGTTAAATTTTCATAAGCAAATCTAAAGGTCTTATATTGAGTGCCATACAACTGCCTCTCCTCCATTTCCCTGTACTTAGGCGTAATACCTCCGGTATAGTTTACATTATAAGACATATTGATCGGTGCATCAAAAACATATTCTGTATTCAGTGAAGGGGTATCAGACTCTATCAGTACTTCCGGAATCATAAACCGGAACGGGGATACAATTTCATACTGATATTCTATGACAGATCCGTTTTTTACGCCTGGAAAAGCAAATTTTGTCAGCGTAACATATTTATTCTCTTTACTTTTATATTGAGAACTCTTTTCCACCTTTACAGGAACAGCAGCTCCATTCTCAAGGTTATAGGTAAATGCCTTGAACTTCCCCAACGATTCCCTGTTGGTCCCGACATTATAAATAGGAATTTCAAGATTCAGCCAGTCTTCAGCTTTATCTTTATCATATATCTTAACTCTGTAAAAATATCTTTTGTGAAGATTACCCGTATTGGCATCTACCATAAAATAAGCAGATTTGTACAAAATTTCGGCAGGAGCATTTTCATCTAATAAAGATTTTGCTTTAGACAGATCTGCCTCGTTAAACTTAGGTGGATTCAGAAATTCATATTTCTTCTGAGCATTCAGCAATATTGCATTGGCAGAGCAAAGAAGCAATACTATTATTTTTTTCATGGTTATATTTTTGTTATTAAAATTTTTGAATTGTCCATATTCAGAATTTTCTTTCTGAAACTGATATAGTCGTTGTACTTTTCTTTAGGATATAATCCTTTATTAATCTGCATTTTCCTGGTCACCATTATCTGCCCGTCACTTTTAACAAAACTCAGCTTATAGGATCCGAATTCAGAAGTGATATTTGAGTTGTCAGGAACTTCATCTACTTTATAGCCCAAAGGGACTACAAAAGCAATTTCATATTCGTCCTCATAAGACATCCCTACTTCAAAAGGAAGCTCACGGTTTTCATCCGTTTTAAAGACAGCATCAGTAAAAATAGGTACAGATCTGAACAGGAGGCTGTTTCCAGCTTTTTTAGAGAAATTATTGGTCTTAAAATCCAGATCATAGGTAATAATGGCATTGTCTCTGTCGTTATTAAAATTTTTCATTTCAACTTTTTCAAAGTTTAAAATATCAAACCTCCTTTTTATCGCATCATTTTTTTCCTTAGGATCAAGATTGGCAAAACTTAAATTGTAATCATATTGATTTCCGGTATAGGAAAAGCTGCCGCTTCCCGTAAGACTGTTATCCTCATTAAGGTTGACTCTCAGTTTCTGCTTTTCCTTGTTCTGTTCCGCTTTATAAACGGGTGTATTAATCAGTTCTATTCCTTTCGGAGTTACAGCAAGCACATTTCTGTCGGTGGTACTGTAACTTAAATGGTTGAAAGCAATTTGCTGAGAGGTATTTTCAAGCCATATATTTCCTTTTTCTGTCGGAACCATAAGAATAATATGATTTCCCCCCATAGACGGAAATTCCGGATCAAAGGAAACCTGTGAACGCCCGGAATTGATGATACAATAATTAGAAGGAATTCCCGCTTCATTCAAAAGAATCTTCATATAGTTGGTAAGTCCCTTGCAGTCACCATATCCTTTTTTCTGAACTTCATCCGGCAGCATGGGCTGCCAGCCTCCTATCCCTAATGAAACAGCTATATACCGGGTTTTATTCTGCATATACTGATAAATTTTCTTTACTTTATCTTCTACAGATCCCTGTAATTGTAAAGAAGCAACCTCGGCTTTAATAGCAGGAGTAGACGCAGAAACGGGCACCAAAAGATCATTGTAAATCCAGGTTCCGAAATCTGTCCAGTTATTCAAAGTTCCCTGCTTCCCTGCGAGGCTGAATTTTGCAAGAGCAAAGTTGACCGCAGGTAAGATTTTAACAGGCTGCGGGATCATAAAAGCATCGTCTATTGCAGGTACATTTTTATAGGTATATGTTTTATCATTTCCACTACCGCTTTCTATCACGGAAGTATAGTTGTATTTTGATGGGTAAATTTTAGATCTGAGTTCTATTCCCGAATTGTTAATGATTTTAAACTGTGCTTCTTCCAGAGCTATTTTGGTAGCGTTAAAAGGCACAAAATCCGGAATGAAAACGGTGTCTTCATCTTCCACTTCATAGGAAAAATCAATAGTATAGGGATATTGAACCGGCGTATACGAATAAACCAATATCCTGTTATCAGAATAAAAAACTCCCTGAGGATTGTTAGCTACATCTTTAAAATCAGATTTTGAAACACTTTTAATTTTTTTTCCTGATTCATCATAGATTGTAACCTTTATATTCGAAATACTTTTTGACTTATCATAAGGAATGTAAGCTACTGCCTCATCGTCACCATCTTTATTTAAAACTGTAGTTACCGTATTATGCTGATACTTTATTTCATCAACTTTATTGATCTGAACAGTTGTAAAATCCTTCCGTATAACGACGTTAGCGTTTTTCTTCAGATTCTCCGGAATTGCAGAAGCAGGATAGCTTTGTGCAAAATATAATGAGGCGGTAGATAAAGCCCCAAGGACTAATATTTTCATCATAGTTATTAAGATGATGCAAAAATAAGAAAATCTTAATAACTGTTAAAAAAAATATAAAAGACTTCAACCAGTGAAGCCCTTAACCTAATACTTAAAAAAAGTACTGTTTTGAAATGTACCTATAAGGCTATGAACACATTATCAACTTTTCATTAGTAATTTCTGAAAAGTTAAAGCAGAATATTTGTATTCATTCTATATTGAAAGAAGAATATGTATTCTGCTACATGAAGGGATAAGCTTCATATTGTCTGCGTTTCAAATTTAGAATAATTTAGAATTCATATAATTCAAAAGGTGTAGAATTAATTTGAAACAGGAGTACAATTAATTCTACAAATGATGGTAGCAATAAAAAAGACCTCATTGCTGAAGTCTTTAATTTTCTCTTTCTTATATTATTTAATCATTTGGAATACGCTTGCTATCGAACTGATCACTTCCAAGGCCCAATACCGGAATAAAAATAAATCCGAAAAGGAGAATCAGAATCGTGTAAAGTGGTGTTTCTTTTCCAAATCCTTTGGCAAGCCTGTCATATACCACCCAGCATGCAAAAATATTAACCAATGGAATAAAGAAAAGGATGAACCACCAGATTGGTTTTTTCACGATTTCCAGCAATACAATTGTATTATAAATAGGAATAAAAGCTGCCCATGCATCCTGTCTTCCTGCTTTCTGAAAGATCTTGTACATGCAATATCCATAGAATATATAGCACAATAATCCGAAGAACATAGCTCCCATCCCTATGCCTGCAGCGGCTGCGCCAGACACGGCATCTGTCCCGTTATAAGGGTCTGTTTGTAAAAGAGTTAACATATTATTTGTTTTTTGATTTGTCCAAATATAAAAAAAGCTTCCAAATAATCGGAAGCTTTTTTATTATATTTTTAAAAACGTTTATGCATCAATTTTGGCATATTTCGCATTTTTCTCAATAAATTCTCTTCTTGGCGGAACCTCGTCTCCCATCAACATGGAGAAAATACTGTCTGCTTCCACCGCATTATCAATGGTTACCTGCTTCAGAATTCTGTGTTCCGGGTTAAGGGTTGTTTCCCAGAGCTGCTCCGGGTTCATTTCTCCAAGACCTTTGTAACGCTGTACTTCTACCCCTTTTCCGTCCGGAGACATTTCCAAAGTAAACTCTTCACGTTCTTTTTCGTTGTAAGCGTATACTTTTTTGTTTCCTTTCTTTAACAGGTATAAAGGCGGTTGAGCAATATAGATATAACCGTTCTCAATAAGTTCTTTCATATATCTGAAGAAGAAAGTAAGAATCAGTGTAGAAATGTGAGATCCGTCAATATCGGCATCGGTCATGATAACGATCTTGTGGTATCTCAGTTTTGATAAGTTCAATGCTTTGCTGTCTTCCTCAGTTCCTACAGAAACTCCAAGAGCTGTATAGATATTTCTGATCTCTTCGTTATCATACACTTTATGAAGCATTGATTTTTCTACATTCAGGATTTTACCTCTTAACGGTAGAATTGCCTGGAAGTGTCTGTCTCTTCCCTGCTTGGCAGTACCCCCTGCGGAATCTCCCTCTACAAGGAAGATCTCAGATTCTGCCGGATCTTTTGATGAACAGTCAGACAGTTTTCCCGGAAGACCAGAACCTCCCATCGGAGATTTTCTCTGAACCATTTCACGGGCTTTCTTAGCAGCCTGCCTTGCTTTTGCTGCCAAAACCACTTTCTGAACAATCTGTTTCGCTTCATTTGGGTTTTCTTCAAGGAAATTGGTAAGCATTTCCCCTACAATTTTATCTACAGCACCGGAAACTTCAGAGTTTCCTAATTTTGTTTTAGTCTGTCCTTCAAACTGAGGCTCCATTACTTTTACGGAAACTACAGCTGTTAACCCTTCACGGAAGTCATCTCCTGTAACTTCTACTTTTTCCTTCTGTGGAATCCCTAAATCATCAGCATATTTCTTAAGGGTTCTCGTCAAAGCACGTCTGAAACCTGCCAGGTGAGTTCCCCCTTCATGGGTATTGATGTTGTTAACATAAGAGTGAAGATTCTCATTGAACGAAGTGTTATAACGCATTGCTACTTCTACCGGGATATCATCTCTTTCTCCTTCCATGAAAATCACATGCTCCATGATAGATTCACGGTTACCGTCAATGTAAGCAACGAACTCTTTCAATCCGCCTTCAGAATGAAAAACTTCTGAACGGAAAGATCCGTCTTCCAATTTTTCTCTTTCATCGGTAAGCGTAATGGTAATCCCTTTATTAAGGTAAGAAAGCTCTCTTAAACGGCTTGCTAATGTATCGTAATTGTAAACTAATTCTGTAAATATAGTATCATCCGGCTGGAAAAACTGCTTGGTTCCTCTTCTTTCGCTGTGACCGATCTCTTCAACACCGGTCTGCGCTTTTCCTCTGGAATAAATCTGCTGGTAAACGTTTCCGTCTCTGTAAACAGTAGTGATCATCTCATTGGAAAGTGCATTCACACACGAAACCCCTACCCCGTGAAGACCTCCTGAAACCTTATAAGAGTCTTTATCAAACTTACCTCCGGCTCCGATTTTAGTCATTACAACTTCAAGGGCTGATTTCTGCTCTTTTTCGTGGAAATCAACCGGGATACCTCTACCGTTATCACTTACTTCAATTCCGTTTCCTTCCTTGATGCTAACGAAGATCGTATCGCAGTATCCTGCCAAAGCTTCGTCAATAGAGTTATCTACTACTTCATAAACCAAGTGGTGAAGTCCTCTGACTCCTACATCACCAATGTACATTGAAGGACGCATACGAACGTGTTCCATTCCTTCCAATGCCTGAATACTACTAGCTGTATATTGTTTTTGACTCATATTAAATATTAAAAATCCTGCTCTATGCAAAGACTTACAAATATCGTGATTTTTTTCGAGGTATGAAAGTTAAAAAGTGTCAAAAAAATGGAGTGTTTTCTTAGCCCAGACATAAGGGATAAGAAGTCAATAAAAGAATCAAAATTAAAATGTATTGGTGAAATATCAACTGTTGTAAATCATATTCATCATCAATAATTTATGCGTAAATTTATTTACTGAAAAGTTGATATTATGGATGATTTTATAGCAGCACGTGCTCAGATGGCACTTTCCCTGGGCTTTCATATCATATTCTCCTGTGTGGGTATGGTGATGCCTTTTCTGATGGCTTTTGCCCATTGGAAATATCTTAAAACCAACAATGAAGTATATAAAGGATTAACAAAAGCATGGAGCAAAGGGGTGGCTATCCTTTTTGCCACCGGAGCTGTTTCCGGAACAATGCTTTCCTTTGAACTGGGACTTTTGTGGCCCGGTTTTATGAAACATGCCGGTCCTATTTTCGGAATGCCTTTTTCTCTGGAAGGAACAGCCTTTTTTATTGAAGCAATTGCCATTGGGTTCTTTCTCTATGGCTGGGAAAGGTTTAATAAATGGTTTCACTGGTTCTGCGGATTTCTTGTGGGGCTAAGCGGACTTGCCTCCGGAATTCTGGTGGTGGCAGCCAACTCATGGATGAATTCACCGACCGGTTTTGATTATATTAACGGGCAGTACCTTAATATAGATCCTATAAAAGCAATGTTCAATGATGCATGGTTTCCTCAGGCTCTTCATATGACAGTGGCAGCATTTTGTGCGACAGGATTTGCAGTTGCAGGAGTTCACGCCTTTATGATCATGCGAAAAAGGAATATTGAATTTCATACCAAAGCTTTTAGAATTGCGGTGGGCTTTGCCCTTATCGGAGCTTTTGGCGCTCCTTTAAGCGGTGATGTCGCGGCTAAATCCGTTGCGGAAAGACAGCCCATCAAACTGGCGGCTATGGAGGCGCATTTTGAAACTGAAAAAGGAGCTTCATTCGTGATTGGAGGAATTCCAGATGAGAAAAATGAAGAAGTGAAATATGCAGTGAAAATTCCAAAGGTTTTGAGCTTCCTGGTAAGCAACGATTTCAATTCCGAAGTAAAAGGTCTTAAAGATTTTCCGAGAGATGAGTGGCCTCCGGTTGCAGTTGTTCATTATGCTTTTCAAATCATGATTTTCTTTGGTGTGGTCATGATTGTTATCGGAGCTGTCTATTTATATGCTTTTTTCTTCAGAAAAGAATGGCTGAACAAAAACTGGCTGTTAAAAACCTTCCTCATCGCAACACCTTTTGGATATATTGCACTGGAAGCAGGATGGACCGTAACTGAAGTGGGAAGACAGCCATGGATTATCTACGGCATTATGAGAACTGTAGATGCCGTAACCCCGATGCCGGGAATACAATATTCATTCTATTTCTTCACCGCAATTTTTGTATCCTTATCACTGATCCTTATTTTCCTTTTAAAAAGACAGATTCAGATGGTACCGAAACTTTACGACCCTACCGATTCTCAGTTTAACGATAAAAACAAAAAATCATGATTTACATTGTAATAGGTTTTCTCTGGCTTTCCATCTGTCTTTATATTATTCTGGGAGGTGCTGATTTCGGGGCAGGAATTGTGGAACTCTTCACGAATAAAAAAGCCCGTCATAAAACTCAGGAAATCATGTATGAATCCATAGCTCCTGTATGGGAAGCCAACCATATGTGGCTGATCATTGCCATTGTAATTCTTTTTGTAGGATTTCCGGAAATTTATACCACGATGTCTACCTACCTTCATATTCCTTTGGTTCTGATGCTTTTGGGAATTATTGCGAGAGGAACGGCGTTTACATTCAGACATTATGATGCTGTAAAGGATAACTGGCAGGTTTTATACACCCAGATTTTCTACTACGCGAGCCTGTTAACACCTTTCTTTTTAGGATTAATTGCTGCTGCAACAGTTTCACATTCCATCAACCCTGATGCAGCAGGTTTTCTGGATTTGTATGTTTTCAGCTGGCTGAACTGGTTTGGGGTTTCTGTGGGCTTATTTACGGTAGCGCTTTGTGCTTATCTTGCTTCTATCTTTTCATTAAGAGAAACGCGTGATAAGGCCGATCTTTTATTAATGATAAGAAAATCCAAGCAGACGATGATCTTTGTTGTGGTTACAGGAATATTGGTATTTGTTACGGCTTATATTTCAGACATTCCACTTTTGATGTGGGTATTTTCGAAGCCTTTGGGGATTATGGCAATTGCTTTTGCAACAATTGCGCTATTACTCGTCCTACGAGCAATGAACCGTCAAAAACTGCTTCCGGTACGTGCATTGGCTGGATTTCAGATGGTGATGATTTTAGTTGCGGCAACCTATCAGCATAATCCGGATATTATTTTATTGGGAAACGGACAGCATCTTTCACTACTGGAGCATATGGCCCCTGAAAAAACGATTGCCGCATTGGGATGGGCCCTGATGCTGGGATCATTGTTTATTCTTCCGTTTTTATTTTACCTGATGGCTTCTTTCAGTAAACTGAGAAAATAAGTAAGGTATGCAGGGATACAGGAACAAAGAGGAATTTATTGAAGAGCTCAAGAAAAGATACCAGCTCTATAACCAGGAATTTAACGATATAAAGGAAGATGAAAAGAATCTTCTGCAGCCGGGTGTAGACAAAACGCCATCGCAAAATATCTCCTATCAATTGGGCTGGACACACCTGCTCTTACAATGGGAATCTGATGAAAGTAACGGAATTGAAGTAAAAACTCCTGCTCCTGATTATAAATGGAATAACCTGGGAGGATTATATCAATCTTTCTATGATCAATATGGCTCTTACAGTTTACAAGAGCAAAGAGAACTGCTGCAAAATAAAGTTAATGAAATCATTACATGGATAGAAAATCTTGACGATGAAACATTATTCACTCCCGGACGGAGAAAATGGGCAGCTACTCCTGCTCAGTGGCCGGTCTGGAAATGGATTCATATCAATACCTTAGCTCCGTTTAAAAGCTTCAGAACACAAATCCGGAAATGGAAAAAAGAAAAAGGTACAGCATAACACTGTACCTTTTTTATTTATATTTTCTTAGAAATCTTAAGCCAGTTTCATCAAAAGATTTTCGTCAATCTTCTCTACTTTCACAATATTGTTTTTTGTCAAAGTCTTGGAAGCTTTATCCCATTTTTTACCGGATAACTGGCTTCTTTCTTTTACTTGAGCCAAAGCCATCGGTTCTTCCTGGGAATTAAGGATTTCAAGGATTACTTTTTCATCCTCTCCCAATTCAATCTGCGGTGCAGCTTTTTCCGGTCTCATCTGAGGGAAGAATAATACTTCCTGAATCGATGCATTATTGGTTAGGAACATAATCAATCTGTCCATTCCGATTCCTAATCCTGAAGTTGGCGGCATACCGTATTCCAATGCTCTCAGGAAGTCCTGATCGATGAACATTGCTTCATCATCTCCTCTTTCAGATAAAGCCATCTGTGCTTCAAAACGCTCTCTCTGATCAATAGGATCATTAAGCTCTGAATAAGCGTTGGCAATTTCTTTACCGCACACCATTAATTCAAAACGTTCTGTTAAACCTTCCTTGCTTCTGTGTTTCTTTGTTAATGGAGACATTTCAATCGGATAATCTGTAATGAAAGTCGGCTGAATGAAGTTTCCTTCACATTTCTCACCGAAGATCTCATCAATAAGTTTTCCTTTACCCATCGTCTCGTTCACTTCAATGCCGATAGACTTTGCGAAATCATATAATTCCTGCTCAGTTTTTCCTGTAATATCGAAACCTGTAAATTTCAGGATCGCTTCTGTCATAGAAACCCTTGGGTATGGAGCTTTGAAATCCACTTCATGTTCCCCAAAAGTAGCTTTTGTAGTTCCGTTTACCTGGATCGCACAGAATTCCAGTAATTTCTCAGTGAAATCCATCATCCAGTTATAATCTTTGTAAGCCACATAGATTTCCATAGCAGTAAATTCCGGGTTATGGGTTCTGTCCATCCCTTCGTTTCTGAAGTTTTTGGAGAACTCATATACTCCGTCAAAACCACCTACGATTAGTCTTTTCAGATATAATTCGTTGGCAATTCTTAAATATAATGGAATGTCTAATGCATTGTGGTGCGTGATAAACGGTTTTGCTGCTGCTCCACCTGGAATCGACTGCAGGATTGGGGTTTCCACTTCAAAATATCCTGCATCATTAAAGAAAGTTCTCATGGCATTGAACAATTTTGTTCTCTTCACAAAAATTTCTTTTACCTGTGGGTTTACCGTTAAATCTACATAACGCTGTCTGTATCTTAATTCAGGATCTGTAAAGCCATCGTGTACCACTCCGTTCTCGTCAGTTTTAGCCTGGGGAAGAGGACGTAAAGCCTTTGTAAGAAGCGTAAAGTTTTTCACTAAAACCGTCTTCTCTCCTACCTGAGTGGTAAACAATTCTCCTTCGATACCAATAATATCACCGATATCCAAAAGGTGCTTGTATACTTCATTGTATAGTTCTTTATCTTCACCCGGACAGATCTCGTCCCTGTTGAAATAAACCTGAATTTTTCCTTTAGAATCCTGCAATTCTGCGAAAGAAGCTTTCCCCTGAATTCTGCGGGACATCAATCTACCAGCGATCTTTACCTGTTTACTTTCAGAAAAATCCTGTTTTATAGATTCTGTCGTATCTGTAATTGTATACTCATCCGCAGGGAACGCATTAATCCCCATTTCAGTAAGCTTGTTCAGCTTTTCTCTTCTAATGATTTCTTGTTCTGATAATTGCATTTCTTATTTTTCTAAAAGCGTACAAATTTAGGCATTTTTGACTTGACCGTCAATGGCTTTTTTAAGAAATTTTAAAAAGTAGCAGAGATGCAGGGTGTTGAGGTCCGTGTTACGTGTTACCGGGCTAAGGGTGTGAGATTCGAGCCTGGATTATTGTGCTATTGGCCTCAGCCCTTAAACATTGAACTTTAAACCTTGAATTTTAAATAAACCAGTTTTTTCTGTCTTTTTGAGGAATAAATGTCCAGGCAAGTATTCTGCTTACTTTTTGTCCCTGGGCCATATCGATGGTTTTCACTTCTGCAGCTTTTACTTTCTTTAAAAGATTCGTCAGTTTATTGAGATTATCTTTTTTAGAAACCAGACATGTGAACCAAAGAACCTGCGATGAAAACAATGTACTTTCATTGATCATTTTAGTAATAAAAGCAAGTTCACCACCTTCACACCAAAGCTCAGACTGCTGACCGCTGAAGTTAAGAAGAGGTTGGGTTTTCTTCGATTGATGAAGGTTTTTTGTTTTCCTGATATTTCCTTTCATGGCAGACTCTTCAGAATCATGAAAAGGAGGATTGCACATTGTAAAGGTAAATCTGTCTTCCGGATTAATGATATTGACAAAGATATGGTCTGCATCAGGCTGACTTTTCAGCTGAATAACAGAAGCCAGATCCGGGTTCTGATCTAAAATATGCTGAGCATTTTTCAAAGAATCCTGATTGATATCCGTCCCCAGCATGGCCCAACCATAAGATCTGTGACTGATTAAAGGATAGACAAGATTGGCGCCTGTTCCTATATCCAGACCTTTTACAGAATTTCCTGCCGGAATTTTGTCAAGCTGTTCGGCTAAGAGATCGGCAATATAATGGACATAGTCTGCTCTTCCCGGAATAGGCGGACAGAGATTGGTGTCTGGAATATCCCAGCCTTTAACATGATAAAAATGTAAGAGTAAGGCTTTGTTGAGCAGTTTCACTGCCTGTGGAATGCTGAAATTAATGGTTACCGTCTGATAAGCATTCACAAAAACATAATGTTTCAGTTCCGGCACACAAGAAATAAGCTGATCAAAATCATAGGGATTACGATGCAGGTTTCTTGTGTGCAGACTGGATTTTTCAGCGGACATATTTTATTTCTTCTGACTCAAAATATATTCCACCATTTTTTTGGCATCTTCTTTTGACACCTGTGGATGGGCAGCCATAGGCACACTTCCCCATACACCACTTCCGCCTTCTATAATTTTGGAAGCCAGCAATTCCGTATCCTTTTCAGAATACTTTCCTGCAATTTCCTGATAAGAAGGTCCTACCATTCTTTCATTCACAGCGTGGCATCCTGAGCAATCCAATGTTTCGATGATCTGATCACCGGAAAGATTGGATTTTGCCGGTTCTGAAACGGTAGCCGTTTCAGAAGAAGCTGCCACTTCTGCTGTATTTTCTTTTTTAGAACAGGAAAGGATCATAAGACCCATCACTCCTGCCAAAAGTATTTTTTTCATTATTTCTTCGCAGTAGAATCTGTTTTAGCAGCTTCAGGTGCAGGTGCAGCCGGAGTTGCAGCAGCTGGAGCGGTAGTTTTAGCAGTAGAATCTACAACTGTAGTTGCTTCCGGTTCTTCAAGCATTGTGTTGCTATCCTGTAAAGAGTGATCCGGCTTTTTTTTGCAGCCTGTCAATAATAAACCTCCGATAAATGCGATTGCTAATACTTTTTTCATTTTTTTCTAATTTGGAAGCAAAAATATAAAAAATAAACTTTTAAACTTATGACAAATGTTTTCTTTAGGAAATATTTTTACGTCAGGATCTTAACCAAATGACAAAAAAATAATTCAAACATCAGAGAGTTTTAAATAAGTTGTTATTTTTGTATATCGGATGATTCAAACCAAAACTCAACTTATTAATTGAAAATGTATGATTAAAAAAAATGTATCAGGTACAACGTTCTTTGTTGTATTTTCTTCCCTCCTTCTGTCATGTGATAACTCCTCAAACGAGCCACAATCAGAATATTCTGATAAAATTGAATCGGTAACGCTTTTAAAAACAACAAAATCCTGGGACGGAACAACGTATCCGGCCTATCCTGCAAGCCAGCCGGAAATTTCGGTTCTTAAAATTGCCGTACCTCCCAATTCAGCCCTGAACTGGCACAAACATCCGGTCATTAATGCCGCGTATGTGGAAAAAGGCGAAATTCAGATTGAAAGAAAAGAAGACGGCAAAACGCAATGGGTAAGAAAAGGTCAGGTACTTCCTGAAATGGTTAATACCGGCCACAGGGGCAAAACCGGAGAACAGGGAGCAACTTTGATTGTTTTCTACAGCGGAACACCAGACATTCCATTGTCTGAACCAGTACAGTAGAAAGTTCAAACGCCAGGTTCGCAAAGCCATTATGTTAAAACTCTGTTTTTCGTTATCAGGACTACTACTTTAGCTAATGACATTACATTTTGCTGAGTAAAAAGCCTTTAGGTTCTCTCTAAACATTTGCATTAATTATATCTTTGCGATCCCGGCGTTTAAATAATTATTATATTTAATGCATGGTTTTAATTTCAAAAATTCTGTTTTTCACCAGTCATCATGGTTTTTATACTGTGATTCTGCTGCTGGTGTTCTTTGGAGGGCTTTCCTACCTGACCAAAAAAGCCTGGCTTTTAATTCCTATCATTCCTCTGGCGATATTGAACGGGTTCGGAGGACAGTTCCTAAATGCGTGGTTCTTGAATAAATACGGTGTTGAAAGCACTGCGATCATTACTGCTGATGTAGAGACCAATTCTACCCTGAATGACATGTATATTCACGATTATGAAGCTATTGTAAAGAAACAGGACGGAAAATACACCACTACTTTCTTCTCTACTACCAGTGCTGCAATTTATCCAATCCGAAATTCAATCAGAATTCCGGATGACAAGGATATTCCCGTAAAATACATCCCGGGATATGAGAAAAACATTGTCATCCTTTATGACCAGTCCAGGGAAGGAAAAATTGTATTACAAAATGAAAAACTGGCTCCCGTTAATTCTGCAAAAATAAAATATGAGGCAGACAGAACGAATAAGGAATTCATTAAAGAATATATTAATGCGCTCGAAAATTATGTAAAAGACTATGATGATGAAAATTACAATAAGAAACTTGAGGAATTAAGGCAGGAACTCAAACAGCTTAAATAAAAGGTTTCAATGTTAAGTTTTTTTATTTTCAGAAATTTTTTAGTCCAGGTATAAAAAAAATTTCTACATTTGTCCCATGTTTAAAATGAACAACAATATTTGGTGGTGGCTTTCAAACTCTTCGTCGGGTCTGAAGGTATTGTCATGTTGTTAATTACAGCAGAAATAATCAAAAAACAATATATAGGCTTTGACGGATACCGTTGAAGCCTTTTTTATTCTTTAACCTTACAAAAAACAAAAAGATGTTTACAGACACAATCAAAATAAAAACTGTTTCGAAAAAAACACTGGGAGACCTTCACACTCCCATGAATATTTACCTCAAGATCAGGGATAAATTCCGTGATACAATTCTTCTGGAAAGTTCAGATTCAAAAAGTATTGATAATAACTTTTCCTTTATTGCAGTGAATGCCATTGCCGGAATTGAAGTAAAAAACCTCAACAAATACGAAATTAAACTTCCTGCCTCTACTCCTGTAAAGCAGTTTATTATGGAGCGGAATATCACAGATATTTTTGAAGATTTCCGCAATATTTTTAAATGTGAACCCACCAATGACGCAATAGAGCAGACAGCCCAGAGCCTTTTTGGGTATACAAGCTTTGAAGCGGTACAGTTTTTTGAAAACATCAGCCTTAAAGCACAAAGCAAAGAAGTTGAAATTCCTGTCCTGAGATACAGATTATACCAATATGTGATTGCTATCAATCATTTCAATGATGAGATGTATCTTATCGAGAATTTTATTGATGGAGTAAAATCTGAGCTTCACCTGTTGGAAAATCTTATTAAAAATCAGAATACTCCTATTTATCCTTTCGAGAAAACAAGTGAGGAAACCTCCAATATTACAGATGAAGAATATATTGAACTGGTAAAAACAGCTCAGAAACACTGCATGCGCGGAGACGTTTTCCAATTGGTTCTGAGCAGACGATTTGAACAGAAATTCAAAGGAGATGAGTTCAATGTTTACCGGGCTTTGAGAAACATCAACCCTTCCCCTTACCTTTTTTATTTTGATTACGGCAATTATAAATTATTCGGATCAAGTCCTGAAAGCCAGTTAATCATTAAAGATAATAAAGCCACCATCCATCCGATTGCCGGAACATCCAAAAGAACGGGAAATTTTGAAGCTGACCTTGAAGCCATTGAAGTCCTGAAAGCCGATCCTAAAGAAAACGCAGAACATACCATGCTGGTGGACCTGGCAAGAAATGATCTTGGAAAGCTAGGAAAAAATGTAACGGTGACCAAACTTAAAGAAATCCAGCTGTTCTCGCACGTTATTCATATGGTAAGTGAAGTGACTGCTGATGTTTCTGATGATATTAATCCTCTTGAAATGGTGTCTGCCACCTTTCCCCAGGGAACCCTCAGCGGTGCACCCAAACATAAAGCGCTTCAGCTGATCAATCAATATGAAAAAGATTCCCGCGGTTATTATGGCGGCTGTATAGGAATCATCGGACTGAACGGAACCTGCAACCAGGCCATTATGATCAGAACTTTCTTAAGTAAAAACAATACATTATTTTACCAGGCAGGTGCCGGACTGGTGGCAAAATCTGTCCCGGAAAATGAGCTGCAGGAAGTCAATAATAAACTGAATGCCCTTAAAAAAGCTGTGGAAAAAGCAGAAAAAATAGTTGAAAAATAAACCCACCAACTATCAACCAGCAACAAAAATAACCAGCAACAAAAAATAACCAGCAACTATCTAACAAAAAAGCAATGAACAACACTATAAACTCTCAACAGCCGTCACTCAAAGTCCTCGTTTTCGATAACTATGACAGCTTCACATACAATCTGGTCCAGATCATCGAAAGAATTCTGAATCAAAAAGTGGATGTGGTAAGAAATGACGAAATCACTCTGGAAGAAATCGGAAAATATGACAAAATCATCCTTTCTCCCGGCCCCGGAATTCCCGAGGAAGCAGGTATTTTATTAGACCTTATCAAAGAATATGCTCCTACAAAAAGCATCTTTGGTGTATGTTTAGGCCAGCAGGCTATCGCGGAAGCTTTCGGGGGAAGCCTGATCAATCTGTCTGAAATCTTTCACGGAGTGGCTACCACGACTGAGCTGGTGAAAGAAAATACCAAACTTTTCAAAGATTTGCATTCTGGTCTGGAAGTGGGAAGATACCACAGCTGGGCAGTCAATACTGAAGGTTTCCCGGAAGAGCTGGAAATCACTGCTGTAGATAAAGACGGAATGATCATGGCTTTACAGCACAAAACGTATGATGTACATGCTGTACAGTTTCACCCTGAAAGCATTTTAACGCCCGAAGGTGAAATGATCATTAAAAACTTCCTACTGTCATGAAAGCTTTAGAAAATCCTTCAGCAACTATAAAAGCACCTCAAATGAAAGAAATACTGCAATACCTGTTTAATCATAATACGCTTTCAAAATCAGAAGCTAAGGCTACGATGATTGAGATTGCACAGAATAAATTCAACTCCGCAGAGGTTACTGCCTTCATCAGTGTTTTCCTGATGCGGAATATTACCCTGAAAGAACTGGAAGGCTTCAGAGAAGCTTTATTACAGATGGCCGTTCCTGTAGACATTGATTCCAGTGATGCCATTGATATTGTAGGAACGGGAGGTGATGGAAAAGATACGATCAACATCTCTACACTGGCCAGCTTTGTGGTAGCCGGAGCCGGTCAAAAGGTAACCAAACACGGAAATTACGGAGCTTCTACCACTACAGGCTCTTCCAATGTACTGGAAGAATTAGGCTATCAGTTCAAAAACAATTCGGAACAATTGAATGAGGATCTTGAAAGAGCCAACATCTGCTTCTTACACGCTCCTTATTTTCATCCCGCACTTCAATCTGTTGGATTATTGAGAAAATCTCTGGGATTAAGAACATTTTTTAACCTCCTGGGCCCGTTAGTGAATCCTGCAAAACCCAAATATTCAATGATTGGGGTGTACAATCTCGAAATTGCCAGAATTTATCAGTATCTTCTTCAAAAGGAAGAACGTGAATTTATTCTGGTCCACGGTCTGGACGGATATGATGAGATAAGCCTTACCGGCGACAGCAAAATCATCACGAAAAACGGTGAGGAAATCTATTCTGCTGAAGACTTAGGCTTCAATGCTGTAACGCTGGAAGATATTAAAGCAGGAAACTCCATTCAGGAAACCGCAAAAATATTTATGAATATCCTGGAAGGAAAGGGTACGGAACAACAGAACTCTGTGATTCTGGCCAATGCTTCAGTAGCGCTGTACAACACACACCGCTTCGGAACATATGATGAATGTCTTCTACTGGCTAACGAAAGTCTGCAAAGCGGAAAAGCATTGAAAAGTTTTAATCTTTTGATTAATTAAAATTCACCATTTACTAAATTCTAAACACAAAAATGACCATACTGGATAAAATTATCGAACGAAAAAAGGAAGAAGTTGCATCAGCTCAATCAAAAATGCATCTTGATCACCTAAAAGACAGTGCTCTTTTCAGGAGAAAAACAATTTCTCTGAAAGAATCTGTCAAAAATAAAAATGGGATCATCGCTGAGTTTAAAAGACAATCTCCTTCAAAAGGAATCATCAACAATACCGTGGAACCATTAGAAGTGATTTCAGCATACGAAAATTTTGGAGCCAGTGGAATTTCCATTCTTACCGACAGAGATTTTTTCGGAGGGGATTTAACGGATATTGTAAATGTAAGAGAACAGATTACAATTCCCATACTCCGTAAAGATTTCATGATTGATGAATATCAGTTTTATGAAGCTAAAAGCATCGGTGCTGACGTGGTTCTACTGATTGCATCTTGTCTTTCACCGGATCAGGTTCAGGAATTTACAGACCTGGCCCACGAACTGAAAATGGAGGTTTTGCTGGAAATTCATACCGAAGATGAACTGAAGCATTTTAATTCAAAAATTGATCTGGTAGGCATCAACAACAGGAACCTTAAAGATTTCAAAGTAGATCTGCAGCATTCCGTTCAGCTGAAAAATCAGCTTCCGAAAGGCGTTTTGTCTGTTGCAGAAAGCGGTATTTACAGTCTGGAAGATTTCAGATTTTTAAAGGAAAAAGGATTTGACAGCTTTCTGATGGGCGAATATTTTATGAAAAATACAAATCCGGCCAAAGCGTTTGAAGAATTTGCTTCTCAAATTTTAAATAATAATTAACAATGAACCTGCAACCTCCGACCTTATACCAGCCATCTTTGCTCAAAGTCTGCGGACTCACAAAGCCGGATCAGATTCAGGAATTGATTTCTATGAATGTAGATTTCCTCGGTTTTATTTTCTATGAAAAATCACCGAGATATGTTTTGAATCGTCTGAGTACGGAAGAGATCTCAGCTATTGATCATCAGGGAAAAACTGGTGTTTTCGTTAATGAAAAAATGGATATCATTCTACAGATGGTACAAAAAGCAGGATTGAATTTTGTTCAGCTTCATGGCGATGAAAGTGATGATTTCATTGTTGAACTAAGACAAAAACTGAATCCGGCAGTTGGTATTATTAAAGCAATAAGGATCGGAAACAATGCAGCTGAAAATAAAATGAAAATAACGCAGGTTTTTCACTTTCAACGGACAACCTGCAATCTGCAACCTGTCACCTATTATCTTTTTGATACAGACAGCAAAGCCTTTGGCGGAACAGGAAAACAATTCGACTGGAATATCCTGAATGAACTTGAGATTCCTCTACCCTACTTTTTAAGCGGTGGTATTTCAGAAGACAACATCGGGAATATTGAAATATTGAAGCATCAGCCTTTTGCACTGGATATCAATTCAAAATTTGAAACAGAGCCCGGACATAAAAATATTGACAGAATAAGAGAATTTAAAAGCCTGTACCAGCAGAATAATAATAAAAAAAAACACAATGATGAATATACATTTGCTAAAAAAGACATTTTACAAAACATTATTTCCCCCTAAATTCGGGAATGAAAAAATTCAGAACCTGTACCATTTTGTTGCGGAGAATGACAGTAACACAGAACATTGGGAAGCAGGCGGGTTATTGTCTGATTTCATCTGTATCATTAAAGATTTTGAAGAAGGAGATATCCAGTATTTTTTTGAAAGAATCAGCCTGTGGAACAGCTATTATCTGGTTATTATTTCGGATAAATTTTTAGAAAACCATGTCAGATCAGTGGTAAAGTATGACTTAGGATTAATTTATGCTAAAATATTTTTACTTTATGACGATTCTGACTCTTACTATCTGATTGATAATCTCGAAATTGCTATCACGATGTATCAGTCGAAAATAGACAAAGCAACCTTAATAGATTTAATGCACAAAATTGAGTTGTTATATTATAAAAAACTGATCACCAAACAACAATATGATTACCATCTTACATTTATTAATAGTTTAAACCCATGAAATATCAGATAAAAGAAACTCAGGATTTAAAGGAAAAGGAAATAGAACATATTTTGCAACTATGGGATATTTCTGCATGGAACGCCATGAAATCTGCCTATTTTATTACTTTTTTTAAAGATTCGGAATTTCATTTCCTGTTGGATACGGATGAAAATATACTGGCGGTTATGCGGGTGAATTTTGATTTTACCTTAGAAATAGCAGGCAATGAATATTCCTTTGCTGAAGTGGTAGGACTTGTTTCCGCTCATAAAAAGAAAGGATATGGAGCAGCGTTGGTTCGTCATTTCAAAGAGAATGCTGTACAAAGAAATCTGGAGGCGATTGGTTTCTGCCATTCGGATCTTCGTCCTTTTTATGAAAAATGTGATATTGAAATACTTCATGACAAAGCCAAAATGATCAAAGAAAGTATCGGCTCGGAATGGGTGAATTCTGAAGATGATGATATTTTGATTTTTCACACCACACAGGAAAGAAAAGAACTGCTCAACCAGCTGAGCCCACAAAACAATGCTTATTTAATGACTAAAGAATAAAAAAATGAATTATAAAAACCCCGATGAAAACGGATATTATGGAGAGTTTGGAGGTGCTTTTATTCCCGAAATGCTCTATCCTAATGTAGAAGAGTTACAAAGAAACTATCTTGAAATTATAGAATCTGAAGATTTTCAGGCTGAGTATCAGGATTTGCTGAAAAACTATGTAGGACGTGCTACACCGCTATATTTTGCTAAAAATCTAAGCCAGAAATACAATACGCAGGTCTATCTGAAACGGGAAGACCTCAACCATACCGGAGCCCATAAAATCAATAATGCCCTGGGACAGGTTCTTCTGGCAAAACGTCTCGGAAAAACGAGAATTATTGCTGAAACCGGAGCCGGGCAGCATGGTGTTGCCACTGCTACAGCATGTGCTCTGTTGGGTTTACAATGCATCGTTTATATGGGAGAAATTGATATCCAGAGACAGGCCCCGAATGTGGCGAGAATGAAAATGCTGGGTGCAGAAGTTGTAGCAGCCACTTCAGGTTCAAAAACCCTGAAAGATGCTGTGAACGAAGCCCTGAGAGACTGGATCAACAATCCTGTAACGACTCATTATGTGATCGGAAGCGTGGTTGGCCCTCACCCGTTCCCGGATCTTGTGGCACGATTCCAGAGTATCATCTCAAAGGAAATCAGAGAACAGCTTAAAGAAAAGACCGGAAGAGAAAATCCTGATTATGTGATTGCCTGTGTAGGTGGCGGGAGTAATGCTGCCGGGACTTTCTATCATTTTGTAGAAGAAAAGGAAGTAAAAATTATCGCCGCTGAAGCCGGTGGTCTGGGTGTAGATTCAGGAAAGTCTGCTGCCACTACTTTTTTAGGAACGCTTGGTGTACTTCACGGAAGCAAAAGTCTTGTAATGCAGACGGAAGACGGACAGGTTATTGAGCCGCATTCAATTTCCGCAGGACTGGATTACCCTGGAATAGGACCTTTTCATGCGAATTTATTCAAAGAAAAAAGAGCTGAATTCTTTAGCATTAATGACGATGAAGCTTTGCAATGTGCTTTTGAGCTGACCAAACTGGAAGGAATTATCCCGGCATTGGAAAGCGCTCATGCCCTTGCTGTTCTGGACAAAAAGAAATTTAATGAAAACGATATCGTTGTTATTTGTCTGAGTGGCCGTGGGGATAAGGATATGGAAACGTATCTGAAGAATTTGTAAAATGTCAGATGTAAAATGTCAGATGTAAAATGTACAATGTACTTTCTCACCTGAGTTTAATACTACTTTATACATTGTACTTCGTACATTATACTTTGTACATTATACTTTAATACAATAAAAAATGAAAAAACTGAATATATACTTCACAGCAGGAATTCCACAACTGGAAAATACCGCTGATATTATACAACTGATTCAGGATTCCGGAGCAGATATGATTGAAATCGGAATGCCTTATTCTGATCCTGTAGCAGACGGCCCTGTGATCCAGAAAGCTCACGAACAAGCTTTACAAAACGGAATGACCATTGAAAAACTGCTGTCACAATTAAAAGCCATCAAAGACAAAATCAGAATTCCTGTTATTCTGATGGGCTACATCAATCCGGTATTGAGTTTCGGATTTGAGAAATTTTGTGCGGCGTGTGCAGAAAGTGGCGTTTCAGGACTGATCCTCCCTGACCTCCCTCCTATTGAATTTGAGAAAAATTATCAGCAGATTTTAAAACAATACCATCTTAATTTCACCTTTCTTGTAACTCCGGAAACATCCGATGAAAGAATGATCTATCTGGATTCATTAAGTTCAGGATTTCTGTACGCAGTAAGTTCTTCTTCCACCACCGGAAATGAAAATGCAGTTGTAAAAAATGAAGATTATCTTTCCAGACTCGCTGCCCTTCCGCTTAAAAATCAGATAATGATCGGGTTCGGGATTAAATCGAAAGAAGATTTTGAAAATGTAACGGAAAAGGCAGATGGCGGTATTATCGGAACTGCCTTTGTCAATATCCTTCTGAATGATAAAGACTGGAAAAAGAATGCCATAGATTTTATCCATTCTATAAAAGCGTAAAATTCACTAAATTTGTATATCAAAAATTGCAATGAATACAAATCAGAATAAAGTAGTAGAATTTGAAGATTTAGGAATCAGAGAATATCAGCCGGCCTGGGATTATCAGGAGCAACTGATGAAAAACATCATTGATACCAAAATAAAAAACAGGGATCTTCCTGCTGAACAACATAGTACCACCCCGAACCACCTTCTTTTTGTAGAGCATCCGCACGTGTATACATTGGGAAAAAGCGGGCATGAAGAAAATATGCTTGCCGGTATTGATACACTGAAAGAAATTGATGCCACTTTCGTGAAAGTAAACCGTGGCGGAGATATTACCTATCATGGCTACGGACAGGTTGTGGGCTATCCTATTCTGGATCTTGAAAACTTTTTTACAGATATTCATTTATATATGAGAAACCTGGAAGAAGTGATCATCAGAACCATTGCCGAATATGGTATTAAAGGAGAACGTTCCCCGGGAGAGACCGGAGTATGGCTGGATGTAGGAAAACCTTACGCCAGAAAAATGTGTGCTATGGGCGTGAAAGCTTCCCGCTGGGTAACCCTTCATGGTTTCGCACTGAATGTGAATACGGATATGCGTTATTTTGAATATATCATCCCATGTGGTATCAAAGACAAGCAGGTGACTTCTTTAAAAAGAGAGCTTGAAAGAGAGTTGACACCAGAAGAAATGGAAGAGCTGAAAGCAAAGATCAGAAAACATTTTGCAGACGTTTTTCAGGCAGAATTGCTTTATAAATAATCAGAATAATTTTCATCAAGATATAAGAATGCCAGTTTCAATAAATGAAACTGGTTTTTTAGTTTAATCCGTAGTTAAGATTCTTACGGAATGGACAGAGTATAAACAGCTTATCTTATTGAAAAACATTTGTATGTCAGGAATAAATTATCCATCCACCTTGTCCATTCCGTAGGAATCCAGTTCCTGAAATTCTATTTCAAGATTTTTCTACTTTTACAGAATTCTACTATTATTGAGACTGTTTTTAGATGTAATCCGTATTACATCGTTGAGATTCCTATGGAATGAACAAAGTATAAACAGCTTATCTTATTGAAAAACATTTGTATGTCAGGAATAAATTATCCATCCACCTTGTCCATTCCGTAGGAAGCCAGTTCCTGAAATTCTATTTCAAGATTTTTCTACTTTACAGAATTCTACTATTATTGAGACTGTTTTTAGATGTAATCCGTATTACATTGTTGAGATTCCTACGGAATGGACAAAGTATGAATAGACTTATCTTATTGAAAAACATTTGTATGTCAGGAATAAATTATCCATTCACCTTGTCCATTCCGTAGGAATCCAGTTCCTGAAATTCTATTTCAAGATTTTTCTACTTTACAGAATTCTACTATTATTGAGACTGTTTTTAGATGTAATCCGTATTACATCGTTGAGATTCCTACGGAATGGACAAAGTATGAATAGACTTATCTTATTGAAAAACATTTGTATGTCAGGAATAAAGTATCCATTCACCTTGTCCATTCCGTAGGAAGCCAGTTCCTGAAATTCTATTTCAAGATTTTTCTACTTTACAGAATTCTACTATTATTGAGACTGTTTTTAGATGTAATCCGTATTACATTGTTGAGATTCCTACGGAATGGACAAAGTATGAATAGACTTATCTTATTGAAAAACATTTGTATGTCAGGAATAAAGTATCCACCCACCTTGTCCATTCCGTAGGAAGCCAGTTCCTGAAATTCTATTTCAAGATTTTTCTACTTACAGAATTCTACTATTATTGAGACTCTTTTTAGATGTAATCCGTATTACATCGTTGAGATTCTTACGGAATGAACAAAGTATGAATAGACTTATCTTATTGAAAAACATTTGTATGTCAGGAATAAAGTATCCATTCACCTTGTCCATTCCGTAGGAATCCAGTTCCTGAAATTCTATTTCAAGATTTTTCTACTTACAGAATCCTACTATTATTGAGACTGTTTTTAGATGTAATCCGTATTACATTGTTGAGATTCCTACGGAATGGACAAAGTATGAATAGACTTATCTTATTGAAAAACATTTGTATGTCAGGAATAAAGTATCCACCCACCTTGTCCATTCCGTAGGAAGCCAGTTCCTGAAATTCTATTTCAAGATTTTTCTACTTACAGAATTCTACTATTATTGAGACTCTTTTTAGATGTAATCCGTATTACATCGTTGAGATTCTTACGGAATGAACAAAGTATGAATGGACTTATCTTATTGAAAAACATTTGTATGTCAGGAATAAAGTATCCATTCACCTTGTCCATTCCGTAGGAATCCAGTTCCTGAAATTCTATTTCAAGATTTTTCTACTTACAGAATCCTACTATTATTGAGACTGTTTTTAGATGTAATCCGTATTACATCGTTGAGATTCTTACGGAATGGACAAAGTATAAATACAGCATAATGTATTTTTTTTCAAAAAAATTCTTGCATATATTTTAATTTTCATTACTTTTAATATCACAAATAAGTGAACTATTACAATTAAAAAGTTCATTGAAAACTAACCACCAAAATATAAAAACTATGAAAAAATTTCTGTTATCCATGATGGCATTCGTGACTATCCTGTCATTCAATGCCTGCTCAGATTCAAATGCCAACCAGGATCCGAATCTTGTCGCTAAGGAATCTAACGAAATTGCTATGAAAGATTTCGGCAAGACTGTTCCGGTAGGGATTGAAAAAGAAGATGGAAAGTTTAAAATCTCATTTATGGTTACTGCCCAGCCGTATGAAATTGCGGACAGTAAAGAAAATGCAGGCTATATTTCCATGATCAGACAGGCTGTTGAGAATGAAACTCCTGTTCATGTTTTCCTTAAAGCCAATACCAATAAAATTGCAAAAGTAGAAAAAGCAACAGATGATGACATCCGTTATTTCAAATCGGTATTCAACAAAGAAGAAAGAGGGGAAAGCAGTAAGGCTGTAAGCGTAATTCCTAATCTTGCAACGTTAAACAGCCTTTTTGCTCAGATTAAAAACCAGGCTTGCGGAACTTCTACCGCCTCTTCACCATGTATCACTTTCAGATATCCTGTAGACGGATGCTATGCAAGAGCACACAAAATGAGACAAATACTATTGAATGCCGGCTACGACTGTGAAAAGCAGTTTGTATATGGTAATCTGAGAGCTTCTACAGGAACATGCTGCGTATCCTGGGTATACCACGTGGCGATATTGGTAAGCTTCAAAAATGCTTCCGGAATTGTTGAAAAAAGAATCATAGATCCTTCATTATTCTCCAGCGGACCGGTAACTGATTCTGCATGGAGAGCTGCATGTACCAACACAAGCTGCGGATCTGCTTCAGTATCTTCTTATGCCAATACTGCAGGAAATGTATACTACAGAAGTCCGTCAGGTTCATTGCTGTATGACAACAACTATGTGAATACCAACTGTGTACTGAATATATTCTCATCCCTTTCAGGATGTTCTCCTTCCCCTGCACCAAGTGTAGCAAGCTGTGGATTTTAACTAATTTATATAGAGCTCCTGCAATTATTTTGATACATTGCAGGAGCTTTTTATTTAATACTTTTTCATTATGAAAGCCTGGTCCTATTTATTATTAATTTTTATTATGATTGCATCCTGCTCCGGTAATTCCGGTTCACAGAATTTAACCTGGTATAATAATGCCACTATTTCAGATATCACCGAAGATCCGGACAAACCCAATGAAATGGTACGTGTCGCGATTGGAATCAGTGCTCAGGTATTTTATCTTTCCAAAAAATCGCCGGATTATAAAGCTCTTATGGAAAAAGCAACCCAAAGCTTTAAGAAAAGTAAGGCTTATAATATAGGTATTGAAAACAAAACCAATATCATCAGAGAAATTAAAGATATTCAATAATCGTATTATCTGATTACAGAAATACCTGCATCTACTTTTACTTCCGCTCCGTGGATATACGACGCCTCCTCCGAAGCCAGAAACAGTACTACATTAGCTATTTCGGAAGGTTCGCCCTGCCTTTTAAAAGGAATCGTGGGAATGATATCTTCAATAGCACTTTCAATCTGCTCGCCGGTTAAACCAGTATTGTTAAAAATATTGGTTTTGATATGTCCGGGGCTCACTCCATTGACACGAATACCGCGTTCTGTAAGTTCTACTGCAAACGTTTTGATAAATGACTGCACCGCAGATTTTGCTGCAGAATACACCGAAAAATTAGGCATGGCAATATCCGTTGCCACTGAAGTATTGAAAATAACGGAGCTGCCGCTTTTCATTAAAGGCAATACCTGCTGTACCGTAAAAAACGGCCCTTTTACCAGCATATTAAATAATTCATCAAACTGATTTTCATCTACATATTCCACAGGAGCAAATCTTCCATATCCTGCATTGGCAAAAATCACATCAATCTGTTCCGTATATTTTCTGATTTCGTACTGCAGGTTCATAAGGTCTTTCATATTTCCGGCATTGGAAACAATTCCAAAAGCCCTTTCTCCAAGTTTGTCTAAAGCTTTATTCACCGTTTCTTCACTTCTTCCGGTGATGATCACTGATCCTCCTTCATCAATAAATTTCTGAGCGGCAGCCAGCCCCATCCCGTTCGTTCCGCCCGTAATTAATGCGGTTTTGTTTTTAAATCTCTGCATTGTTTTTAATTTAAAATTCTATGGCAAAGATTGGAATAGTGGTTGTTTTATAAAATCCGAATCGTGTGGAATTGAGTGAAAAGGCAAATAATGCAACTCCTGTTTGCGATTTAGCTCTTTTATTTTTTGCCATTTAAAGTTTATCAATAATTGCCATCAATAAAATCACTCAAAATTAAATTGTACACAATTAAATTGATTGTATATTTGTACTGTTAATTCAGCTGAACATAAAAGCTGAAATTTAAAAATCAACAAGTAGTTTAATTTAAAAACAAAAAGAAAAATGTCATTAATAGAAGATCTGAACTGGAGACATGCTGTAAAAGCTTATGATCCAACCAAAAAAGTTTCACAGGAAGACCTTAACACTATTTTAGAAGCTGCGAGACTGGCGCCTACTTCATCGGGATTACAACCTTTCCGAATTATTGTAGTTGAAAGCCAGGAACTGAAAGAAAAAATGGTAGCCGGAGCTTTAAACCCTGAAGTAATGAGAGATTCTTCTCACGTTTTGGTGTTTGCTGCATGGGACAGCTATTCCAATGAAAAAATTGACAAAGTTTACGATTATCATACTGACGTAAGAGATCTTCCAAGAGGCCGTTTCGGAAGCTATACTGATAAGATCAAAGAAATATATGGTGCACAGACTCCTGAAGAGCATTTTGCACATACTGCCCGCCAGACTTATATTGCATTAGGGATTGCCCTTGCTCAGGCTGCAGAACTTAAAATCGACAGTACTCCGGCAGAAGGATTCAGCAATGATGTTGTGGATGAAGTACTGGGACTAAGAGAACTGGGATTAAAAAGTGTAAGTCTTTTATATCTCGGATACCGTGATGAAGCTAATGACTGGCTTTCCACTATGAAAAAAGTCAGAATTCCAATGGATGAATTTATCATAAAAAAATAATACCTTCATCGAATCTTTCGTACTCAAAAAATTATGGAAAATCCGAAAACACCCAAACTGGAAAACCAGATCTGCTTTCCACTATACGTAATCGCCAAAGAGATTACGGGACTTTACCGTCCCTTTCTTGATGAACTGGGCATTACTTACCCACAGTATCTTGTTATGATGATATTATGGGATGGAGACGGACTTACAGTAAGCCATATCGGGGATAAGCTGTTTCTGGACAGCGGTACTCTGACGCCTCTTCTTAAAAGGCTTGAGTCTAAAGGATTTATTACCCGAAAAAGGAAAAAAGAGGATGAAAGAGTAGTTGAAGTATTTTTAGACGAAGCGGGCAGGCAGCTTCAGCAGAAAGCTTGTGAAATTCCGGGGAAAATTCAGGAAAAACTGGGAATACAACCGGAAGAACTGCTGCACCTTAAAGACACGGTACTAAAAATATTAAACAAAATAGAAAATAAATGAAAACGTTATATACAACACAGGTCACTGCTAAAGGAGGCAGAAACGGCCATGTAAAGAGTGCAAACGGAGTATTGGATCTTGATGTAAGAATGCCGAAAGCTTTAGGAGGAGCCAATGATGATTTCACCAACCCGGAAATGCTGTTTGCAGCAGGATATTCTGCATGTTTCGACAGTGCTCTGAACAGAGTGATCAGTCTTTCTAAAGTAAAAACCGGGGAAACAACGGTAACAGCAATGGTGAGTATAGGACAGCTTGAGAATGGCGGTTTTGGGCTGGCAGCTGAACTTGATGTCAATATTCCAGGTGTTTCTCTTGAAGAAGCACAGGTTTTGACAGAAAAAGCACACCAGATTTGTCCTTATTCCAATGCGACAAGAAATAATATGGAGGTGAAGCTTTCTGTGACCAACAACGATTAATCCAATTTTTTTAAGCATAGTTATAACGAAAGGAGCTGTTTCACTGGAAACAGCTCCTTTTTATTTTTAGTTTCCCACAGATTTCCCAGATGGGCACAGATGATTACGGATATTTTTGGGCGTAAGAATTTCATTCATCATTCATCATTACCTTCTCTCTTTATTTAGATCGCTTTTCTGATAGGCATCTACTTTTTTATAGGAATCATTCTTCTCTTTTTCTTTTTTATCGGAAATCAGGATGCCGAAAAGATGGTCGATTTCATGCTGGAAAATAACGGCTGTAAAACCTTCTACAATTTCTGAATATTTCTGCCCTTTCAGATCGACATATTCCAGCTGAATGACTTTACTTCTGTAAAACTGGTCTCTGAAGTCGGGAATAGAAAGATCGCCCTCGGGACCAAGATTCTGCAGATCGGAACGCCAGACAATTACCGGATTGATAAAGTATTCCAGCGGAGTTCCTTCTTTATCGAAACGCTGTACCCAGATGATCTTTCTGTTGATGCCTACCTGTGGAGCTGCAATTCCTACTCCTCCGTCTGTCGACAGAAGAGATTCTTTCATCCTTTTTACCAGAACTGCGGTATTGGGATCAAGAGGATCTGCTTCTGAAGAAATGCTCAGCAGTGTTTTATGCTGATTGGAATCTGTGGTCTGATAAATCGGTAAGGCTGTATTCATATCTCCCTGATTAATTATGGAAAGTTCATGGGAAGTAAGTTTCTGAGCGTTGAGAAATCCAATAAAAAAGATCAGCAGGATGGGTAGTTTCTTCATGTTTTTTGAATGTGATAACAAAGGTATAAATTGTAGAATAAAAATTAAACGCTATTCAATAATTATGTTTGGGCTAAAGCCATCGGAATTTGGTTTAAAAAATAAAACGGGCTGAAGCCCGTTTCTATTGAATTCAATGTAAGTAATTGATTTTTGTCATGCTGAAAGGAATGGAAGGGAGTGAAGAATCTTAAAATTAATTAACAGTGAGATTCTCCCTTCGTCATAAATGGAAGATTCGACGTAGGCAATGACACTTTTGTAAAAATTAAAAAGTCTTGGTCATATCAGCAGGAATAATAAGATTAAAATCTGTCGGGATATACTCTTTAGCTGGCACTTTCAGATCAGGATCTTCTGATTCAAAAACAGAGATGACGGCCATTTTCAGGTTAGGATTTTTTTGTTTGATATACCAATAGATACCTCCAAATTCTTTGCTGTGATAGTTTCCGTTATAATGGACAAATGTTTTTCCGGACTGAACGTTTTCAAGGATAGATTCAGCCATCGTTGCGTCTTTTGTAGCCTGGGCTGAAATAAAATTCATTACTTTGGTTCCTTCCGCATGGTCACCCATCATCTTTTTCATTTCCGGATATCCCGGAGTATCGAGGGTAACTTTGATAGGCAGTTGCGCAATGTAAGTTTTCTCTTTTTCGCTTAATGTATTTAAAGATGCAAGACCTTCTTTGGCAGTTTGAGAGGCATATCTTCTTGGGATATTGGTGGCAATAAACTTCAGCCTTTTATCTTTGGCAAAATCCACCAAAGGTTTATAATCTGTTGAATAGTTGTTCCATAAACGGGCGGAATCTTTTAATGTTTTGGCATCAAATTTCCCATTTAAATACTGATCCAGCTGTGCCTGGTTATCTCTTTCAAACATCTCTGCTCCCAGGATAAGCTGGCCGTTCTTTTTAGCAAACAGAGCTTCTGTAATTTTAAGCTGAAGCCAGTGATTGATAGAACTGTTATGGTTTTCACCAAAAAAGACCACATCATAATCCGCCAGTTCTTTCACCAGTTTTTTCGTCTTTACTTCTTTTCCTTTTTTATCATAAAACTGATACGCCTTAAAGTCCTGACCCTTCAAAGAACAGAAACCGACTATCAGTATCGCTATGAAAATATTTTTCATTTTGTTTTTATAATTTAATTACAAATTACACAAATATTCTGGCACTTACAGATCGTTTGTTATAAAAAAGACCGCTTTGAATCTTACAAACAAAACGGTCTCATTCAAATTATCTAATTATTACTTTTCTAAAGCTGCTACAAGATCCTTCCATTCCTGCAGCTCAGGAATTCCGGGTTTTCTCTTTCCAAAGAACTGGACGATAAAATCACCTTCTTTGTTGAATACTTCGATAGCGGTTACTTCTCCGTCTTCAGTTGGTTTTTTAACGATCCAGGCTTCTGCAATTTTTGTTACATCAAGGTGCAGGTTGAAATCCGGATCCATTACGTTGAACCACTGCTGGTGCCAAAGTGTTTTGTTTACATTTCCTGTGTGGATCTGAATAATTCCTCTGTTTCCAACGAAAACCATGATCGGAACGTTCTTTTCAGAAGCGTCTTCAAGGATATTCACCACTTGGGCATTATCTATTTTCTTTGCAAATCCTTCCGGAGCCAGTCTTAAGGCCTGCGTTCTGCTTACTCCGTATTTTCTGGTCATCATGAAGAAGTCATGGGTGTCTTTCAGTTCTTTCCAGGCCTTTTTAAAGCCTTCCACATCAATTTCCGAATCTGCTTTTTCAGCCTGCTTTGGAGCTACTGCTTCAAATACAAAAGCCTGGTTCTGATCTTCAGCCTTGAATTTTTCAACCAAAGCACCGAAAGTTTCTTCGTTACTGTTTTTTGTCAGATAGATCTTATGAAGGGCCAATCCGTCTTTTCCAAAAAACTGAAGGCTTTTCTTATCTCCTTCCACTACTGCAAAAGCAAACTTCCAGTGGTTAAGGAAAATTCTGAGATCGATATCTTCTCCCACAAAAAGCTGTGCATGCGGACTGCTGAAATCTCCGTTCAGATATGTCCCTTTTCTTTCATGAACACACTCATCGTTACGGGTGAGTGCCATTACTTTTCCAAGCTGTCCGGCTTCCGTAAGGATTCCCTGGAAATCCGGGTTCAGCACCGTTACGCCTTCTCCTATGCCTGTCACTAATAATTCAGCTTCACTTACTCCCAGCTGTGTGGCTGCATTTCTTATTCTGATATGTGGATTTTCTGCTTTCAGAGCTTCCCATTTTTCCTTTAAATCATTAACTAATGTGCTCATTACTTTACTTTTTTATGGTTAAAATTGTATAAATTCTTCGTATGGTTTCGTTTCCTGTTTTACTTTTTATTTCTTCTTCTTTTTCAGAGGTTTTCATTCTTTTAAAATGACTTTTGGAGATCAGTTCTTCCATTTCACTGTTGCTGTACAAGGTGAAGTCATATTCTGTAAACGGCAGTTTTTCCATGAATTCTTTTTGCCCGAATGTTAGAACGAATGTTCCGTCATCTTTTAAAACCCTGTAGATCTCGTTTAAAAAATCCACTGGGTTTTCCCAGAAATACACGGTGTTGACGGTAACTATTTTATCGAAAATGCCATCCTGAAAAGGAAGCTTTTTTCCTTCATATAAAACAAATTCTGCCTGCCTTTCAAATTCTTTATTGAGCCTTTTGGCTTCATTGTGCATGGTTTCAGAAATGTCAATTCCTGTATACCTGAGGTTTTTGGCAAGATTCATTATACTTTTAAGGTGTCCGGCATTTCCGTGTCCTATTTCAAGGATTTGCTGGCCGTCATCTATCGAAAGTGCTCTGATACTTTCTAACGTCATACTGATGTTAGTGGCATTCATCATTTCACCAATCTCGATGCCTTTTTCTCCCCGGGGATTGGCAAGATTCTGTGCGAGGTTTTTGAGTTCTTCTTTTTCCATGGTTATCCAAAAATGATCATTGGGTTATTCGTAATAGGATGGCCGCAGATGGTACAAGGAAAGTTGTAGGCTTTACTGATATTTTCTGCCGTAAAAACTTCCTGTGGGGTTCCATACGCGGAAACTTTTCCTGATTTCATTAATAAAATCTTGTCAGCAAATTGAGCGGCAAGGTTCAGATCATGCAAAACAACAATGGCACTGTTGGCTTTTTTTGTAAACTTTCTGATGATTTCCAGCGCTTTATACTGATGTTTTATATCCAGGTTATTCAGAGGCTCATCCAGAAAAACCAGTTTATGGGTAATGTCGTTCTGTAATTGCGCCATTACTCTTGAAAGATGTACCCGTTGTTTTTCACCTCCTGACAAAGAATTATAGTCTCTGTCTTTCAAATGGAAAATGTCGGTTTCATACAGCATATTATTCATTGCTTCAAGATCCTCTTTTCCAGGCTGTGCTTCAAAATAAGGATATCTGCCCATCATAACGACATCTTTTACATCAAGCGGAATATCATTGCTGTTGTGCTGTGAAAATTTTGCCTTATGCTTTGAAAGCTCCTTCACGTTCCATTCCTGAATAGGCTTATTTTTAAATAATACTTTCTGCTTTCCGGATTTCACTTCATCTGCCAGTACACTCAGAAGGCTTGACTTCCCTGCTCCGTTCGGACCTACAATGGCTAAAAATTCGCCATATTCCAGGGAGACATCTACCCCATCCAGGATACGGAATTCTTTATGTTTATAATTAATCTGGTGTGCCTTGATCATTACAGTGATTTTTTAAATTTAACCAAAATAGCAATAAAGATAGGTCCTCCCATCAGCGCGGTCAGGATTCCGATCGGAAGTTCGGACGGTGCTACAATACTTCTGCTGAATGTATCTGCCGTCAGCAGCAAGATACTTCCACACATCGCTGATAAAGGCAGGATAAAGGTATTATCGGATTTGAATAAAAGCCTTAAAATATAAGGTACAATCAATCCTACAAAACCAATAGTTCCTGAAAATGCTACGCATGTCCCCACCATTAAAGCCACTGTGATAATGATCTGTTTTTTCAGCTTCTCCACATTGATTCCAAGGTGCTGTGCATCTTTTTCTCCCAACATCATGGCATTCAGAGCTTTTCCTTTGGGTAATAAAATGATGTAAGCTATAATCATGACCACGGCCAGAATAATATTCTTTGTCCATGTGGCAGCAGCCAGGCTTCCCAGATTCCAGAAGGTTAAATCTCTGAGCTGTTCGTCTTTTGAAATATAGATCAGGAATCCGGTAATTGAGAAACCGATTGCTGTTATTGCCACTCCGGTAAGCAGCATCATCACTACATTTGTCTTTCCTCCGCTTGTTGAAATTTTATACACCAGCATCATGGATAAAAAAGATCCTGCGAAAGCTGAGATTCCCACCAGCGAAAACTGTACAGCTTCAGGAAGATATGCTTTGACATGTCCTCCCAAAACAATCGCAATGGCCGCCAGCAGTGTTGCTCCTGATGTAAGGCCAATCAAATCTCCGGTTGCTAACGGATTTTTAAAAAGTCCCTGAAGGCTCGTCCCCGAAACGGAAAGCATTCCTCCAATTAAAATGGCCATAACGATTCTGGCTGCTCTTACGTCCCAGATCACATATTGATCACTCAGCGATAAACCGGGCTCTCCTTTTATAAATTGCCACAGGATCATGAACGGGGAATTCCCTCCGAAATCATAAACTCCGGTATTAAGTGACAGTACTGCTATCATAATAAGCAGTACTGCACTTATGATAAGATAAAAGTATAGTTTACTTTGTGTTTTCAATTAAAAGTTTATTTAATGCTACTGCTGCTTCTCCCAGTCTAGGTCCGAAACCTGATACTAAACCTCCGTCCATTGCGATGATCTTCTTATTTTTACCGGCATTCGTTTGTGATACTCCCGGCATTTTAAGGGCTCCTTCATTTCCTCCGGCACCCTGCAAACCAGTTTCGAAGAAGAATAATACATCAGGGTTGGCTTTTACAACGGCTTCAGGTGTCAATGGTTTGAAATCCTCAAAATCCGTTACGGCATTTTCTCCGCCTGCAAGAGTGATCAGTGAAGCCATGGGTGTATTTTTACCGCTCACCATCAGCATATTTCCTCTGGCGTAGATGAACAGTACTTTTGGTTTTTTAGCAATGGGCTGTACCTGTTTCAGATCAGCATCAATTTTGTCGTTTAATTTCTGGTAATCTGTATTTCCGATCGCTTTTGCTACCTGTTCGATCAGTTTTTTAGTTCCCTCTACAGAGTATTCCTGTTTGAAAACTTCAGTCTGAATCCCTGACGATTTGATTTTTCCCATTAGTTCCGGGTTGATATCTTTATCAGAAGCCAGAATTAAAGTAGGGTTTACAGCCATGATCGGTTCAATCGTCATTGATCTCATATGGCCCAAGTCTTTTGCAGTAGCTTTTAATGAAGCCGGATAGGTACTGGTAACATCGGTACCTACGATTTCTTTTTCGTGCCCCAAAGCAGCTACGATTTCAGTAATCCCACCATTTAATGTTACTATTTTATTATTGGTTTTTGGTGCTTCAGAAGCAGCTTCTGTAGTATTTTCTTTTGCTCCTGCTTCTGCCTTTTTGCAGGAATATACTGCTACAAGAACAGAAGCTGCAAGGATGAATTTTTTCATGATATACTATTATTTGATTATTTATAAAGGTTTGTATTCAAATTGAGGTCTTCCACGTTCTCCTGCTGTGTTTGTTATTCTTGTAAATCTTAATTTAAAATAATACCCTTCGGCATCTTTGATCACATAAAAGCGGTCACCATATACTTCAAGCCCATTGGTACCTACAGGATTTCTCCAGTTTCCCCCAATCACTCTTTGGTCACTATAAATAAATTTGGAAGGATCAATATCTGAAGTTTTGAAGTTATTGTATGCTTCTACTCCTGATCCTGAAGCTACTTTCACTTCATAGGCACCTACTCCACCTACATTGTTTGAAAGCACAAAATCAGCATAGATGTAACTTCCCGCTCCGGCAATCAGATTGGTAAATACGGTGAAGCACAGATCCCATTTCTTTTTTTCCGGCTGTATTGTTACCTCACTATTTTTTTCCAGACTTACAAAATTGTAGTTGTAGGCTGTGTTTTTGGTAATGGTTAATTCTTTATGCTCTGTGGCATTCAGTTCAGCATATTTTATTTTGTAGTTGGCGCCCGATCTTACCACCTGAACTTTCATCCAGCCTCTGCTATCACCTCCTGTAGTTACTGATCCTGTAGGAACATTTCCTGTAAAGATCTTTCTTCCCATATTAACAAGATAAATACCATTTTGGGAATCATCAGCTTTGATTTCTTCTATTGCGGTATTGCCTGTAGGGAAATTACCTTTTACATCATCAATATAGGCTTCATTGGCAGGATTGAAGTTCGCTACCTGAACCTGCTCTTTTAATGCAGTAACACTTGCATCTGTAACCAAATCTATATTGGTTGCATTAGGTATCTTACCTGCCGCCATCATGATAGACGAATTCAAAACTACTTTAAATGAAGTCCCTGTATAGAATGCAAAATCCCAATCTGTTCTTTTGGTTGCAACTTCTGTATTGGTACCTAAATCAATCCAAACCTGGTTGGGCTGAGTGGCTCCCCCTACATTTGGATTAACAACAGCTCCATCGGATGGTGCTACCATAACAGCATCTTCATTATCATTAATACAAGATTGAGATATAAAAGAAGCTCCTATTAAAAGGGAAAATAGTATTTTTTTCATTTTTAATCCTTTAAAAATTATAATTTAATCTGGCAAAATAACTTCTGCCATAGAATAGATTCTGTTGATCTGCAGCAGCATTGTGGCTGTTTCCTGCCTGTATTGTATTTCTGACAGAGGTAACGTCAAAAATATTTTTAACCCCTACACTGATTTCAAAATGATTTTTAAAGAAAGGCTGGCTTACTGTGAAGTTCATCATATTATAATCACCAATTTCTCCCAGCACATATTGTCCCGGATCTTTTGGATCCTGCAGGTTTGTCTTATGGGTATATCGTTTCTGAGCTCCTGTATATTTGTAATAAAAAGCAAATAAGGTTTTCGTATAAGGTAGTGTATAGTTGGCTGCCAGATTGGCTTCAGCATAAAAATTGTAATCATCCGGTGAAGTAATATTTCCGGTATTAAGAACTTGGGAAACTCCCATTACTGAAACACCTGCATTCAAAGAAAGATCCCCTTTTCTTACATTTATCCCTCCTCCGAACAATAGAGACTTATAATTGTCAACATTTAAATAGGTAATTTGTAGAGGACTGTTGTTCACAATTACACTTTCAATTCTGTTTTTTACATCTAAAAACATTCCTGAAGCACTGAAATTAAATTTCCAGTCGTTTGAATTAGCCGTTGCATAATCCCAGAATAAAGATGTTGAATATCCCGTTTCAGGTTTCAGATTTTCATTCCCTCTGATATCATGGTTATTATCTACTACAAAAGTGTATAATTCATCGTAGGTAGGAAACCTGTTTGCAGAACCGAATACCAAACGGATGTCAGATTTTGCAGTAGTTTTAAACCTTAAGGTCGTTGAATAGTTATACTGAGAGTCGAATTTATCACTCAAAGCCAGTCTTACACCAGGACGTAGGGAAAACCAATTGTTTACATTCCATTCTGCGGATAAGAAATTAGCATAATTGAATATGGAACGCTGAATATCCTTTCCGTTATTATTGCTTTCAAATGTGCTTGCGCCAGCAAAACCTTTTGTTCTGTCCAACTCATATCCTAACTGAAAATTGATTTTATCACTGTTCAAAAAGTTACTGAACATCCCTCTGGAATAAAGTACGTCAGACTTATAGAAAGTCAGACTTTCATCTCTTGACAATTCCTGTCTGCTCGGAACATCGTAAGTATAGTGTTGTGACTTCCTTTCCTGTGTCTGATAAGAGAAATCTCCGTTGTAATTGATTCTTCCTATTTTAGTCTGGATATTAAATTGATGAATCCATCTTTTAGTATCATAATCAATATCTTGTGCTGTATAAGTTCTGTTACCTCCTCCCAGGTAAAGCTCACTTACTAACGGGTTGTAATAATTGATTTTTTCGGAAAGGAAATTCATTTTATAGTAAAAACTCGTATTATTTTTACTGTAGCGTATCACACCATTGGTTGTGATCTGATCTTTAGGCTGCCAGTCATAACCACGCTGTCCGTCATTGCTTTCACTAAAGTATCTATATCCCTGAAGATTTCCTTTATAACCCTGAAAATCATTATGATTAATATCTGCAGAAACAGACCAGTTGTCATTTATTTTATATCCAACATTCAATGATTGGATATGTCGGCCATTTCCTTTTTTAAACCAGTCATAATCTTTATTAACTGTTTCTTCCTGCAAGGAAGCCAGAATCGAAACTTTTTTGCTATAGCTTTTCTTGGTAATAATATTAATCACACCAGCTAAGGCATTATTACCATATTCTACACCCATGGAACCTTTTACTACCTCAATACGTTCGATATTATTAACGTTAATCTTGGTAAGATCTACAAGATTTCCCATCCCTTCATCACTTACAACAGGAATATTGTCAATAAGAATTTTGGTGTAAGCCCCACTCAATCCCATAATATTGGCACTGGAATTTCCTGAGCCTCTGTTCGGTTCTATTAAAATATTCAGATTTTGATTTAAAACTTCGGCAACATTGGTAACAGCCATATTTTTGATTTGCTGTGCATCAATCACCTCTACCTTGTATATTGATTTATTGATTGACTGTTGCATATACTGACCAGTTATAACAACTTCATCAATGTTATTTTTATTCAGAGAATCTTTTTGTTGTGCGTTCATCCAAAAAGTAATGGACAGTGACAAAACGGTAATCACTTTCTTCTTCATAACTATTGAGAAAAATTTTCAGCAAATATAAAACTTTATTTAGACTCATTAAAAATAATTATATATTTTTGTGTAATAATTCTAAATAAAAATAAAGTTATGACACTAAGATTACTTATTGGAGGTTTAATGCTTACAGCGTTTGGTATGAATGCACAGATGAATAGCATTAATGAAAACTTTGATTCTTTTGCGAATGCTGGCGATGGATCTCTACCTCAGAATGGATGGACAACACAGATTTCAGTTACAGATGCCAGCGTAGCACCAAGACTATCAGTGGAAGCTCCCGGAGCTGCAGACAAATACATCCAGGCCTACTCTCTGTTCTCACCGAATACACCCTTTTATTTAGTATCTCCTCAGATAGCTGCTCCAACCGGAGGCCAGACATTATCTATTACAACATTAAGAATTGGAGGAGCTCCGGGTTCTGGAAGTGTTGAAATGGGTCTTGTAGCAAGTCCTACTGACATGTCCACTTTTACTTCATTAGGAAGCCCTGTTCCGATGACGAATGGTACAGCTGTAGTGACAACTGTAAATGTACCTGCTTCAGCATATCAATACATTGCATTTAAATTTTCGGCAACAGCAAACCACCAGGCTTTGAGATTAGACAATGTCGTTCTTACTCCTGCAGGCTCATTAGGCGTTAATGACGCTTCAAAGTCAACAGAAAATATAAAGTTTATAACGACTTCAGATAATACAGCATTGCAGTTTATCAGCAAAAAATATCCTAAGAATATCCAGATTTATTCTGCAGCAGGTCAAAAAGCAGCTGAAGGAAAACTGAACGGGCAAAGATTTGATATCAGCGCACTTCATACAGGAGTGTATTTCATGAATATTGAAACTGCAGAAGGAAAATTGATCCAATCAAAATTCATCAAGAAATAAAGTTTATTAGACTATTATTTGCCTTTATTAAAGCCGGTAGGACTGTTCTTACCGGCTTTTCTATGTTCTGATTTTAGCATTTTCCGGTGTGATTAAAATAAAAACACGATAAAAATCATGTTTTTATTTAGACTGATTAAAAATAATTATATATTTTTGTGGAATCATTCTAAATAAGGATTTAAAAAATAAATTATGAAAACAAAACTATTATTGGCTTCAGTACTCGCATTGTCTGTTCAGCAGACTGTTTTGGCGCAGACTGACGCGTTGGGATATTCACAGGTCAATATGACCATGGGGAGCGGATATCAAAACCGTGTGTTTGTGAACCTTGCAGATGGTAATATGGTTTCTCAGCCAGCCAATACCTGGGATATTGCTTTTTATAGAAACTCAAACTACGCATTCGGATCAAGAGTAAATGATGCTAAAGATATTGAAGTATTCACCGCATCAACCAATCTAGCCGACTGGGATAATATTAATATCAGCAACGAATCTTCATGGGGAGCACCTCTTTATAATCCGGATCAGACTACTGACTGGAGCCAGGGAGCTTTCGAACAGGGCCCGGTGACTTCTCCAAACCCCAATATCCCATCAACAGGATGGGGTGTTTACAACCCGGTGAATCACCATATTCAGGGGAAAGCAATTTTTGTTTTAAAATATGCTTCAGGAACCTATATTAAATTCGCTATTGAAGATGCGTTTGCCGGATATACCTTCAGATATTCAAAGTGGAACGGAACAGCATGGGGAGCTACCGAAACAAGGACTATTGCCAACGGAACAGATGATTCTTATTTCAATTATTTCTCCTTCGATACCGGGGAAAAAGTTCCGAACCTGGAACCATCCAGAACTGCATGGGATTTTGTATTCACTAAGTATTACACATTCTATATGGGAGTGCAGATGTATCCCCTTTCCGGTGCTATCCAAAGCCCGAATATAAAAGTAGCAATGGTACAGCCTGAAACCCAGCAAACAGCAGCCGGTTCTATTCCTGCCAGTACAAGTTTCTCATCAGCGATTACAACAGTAGGACATTCATGGAAAGGGATCGGGACCGTAAAAAATGATGTTGTATACTACGTCAAAAAAGGAAATGACTACTACAGAATGTACTTCACGACCAATGGTGGAGCAAGTACAGGAAACATGTATTTCAAATACAAGAAGATTACTGAAACATTAGGCATTACCGAAGTTGGGAAAAAAGCATCTTTCGGTTTGTATCCTAACCCTGCAACAGCTGATAAAAAAGTAACGGTTCTTTTTGATGTTAAAGAAAAAGCAGGCAGCAAAGGGAATGCAGAGGTTTATGATCTTACCGGCAAAAAGGTCTATTCTGCGGAACTTACCAACCAGGCAGGTTTCTATAAGCAGGAACTGAACCTTTCTACCCTTACTTCAGGAAATTACCTGATAAAAATTACTTACGGAGGCCACTCGGAGACGAAAAAGCTTATCGTAAAATAAATATTTTATTGTAATACTTTCTATTTTTTCTAATAAAAAGGCGGTTTCAGAGTATTGAAGCCGCCTTTTATTCTTTATTGAAGTTGAGAAAAATCTTTAAGTTTTTAAATTCTTAAATCTTTAAATGTTCAATTAATATATTTTAAATCCTTTATAAACCTCTGCAGAACTCTCCATGATTTTGGAAGCATCTTTACGGAAATCCAACAGATGGTCCTGGCCATTATGCCTGTTGTGGTGCTCAACACTTTCCCAAAGCTCGATCAGGAAAAAAGTGCCTTTATTATCTTTATCTTCAATCAGGTCATACTGCAGACAGCCTTCTTCTTTTCTTGTTTCTTTCACAAGCTTCTGAAACAGCTCTACGGCATCCATCAGATAGTTTTCATTAAACTTAAAAAGTGCAATGATATGTAAATTCATGTTCTAATATTTAGTGATGTAAAAGTAAAGTATTTTCAAAATCAAATATCTTTTTGCCCCTTTTATTTTTCCACACCGAACATATTTTTTTAATTAAAAACTGATTTATAAATAGTTATGGAACTCATCACAATGACCAAAGTTCCGATAATTACAAACATTTTCTTTACAGGAAGCTTAGCGGTAAGCATTGCTGAGAAAGGCGCAGTAACAATTCCTCCGATCAAAAGGCCAAGAATGATATTCCAATGCTGAATTCCCAGGGTAAAGAAAAAGGTAACGGCTGCGGTGATGGTAAGGATAAATTTGGCTACAGTAGAACTTCCTACAGCAAATCTTGGAGTAAATGCATTTTTGATCAGTGTTCCGGTTACCAAAGGCCCCCAGCCTCCTCCTGCAAAGGAATCTATAAAGCCGCCTATCACACCCAGCCTGATCAGATTGGTTTTTCTTTTCAGGGCTTTACTTTGTTTTTCTTTAAATGCATTTGATAAAATCTGAAAACCGAGATATAAAGTATAAAAAGCGATCAGTGTTTTGGTGATCTTCGCGTAATATTCTCCAAGATAAGTAAGACATACCGCACCGATAATTGCCCCGATTACAGCCGGAACAGCCAGCTTTTTCACCAGGTTCTTACTTACATTTTTCAATTTAATATGACTGAGGCTTCCTGCAGCAGTGGTAAAACTTTCTGCCGAATGAATACTTGCACTTACAATATGCGGCGGAATATTCAGAAGCATCAGCGTTGTGGTACAGATTACCCCATATCCCATTCCCATTGATCCGGCAACAATCTCTGCAAAAACGCCCACCAATAGCATCCAGTAAAAAATATAATTATCTTTTGCCAGGATTGCCTGCAGCTCTTCCAGATATCCCAGTTCATACATTGAAAAAACAACAATGGAAACAAGAGCTGCGGTTACCAAAAGAACATTAAGCCTTATCTGAATTTTTCTCGAAATTACCATATCAAAAAGCTGTTTTTGGCCAGTACTCTTTTATGATCATTGCCATTGACAATAAAGGCATTAAACGATTGTGTGTCATCACTATTTCCAGGCCGGATTTTTTTTTCAGATACAATATATGCAGCAGCCCAATGGACTGTAATACGAGAAGGAGTGATCTTTTGTATTTGGTTTTCCTCTTCTTTTGAAATCATAGTTTATTCATTTGAAGTAGTGCAAATATCTGATAAAATATTTATCCTACAAAACAAGTAGACTATTAATTCAAAAAAAAGGATCAGGTTAGTCAACCAGATCCATTAAAGTTTTACTTTCCAGAATATTCAGGGATGCATCACGAACCTCTATCAGTACATCATGAAGTCCGCAGTGGTCTTCATTGCAGTCTTCACATTTTTCATAGAAATTAAGACTTACACAGGGAAGCATGGCAATAGGACCGTTTACCAGACGAATAATTTTTGCCAGTTTCACATTTTCAGGCTTTTCTTTGAAGAAGTATCCTCCACCCTTTCCTTTTTTACTGTCAAGGATATCCGCTTTTTTCAGTTCAAGAAGGATATTTTCCAAAAACTTTAAAGGAATCTTTTTATGTTCCGCAATTTCAGAAATAAGAATCGGGCCTTCATTTCTTTTTTCTACAAGATATGAAAGCGCCTTAAACGCATATTGAGATTTTTTTGAAAGCATTACAGCAAAAATAAGAAAATTGTTTAATATTTGAAAAGAGAGAAAAGTGAAACTGTAAATGAGCAAAAGATAATTTTTTTCATCCGTAATTTTACGGTTTTATATACCACATTTTTGCCTTTCTGCCATTAAATCATTATGTTTGCCATATGTTCAGTAAACAAGAGGCACAGCAATTAAAAAAGGAATTTTGGACAGCTTTCGGAAAGTCATTTCCCAGAAAATGGATTCTTTATGATACCAAAATCAAGGACATGGCATTTAAATTTTCAGCCGACAATAAAAAAGCAGAAGTTTCTCTGGATATCGAAATGAAAGATGAAATTTTCAGAAATGCTTATTATGAGAAAATCTGGTCTCTGGAAGATATTTTAAAAGATTTCGTTGGAGATTTTCAGAAGGAAGAATATTTTACCCTTGAAAATGGCAAAGTGATCAGCAGGATATGGGTTGAAAAACATAGCGTTTCCATTTTTAATAAAAATACATGGCAGGAAATTTTTGAATTCTTTGTAGACAAAATGGATGGCTTTGAACGGTTTTACTATGAATATGAGGATTTTATAAAGGATATATAGAATACTTACGAAATAAATACTATTATGCTTCAGATTAAGATAAAAAAAGAAAACTTATCTTTGCTACACCACTTAAACTAATAGATGAAACAAAATAACATGATTAAAAATGAGAAAAGTGTACAAAAACATTTTTGGAGAGGTCATTTCCAAAAGTAAAGCTGTGAAGCTAAGCGAATATCATCTGTATTATTATGAAGAAGGTACCGATTTCCTGAAAGAAATTGAATTTATTAATGAAGACAGTGTTTACAACATCAATTATTTTTTAAGTGACGAAGAGGACGAAGCGCAGGTAGTGGATTATCTTAAAGAAAAATCTGACTTTTTTGATATTGAAAAAAAAGAAACCACTGACAGCTTTATTATTTCTACCAATAAATTGTATTCCTTATCTGTAGACGACCTCCCTTTAATTTCTAAAACCGTTTTCAAAAAAGACGACCCCGAAAATTTCATCTGTTCACAGGTCATCGATAATGAAACCCACGAACCGCAACTCGAAAGAACTATAAAATGCTGGTACACCAACGACAAAAACGGTGAAAAATATGCAGCGATAGAATGCAGCTATCAGGAAGACGGGAAACTTGAGCTGGCTGTAGATAAAACCCCTGATCCCGATCATGAAGAAAACTGGGTTCATTATGATTATGATACTTTCCAGGATCTTCAGGCACAAATACCCACTGACATCAGCTATTACAAAACAGCCGCCTTACTTCCCAAAGAGGCCTATCAACAATAATCTTTAACACCTATCTCATAGTAAAATTATTAAATGGAAGACAATCCTATTTTTTTTGCAGACGGAAATGATCCGCAAATGATTGAAGCTTACAAAAAAGCACAGGAAACTTTTAAGTATTTCTGGCGCGAACAATCCTGGGAATACAGAAGAATTATTCCGGGGCTTACCGTATCATGTGTTAAAACTGCTTTTGAAGAGCAGGATGAAGAAACCGGAGAAAGCCTGGTAGAACATATGTGGATCAATGAAATATTTTTTGACGGGGATCATGTAAGAGGATATCTTATTAATGAGCCTAACAGCCTTAAAAACGTACAGGTTGGTGATTATGTTGAAATCCCTTTAGAGAACATCACTGACTGGCTTTTTGCCATCACCCCGGGTGTACAGAAACCTAAAGGACTTTCCAGGCTGTTTTCATCTTCTTCAACCCCGCTTCCAAAAGCTTACGGAGGTTTTACCATTCAGAAAATGCGTGCTGATATGTCCGATGCGGAAAGAAAAGAACATGATAATGCCTGGCAGCTTGATTTCGGAGATTTCAATGATATACTTTTGGTCAATAACCAGAAAGAAAATCCGGAAAATCTGATTGAGCATCCCATGAGTAAAAATATGAAGGAGGAATTTGCAAAGTTCTTACAGCAATATCCGGATGAGCTTACACAAGCTGATGAATACGGCCTGACACTTCTTCACAAAGAAACGATTGCAGGAAACTTAACCACTGTGCAGATAGCTTTGGAAGCAGGAGCTGATAAAAATATCCGGTCTAAAAAAGGAAAAACAGCCCTTGATTATGCAAAACAGCTGAAATGGGAACATCTTATTCCGGTATTGGAAGGTTAAAATAATAGAGAGAAGTGTGTGCTTCTCTTTTTTTATTTAACGTAAGCTGTAAAATGTTTTATACTATCTTTTAATCTTACGCAAATTTCCCAGATAACGCAGATTTTAAGATAGAAATATCTTTAACAGATAAGAAGAAAAATGATGTTTTTTATGGGATTTGAAATGTGCCGGAGAAGGAGCAGAGCTTTTTCAATAAGCAGGTTTAAAATTTCACTCCTTTTTAATTATATTTGTAGAAAGACACAAATATAAAAGTCGTTATGGAAAAGCTAAGAAATCTAAGAAAACAAAGAGGCTATACACAAGAATATATGTCTAATATCATATCCACAGATGTCTCCAATTATTCCCGAAAAGAGAATGATGAAGTCAGAATATATGATGATGAATGGGAAAAACTTGCTAAAGCGCTTGATGTTCCTGTAGAAGAGATCAAAGAGGAAAGAAAAACAGCTATTGTCCATAATAATCATGACAATACGACTTTTAATGATAATGCAGGCAGCTATTTCAACAACTTCCACAGTATTCCGGATTCTATTGTAGAAAATTTACAGAGCTATATTAAAATTTTGGAAGAACAGGTGGAAGCTTTGAAGGAAGAGAATAAAAAGTTGAAGTCCAGATAGATTTTTTATTATTACGTCAATATAAACAAAGCTCCCGGCAGAGAAATCTTCCGGGAGCTTTATATTTTATCCAAATTTCTTTTTCCTTAACCAGAAGAACAGTCCTCCCAGAAGGCCGATAATAGCCAGTGGAAGCAATAAGTTCAGCCACTGCCAGGTAGATTTCTCTTCTGTGATTCTTTGCCTGTCGAGAAGTCTTTCTTCGATGTTTCTGTTTCTCAGCTCCATCAGGTTGCTGTCATCCAGCAGATAATCCAAAGCATTTCTCAGGAACTGCTCGTTTCCGAATTGTTCGTTCGTCAACAGATCTACCCCCAGTGGAAGCGGTTTTCCTTTGATCACTTTGTTTCTTCCTACATCTCCGTCTGCAATCACGATCATTTTATTATCCGGACTTGATGTTTTGAATCCCGGGTAAGACTTTCTTTCAATTCTTGATGCATACGCAGAGTTGAATTTCCCTTCCAATGCTACAGCGAAAATCTTCGGAGTACTAGGTTTTTCCATTTGTCCAAGACTGTCTACGCTTGCAATTTCTTTCAGATCCACATAGTTTGGAACCTGTTTCAACAATGTTCTTTCACTGGACTCAAAAAGCACTTTTGTTTTGATATTTTTTCTTCCTCCCAATGTATCGATGGAAGTAGGGAATTCAAACTTTACAGGGTTAATATTTTTGGTAACCGGATTATTGTTTTCAGCAATTCCCAGAGGATAATAAGGCCATGGCAGGCTTGTGTACTGAGGATTTCCGCTTACTTCTCCTGTAACGAGTCTTAATAATGCAAATTTTTTAACGTCTTTTACCAAAGCAGGATTGATTCTTACCCCGTAATTGAAAAAGAAGTCAGTCATATTGATATCGATCGGGAAAGGCATTACTTTTTTGGATCTTGTTAAGGTATCCATTTCAGCATTTACGGCATCAATCATCCAAAGTGTTTTCCCGCCATTCATGATGTACTGGTCAAGAATTACTTTTTCATTATCTGTAAAAGCTTTTCTCGGTTTTGCAATTACCAGGGCGCTCATCTGTTTCAATAAAGGAACATCTTCCAGTGAAAGCTCAGTCTGATTTTTAGGAATAATAGGCCCTGCATCATAATTTTCCATCGCCAGCTGCACAAACCCCTGGAATTCATCCGGATTCAATTCATCATGGTTGACCAAAATCCCGATTTTTTTCCTTTTGGCTGCTGCAATATTTTTAATATTGGAAACAAGGTTATATTCCAGGCCTTCAATAGATCTTGTTAGCTGCTCATCGGCATCAATTCCTGCCTGCTGAACCACTAACGGAATAGAAACACCGTCATTTCCGTGTTTGATCACAGCATAAGGGAAAAGCGTGATCTGTGAGATCTTTCCGTCTTTCACATCGGGAAGAATTGACGGCTGCATTCCCATGGCCATCAGGGTATCCTGAGACATTTTGGTTTTAATCGGATCGATAAATTTAAAATCAATCTTCGGATTAATCTTTCTGAACTCTTCCAGCATGAATTTCGTTTCGCTCTGGAGCTGTTTGAAACTTGCCGGAAAATCTCCTTCCAGATACACTTCTACGGTAAGAGGCTTTTTTACAGACTCCAGTACTTTGATGGTGTTATCGGAAAGTGTATATCTTTTTTCTTTTGTTAAGTCTAACCTGATCCCCGAATACGTAAGGATAATAACCAAAGGAACAATTACAATTAAGAAAATTCCCAGAGGAGATTGAGCATTGAACTTCTTCATGATTCTACTTCTTTTTGTTAATAAAATGATTAGACAATACTAATGAAGCTCCAATGACAAGAATAAAATAAGCTACATCTTTACCATCAATAAGCCCTCTTGTGAAGCCTAAGAAATGCTGATAAAAGCCAATATTCTGAAGAATGAAATCAGCTCCGCCCAAAAGTTTATAACTTGCCAGCTGCTCAATTCCAAAATACATGATGAAGCACATAAAAACACCCAGCAGGTAAGCCATAATCTGGTTCTGTGATAATGAAGAGGCTAAAATTCCCACTGCTGAAAAGGCTGCAATTAACATGATTAACCCAAGGTAGCTTCCGAAGGTCATTCCGAGATCGATATTTCCTGCAGGAACTCCCAAAACATATACCGTATAAAGGTAAATCAGTGAAGGAATAAGGCACAGAATCCCGACAATCCATACGGAAAGGAATTTTCCTGTAACCAGTTCTGAAACCTTTAACGGCTGTGAAAAAAGCCAGTTTAATGTTCCGGTTTGCTGCTCTTCCGCAAAAGTCTTCATGGAAAGGGCCGGAATGATAAACATCAACAGCCATGGTACCAATACGAAATAGCTCTGCAATGAGGCCATTCCGATCTCAAAAATATTAGAATCGTTGTCGAAAAAGAACAGGAAAAGGGTTGCTATCAGGCTGAAAGCAGCAATGATCACCCATGCACTCCAGTTTCCAAAGTAACTCCAAAGTTCTTTCTTTAAAATTGCAATCATAGTTTTTTGTAAGATATAAAAAGGATGGATGTTTTCAGACATACGTCCTGCTCCACAATTATTTGTTTTTTTTGTTTTTGTTAACCAGTTTTACCGTCATCATGATCAGCAATACAAGAACGAAAAATCCTGTAATTAATTGCCACCAGTATTCGATCACCATTGATTTTAAAATAACTGTAAATACCACCAGAAACAGAATGAAGGTTGCAATCTCATTGGCCTGTCTCAGTTTGATATTGGCAATGGGTAGTGTATCTCCATGCAGTTCCTTTAAATGAAGAACTTTTTTCCAGCACCAGTAATGGTAGGCCGCAAGCCCGATAAGGAAGGTCAGTTTTAAGTGGAACCACCCCATTTTCATCAGTCCCTGATTTAAAAAAATCATGACCAGCCCGCATACTGCCATAATTACTCCCGCAGGAACGGTGATAATATTCCACAGCCTTCTGGCCATAAAAGTATACTGCTCTCTCAGAATTTTCTTTTTTTCTTCCGGAAAATCATCAGTGTCTTTATAGTAAACGAAAATCCTTACGAGATAAAAAATTCCCGCAAAGTAGCTTACCATAAAAATAATGTGCAGCGCTTTGATTATTGTATAAAGCATTCAGAAAAAATTAACAGCAAAGATAAGCTTATTATATAATTGTTAAAAATAAATTTCTTTTGATCAGGAAAACCCAATCAAAAACGGATTTATATAAAAAATAGTTCGGCTCGGGGCAGCAAAGCTGCCCGAGCCGAACCTTATATTTTCATTATTGTATCCAATTCAGCGATTAAGAGATCACTCCTAATTCTTTTCCTACTTTTTCAAATGCAGCAATCGCCTTATCCAGGTGCTCTTTGGTATGAGCAGCGGATAACTGTACTCTGATTCTTGCTTTTCCTTTCGGTACTACAGGATAGAAGAATCCGATCACGTAGATTCCTTCATCCATAAGCTTTTCGGCCATTTTCTGAGAAAGTGGCGCATCGTAAAGCATTACCGGAACAATAGCAGCATCGCCTTCAGGGATATCAAAGCCTTTTGCTTTCATTTCTGTTCTGAAGTATTCTGCATTTTCCATTACTTTATCACGAAGAGAAGTGTCATCAGAAATCATATCCAATACTCTCAATGCAGCTCCTACGATTCCAGGTGCTAAAGAGTTTGAGAATAAATAAGGTCTTGAACGCTGTCTCAACATATCAATGATTTCTTTTTTACCGGAAGTAAATCCACCTAAAGCACCTCCTAACGCTTTTCCTAATGTAGAAGTAATGATATCCACTCTACCCATTACCTCATTTGCTTCGTGGGTTCCACGGCCAGTCTTTCCAATGAAACCTGTTGCGTGAGAATCATCTACCATCACCAAAGCATCATATTTGTCTGCAAGATCACAAACTCCTTTTAAGTCTGCAACAATACCATCCATTGAGAATACTCCGTCTGTTACAATAATTTTAAAACGGTGGTTCTTTTCAGAAGCAGCAATCAGCTGAGCTTCCAGATCCTCCATATTATTGTTTTTGTATCTGTATCTTGCCGCTTTACAAAGACGGACACCATCAATAATTGACGCATGGTTCAGTTCATCTGAAATAATAGCATCTTCTTCTGTAAATAAGGGTTCAAAAACACCTCCGTTAGCATCAAATGCAGCTGCGTAAAGGATGGTATCTTCAAGACCAAGGAAATCTGCAATTTTTTTCTCAAGCTCCTTGTGAATATCCTGTGTTCCGCAGATGAAACGTACAGATGACATTCCGTATCCATGAGATTGGATCATATCCTGAGAAGCTTTCATCACTTCCGGATGATTGGATAATCCCAGATAATTGTTAGCGCAGAAGTTTAAAAGCTTTTTTCCGTTAGCCTCTATTTCTGCACTCTGTTGAGAAGTGATGATTCTCTCTCTTTTGTAAAGTCCGTCATTCTCAATATTCTGAAGTTCATTCTGTAAATGTTGAAGGTATTTTTCAGAGATCATTTTTAGTAATTTTTTAGATGTGCTAATTTACTAAAAAGGCAGTAAAATAAAACCTTTTATAACCTTAATTCTAAAAAATCAGTTAAGGTTTAAGTTTTAACACTATTAGTCTACAAATTTAGTAGGATAATATTTATATTTGCTTAAATTTTGAATATATGAGATTAAAGCCGGTACAAAAAATAAAGACAATCAGCTCAGATACCTTTATTAATAACCATATGAAGCCGAGAATTCCAATTATTATTGAAGATTTCATACACCCGGAAAGCCCGGCTTTCAAAAAGTGGAATTATGAGTATTTCAAAGAGATTGCCGGAAACCAGATGGTCAATATATACGGCAGTGAGCTTGATTCCCTGGACAGAGTCGCAAGTGATCCTATTGCCCAAGCCACATTCTCAGAATATCTCGACCTGATTCAATCAACCCCTACCGAACACCGGCTCTTCTTATTTAATTTGCTGAAAATAAAACCTGAACTTAAAAATGATATTATCTACAATGATGTAACAAAGGGTAAAATACTGAAATGGCTGCCATTTATGTTTTTCGGCGGTGAGGGCTCCGTAACCAGAAATCATATTGACATTGATATGTCCCATGTTTTTATCACCCAATTCCGGGGAATCAAAAGAGTCTGGCTCTTCCCCTGGGAGCAATCTGATTTTATGTATAAGCTGCCATACAATTTTCACAGTCTGGTTCAGATTAAAAATCCGGATTACAGAAAATACCCTGCCCTGCTCTATTTAAATGGTTACGAAGCAGTCATTCATCCTGGAGACACGCTGTATATTCCTTCCGGATGGTGGCATTATATTCAGTATGATACAGAAGGATATTCTATATCGGTAAGAGCACTGCCTTCAAGTCCTCTTGAAAAATGGCGCGGTTTTAAAAACCTTGTGATCACCAGACATTTTGATAACCTTATGCGTAAGATATTCAAAGACAAATGGTTCTCCTACAAGGTCAGACTGGCGAGGCAAAGAGGAGCCAGAGCAGCAAGAAAACAAAGAAGCTTTCAAATATGAAAGCTTCTTCTGTATTATATTTAAAAGTTTTCAGAAAGTACCCTCCATACTTTCCCGACCTTCATTTTAGTGCTTAATAAATTTGATATTCTTTTCATCAATCGTAATAAAATAGGCTCCCGGAACCAATTCTGAAATTCCGATCGCTTTACCCGGCTGATATGTTCCTTTTCCTACCAGCTTTCCGTCAATTGCGTGAATCGTAAAGTCCACAGCTCTGTTAATACCTTTCAGATTAATTTCATTTTTAGCAGGATTCGGATATAAGCCAAAATCTTCCTTCTCAACAGAAGAAACACTTAACGTATTATCCTGGGTCACTGTAGAGTTTTTCTCAATAATCTGATACTCATAATTAAACTGTACACTCGCTATCGGGAAGGTTACCGATTGAAGGAAATATTGATTATTTGAGGTATTGTTAAGAACCAGATACGCCGTCTGCCCGGATGTTCCTGTCACTTTAACGGGCAAAGGCATTTCGAAAAAGCTTACCGTAGAGCTGCTCTGGGTCTGTGAAACCTTAAATAAAGCCTGATTCCCGCTCTGCATCCACTTTATGGTATAGGTAGGATATCCTTCTCCATACACCCAATCATTAAAAAACTCTGTAAAATCTGTTCCTGTTGACTGCAGTAAGGAGGCATTAAAATCAGCTGTACGTGCATAGCTGTATGCAAGATTGGGTCTTGCATGATAATCCTTCAGCGCCTGGTAAAACACTGTATCTCCTAAAATCCATTTCAGCATTCTCAGCACATATCCTCCTTTGGCATAAGAAAGCCTGCTGTCAAATATTCTGTTAATGCTGGAAAGTCCGCTATCCGGTACATATACGCTTCCGGTTGTGCCTGCTGTAATATAATTGGACTGACCTTGTAAGTAATTCAGAAAATCTGTATTGTTCATCAATAGCTTCTCATTGGCAACATGTTCCCCGAATGTGGCAAAACCCTCATTCAGCCAGATATCATTCCATGCACCGCAGGTTACCTTATCACCAAACCACTGATGAGTAAGCTCATGAGCAATAAGCTGTTTGCTCCATCCGCCCATAGAAGACATGGTCTGATGTTCCATTCCTCCTCCGTACATAAATTCCATGTGTCCATATTTTTCATTCCTGAAAGGATAAGGACCAAAATAGGTTTCAAAAGTATCCATTACCTGCTTTGTCCAGTTAATATTAGCTACGCTGGTTGCATTTGAGTTTGTGGACGGATAAATATAATTCACAAAAGGGAAAGGAGGATTTCCGATGGTATCAGTAAGCTTTACAAAATTTGTAATCGAAAGAGCGATCAGATACGCCGGTGTAGGATACATCGTTCTCCAAAAGGTCAGTTTGGTATTCCCTGTGGGAAAAGTTTCAGACATCAGCTTTCCGTTAGCTGCTACACTGTAGTTGGATGGAGTGGTAATTTTAAAATCAAATCTTTCAATTTTATCATTTAAACTCTGCTTGGTAGGAAACCAATCCTGCGCACCATAAGGCTCATTTAAAGTAGAAAGCACCGGAGTTCCGCTCTGAAGAGCCGTTTTGAAAGCATCATTACTTGTAGATGGAGCTCCTGCATAATAAATGGTAAGAGAGTCTACTATATTGGCAGGAATAGAGGCCGGAAAATCAATTTTCAATTCTTTTGAAGGAAGCTGCTGAAAGCTTGTAATGTTGATCCCGTGATATTTCACCTGGGAAACCGTTAATGAATTGGAAAGATCAAAATAAATGCTTCCCATACTTTGGGTAGGTTTGAAATGTGAAGTTACCGAACCGGAAATATTGTAGACCGCAGGATCCAGGCTGACATCCATTCTCTGATACTGTAAGTCGTAATTCAGGGTATTGGGATTGATATTCCCGATATTCATCTTTTGGGTGAAGGATTTTTTCTCTTTTTCGATTAATCCTTTCATATCCGTATTTTGCCTTTGCTTCTGGCCATAAAATTGTTGAGACAATAAAAATCCCAACACCAAAAGGTACAATTTCGTCATGTTTTGAAAAATTTAATCAAATATAAAAAAAACCTTTTAATCCATGATTAAAAGGCTGTTATAATATATAAAATAAAAAATTTTTACAAATCCAGTGCAGGTTCAAGAATTTTTTCCATTCTTTTCTTCACCATATCTACCGATCCGGAATAATTATTCACCATTAAAGAAAAAACCAATGTTTTTCCTGAATTCGTTTTCAGATAACCGGCTAATGTTTTCACTTTGTTCAAAGTTCCTGTTTTCGCAAAGACCTGTCCGTTCCCTCCTGCATTGAACATTCTTTTTAAAGTTCCGGATTGCCCTCCGACAGGCAAAGAAGTCAGATAAGATCTGTAGTATTTCTGATCCATCAGGGAAGTAAGGAATTTCACCTGAGAAATCGGGGTTACATTATTACTTCTTGAAAGTCCGCTTCCATCGATGTAGTTAAGTCCGGTCATATCAAAACCTGCATCTTTAAGGTGATTAGTCACCACTATTCTTCCGGATTCTGAAGTCTGGTCACCCATTTTCTGATATCCTACGGTTCTCAGCAAAGCTTCAGCCAATGAGTTGTCACTGTGCTGGTTCGTATAATAAATAATATCGCTTAAAGTTGGGGATTTATATGCTGAAAGCATTTTTCTGTTTTCCGGTGCCGCATCTGTCATTTTCGGAGTTACTTTTCCGGTAACAGGAATGCCGCTTTTCACCAGTGTTGTCCTGAAAGAGTTGGCAAGGTAAGCAGGTGCATCAGGAAGCTTGGTTGTTAAAACTCCGTTTCCTTCGTATTTATCAGCATAGACCATCTGATGATTGTAAGGGGAAACATAGAAAAATTTCTTTTCTGTGGAGAAACCACCTTTTTTAACGATTAATTTTTCGTTGGCCGGGTTGATATCGCGGGTAGTTCCTGCCGGTAAATAATAGTTATTGTTTTCCAACCATACAACATTTTCCGGAAGCATTGAAATATTGCCTTTGAAAAGCGCTGTCTGAATGATAATATCACCATTTACCTTTTTGATTCCCTCTCTTGAAACACCACTTACGAAATCTGAAATGATATCTCTATAAGATGCTGCTCCTGCTTTGTTTGTTCCCAAAGAAGGGTCACCGCTTCCTATGACATAAAGATTTCCGTTTAAAACTCCATTTTCATCTATGGTTCCTGAATATTCCAGCTGAGTCATCCAACGGTAGTTTTCGCCCAGCATATTCAGAGCGGTTTCCGTTGTCAGTAATTTTGTGGTAGAAGCAGGTACTAAAGGAGTATTTTCATTGTACGAAGAGATTACTTTCTTCGTTTTCGGGTCATACACTACGAATCCCCAGGTTGCATTTTTCAGCACAGGATCCGTCATCATTGTGTTCACATTAATGTCTACCAGTTCTTTTGCTGACAAAACAGTTTTCTCCACCACCGTGCTAACGGGTGAAGGTAGGTTTAAGCTGCTTTTCTGATTGTCATAATTCTGAGAATAAAGAACGGTAGAAACGGTAGATTGAGCCAGGAAAAAACCAGAAGCCAACACCGCCGCACTTGAAATATATTTTCTGAAATTTACCATCTATCTTCTTTTTGTTCTATAGCTTTGACTCTATAAAAAATGACAGGTTAAATCATTCATTAAAAGAACCAAACACTTAATCAACGTCCAAAAGTAGAAATTATTGTCATACAACGGACTACAGCCCTATTATAAAAGAGTGTAAAATTTGTTAAAAATTGTTAAAAATCCACAAAAACATCTTTTTTAATGCTTTGATAAGCAGTGATTTCATCAAATTCTTTCAAACTTATTAAAACCATATTCTTGAATTTTTCATAGTTCTTCCCACGGGGAAGTTTAAGCATAATCTGGAACTGGTACAAATTGTTCAGCCTTGCAATCTGAGCTCTTTCAGGGCCTAAAACACAGTCTTCAGGAAGGTATTTTCTGAGAATAGAACCCAGAAACTGAGAAGCACGGTCTGCTTTATCTTCTCTTCTGTGTTTCAGCTCAATCATGATCAGCTTGGTAAAAGGCGGATAATGAAATTTCTGACGCTCAGTAAGGATATATTTATAGATTTTAGCGGGATTGTTCATCTTGATCAACTGAAATACGGAATGATCAGGATTAAAAGTCTGAATGAGAATTTTTCCTTTTCCGGAAACCCTTCCGGCCCTCCCTGAAACCTGTGTGATCAGCTGATAAGCCCTCTCCTCTGCTCTGAAGTCCTGTACATATAATAAGGAATCCGCTTTAGGAATCGCAACCAGTTCGATATGGTCAAAATCCAGCCCTTTGGAAATCATCTGTGTTCCTACGATAATGTCTGTTTCTCCATCTTCAATCTTTTCATACAGCTTTTCGTAGGCAAATTTCTTACGCATAGAATCTACATCCATTCTATCCACCTCATTTTCCGGAAACAGTTTGGAAACTTCTTCGTGAATCTGCTCTACACCTACTCCTCTTTCGTTCAGCTTTTCGGAATTACATTTAGGACAGGTTTTAGGTTTTGATGCTCTCTGGCCGCAATAATGACACTTCATTTCATTGGCCGCTTTATGATACGTCATCACCACATCGCAATTGGAACAGTAATTCACATACCCGCAGCTTTCACATTCAATTACATTGGAATAGCCACGGCGATTATGCAGGACAATAGCCTGATTTTTTGCATCTACTGTTTTCTTAATATCCTCAATAAGCTTCAGAGAGAAGTTTCCGGAAACCTTTTTAGACTCCTGGGCTTCCTTAAAATTGATCAGTTCATATTCAGGTAAATTAACGTTCCCGAATCTTTCATTCAGAAAAACGTATTTCATTTTATCTTTTCTGGCGCTGTAGTAGCTTTCAACGGAAGGTGTGGCAGATCCCAGGATGACTCCCGCCTGATAAAGCCTGCCCAAAACCAATGACGCATCCTTAGCATTAAAATAAGGAGATACTTCCCTTGGTCTGTAAGCAGCATCATGTTCTTCATCCACTACAATAAGCCCCAGGTTTTGGTAAGGTAAAAACAGAGCATTACGGGTTCCGATCAGAATACGGATATCGTTCTGTCTGATTCTTCTCCATACTTCCACCCTTTCAAAATCAGTAAGTTTCTGATGATAAAAGCCTAATTGCCTGCCATATTTTTTTTCTAACCGCTGGGTAATCTGTTTGGTCAGGGAAATTTCCGGAAGTAAAAACAGAACATTCTTTCCGTCACGGATGCATTCATCTATTTTCTCTAAATAAATATGGGTTTTTCCTGATGAAGTGACACCGTGAAGCAGCACATTTTTCCCTTCTTCAAAAGCTTCATCGATCTCGGATTTGGCTGTTTTCTGCTGTTCTGAAAGTTCCTCAAGCTCTTCAATTTCTCCTTCATAACTCGCGATCCTGTCTTTCTGCATATAATATTCCTCCACAAGACCTTTGTCTGCCAGAGGCTTGAAGTGCGAACTTCCAAAATAACCATCTTCAAACAGTTCAGATTTTTTTATAGGTGTATCCGGATTTTCTGTTTGTTTTTCCAGAATAAGAAGGAAAAGATCTTTCTGCTTCTGTGCCCTGTTCAGCTTTAAAAGAATTTCCGTGAGGTTCTGATTGACCAGCACCTCATCATTAATCCTTACATACGCTACTTCTCTGGCTTTATATTTTTCAGCAATCTTCTCATCAATTTCAATATACTGAAGATCGATAAGTGAATTGATGGTTCTGATGATATCTTTTTTAGGTATAAATGCTTCAATATCCGTCAGGTTGATCAGCTGACGCACCTCGAGTGCCTGAATCAGGTACATTTCGTTAACATCCAGATTTTCGAAGTCAACAATTGCACCCGGTTTTAATTTTAAATAGGTTTCACTTTCAAGTTTTAAAGAAGAAGGAAATGAAAACCTGTAAATTTCCCCAAGATTGCACATATAGTATTCTGAAAGCCAGTTCCAGAAATCGATCTGCTCCTGAGGAAGAATAGGTCGATCATCCAGCATGCTGATGATTTCCTTGGCAACAAAATTTTCCGGTGCATTATCATGAAGCTCAAATACAATTCCCGTATAGATTTTCTTCCCGCCAAACGGTACCAGAACACGCATTCCAGGCTGGATTTCGGGCATCATTTCTTCAGGAACTTTATAGGTAAAAGATCCTTTTAAATTCAATGGTAAAACTATCTGAGCGTACTGCAAGGGAAATATTTAAAATGTAAAATTAGATTTTTCCTGAGAGAACTGCAAGTTTACAGAAATTCTTTCATCATCTTTAACCAAGACCTGAAACTGCATTCTACTCTTTATTTTCTCCTTATTTTTGTCCATTCCTATTTCTATGACAAAGCGTGTGGATAAAAGAACAACACAAATCCAGAAAGGATCGAGGAAAGGATTCATGAATGACTAAAAAAGAAGTTCCGTGATCTGATACCAGAATGCAGAAGTAAAAAAGCCTACAATAATACTGAATCCAATGATCAGGTTGGTCAGTTTTGTATTCAGCCTGAACTGTTCTGCAATAATACTTGAGGTTACCAGTGTCGGCATTGCTGCTTCAAATACCGTAATTTTTGCTACATTTCCTTTTATTCCCAGTAATAAAGCCATTCCTAAAACAATTGCGGGTGCCAGAATAAGCTTGTAAAGCATAGACATAGACATCTGCGGGATCAGTTTTTTCCAGCCGTTAAATTTCAGCTGCAAGCCGACAGAAAATAAAGCCAGTGGACTTACCGTTGCTGCCAGCTTATCAAAAAACGGCTCTGCAACAGTAAAATCAATAAACTGTGAGAGTATTAATGCAGAAATACAACCTATTAAAGGAGGAAACGTGACAAGTCTTTTTAAGATGAATATTGCACTTACTTTACCGGATTTACTGCCTCCTTTTACTGCCGCAATAATTCCCAGCGTGGAAAGGGCAAAGAACATGGTCTGATCACAGATAATCGCGATACTCAGAAGCCCTTCCCCATAAAAAGCACTGATCAACGGAAATCCTATGAATGAAGTATTGCTATAACCGCTTGCCAGTTCTAAAGTACTCCTTGAACGCCTTGAATAGCCTCTGCTCCTGCTGTAAAACATCATAAAGAAAAAGCAGAACACTGAAATTAAAAATGTGGCTGCAATCGGGAACAGCATTTCTGTTGTCCATTTTACTTTAGGCAGGTATTTAAATGAAACTGCCGGAAGAGCAAGATAAAGAATCCAGGTATTGATACCCTTATGAGCATCGGGGTGGATAGATTTTGTTGCTTTGAATATCATTCCTGCAATAATGCATACTGCAATCAGAACAAAATTTACCATAACTGTAATAAAATATGGAACAAATTTACGGCTGATTTTTCAGTTGGAAAGGTAAAATTTATATTTTTTTGAGTTAAATTCTAATGACTTTCTTTCATTTTTAAACCTTATAGGCTTTAAAAACCTCTAAGGTTTGGAGACCATTTGCTGTATTTTAACCTTTCATCACCTCCCAAAGACTCAACGTCTCAACATTTTCCAAAGGTTTTGAGAGGATTATTCTTTTTGAAGTTTCCGGCAGGAGATCAAAGAAATTATCACTGAAATGAGTATCTCCAATCAGATAAACATCTTTGGCTAAAACATCTGTAGAGATTTCAATTTCAGTGGGTGATATTTTTCTGATCTTAATCTCAGGTTGTAAAAGTTTCAGATCTTTTGGCTTATTAAAAAAGAACAGCTTTTCGAATTTTGTATCTTTTTCAGAGCTGATCTTTAAAACAGCTCGGGACAAATCAAACTGAGCCAGCTCTGACTTATTGATGCTTCGGATTTTCTTACTAATATCAGTATTGATGATATCTGACTGGTTAGCTTTCCAAAGTGTTTTCCCTTTGAAATCAATGAGTTCAAGCTTGATATCTGCTTTTAATTCTTTGAGCAAATCACTTATCAGATAAACGTCATAATTTTTTTCTGTTTCAGCTACTGATACCAAAACAGGCTCAAAGCTTCTTTTCGCCTGATAATGGAAAGCTTTCCAGTTTCCTAAATAATCGATGGAAGACCATGAGACTACCGGCCAACAGTCGTTGAGCTGCCAATACAATGTTCCCATATTATAGGGTTTTGCACGGCGGTGAGCTTCAATGGCAATCTGCATTCCTCTTGCCTGCAACAATTGTGAAATGTAGTTATATTGTACGAGATCAGTCGGAACCTTATAATCACGCTTCATATATTCATTAATGATATCCCAGCCTCTGGCATGTTTTTCATGCGCTTTGATGGTTGGATTCTGAAGGTTTAAATCAGGAGTTCCGGAAAACATTGATCTTGTCGTTTCAAGAGCAGGAGTTCCCTGAAAGCCATATTCAGACATGAAGCGACCTACTTTTTCGTTGTAAATCTCAAACGGCTGCTCACCCCACCATACGCCCCAGTAATGAGAGTCACCTTCTGTGAGACTTTCTTTATGTCCCCAGCCGATAGACGGAGAGCTCGGCCAGTAGATATTTTTATCTGATTTCAGGTTTTCTGCCAATGCCTTGGGAATGACATCGTGAAACAATTTTTTATAGTCTTTCCAAACCTGAAGGGAGTCATTTTCTGAATATTTGAACTGCTTCTGGTACCCCCAGTTGACAATGGCTTCATCAATTTCATTATTCCCGCACCACAAAGCAATGGATGGATGATTCTGAAGTCTGGCGACCTGATCTTTAACTTCTTCTTTTACGTTATTTAAAAAGGCTTCATCTGCCGGATAAAAGCTTCCTGCAAACATAAAATCCTGCCAGACGAGGATACCGTTTTCATCACAGGCTTTATAAAATTCATCGTCTTCATAAATACCTCCGCCCCAGATGCGGATCATATTCATATTGGCGTCTTTTGTGTCTTTGATCAGTTTCTGATATTTTTCTCTGGTCATTCTTGGTGAAAAACTATCGCCCGGAATCCAGTTGGTTCCTTTGATATACAATGGTTGCCCATTCACTTTAAAGTAAAATGACTTTCCTTTTTCATCTTTTTCCTGAACCAATTCTACGGTTCTTAAGCCTATCCTTATATTTTTAACATCTATATTTTTCTGATCTTTGGAAAGCTTCACTTCGAAATTATAGAGATTAGCCTCACCACGTCCATTGGGTTGCCAGAGCTTCATCCCTTCAGTATCATAAGGAACCGTAATTGTGTTGTTCCCTTTTTTTAAAGTAATTTTTTTATGGATGGAATTAAGGTCCAGCGTATAATCACCGGCGTTCTGCGCATACATTTCTACATCAAAGTGTAAATTGTGAGAGGGTTCAGCATATTTGCTCTGAATATCTTTAACCGAAGTAATTCTGGCATTATTCCAGAATTCCAACTGAACATCTTTCCAGATTCCTGCGGTAACCAGCCTTGGGCCCCAGTCCCACCCAAACTGATATTGAGCTTTTCTTACAAAGCTTCTTGGGGACTCCGGCATGGTAAACGGAACTTTCTTAGCCAATTCTTTTCCGGTATTTACTGCAGAGGTAAACCTGACCTGCAATGTATTGCTACCTGCTTTCAGATATTGTTTCACCGGAATACTCCATTTCCTGAACATATTATCTGTTTTCTTCAGCATCTTACCGTTAAGGTAAATTTCAGAAAATGTATCCAGCCCATTGAATACCAGATCTATATTGTCATTCATCAGTTCCCGGGAAGAAACGGTAAATGCTGTCTGATAATCCCAGTTTTCATTTTCTATCCATTGTACTTTCTTTTCATTTTCATCTTTGTACGGATCCGGAATCATCTTGTTATTCATCAAATCCAGATGAACTGTTCCCGGAACTTTAGCAGGAAGCCAGCTCTGTTCTTTTGAGTTTTTAAACTGCCAGCTCTCCGAAGACAAGCTCCTTTGTGAAAACTGTGCATGAAAAATATTCTGCATGAAAAGGAAAGCAAAAAGGATTGTTCTATTCATCAATAAATTTTTTTTGTATCGTTATCATACCAGTGATTTGTCATTCCGAGGGACAAAGGAATCTCTATTTTATCGGTTTAGATTCCCGCTATGCCTGGAATGACAACCAGAGTGCATATCATTTATTCTTCAACGCAACCACTTCATCCGCATTCGCAAATGCCCCACCATCAGTAATGGCTGAAGAATGGAAGTAACCGGCATTGGTCACAGCTCTTATTTCTGCAATATTAGATGAACGCAGACCTCCTCCTGCGAGTATTTCTATTCTTCCGTTGGATAGTTCAACCAGCTTTTTCAGATTCTCTTTTCCTTCTGAGACATTGGGTTTCTGACCGGAAGTAAGGATGGTTTTAAAACCACATTGAATGACTTTCTCTAAAGACTCTTCCAAACCTTCGGCACGGTCAAAAGCACGATGAAAAGTACATGGAAGCGGTGAAGCCAATTCTACCAAAACTTTATTCTGTTCCATATTAACCTCATCATTTTCATCCAGGATACCGAATACAAAACCGTCTGCATGTAAAGACTTCAAATGAACCAGATCATTTTTCATCTGTTCAAACTCTGAGTCGGAATAAGTGAAATCTCCTCCTCTCGGACGGATCATCACAAAAATCGGGATATTCATTTTTTCACGAAGCTTTTTCATGGTTCCGAAATCCGGAGTAGTTCCGCCTTCGCTGAGACCGTCACATAATTCTATTCTGTCTGCCCCGTTTTCAAAAGCGATTATCGCTGATTCAGGATTAAAACACGCTATTTCTATTTTTGACATTACTGTATAGGTTTAATTTTATTTCGGTTCTCCCTGCCATACATCTGCAATCAGAAAGGAACCGTTTTCTTTTACTACTTTGATTACTGACGGATATTCTGCTTTAAATTTTTTGTCTGTCAGCACTACATTGAAGAGATATTCATCTTTTGAGGAGAGTTCTAAATCACAGCTTCTAACTTCAATTTTATCCCAGTCCTGTGCTGCAATCAGGAAGCCCGCTCCAACACCTGCTTTACTTATATCAAATCTGGTTTTCCATTTATCCTGAAATTCTTTTTCAGTAAGGCCTCCGTCTACATCCAGGTCAACATTCATCGCATCCGTTTTATAATCGAAGTAATCTTTGGTTGTGATCTTCCGCATATTCTTTTCTTCACTTCCGATATCAGCATTAAAGTAATCTGCAATACTCTTTTCCAGCCATTTCTTAGCATCTGCTGCCTCATTGGACTCCTTATTCAGAACTACTTTCTCTTCTGTCTGCTGCGGTTGGGCCTCTGTTTTGATCTCCTTCTTTTCTTCCTTGCACGCAATAATGAGAAATAAGGAAGCGATAATGGTTCTTTTCATTTTTTATTTTAAGTTTTGGCTAAAGCCAATAGATGTTTTATTGATTTTTAAAACGGGCTAAAGCCCATTCCTATTGAATTTTAATTATTTCAAAGCAAATTCAGGCTTTTCAAGGCGGTTTCCCTTCTGGTCATATACCGCAAAGTTGAATCCATCCTGGATACAGTACGATCCATATTCCCCTTGTTTATTGATCGCAATAAAACCTACCTGAATGTCTTTCAGATTTTTGTTTCTTCGCTGATTGATTTTTACAATTCTGTCTACGGCTTCTTTACAGGCTTCCTGCGGATTCCTGCCTTGTCTCATCAGCTCAACCACGAGATGGGTTCCTACAGTTCTTATCACTTCTTCCCCATGGCCGGTTGCTGTAGCGGCTCCTACTTCATTATCTACAAACAAACCTGCTCCGATAATCGGGGAGTCTCCTACTCTTCCATGCATTTTAAAAGCCATTCCGCTGGTTGTACAGGCTCCGGAAAGATTTCCTTGGGCATCCAAAGCAATCATTCCTATGGTATCGTGGTTTTCTATATTGGCAATCGGTTTATACTGGCTGGTCTTTAGCCATTCTTTCCATTCTTTTTCAGATTCCGGAGTAAGAAGATTTTCTTTTTTAAAACCCTGCGAAAGGGCAAACTGCAAAGCTCCGTCACCTACCAGCATCACGTGGGGTGTTTTTTCCATTACTGCTCTGGCCACTGAAATAGGATTTTTAACATGCTCAAGACATGCTACAGAGCCAATATTATAGTTTTCGTCCATGATACAGGCATCCAGCGTCACTCTTCCATCTCTGTCCGGACGTCCGCCATATCCCACACTTCTTTCTTTGGGGTCCAATTCTACGATACGAACTCCTTTTTCAACCGCATCCAGCGCTTTTCCTCCTTTTCCAAGGACTGTCCATGCTTCTTCATTGGCTTTCAGTCCGAAATTCCAGGTAGAAAGAACAATTGGTTTGTTTACTTTTGCTGTGTTATCAATAAAGTCTTTAGCAATTACATCCAAAGGGTTTACGGCCAGTACCAGGGAAGCTGCTGCGGTTTTTTTTATAAAGTTTCGTCTACTTTGCATATCAGGTTTATTAGGCCTACAAATTAGCAATTTTCCGGCTGGTAGAAAAGTAAAAAGACTGCAGAAAAATGATCCGCAGTCTTTTGTCAGTTTAGATCCATTTAATATAATTGGATGGATTGTTGAATACCATAAATTTCTTCTTTCAATGTGGTAATTTGTCTCTGAAATACCCATATACCCATGTTCCGGCAATAGCACTCAGTAAAGTAACGGATACTGCTAAAGCTCCCGTTCCGATCTGCGCGAACAGAGGTCCGGGGCAGGCTCCGGTAATGGCCCAGCCGAACCCAAAGATCAGCCCTCCATAGATCTGGCCTTTATTAAACTCTTTAGGGGCAATTCTGATGGGTTCCCCATATATTGTTTTTATATTGAACTTTTTGATCAACGTTACTGAAATGACTCCTACCAATACAGCACTTCCGATGATTCCGTACATATGAAAAGACTGCAGGCGGAACATTTCCTGTATCCTGAACCAGCTGATCACTTCTGCTTTCACGAAAATGATTCCAAAAATAATCCCTGCCGCAAGATACTTCAGGTTGTGATACCATGGACGGGTAAGAATGCTTTCGTTTACACAAACGGTATCCTGCTGATCTATGTTCTGTTCTTTTTCTTTTTCTTTTTCTTTTATCATGATATAAATTGCTCTTTTAAAATTAGACTTATAAAGAAAGAATTACAGGCAGGATAAGGTTAGCCATTAAAAATCCTCCGATCATAAAACATATTGTCGCCACCAAAGACGGCCACTGCAGGTTGGAAAGCCCCATAATGGCATGTCCGCTGGTGCATCCTCCTGCATATCTTGTTCCGAAACCTACCAAAAATCCTCCTGCAACCATAATTATAAATCCTCTCAGTGTCAACAGGCTTTCAAAATTTATAAGCTGTTCAGGAACCATACTGCTGTAATCTGTAATTCCGTAGCCAGCCAATTCTGTTTTCAGTTCGGGATTTACCGTTATTTCATTGGGGTTAACCAAAAAATGGGCAGCAATCATCCCTCCGAAGAAAATTCCCAATACAAAAAATAAATTCCAGGCTTCTTTTTCCCAGTCGTATTTGAAAAATTTCACATTGGCTGGAAGGCAGGCTGCGCAGATATGCCTTAATGAAGAGCTTATTCCAAAGGATTTATTGCCCATAATCAATAAAGCAGGTACAGTAAGGCCAATTAACGGACCGGCAATATACCACGGCCACGGTTCTTTTATCATTTCCAACATTTCTTCTTTTTTAATCTAATGTATTTAAAATTTTAGTCCGGCAGACAAAATCACTTTTAGGAATACCTGTAGAAGCAATCGCTTTAAAGCCTCCTTCAACTTCTGTAAAGTTTCTGTATCCTCTTGCCTGAAGAATGCTTGCTGCCATTGTACTTCTGTAGCCACTTCCACAATGCATGTAGAAATGTTCTGCCGGCTCGATCTCATGAATCCACTCATTGATATATGCCAGAGGCTTGCTGTAAGCTTCATGAATATGTTCTGCATTGTATTCACTTTCTTTTCTTATATCAATAATTTTTGCTTCTTTTTCTTTGATTTCTGCTTCAAACTGTTCTGCATAAATACGGTTGACAAAGTCAGTTTCCATTCCGCTTTTTTCCCATGCTTCAAAGCTTCCTTCCAAAAAACCCAGGATATTGTCGAATCCTACTCTGCTCAACCGGGTTACCGCTTCTTCTTCAGTTCCTTTTTCAGCTACCAGCAGTATAGGCTGGCTGACATCTGCAATTAAAGCTCCTACCCACGGGGCAAAATCACCATCCAGTCCTATATTGACAGACTGCGGGATAAAGCCTCTGGCAAAATCACGGTTGGTTCTTACATCTAAAATCAAAGCTCCTGAAGCTTCAGCAATTTCTTTAAATTGTTCCGGTACAAGAGCATGCAAGCCTTGCGAAAGAACTTTATCAAAACTGCTGTATCCTTTTTTGTTCATCATGACATTCATCCCGAAATAAGCGGGCGGAGGTAAAAGCCCGTCTGTCACTTCTTTAATAAAGCACTCCCGGTCTTTCTGATTTAAAGCATAATTGGTTCTTTTTTGGTTTCCCAATGTATCTGCCGTTTCTTTCTGCATGTTTTTACCACAGGCAGAACCTGCTCCATGCGCCGGATAGACAATAATCTCATTATGCAAAGGTAAAATCTTATGATAAAGACTATCATATAAAAGCCCTGCCAGTTCTTCCTGTGTCATATTTGCTCCTTTCTGTGCCAGGTCCGGGCGGCCAACATCCCCGAGGAATAAGGTATCACCACTGAAAAGTACTTTCTCAACGCCATTTTCATCAATCAGCAGATAGCATGAACTTTCGAGGGTGTGTCCCGGTGTATGCAGCACCTTAATTTTGATGTCTCCAATTTCAAATATCTGTCCATCCCCTGCGATGACAGCCTCAAAATCAGGATTGGCCGTGGGTCCATATACAATCGGGGCACCGGTTTTATAGCTTAAATCAAGATGTCCGCTGACGAAATCTGCATGAAAATGAGTTTCAAAAATATATTTCAATTCTACTTCATCTTCTTTCAGTCTGTTGATATAAGGCTGAGTTTCTCTTAAAGGGTCAATAATAGCGGCTTCTCCGGCTGAGGTGATGTAATAAGCTCCCTGTGCCAGGCATCCCGTATAAATCTGTTCTATGTTCATTGTATTTATTTTTTGATTTTGTTATCCGATACAAATTTCCCGTTTTCTTTTTTCCTTCACAGCTACTTTTGTTACACAAGAAGATTAAAAGAAGATTTCTTTGGTAATAATATAAATGCCCATCATCAGGATAAACCATCCGAATGCCGGTTTCAGTTTTTTACCGTCAATTTTTTTTGATAACTGAAAACCTATGATTATTCCCGCAACGGCGATGATTGTAACAGAAATCAATAGTTCCCAATCTATTCTCATATGATTAACCGAAGAAAAGAATCCAATTAAAGAATTCAGGGAGATAATGACCAGAGAAGTCCCTATCGCAATTTTCATAGGAATTTTCAACAGGTTTACCAATGCAGGAATGATCATAAAGCCTCCTCCGGCTCCCACCAATCCGGTTAAAATACCCACTAAGGAACCCTGCCCTGCTGCCAGCAAAGCATTATTCTTATCTGTCTTATGATCTGAAGTATTTTTTCTTATCATTTTATAAGAAGCCAGCATCATTAAACCGGCAAAAATCAGCAGTAAAAAAATATTTCTGGTAAGGGTAAAGTTCTGTATTCTGAATACGTCCTCAGGAATCAAGGGAAGAAGATACATTCTGGTCAGAAAAATAGAAACTATCGAAGGAACTCCAAAAACCATTGCGATCTTAAAATTGATCAATCCTTTTTTAAAGTATGACACCGAACCTACAAGGCTGCTTATTCCTACTACAAAAAGAGAATATTCTGTTGCCATAAAGGCATCGATGCCAAAAAGATAAACAAGTACAGGAACGGTGAGGATACTTCCTCCACCTCCTATTAAACCGAGAGAAATGCCTATAAAAACGGCTGCTGTATATCCTATAATTTCCATTTCACTATCCCATTAATTCTGATGCAAAAATGGAAAATCGGGATGAGGGCTACAGCTACTTTTGTTACATAAGGAAAGATTTAACACGAATGGACACTAATTTCCACAAGGGCACTAAGGGGGTATTGTGAGAATATTTTGACCACCCCGTCAAAAATTTTATGAATTTTTGCCACCCCTCCGGAGGAGGGGAATGGTGTACGTATCAGTAAATTGAGATAGGATTTATGAATTAAGGGACTTCAGAAGGGTGATTTTATTTCTGCCGAGCTTTAACCTTCCGTCTTCTTCCAGCTGCTTGAGAAGTCTGGATACCACTACCCTTGCGGTACCCAGCTCATTGGCCAGCTGCTCATGGGTGGTATTGATGGTTTCGGAACGGGTAAGCTCTGACTTTTTCTGCAAAAGATTCAGCAGCCTTTCGTCTACTTTTTTAAAGGCAATAGCATTAATGATATCCAGAAGCTCTTCAAATCTTTTATGGTAGAGCCTGAAGATATAATCCAGCCATTCGGGATGTTCTTTAATAAATAAAGATACCTTGTCTACAGGCAGAAAAAGAATTTCGGCATCTTCTTCAATTTCAGCTCTTACAATACTTTTTTCGTTGTGCATTCCGCCCAGGAAAGACATGATACAGCTCTCTCCTGCTTTGATGTAGTACAGTAAAATTTCACGCCCGTCTTCTTCTGTTCTGATGACTTTAAGCATTCCTTTCATCACAATAGGAATAGAACGGATGGAGGCATTTTCATCTAAAACAATATCTCCTTCATGATAATTTCTAGTTGTACCATACTGATACAGCTTTTCTACCAGTTCCGGAGATGATGAAAATTCGGAAGAAAGTACGGTATCGCCCTGCATTTTTTATTCTAATTTACACCAATTTCATCAACAAACAACCATGCTTTTGAATCTGCTCCCGGATTTCCTGCCGGGATAATTCCAGCATTTTCAATACTTACCTTCAGATATTTAGCATTCTGCGATCCTACATTTATTTTGATTTTGCCATGGGCCTCCTGAATTTCTGATGTCCCAATCTCTTTGATCAGTTTAAAATTCCTGTTATCATCAGAAACAAAAATCTTTGCAGATTTTGCAAGGTGAATCCAGCTGCCTTTATTTTCAAGGGTATTGAAATAGACTTCCGTAAAAGCTGTTTTCTGACCAAAATCTATGGTTGCCACTACATCTTTTCCCTGGAAACCAAGCCAGGTTTTACCCAATTGCTTTATATTTCCGATAATACCGTCTACTAAAGTAAAAGCCCCGCCAAAAGAATAGTTTTCACTCGGCTGTTGTTCTAAGGTTATATTCTTCCCTGTAGTTTTTGAAACAATAAATTCCTGTGCAGAAACCGCACTCTTTAACTGGCCATTTTCAAAATAAGCTGTTTTTATCGTTAAAGAATTAGGGATCTGAACTGCTTTCTGATACGTTTTAGAACTTATGGCAGGAACAGTTCCGTCTAAAGTATATCTGATGCCGTTTACGTTTTGTGAGGTTGACAGTTCGTAAGCAATTCCGTTATTGGAAGGAATTACTTTTCCGGTGATATTATAAATGCTTCTTGCATAGTTCACCTTCATTTCATCCAGCATTTTAAAATGGCTGATCACCCTGTTTTCAAATTCTTTATAATTTTCAGGATCCGATGTTCCCCATCCCACTTCAGAGAGTGCCATTAATCTTGGAAAGATCATGTACTGTACCTGTTTGAAATCCAAAATATATTCTGTCCAAAGGTTAGCCTGAACTCCCAAGATGTATTTGGCCTGCTCTGCATTTAGCTCGGAAGGGACAGGGTTATAAGAGTATACTTTGTCTAAAGGAGTAAAACCACCAAAAGCATTAGGCTCCGATTGAGGATCCCCCTGATAATGATCAAAATAACAGTATGCTCCCGGAGTCATTACAGCGAAATGTTTTGATTTTGCAGCTTCAATACCTCCGTTTACACCAGTCCAGCTCATTACCGCAGCATTCGGTGCCAGCCCTCCTTCTAAAATTTCGTCCCAACCGATGATTTTCCGGCCTTTACTGTTCACATATTTTTCAATACGATGAATAAAGTAGCTCTGTAAGCCATGTTCGTCTTTTAAATTATTTTTTTTGATCAATTCCTGACAGTGTGCACATTCTTTCCATCGTGTTTTCGGGCACTCATCACCACCGATGTGAATATATTGAGATGGGAAAAGCTTTATCACCTCATCCAGAACGTTTTCCAGAAAAGTAAATGTTTCATCTTTCGGGCAGAAAACATCATCAAAGACGCCCCATTTTGTGGCAGGTTCAAAAGGACCTTTTGTACATGCCAGTTCGGGATATGCAGACAGCGCTGCCAAAGCGTGTCCCGGCATTTCTATTTCCGGAATAACAGTAATATGCCTGTCCTGAGCATATTTTACCACCTCTTTTATCTGTTCCTGTGTATAAAAATAAGGGCCGTAAGGTGTACCGTCAAATGTATTGTCAACGTAAGCTCCGATCATAGACTCTTTACGTTTTGAGCCAATCTGTGTTAGCTTCGGATATTTTTTGATTTCAATTCTCCATCCCTGGTCATCCGTTAAATGCCAGTGGAAAGTATTCAGCTTATACATGGCCAGATAGTCAATATACTGCTTTACCTCATCTACTGTAAAAAAATGACGGCAGACATCCAGGTGCATTCCTCTCCATGCAAATTTTGGCTGGTCTTCAATTTTTAAAGCAGGAATTTTCTTAGTCTCCTTATATTGTTCGAAAATCTGAATCAGGGTTTGCAGCGCAAGGAAATATCCTTGTCTGGTGTAAGATTTTATACGAATCTGCTCCGGAGAAATTTCTATGGAATAAGATTCTTTTTTCTGTTCAGCACTGACTGATGTTGGCGGCATTACAGAATTGACCAGATGAATCCCATTCCCTTTCTGGATATTCTGAAATTTAAACTGAGGACTTAAACGTTTTTTAAAATATTCCGTCTCTTCTTTTGGCAGATTACTGCTTAATACAAGCGTTTCCGGGATTACAAATTCTCCCTGGAGAAACTCAAGTTTTTGAGGATAAGGAATTAAATTCAATTTATTTTGGGCAAAAATCACGTTTGAAAGCAATATAAAAAATACTAAAAAATTCCGTATCATTGGAGGTGGTTAAGGTTTGAGCTAAGATAATTATTTTTCAAAACTCCCGGAGTCTTTTTAAAAACAAAATTCAGATATCTTAATTATCCGGTTTATGAAGCATACAATTAAAGTTACTAAGTGACTTGTATAGAAATTGTTCTATTCTATTCTGTGTATGATGGTTTGTTTTTTGATCAACTTTGACGACTTAAAAAAATTAAAAGATTTAAATTTGTAAAAAAATATGATGAAAAAAAGCATTTTTGTGGCAGCCGGATTATTATTCTCAATGTCAGCACAGGCACAAATTTTAGATATTATAAAATCTACCGTTAAAAATAAAACAGGTGTAGACCTTAATGTTCCGGTAAAAAATAATGGTACGGCAGCGCCCACCAAGACTACCACTACCACCTCCGTTAATTCGTCGGCCAGTATTGGAAACCTTACTTCCACTCAGATTTCATCGGGATTGAAAGAAGCCTTAAGCATTGGGGTAACCGATGGGGTTAAAAAACTGGCGGTAACCGATGGTTTTTTCAAAAATGAAGCGGTAAAAATTTTAATGCCTGAAAAGTTAAGAAAGATTGATACAACCTTACGTTCCATCGGTATGGGCAGTCTTGCAGATGAAGGTGTTAAGCTATTAAACAGAGCTGCTGAAGATGCCGTAACAGAAGCGGCTCCTATTTTCACCAATGCGATTACTTCCATGACGATTACAGATGCAAAAAATATTCTGTTAGGCAGTAATAATGCAGCAACTAACTATCTTCAGGGAAAAACACAGACCCAGCTTTTCAATGCTTTTCAGCCTAAGGTAAAAGCCTCATTGGGAAAAGTAGGAGCTGATACGCTTTGGAAAAACCTGATTTCAAAATACAATACATTTACAGGGCAGTCTGTAACAACAGATCTTAACGAGTATGTTACTACAGAAACCATTAATGGAGTGTTCAAAATGGTAGCAGACAAAGAAAGCGGGATCAGAAATACGCCCGCTATGAGAACGACCAGTATTCTGCAAAAGGTTTTTGGAGCGCAGGATGGGAAATAAATGAGAAGTTAGATAGCAGAGGGTAGAAATTAGATGACAAACTAACCTTTACAATTTTAAATATAAAAAGCTGTTTCATGATGCAACAGCTTTTTATAATTTCTTTTGTCTTGAAATCGAAGATTCGACGGAGTCAAACAAAAGAAACAAAAGTTCAAGACCTGGATCTCTACGCTAAAAATAAATCCTGTTCTCTAAAAATTCTAAACTTGCGCGAAGTCTTTATTTCTTAATCGGTTCTAATTGTGTCTCGCGCTTCGGACAAAAGAATTTTCTTAACGTTCACAGCATTTATTTTTTTGACGCTCCGATCTCCTATGTCGTTTATAAAAAGATTCGGCCTCACAAAGTGAGGCCGAATCTTTTTTATTTTTTAAGCAAATTAGAACTGCATTTCCGGAATTTCTCCTTCAATAATCAGATCTGCTTCTGTCGCTTTGATAATATCTTCTACTGAGACACCCGGGGCTCTTTCCACCAGTTTGAATCCTGCCGGAGTTACATCCAGAACAGCTAACTCAGTAACCACTTTTTTCACACAGTTTACTCCTGTTAAAGGAAGTGTACATTTTTTAAGGATTTTACTTTCTCCTGCTTTATTCACGTGCATCATTGCAACAATAATATTTTCAGCAGAAGCTACAAGATCCATGGCGCCTCCCATTCCTTTCACCATTTTTCCGGGAATTTTCCAGTTGGCAATATCTCCGTTCTCTGAAACTTCCATAGCACCAAGGATGGTAAGGTCAACTTTCTGACCGCGGATCATCCCGAAACTGAATGCAGAATCAAAAAATGAACCTCCTTCTAAAATAGTAATAGTCTGCTTTCCGGCATTGATGATATCAGCATCTTCTTCTCCTTCGAAAGGGAAAGGCCCCATCCCCAGAACTCCGTTTTCACTCTGGAATTCTACGGAAATACCTTCCGGAACATAGTTGGCAACCAAAGTAGGAATCCCAATTCCCAGGTTTACATAATAACGATCTTTCAGTTCTTTTGAAATTCTTTTGGCAATTTGTTCTTTTGTAAGCATAATAAAAACTTAGACTGCAATTTAATTATTTTCACTTGAATACAAAAGGCCTTTGTTGTATTGAACAATTAACACTGTTAGTTAAAATAATATCTGTAATTTTGCTTCATTATTTTAACAGAATGAAAATACTTTTTAGATATCTTAAACCTTATCAGTGGCTGATTATCATTTCTTTGTTTTTGGCTACTGTCAATCAGGTTTTTTCTTTATTTGCCCCGGCTATTACAGGAAATATCCTGGATCAGCTGGTTACCCATCCTAACTTTTTTGATAAAGAAAAACTGCTTCCCAGAACCCTGAATGAGTATTTATACGGAAGCCCTGAATACCATGGTGCTTTTTATTTCCTGGGACTTCTGATCGGGACGGCTATGGTGAGCAGAATTGCCAAAGCTTTTCAGGATTATGTGGTAAGTGTAATTACACAAAAATTCGGAGCAAAAATATTTACAGATGGTTTAAAACATTCTATGGCGCTGCCTTATCAGGAGTTTGAAGATCAGAGAAGTGGAGAAACTCTTTCAATTTTAACGAAAGTAAGAGAAGATACCGTAAAATTCATTACGAATTTCATCAATATTTTCTTTGGAATTCTGGTCAGTATTATTTTCGTGTCCGTATATGCAATCCGTTTACATTGGTCTATTATGCCGGTGTATATCTGCGGGATTTTCTTTATTGCCATTGTTACGAATTTACTGAGCAAAAGAATAAAAGTAATCCAGAAAAATATTGTTACTGAAACCACAGCGCTGGCCGGAAGTACTACAGAAAGCTTGAGAAACATTGAGATTGTTAAAAGTTTAGGATTAACCAGCCAGGAAGTAATCCGTTTAAACAACAATACCTATAAAATCCTTGGCCTTGAACTGAGAAAGGTAAAAAGCATCCGTTCTTTGAGTTTTATCCAGGGAACAATGGTCAATTTTCTTCAGCAGATGATTACCCTTACCTTATTGTATCTGATTTTTAAAAATATTGTGACTCCGGGTCAGTATCTGTCTCTGATGTTTTATGGCTTTTTTATTTTCGGGCCTATGCAGGAAATAGGAAATATTATTATTTCTTACCGTGAAGCAGAAGCTTCTCTTCAGAATTTTGACCGTTTGATGAAAAAGGAAGTGGAAGAAAAACCGCTTCACCCAAAACAGATCGGTGCCATTGAAGAACTGGAGTTCAAACATGTTTCTTTCAAACATCAGTCTGCTCAGTATAAAGCTCTGAATAATATTTCCTTTGATGTCAAAAACGGAGAAACCATTGCTTTTGTAGGACCAAGCGGTTCCGGGAAAAGCACACTCGTCAAATTACTGGTTGGGCTATACAGACCTCAGGAAGGAAATATTTTTTATAATGGAATTAATGGAAAAGAATTTGATTTTGATGAGCTGAGAAATCAGATTGGCTTTGTTACTCAGGATACTCAGTTATTTGCAGGAACCATTAAAGAAAACCTTCTCTTTGTTAATCCTTCGGCTACTGATGAGGAGCTGGCAATTGCTTTACAGAAATCAAGCTGTACTGCATTGCTGGAAAGAGCAGAAAAGGGTATTGAAACCATTATCGGCGAAGGTGGTCTGAAGCTGAGTGGCGGTGAAAAGCAGAGAATTGCTATCGCAAGGGCCCTTTTGAGAAAACCTCACCTGCTGATCTTTGATGAAGCTACTTCTGCGCTTGACAGTATCACCGAAGAAGAAATCACCACTACGATAAAAGACATTTCAAAAGAGAAAGAACAGATTACTGTTCTTATTGCCCACCGTTTAAGTACGATTATGCATGCAGACAAAATCTATGTTCTTGAACGCGGACAGATTGTAGAAACGGGTTCTCATGCGAATCTCATTGACGAAAAAGGACTCTACTACGCCATGTGGAGGCAACAGATCGGAGAAAGAAAAACACTTACTCCCCAGGCATAAAAAAAGCGCTGAAATTGTTTTCAGCGCTTTTTATTTTATTATTTAAGCTTATTCTTTAGGTCTTACTGTTCTCTGTTCAATTCTTTTTTCAAATTTTTCTCCCTGGAAAATTCGCTGAACCATAATTCCCGGAATGTGAATTTCATTGGGATCTAATTGTCCCGGTTCTACCAGCTCTTCTACTTCAGCAATAGTAATCTTTGCAGCACCTGCCATCGGATGGTTGAAGTTTCTTGCAGAACCTTTGAAAATAAGGTTTCCGGCATGATCTCCTTTCCATGCTTTTACGATAGAAAAGTCTGCATCATAAGCGTGTTCTAAGATATGAGGTTTTCCTTTGAATTCTTTTACTTCTTTCCCTTCTGCTACTTCAGTTCCGTAGCCTGCAGGCGTGTAAAAAGCAGGAATTCCCGCCTGAGCAGCCCTGCATTTTTCAGCTAAAGTTCCCTGCGGCGTAAGTTCTACATCCAGCTCCCCGGAAAGCATCTGTCTTTCAAATTCAGCATTTTCTCCTACATAAGAAGAGATCATTTTCTTAATCTGCCTTTTGTGAAGCAGTAATCCTAATCCGAAATCATCTACTCCCGCATTGTTTGAAATACAGGTCAGATCTTTCACATCGCTTTCTACCAAAGCATTGATTGAGTTTTCAGGGATACCGCAAAGTCCGAATCCACCAAGCATCAGTGTCATTCCATCTTTAATTCCTTCGATGGCCTCCTTTGCATTTTTTACTCTTTTATCTATCATGAAATATTAGATTTTTCTGTTGGCTAAATTTAATAAATTTTCCTGTATATCTGATGAATAGAAAAGCCTTTGAAATTTCACACTGTTTTCCCAACTTATAAAGCCATAAAAATCAAACCCTTACCTATAAAAACGAACAGATCTGTTCGTTTTTTGTGGGATTTTTCATCTATATGATTTATCTTTGAGGCTTTAAATTCAGAAACACAGCTTATTTGTTGTTTTCAGAGATCATTTTTTAAACACAATTTTAATGTAGAAATTATTTTATGACAGGCTACTATTGCCTTTTCACTTCTTGTGATCTATCTATACATAGATCTTCTTATATCAATCATTACATTAATCATATACAATATTAAGCTTACATAAAAACATGAAAAAATTATTTACCTCAGCATTACTTGCACTGGTACTTAGCATCAATGTATGCGCACAGGAGAAAACTTATTTCGATGAAAACTGGGAAAAAACCACTCAGGATAAAATGGAATATTACCGTGAAACAACTTCAAAAGGAAAACTAACCTTTATCAAGGATTTCTATAAGGATGGGAAACTTCAGATGGAAGGTCTTGCTTCGGATCCTACCCCCAACAGTGAAGTCTTTGAGGGAAAAGTGACCTGGTATACCCCTGAAGGAAAAGTATCAAATTTTGCCACTTATTCCAAAGGTCAGCAGATAGGTCCTGCCCAGACATATGATGTTAAAGGCAGACTGACAGAAGATGTTGTATATAAAGCTGACGGGACTTTTTCAGGAAAAATGTTCAGCTATAAAGATGCTGAAGAAGGGGTTGACTTTAATATCCTGGTCGATTATGAAAACTCCATACCTGTCAAAACAACGGTTTATGATGATGACATTAAAGGCATCAGAAGTGAAACCATTACCGGTAAGGATTATAATACTGAAACGAAATATTACGGAGAAAAGGGTAAATATCTGGGAAGCGGCACCAGCGGTCCGGGCGAAAATATGGTGGTTGATTATTATTCCAACCCGATGAGGATTTCCAGAATAGAGAAATACAGTAAGGACGGCAGCGTAAAGGAAGGTGTATCCTATAGCAAAAGCGGAAAAGTTTTACAGGAGCAGAAAATGAATAAGAAAGACGGCTATAAAACCACTTATGATGAGTCAGGTAAAAAAATAGGACATCTTGTATATCAGTATGATAAGGAAAACGATATTTATAGTCCTATGAATGGTGAAGATTACCAGATTTCTTATTCACAGATTTCATCGATAGATATTTATGAAAAAGGCTCGATTGTGACCAGTAAGATTTTTGATGAAAACGGAAAATTATCCTATGAAAAGTTTTTAAAAGATGATATCACCCAGGAAATTAAATATTATGCTCCTGACGGAACATTGAAATCAACCTTAACCTATAAAGATGGTATTCCTTATAATGGTACAGCTTATGAGGGTTTTAATGAAACAGTTTATAAGAACGGTGTTATTTCGAATATCAAAAACTTTTTCGAAGATCATACACTGAATTATGAAAAAAAGCTGAATGCTAAGCAAACAAGCTATGAAACAACTGTGTATGACAGAAAAGGTACTGTTTTGTATACTTTTTCACAACCTGTCAGTGAAGACGGAGAAGATTATTCCTTCACCGCACAAGTTACACAATATGTAAAAGGGAAGCCTGCCAATAAGTCTTCTGTAAAAGCAGGTGTTATTCAATCCGGAAAAATCAGACTGAAAACATTGGATGGCGCCAAAGAACTTGAACGTAACGGAAAATGGGTTCTTTTAAGACTTTATAATACGGATGGAAAGCTTATTCAGGAAACGAAGACGCTGGCCGATGCTCAGGATGAAAATGCCTCTGCTGAAAACCAGACGCTGTTAAGTGAGGATGATCTGTACTATCAGTTTGACTAATTATCACAACTCTAATATCAAAGCGGTTTCAATTTTTGGAATCGCTTTTTTTATTTGGGCACAGATTTTCACAGATATTTCCGGTTAGATGTACCTTATTTTTAAGATTTTTAAAAACTTATGTGAACTTATTCTCTGTAAGAATATCTTCTTAATTAGCTTAGGTGTTCAAACCTTTTGTGACTCTTGTGGTTTGTTTTTGCCCGCAGATTACACAGATTTTCACAGATGATTATGGGAAATTGTACTTTTTATATCAATAAAAAGAGACTATCATTTCTGACAGTCTCTTCGCTATGATTGTGTTTTAGTTTACCTTACTGAATAATCAGTTTTAAAGTAAATAGTTTTCTTCCATGCACTTTTACAAAATAAACACCTGCAGGGAGATTTTCGTTCACCAGAGAAAAACGCTGGTTATTGATATTTTTTGATACGTAAAGCAGCTCTCCTGAAGCTGAAACCAATTCGATTTTCTCAATCGGGTAGTCACTTTTAATAAAAGTAGGCTGTCCCGGTTTGGTTGGATTTGGATACAAGACTACATTTTTCTCTGTGCTTCTGGTTTCTTCAGTTCCCAACGTTGGTGAAGCTACCTGGAACTGTACCCTGTTTGAAACTTCTGTATAGGAATCATTGGTAAACATCACCATGTAGTAATTCCCCGGAGTTGCAGGTACTGCTGTTCCCTGGATGGTTTTTGTTCCCTGAGTCACTCCGTCAAAATAAGTATACGAAACAAAATTATCGTCCGGTGTCTGAACACTTTGAGGATAGATTCCCAACCAGTCTTTAATGATTCCCGGAGAATCCGTCCAGGAAGCGGTAATATTTTCACCTAAAGTATAAACAGGTTTGTTGATCCAAAGATCTGTAACAATATCCCCTACTTTAAAGAATACCTTTTCCCCGATTCCGTTATATCCGTCTTCCAGTAAATACTGAGCATAATAATATCCTTTTGGAAGCCCTGTAAAATTAAGAGTTCCGGATGCTGTTGTTACATAACTCCATTTGATAGACGCTGTCGTTCCCGGAGTCTGTCCCATTTTATAAATTCCGATCCAGTCTTTCTGTAAGTTGGGACCGTTTGTAAAATTAATCGTAACAGTTCCTCCTACCGGATAAGTATCAGCGGTAGCCTGCAGCTGCACTTTCGGTCCTACATAGAAATTTTTCCTTGGGGTGATTTCCGTATATCCGTTGTTGGCAAAAAAACCTGCAAAATACTGGCCTTTATTAGGAAGACCATTATTGAAAGTTACGGTTCCTGCAGTCTGTCCATTCGTATAAATATATCCTTGTGAAGTGGTTGTTGCCGGAGTTTGTCCTTTCTTATAAATTCCTACCCAGTCCTGCTGATTTCCGGGGCCTCCTGTGAAAGTAGCTGTGATGGCTTCATTCTGAGCATATTCTGTTTTGTCTAAAGTAAAAGTCGGGTTTGACACCACACTCCCTGTAATTTCGAACTGCTTCACATCACTCCAGTCGCTCCATTCAAGGTTTCGGTCTCTGTAACGTGTTTTTACGTAATAAATTCCATTCGGAATAGAATTCGCTGCCAATGTTGCTTTAGTGATGTCTACTCCATCATTCAGGTTTTTGGTTTTATCCGGAGTTCCGTTTCCATCTTTTCCGAACCAGTTTTCAAAATCACGGTAAAATTCTTTTTCAATTACAGAAAAATTCGAAGCTTTACTGATCAGGAACTGAGTTGTATTCAACAGTTCTCCGCTGGAAGAAGAAAATGCACTTCCATTCAAGGTTAAAGGTAAAGTAATCGGACCTGAAAAATTGTTTGTAATAGTTGGTTTCGCCGGCTTAGGCTGATTTTTATACCTGTGGAAAGAATCTACCAGCACATTGTTTTTCTTATTGTACACCCCACCGATAGAATAGCATTCAACATCAACCTTTCCGGTTGGAACATCTACTTCCACAATCTGGTACGTCCAGTCTGTAAGGGTTTTCTGAACATCATCAAAATCCTGCTCATTAGACATTCCCCAGTACTGATCCCAGGCTGTTCCTCCGGAAATAATCTGATAATTCGGGGTATTTTTAAGCTGGCCTCTGTGGTATAAATGATGGTGAGCTCCAACGTGCATCAGATATTTATTGGAAGTTACCAGAAGCGGTACCGCATTTTCTCTCACCCATGTGGAGATATCTCCTACATACTGCTCAGCCTGATAAGGTCTGTGGCTTAAAGAAATAATCCAGTCTACAGTCGGATCATCATTAGCTGCCGTTAAGACCTGCTGAAGCCAGGTCTGCTGTGCTGATCCTGTATGCTCGGAACTTAAACTTACAAATAAAACATTCCCGGCCTGCTGGGCATAGTAGTTCTCATTACCGGAACTGATATTCTTATATTTGATTTCGTCAATATAAAAGTGGGCATAATAAGAATTCATTCCTAAAGTACCGTAGGTTTCATGATTTCCTACCGTTGTCTGAATAGGCAGATACGGAGATAGCTTGATATTCTTTTTAAAGTGAACATTCTCATAGTGATCCAGTGTTCCCACATCCACCTGATCTCCCACCATAAAGGTAAGGGCAATATTATCTGAAGGATCTGAAGCAGCCCCGAATTTTTCCTTTAATTTTTTATAAGCATTCAATGTAAGCGTATCATATCTTGGTTCTGCTTTGATCTGGTTGTCACCCATGATAAGGAAACGGATCTTCCCATTGGCCGTTGCAGCCTGTCCCGGCAGGGGAAGTGTTCTGAAATTATAAACAGCAGACTCACTGGTTCCTGTTTTTATCTTATAATAATACTTTGTATTAGGCTGCAGATTGGTAATCTTTGCCGTGTGATAATAGTAGTTGTTGTTGTATCCCGTATCTGAAAAAATATTGGTGGTTCCGGTTACCGTCACGTTCAGATTGGATGGAGAATCTCCATAGATTACTGTTGTTTCATTATTGGAAGAAGTTTTCCAATTGACGATCATAGAATTCGGAGTGGGATTTTGTAAATAAGGAAACAAAACCTGCCCGAAAGCCATCTGGACCGCGAAACAAAAAAAGAAGAAATAATGTTTCATAATCGTTTTCGTTTTAAAATAACATATAGAATTTCGAATTGTAAATCAGCCATTTAAAAATCCCTGTTCAGATTTTCATTTCGGGCAAAAGTAGAGTTCATATATAAACTCTGGCTGATGGTATTTTAAAGAAACCGTTAAATTTTGAACAAAATCAGGAAGAAAAAATTATAGTTTTTAGCACATAAATTATTTGGCATATTTGAAAACTATTTTGTACATTTGCAACCTGTTATTCAACCTCTGACGAAAAACGTGTAAGTTGCTTAGCTTTAACATTTTATTTATTAATAATGGATTTATTAAAGTACGTACAAGACAAGTACATCGCGAAAAAAGAATTCCCTGAATTCAAAGCAGGTGATACAATTACTGTGTATTACGAAATTAAAGAAGGACAAAAGACAAGAACTCAGTTCTTCAAAGGAACAGTTATCCAATTGAGAGGTACTGGTTCTACAAAAACTTTCACGATCAGAAAAATGAGTGGTGATGTAGGTGTAGAAAGAGTATTCCCTATCAACATGCCTGCACTTCAGAAGATTGAAGTTGACAGAAGAGGTAGAGTTAGAAGAGCTAGAATTTACTACTTCAGAGACCTTAGAGGTAAAAAAGCAAGAATCAAAGACGCTGCTTACAAGAAGAAATAATTCAGACAACAATAAATGCAAAAAGAGGCTGTTTACTTATAAACAGTCTCTTTTTTTGTTGAAGTATTCCCTTATTTTTTATATGGAGTTCCGCTCCCTGTTTCCAGAAACTTTTTTAAACTCCCAAGGAATTGCTGCCACCCGCCGGAACAGATTTCATAGCATTCAATATCCGGATTCAGGCCGATATGGGTAAGCTTTACCTGGGTGATATTATTATTCTGTTCAATTTCCCAGACAATTGTTGTTCCTATCCATTCCGTCTGATTTTTTAATTCAGGAAGCGCAATCAGTGAATCTTCTACCAACCAGACAATTTCTGCATTGTCCGTTAATTTTTTTATCTGCATTGTTTTGTGAATCTGATCTCCGAATCTTATGGTAAAGACGCTGCCCACCTGTGAAGATGATCCTTCAAACATTTCAGTCCACCAGAGAGGAATTTCGTGGGTCAGAGCATGAAATACTTTATCTGCTGTAGTATTGACCTCCATTATATGGGTGTAATTCTCAACGCTATTTGTATTGATTGTTTTCATAAAATTATTGTATTAGGTACTACAATTTTATGTAAATTATTCTGAATCAGACTTTTCATAAGACAAGAAATATACAGAACATTAAAGATGCAAAACATCAATTACTCATTCTTCATAAGATACTGCAAAGGCGTTGTTCCTGTATATTTTTTGAAAAAATCTATAAAAGCACTGTCTGATGAGAAGTCTAAAATATGTGACACCTCTCCTATTGAGTTGCTTTCTGCCAAAAGTTCAATCGATCGCTGAAGCCGCCATTGCTGTCTCCAATCCTGATAAGACAGTCCGGTTTCTTTTTTAAAAATGCGGCTGATAGTTTTTTCTACAGCTCCGGTTTTTTTTGCAAGGTCTTTCAGCATTGGCGGTACAGACTGCCGTAACGTCCATTCTTCAGCAACTTTTGCAAAACGTTTATCCTTCGGCATTTTAAGTTCCAGTTTTTCTTCCGGAGCTTTACTCATTTCATCCCAGAATACTTTTAAAAGGTTAGCCTGATCATTACCAAGATCCGACCATTCCCAAAAACAAATCCTTTCAATAATCTCCTTTAACAAAGAGTTTACATGAAGAACCTTCAGATCAGGCTTCATATATTTCCTGGAGTAGCTTACGTCAAAATAGATTGACCTGTAGGCTACAATATTCCTGAAATTCACCCGGTGAACTTCATGGGCAGGAATCCAAAGCATCCTGAACGGAGGAAGTATCAATTGCCTGTCAGAGGTAGTCACTGTCATACAGCCAGCCGGTGCATACAGCAACTGGGCTTTTGTTGTATGAAAATGAAATCCGGAATCATGCATTACCATATCAGAAGCTATGCCGACTACGTGTTCATGAATTGAGTCTGCATTAAAGTCTTCATTCTGTTTCAGTACAGCCATGTCCTATTTTTGATATTTTTTGTTTTTATATCATTATAAATATACATTGATTTTTTGGAAACTTTGCAGGAAAAAAATGAAAAAGACAAATCCAATCTGGCTCCTGACTCTACTTGTTATGCTTCCACAGTTTGCAGAAACTATTTACAGTCCCGTTTTGCCGATGGTACAAAACCATTTTGGAATCAATGAAGAATCAGCTACTCTGACCATCAGCTTATATTTTATAGCATTTGCATTGGGAGTTGCATTTTGGGGAGTTCAATGCGACAGGATCGGAAGAAAAAAATCCTTGGAATACGGTCTTATCACCTATGGGGCAGGCACCCTGGCAGCTATTTTCGCTCCTGATTTTATCACTCTTCTGGGCGCCAGAATCATTTCCGCATTCGGAATTGCTGTGGGTTCTATTGCAACCCAGACCATTTTAAGGGATACTTTTGACAAAGACAATATCAGCAAAGTATTTTCCTGGATCGGAATCGGTTTGTCTATCAGTCCGGTAATAGGAATGGTTACCGGTTCAATACTGGCTTTCTTCGGCGGACATCAGGGCATATTTATTACATTGTGTATTTTGGGTATACTTTTTTTACTACTTTCCAGGCAGAAGATTTCTGAAACTCATCGCTCAAAGAAATCCATCAATATAAAGACTTTAATCAATTTACTGAAACGGATGCTTCGTGATCAGAGCATCATTAAATGCTGTTTACTGATCATGAGTTTTAATGTCCTGCTGTTTTCATATTATTCACTGGCTCCGTTTATATTTAAAGAAAATCATTATTCTTCTTATACTTTCGGATACAGCAGCATCATTCTGGCTGGAGGCACATTCGCCGGAGCAAAGCTCAACCGGTTTCTGCTGCTGAAAAATATACAACCTGACTATTTAGTGAAAGTGAGTACATTTTCAGCATTCATTGCTTCGGTATTTGTATGGATTCTTATCAATACAGGAATCTGTTTTTTAATCCCTTACTTTCTTATTGTGATGGCATTCAGCATTGCCATTCCGAATATTCTGAGTACCGCACTAATTAATTACAAAAATGAAACAGGAACTGCAGGAGCTTTATTAGGGTTGATTTATTATATATTGATAGGTTCAGGACTGATAAGTATTGGGTTTATACAAAATCTGGGAATTTCATGTGTCTTGTTTTCAGGAATTGGAGTTTGTACTTTATTATTTTTTAAGAACAAATAAATTAATCTATTGTATAAAATTATACAGTGCTTCAAAAAATTTCGGATATATTTCTATATGAGGAAGATGCCCAACATTATCGATTTCCACAAGCTTTGAACCTGCAATTTCACGTTGGGTTTTCTTTCCCAGTTCCTGATACTGTCCCATTTTAGGTTGTAGTTCTTTAGGGGCTCTGTCCTTTCCTATCGCGGTTCTGTCTCTCGTACCAATAATAAGCAATGTAGGAACTTTGATATTTTTAAACTCGTAGCATACCGGCTGGTTGTAGATCATATCCGAAGTAAGCGCTGCATCCCAGGCCACCTGAGGATAATCTTTATGAAGAGTCCATCCTGCAATTAAGTCAAGCCAGGGTTGGTATTCTTCTTTCCATTTGTTATCATAATAGAATTTCAGCTGATAATTTTTATAGGTTTCCGCTGTATTTTTAAGCTCAGACTGGTAGGCCTGATCAATGGTCTGGTAGGCTGCGAAAGCTTTATAATCTTCGAGTCCTATCGGATTTTCGAGAATCAGTTTCTGCACTTTATCGGGATACAGTAACGTAAATCTGGTTGCCACCATTCCTCCCATTGAATGCCCAAGCACTATTGTTTTATCAATTTTTAATTCATCCAGAACCGCTTTGGTATTTTCTGCCAGCTGTGAAAAGGAAAACTGGTAAGCATGAGGTTTTGAAGACTTTCCAAATCCTATCTGATCCGGAATGATTACCCGGAATCCCCTATCAGAAAGGTCTTTCGCAGTTCTTTCCCAATATGCTCCGTTAAAATTTTTCCCATGAAGAAGCATGATTACTTTTCCATTTGGTCTTTGTGGCTTTACATCCATATAAGCCATTTTCAGATCTTCTCCCTGGGACTTTAAATTAAGAAAATGTACTTCATAGGGATATTGATAATCAGATAACATTGCATCCAAAGGTCTTACCTGTGAAAACATAAAACCGGACACCGTTACTGTGAAAACGGCTATTATATTTCTGAAATATTTCATGAAGCTTTATTTTAAAGACTAAAATTAAAAAAAACCGCTCCAACGGGAACGGTTTCAACTGTTATTTTTAGTTAAATATTTTTAAGATACTTCTGCCATTGAAACTTCTTTTTCTTTTTTCGAAGGTAAATTCATCAAAACAATAGCAAAAAGAATCAGGGCAATTCCTACCCATTGGATGAAAAATACTTTTTCTCCCAATAAAACAAAAGCCATCGTTACAGAAACCGGAAGCTCAAGTGACGAAACAATACTTCCCAATCCTAATCCTGCATTCGGGAAACCGATATTGAATAAAACCGGTGGAATGATCGTCCCAAACAAAGCCAGAACAAAACCGTATGTCAGGAAAATTGAATAGTTGAACGGATGAATATGCTCTGTATTATCTGTAAAATTTAAGTATAATGATTTTAAGCCATCAAAATACATCGGCCCTATCTGAGCAAAGAATAAAAATGCAAAAACCACTACAGAACCTCCTGCCAGCATGATGATACTCTTTCTGAAAACCGGAAGATGGGTGGCCAGCGTATTGGAAGTAAACATCGTTAAGGTATATGAAGCAGCTGCCATCAATCCCCAGAAGACGCCATGCCAGTCCAGTTCTATTTCCATATTAATAAGATTGGTTGCCAGAACGGTCCCGAGCAATACAATAATCACAGAAACTACTTTTCTTGCATTAGGAAGTTTCCGGGTAAGGATACTTTCAACTACCACACTGAACCAAACCGACTGCATCAGCAATACAATAGCAATGGAAACATTGATGTATTGAACTGCAATATAATAGAACAGACTCGTTCCTCCCAGGGAAGTTCCTGCAAGCAGCAGCATTCTGACTTCTTTAGAACTTGGCGTCGATAATTTCTGTTTTGAGGTTAAGGTTTGAATAAAATTAAGGATCAGAAGTCCCGTCAAACCTAATACGAACTGGGAAGTAGTAACTTCTGAGGTTGTAAAACCATCATGGTAAGCCATTTTCACAAAAGTGGCCAACATACCGTATATACTAGCTCCAATCCCTACAAATAAAACGCCTTTTAGTATATTTTTCTTCTTCATAATTTTTTTAACAGCCTGCAAAGGTACGATATAAAAATTAAATGATATTGAAGTGCTGTGATAACGGATAAATAAAATCGCCACAAGCTAGCTTGTGGCGATTCTGAAATGAATTATAAAAGTAAATTATTTTTTAACCATTACTTTCGAAGCTGCTTCGAAACCAAGCCCTTTTATTTTAACCATATAAGTCCCGTTGACAAGATTGCTTGTAGAGATTGCTTTCTTGGCATCCGGTGAAATCTTATCTTCTGAAGAAACCAACTTACCAGACATGTCATAAAGCTCTACACTCACTTTTCCAAGGGTATTGCTTGGGAAGTTAATATAAAACTCGTCTTTAGCAGGGTTTGGATAGATAGAGATATTCTTATTCTTATCAGCATTCACTTCATTGGTAGCCAGTAAACATTCTTCCGGTACATTGAAGTCCTGAACCTGATCATTGATATTATTTTTAACTCCTGCAGATGCATTCACTCCCAGACCTCTTCTTGCAAAAACTCCCCAGATCATACACTTATCCTGTCCCTGGGTAGTAGCTAATTCTGCAGCCAGTATTGCATTTCTTCCATCAATAAAGCTTGGATTACATCCCTGTAATTTCAGAGCATCTGTTACCAGCTGTAAAACTTTTGTACTTCCATTAGGAGTTGTTGATAATACATCTGAAGAATAGCCATATTTCTCAACATATTTCCAGTGAAGATCCCATAACATTGTTGCCCATACAAAACCAATAGAGTGTACATCCGGAACGATTGCTGATCCGTTATTGTATTCCATTCCGTTGGTATTTCCGTAGGTAAATCCGTTAACGGCAAGATTTGTTGAATATTTTGCCGGTCTGATACCGGCACCTGTTATCGCCTGCCCCAGTGCATAAGTACCTGTACCTCGCGCTACAGTGGCATTGTCACCTGCTTTATTAGTCAACATCAGAGCAAAGAAATCAGACCAGCCTTCTCCCATTTGTTCTTTACTAATATTAGCATTCAGACATGCATATCCTGCACCTGTCATTCTGTTTGATATTCCGTGGCCGTATTCATGGGTTACAATTCCGTTATCAAAGCTGCCATCCGGCGTCATATTTCCTTTTAGGGTAACATTTACAGTTGTACTTGCTGCAAGCTGAGTTTTAATGTATTCTCCTTCTGTATTGGTTATCAATACTGAAGGAATGGTAATTGTAGGATCATTCCCTGCCATATTTCCTATAGTAGAGCCATTCGCAACATTATTATACACAATAGCTGCTTTAGCTCCGGCATCCTGAAGGTTTTTTACTTTAATTGCAAAAGCACATGTTCCTCTTTCAACCAGTCCTATTTTATCAGTCAGTGAACTTGCCGGCAAAGCTGTACAGCCATCCAACACTGGTGAAAGCGTTACATCTCCGGTTATCCCGTTCATAGGCAACGGATTTCCAAACTGCGCAGTTCCGGCTCCCGGCGTACGGGAAACAGCTGCAGTAGGGGCATTATAATAAAATATTCTTCCTACCGGAGACCAAAGGTACATCTGCATCTTTCCATTGTAACCGTCCTGTGGTGAAGAGAAATTTGCGTTATTCAAGCCGCTTCCATCCTGTGCTTCTGCATATACAGAATCATCATCTCCTCCTACAGGCCCACTACCAAAATTGTTCTGCTGAAAATTTCTCGCAGATTCTGTAAATCCGAATTTGTAGAAAATATCGTGAATCCTGTTATTCAGATAAAATAAGTTGGTAATAGCAGCATTTCTGTTGTTTAATGGCGTTTCATTAATATTAAAAGGGAAATCAAAATTCCTCGCAGCTCCTCCGTCTGCCGGAGTTCCTGTAAGATAATCAGGAGCTGTTAAAGCTGTTCCTGCTGCATCTTCATAAGCAAAAACGTTATTTCCTCTCGTAATGGTATAATGATTGGTTCCGTCAGAATGCCATCCTTCAGGAGAAGCACTCAGAATCCATGGGTTGGTGATGACGGATCTGGAACCAAAAGTAGGCGCTTCAATAGGCAATGGAAATACATTGTATGATGCATTATCCGGTAAAAGTAATGGAATGTTATTCTCTGCTAAATTATTTTGAGGTCCTGTTAATGTATTTTCAAAATGATCAGCATGGCTGTACTCTGAATCTGAACTATAAGCATCATGATGGAAATTACATGACAATGTCAGGTTATTTTTTAACAGAATGTTTCCATTGTTGGCATCTACTAAAATGTTCCAGTAATTGGGAGTCTTTGGCTCCATTAAGGTATATTCATACGCAAGACGAAGGTTACCATTTTCATCATTCGTATAAACCAGCCTTTGGTTGGCTGAAGCAGCTCTTTTCTGCGTCTTTTCAAGGTATCCAAGAATGGTAAAATCAGCAATAGCAGGGTTCTTCAGTTCTTCAGCAATCTTTTGAAGCGCTGTAGTTTTATTAATAGCAGCTGTACCTGATGTAGCGGTAGTATAATCTTTTACAAAATTATCTGTGTAATAAACAATTTTATTATCCTTAATTAATGCAGTTCCTACAGAGCTGTATATAGGTAAGCCATTATAGGTCTGTAAAAATTTTATAACGTTTCCGTTCAGTGATTTTGAAGGATCTACATTATCAACAATGAAATTATTAAGGTCAGACTTTTTATATTCCCTTATTTTGTTTTGAGAAATATAATCTTTAATTAGTTTTTCATTATCCTGTCCGGATAATATTGCCGGAAATACAGAAAATACTGCAAATAAAAGAGGTAAAGCTTTGTTTTTCATATCCATTATTAAAGGCGCTAATCTACAAATAATTCACACAAGTTTAATATTTTTTTTATCAAAAATTAAAATATAACGAAATACATATATAGAACAGAATATTAAAATTATTTTACATATTTGTCAATCAACAGAAAAGTATAATATATTTAGATTTATTAGGTTTTGTTTCTAGACTTTTTAAATACTTTTGATTTAAATATTTCCGTCAGATAAATCATTTTATTAATAAATTTTTATTGTGTATACCAATTAACTTTTAATATTTTACTTGAAGAAACTCGTTATTTAATATTTTAAATATTCTGCTGTTCTTCATGACATAGATTCACAAAAAAAGCCGCTCAAATGAGCGGCTCCATATTTATATCAATGGTTCAAAGATTATTTACCTTCTTCCATTTTTCTTTTCAACTCTGCTAATGCATCGATGTCTCCAAGAGTAGATCTTTCTTCGTTGTTAGAAGAAGAAGTTACGTTTCTAGAAGAAGCTTCTTTTACGTTTTTCTTCTCTTCGTCTCTGAAGATACCTGTGTGAGATACTACTACTCTCTTGAATTCTTTGTTGAATTCGATTACTTTAAACTGAGCTTCTTCACCTTTTTTGATTTTAGATCCATCTTCTTTCTCTAATAATCTTGAAGGGCAGAATGCTTCTACTTCAGCATCTTCGAATTGAACAGAAGCTCCTTTATCGTGAACTTCTACAGCTTTACCAGCGTGGATAGTTCCTTCAGCATATTTAGTTTCGAATTTATCCCATGGGTTTTCAGTCAATTGCTTGTGACCTAGAGATAATCTTCTAGCCTGAATATCTAATTCAAGAACTACAACGTCTAATTTATCACCTACTGCGCAGAACTCAGATGGGTGCTTGATTTTCTTAGTCCAAGAAAGATCAGAGATGTAGATTAATCCGTCGATACCTTCTTCCAACTCTACGAATACACCAAAGTTAGTGAAGTTTCTTACAGTTCCTACATGCTGAGATCCTACAGGATACTTAGCTTCGATGTTTTCCCATGGATCTTTAGACAATTGCTTGATACCAAGAGAAATTTTTCTTTCTTCTCTATCTAAAGTTAATACTTCAGCTTCTACTTCATCACCTACTTTTACGAAATCTCCGGCAGATCTTAAGTGAGTAGACCAAGACATTTCAGAAACGTGGATTAATCCTTCAACACCTGGAGCGATTTCTACGAATGCACCATAGTCAGCAAGAACTACTACTTTTCCTTTTACTTTGTCACCTACTTTCAGGTCAGCAGAAAGAGCATCCCAAGGATGAGCTTCTAATTGCTTCATACCTAATTGGATTCTTGTTTTCTCATCATCGAAATCAAGGATTACAACTTTTACAGTCTGTCCGTCCTCAAGGATTTCAGATGGGTGGTTCACTCTAGACCAAGAAAGGTCTGTAATGTGGATCAATCCATCTACACCACCTAAGTCGATGAATACACCGTAAGAAGTGATATTCTTAACAGTACCTTCAAGAACTTGTCCTTTTTCAAGTTGAGCGATGATTTCTTTTTTCTGACCTTCGATATCTGCTTCGATCAATGCTTTGTGAGATACAACTACGTTTTTGAACTCAGGGTTGATTTTCACAACTTTGAACTCCATAGTTTTTCCTACGAACTGATCGTAATCTTTAATTGGCTTAACGTCAATTTGAGAACCAGGTAAGAATGCTTCGATTCCGTGAACGTCAACGATCATACCTCCTTTAGTTCTTGATTTAACAAAACCGTTAACGATTTCACCAGTTTCGTGAAGTTCGTTTACTTTATCCCAAGCTTTAAGCGTTCTTGCTTTTCTGTGAGATAATTGTAACTGACCAGTTTTGTCTTCTCTTTTGTCAACCATTACTTCTACCTCGTCACCTACTTTAAGGCCTTGGTTGTAACGGAATTCGTTAAGAGAGATAACACCTTCAGATTTGAAGTTGATGTCAACGATAGCTTCTTTATCAGTTAATCTTACAACTTTACCAATTAGAACGTCATTATCGTCTAAGTTGTTTAAAGATCCGTTGTAGATTTCTTCTAAATCGCTTTTCTCTTTTCTAGCATCAGCATCAAGACCAGATTCGAAAGAATCCCAGTCAAATTGTTCAGGTGCTACGTTTTGGTTTAATAATAATTCAGCTGAATTTGTCTCTTTTGACATAATTCTAAAAAAATTTGTATTCCTTCTCTTTCAACGGTCTTAATCAATGTGATTGAAAAATACGGAAGTTATTAATATTTAATATTTTACTTTCTCAGACCTTTACCACAAAAAGTGGGTGCAAAGATAAGAATTTTATTTAAGATAAGCAACAGGTTATATAATCTTTAAAGTTCATATAACTCAATGATAATCAGATATCACCTTATCCTTTTCCATAAAACAGTACAGCGGATTCTGGAGATTCTTCACTGCGCTGCATTCAGAAAGACAGCAACATCAAACTATAACTGATCATCATCTCAAACCTCCCATTCACAACCCTCAAACCCTCAAACCCTCCTACTCTCAGACTCTAAGACTCTCCCACTCTGAACTTTCAAACTCCAAAATTCACTACCTTTGCACTATGGAACTACAATCAATCTATCAGAAACTGCAGATTCAGGATATGAATCAGATGCAGAAATCTACTTATAAAGCGTCTGAAAATAATACGGATATTGTTTTACTCTCTCCTACAGGATCCGGAAAAACCCTTGCTTTTTTATTTCCTGTTCTCAGAAATCTGAAAAAAAACGTGCAGGGCGTTCAGGCATTGATATTGGTTCCGGCAAGAGAACTTGCCCTGCAGATTGAACAGGTTTTTAAAACGATGGGAACAGATTTTAAAGTTTCTGTTTGCTATGGCGGACATGATAAGAAAATTGAGGTTAATAATCTGATTGAAGCTCCGGCTGTATTGATCGGGACCCCGGGAAGAGTTGTTTATCATTTAAGAAATAACAATTTTGATCCGAAAACCATCAAAACACTGGTTCTTGATGAATTTGACAAAGCACTGGAACTGGGCTTTCATGATGACATGGAATTTATTTGTAATTCTTTAAAAGGTCTTTCACAGAGAATTCTGACGTCTGCAACAACTATGGATGAAATTCCTGCTTTTACAGGATTGAAAGATGAAAAAGTAATCAGCTTCCTGAAAGAAAATGATGTAAAACCGGATCTCCAACTGAGAAAGGTGATGACGATTCCAGAGGAAAAACTGAATACGCTTTTCAACCTGGTTTGTAAAATCGGAAACAGAAGAACCCTGATCTTCTGCAATCACCGTGATGCCGTAGACCGTATTTCAGAACTTCTTCACCAGATGGGAATAGACAGGGAAACCTTCCATGGCGGTATGGAACAGGATGAAAGAGAACGTGCCCTGCTGAAATTCAGAAATGATTCCGCAAGGATTCTTATTACAACAGACCTGGCTGCCCGCGGCCTTGATATTCCTGAAGTAGAATCTATTGTTCATTACCAGCTGCCTCCGAAAGAAGATGCCTTCATCCACCGAAACGGACGTACTGCAAGAATGAATGCCAAAGGTTTTGTCTATCTGATCATGACTGAAGAGGAAAACTTCCCGTTCATTAAAAATAACACCCCCGAAGAAAGTGTTGCCGGATTTACTAAAGTTCCACAAAAAACACCTTTCCAAACGGTATACATCAGTGCAGGCAAAAAGGATAAAGTAAACAAAGTGGATATTGTAGGTTATTTACTGAAGAAAGGCGAATTACAGAAAGAGGATGTGGGAATTATTGAAGTAAAGGATACTACGTCCTATGTTGCCGTTTCCAGAAATAAAGTAAATGCACTTTTGAGAAAGCTTCAGAACGAAAAACTGAAAGGAAAGAAAGTGAAAATGGAGATTGCTTATTAAGTTTTCTGCTCAACACTTCTATTGTCATTTGTCATTGCGAACGAAGTGAAGCAATCTCAATATTTAATGAAAAGAGATTGCTTCGTCGCCATGCTTTCCGCAAAAATTATTTTATTCCTCTTACTCTCAGAGGGAAAGTATAAACAGACTTAGAGGCAGTAATGAAAAGAATATCATTATTTTTTCCGCCAAAAGTGACATTGGAAGTCCAGTCTTCAGGAATCGGAATATGATAGATCTTCTTCCCGGAGCTGTTGAAAACATGAACTCCGTTTCCGGTTAAATATAAATTTCCATGTTTATCCATAGTCATTCCATCTGAGCCCATTTCGCAGAACAGTTTTTTCTCAGACAGTTTTCCTTCCCCTAAAATATCATACACATAGGTCTTCCCGGCATCAATATCAGAAATGTATAATTTCTTTAATTTTTCACTTCCAACAATTCCATTGGGCTGTGTGAATGTTTCCAGCTTTGTAACTTTTCCTGTTTTATCCCTGTAATAAAGGCTTTTATGAGGCAGTTCCTGTTTGAAATCTATCCAGTAATCCCTTTTGTATAAAGGATCTGTAAAATACATTCCTCCAAATTCATCATTCCACACATCATTGGGACCATTCAGTCTTTTTCCTTCAAAGCCTTTAAGCAGAACTTCCACTTTTTTATCTTTGGAAATCTTCCAGATCTCTCCCTGGTCGTCTGAACAGGTGATCAGATACCCGTCTTTGTCAAAATGAGTCCCGTTGGCTCTTCCTGTTTTATCAAGAAATTCTATTACCTGATTACTTTTCCAGTCCCAATAATAGATCTTATCATTAGGCTGATCCGTAAAGTAAACATTTCCATCCTTATCTGCAGATGGCCCTTCTGTGAAACTGAACTTGTCTGAAACCTTTTCCGGCTGTACTCCTTCATAAAACATTTTACTATAATTTACTGATTGACAGTTTACCAATGCGAAAACCAAACCAATCATACCTATTTTAAAGATATTCTTCATGCTTCATTTTTAAACCCGCAATTTACAATATCAATAATAGCTTTCAAAATATTTTCTCTTTCTGATACAATAAAAAAACAAATTTAAAAATGTCCCAATTGTACTATTTTTTAAGTAGATCATATTAGCAGCAAAAAGATATAATCCGGAGCTTTGCAGTAGCAGGATCAATCATTTTTTCATGGAAGTGAATTTGAGAAATAAGATCGGTCAGGATGAAAATTGTACCAAAATACTTTTATAGCATACAACAATGAGCGCAGAGTCCAACAATATCAAGTCTTTGGAAATTGAAAATAAAGATTTCAGAAATTCCGTAGGAACCATGGATGAAACCGGAAAAAGGAAGTGGGTTTTTCCCCGAAAGCCTAAAGGTAAGTACACGAACTACAGGAATTACACGAGCTATCTTCTTCTTGCTTTATTTTTCGGATTGCCGTTTGTAAAGATCAATAACAATCCTTTTCTGCTTATCAATGTTATCGACAGGAAATTCTTTATTCTCGGCCAGCCTTTTTATCTGCAGGATTTTTTTATCCTTGCTTTGGGAGCAGTAACTTCTGTGATTTTTGTAATGCTGTTTACCGTAGTTTTCGGGAGAATATTCTGCGGCTGGCTGTGTCCGCAGACCCTTTTCATGGAAATGGTTTTCCGGAAAATCGAGTATTGGATTGAAGGAGACCGGAATAAACAGATGAAGCTCGACAGACAGGAATGGGATTCAGAAAAAATACGGAAAAGACTGACTAAATGGTCTGTATTTCTCCTAATTTCACTGATCATTTCCCACTTCATGTTCATGTACATTGTCGGATATGAAGAGGTTTTCCGTATTATGAGTGAGGGACCTGCAGAACATTCACTGAAGTTTATGGCTATGATATTCTTTACCATGACTTTCTATTTTGTCTTTGCATGGCTTCGTGAACAGGTCTGTACATTGGTTTGTCCTTACGGAAGACTTCAGGGCGTATTGATTGACAAGCAGACCATTAATGTATATTATGATTTTAAAAGAGGTGAAGGCCGCGCAAAATGGAGAAATAATGAAGACAGGAAAGCTGCGGGGAAAGGAGATTGTATTGACTGTAACCAATGCGTTGTGGTCTGCCCTACGGGAATTGATATCCGAAACGGCCAGCAGCTGGAATGCGTGAACTGTACGGCATGTATTGATGCGTGCGATGAAGTAATGGAAAAAGTAGGCTTGCCTAAAGGCTTGGTACGCTATGCTACGGAAGCAGAAATTGAAAACCGCGATAAATTCAGATTTACTCCGAGAATGAAAGCTACCACTGTAATTCTTGCCCTGCTAATCGGATTTCTTGGATTTTTAATGTACGACCGTGGTTCTATGGAAGCCAAGTTCATTAAACCGGCGGGTTCTACCTTTTTCGTTAAAAATGGTAAAATCACCAACACCTTTATTTATACTCTTCTGAATAAATCTAATGAGAAGAAAACCCTTACCATTAAAGTTATCACTCCGGCAAATGCGGAAATCACTTATTTTGGTTCTGAAAAAATCATATTGAAAGGAGACCAGATCCTGAAAGGTAACATCAACATTTCTTTCCCTGAAGACGAAATTAAGTTCTCAAAACAAAATATGGTCATCGGTGTTTTTGATGAAAAAGGGAAACTTGTGGATTCATTTGAGACAACTTTTGAAGGACCGTTTAAGTTGGCACTTTAGGTTGCAGATGGCAGGAGGAATGCGGCAGAGATCAGAATAGTAGTTGCTATTTCCCTAATTCCCCTCCTCTGGAGGGGTGGCGAAAATTCAAAGAATTTTTGTCGGGGTGGTTTTCAACAGTCTCTCTCCCAAACTTTGAACCTTACACTTTAAATTTTAAACTCATCAAACCTTATATTTCCTCATAAACTGCGTGGGAGTCATTCCGGAACTTTTCCGGAATACTCTTACAAAGTAGGAATATTCTTCGTATCCCAGCCGGAAAGCAATTTCCACCAGGCTTTCGTCCAGGTACATCAGCATCCTTTTGGCTTCCAGCACTACTCTTTCCGTAATAACATCAGTCGCTGTTTTTTGAACAACAGTCTGTGCAATCCTGTTCAGATGTTTGGATGAAATTCCCAGCAACGATGCATAATATGCAATTGATTTCTGCTGTGTAAAGTGCTGCTCAATCAGGTTTTCAAAATCCTGATAATGTTTAAAATAAGAAAGTCCGGCTGAAGAAGCCAATGTATCAAAGTCTTTCGAAAACAATCTGGCAGCATTGATGAAAATCCGGGACATCAATGACAAAATCAAACCTTCTTTCATTATATTTTTTGCCTGATGCTCTTCCCCCAGTTCCTGAAATAAATTTACATATTTCTTTAGCTCATGCGAATCCAGCTGAAGTTTCCTCGGGAACGATACAGATCCGAAAAAAGGAAAGTTTCTGAGCTTCTGATTGACATAATGCATTTCATAAAATTCCTGAGAACAAAAGAAAATATAGCCTTCAATATCCTCCGAAAGCTCCCAGCTGTGAACCTGCCCCGGCGACAGAAAGAAAAGACTTCCTTCAGAGACTTCATATTTATGAAAATCAATTTCATGGACTCCTGTTCCTTTCGTAAAGAGAACAGCGGCATAAAAATCATGTCTGTGGGGTTTCTCTATATGACGATGTCCCACCACCAGATGATTCTTCATCGTGTTAAAATAAAAATCTGAAGTATTTTTACCCGCCTGAAAAAGATCGATATGAAGAACTGAGATCGGATTCATTAATATTGGTATAAGAATTTACAAATTTAGATAAAAAGAACTGGTATATAATGATCCTTACCATCTGTACTTTATTTTACTCCCATAAATTTCCTTTAAAACAAAGCCTTACCTTACTTTTTGCAATATATTTTGGATAAAACTTTAAAAAATTTTTATCTTTGAAGTTTAGGAGTTGTAAAATGAAAATAAATTTACCTGATAAACTGTACTATTCTATAGGAGAAGTTGCAAAAGCATTCGATGTAAACACTTCATTAATACGTTACTGGGAACAGGAATTCCCCATTATCAAGCCTAAAAAAAACAGAAAAGGAAACCGATATTTCACCCCTGAAGACATCAAAAATCTTCAGATGATCTACCATTTGGTAAAAGAAAAAGGATACACTCTTGACGGAGCCCGTGTAGCTCTTACCACCAACAGTAAAATTTCTGAAACCATCACCCTGATTGACCGGCTGGAGTTTGTAAAAGCTGAGCTTATCAAGCTGAAAGAATCCCTGGGAGAAAAAGATAGTGAATAAATTATTCAAAATACAGAAAAGGCGCCGCAATGAATTGCGGCGCCTTTTTATTGATACACTCTTATTGAGTTATTAGCTGCAAAGCAACAATTAATTCCTATTTATTCAGGTAAAAATCACTTATCCTCTTTCTTAAAGCTCACCACCAGATATTCTCCGTCTGAACAATATTTCTTACAGCTATCATCTTTAAAACTTTCAGGTTTTCTGGTGAACTCTTCGATATATTTGGTGCTTTCAGCCGTATCAGCCGGAACGATAACAATATGGTAATTATCAACAACTGTACTGTCAGCCTTTTTCAACGCTTCTTCCTTGTATTGTAATGCTTCACTGTATTTCATAGTATTATCAATTAATGGGTGTTGGATAAATAAAAAATTACAAAAACCAAGCCGTTAAGAAAAATATACAATATAAAAACAATCACAACTTTTAGCTCTGATAACGAAATTATATCACATAAAGAACATGATCCTCATTATCTTTTAAACAATAAAGTATCTTCTCTATATAATCTTTAACCATTTCATCATCAGCTATTGCTATGCTTTATTTTTATCAATAAGTTTACTTCATGATGAGAAAAAACGATTACCGGAAACTGGCATTTATGGTCACATTGCTGACTGTTTTATTTGCCTATCAGAAATATACCAGTAGGGAAAAAGAACCTTTTCCTGAGGTAACATTCATTACAGAAGCTTCAAAGCCGGCAAGCCTATCGGATTTTGATCCCAATGTTCTGAACAAAGAGCAATGGAAGAAACTGGGGTTTTCAGAGAAACAAACCGCTACCATTCTTAAGTATAAAGATATGGTAGGCGGAACGTTTACTTCAAAAGAACAGCTGAGAAAATGTTATGCTATTTCTGAAGAAAAATTTAATGAAATAGCATCTTTCATCCTGCTTCCTGAACTGACAGAAAAAGAAAATTCAAAAGGAGTCAATACGTCCGGAAAAAGAGGAATCACCATTTCAGGAAAATTCAATCCTGATCAGTTTTCTGCTGATGACTGGCACAGGATGGGCTTCAGTGAAAGGCAGGCAGAAGCCATTATAAAGTATAGAAATTATTTAGGCGGAAGCTTTATCAGTAAAGAGAAATTTAAAGAATGCTTTATTATTTCGCCAGAAAATTACAGCAAACTTGAACCCTATATTCTACTGCCGGCAAAAACTCCCGAAAGTTTCAGAAAATTTGCGAAGAGCAATACTGTAAAATCTAAAATTCAGTATCACAATTTTGATCCTGATCAATTAAACCTGGACGGGTGGAAAGCACTTGGATTCTCAGAAAAACAGGCTGCCGCCATCATCAGTTACCGCGACAGGAATTTACAGGGAAGCTTTAAAAGTCCTGAAGAGCTGCAAAAATGCTTTGTGATTTCCGCTGAAAAATTTCAGGAAATGAAGCCTTATATCAAACTTCAGGAAAAACAGCAGGAAAAAACAGATTTTTCAAAAACAGATCTCAATATCATTACTTTCAAACAGCTTATGGAGTTCGGGCTGGACGAAAGAAGCGCAGGTTCAATTATCGGTTTCAGGAAGAAGCTGGGAGGTTTTATGAATAAGCAGCAGATTCTAGGCACTTACAATATTGATCAGGACCTTGTCCAAAAGCTGATTTTAAAAGCACCGCTGGATACATCCAATGTTCCAAGATACACATTAGCAGACGCACCGGAAGAATGGCTTAAAAATCATCCTTATTTCAAATATTCTGCAGACAAAATCATATTCTACCGGATCAGTAATCCGGATGATAAAAAAATATGGAAACTGTTAAAATTGAAACCCGAGTATGAAGAAAGAATGAAATTATATTTAAAATAAAAACTATTCCAAAAAATAATATCCGGAATAGTTTTATTAAAGCAAAATACTGAATGTTAATGATGCATATAACTGCTGGGGCCATTGGTCCCTTCAATCGATTCCGGCAGTATCCCGTATTTGTTGCGCAGATCCACTGTTCCCAGTTTTTTTCCGGTATTAATATCAATAATACTGATGGTTCCGGAGTTTAAATCAGGAAGATCCAACAGATTATTTTGTACCGCTACCACATCTTTTCCTGATCTGGTTTTAAAGAAAGCCATATGATGAGCTCCTTTATCAGCGTCAAAAGTTTTCAAAAGCTTCAGCTGAGGAAGATTGCTTATATCAAACACAAGCACTTTTCCAGGATCTGCAAAACTTACGTAAAGTTTATTTGAATCATCAATATACATTTCAAGTGTCCAGCCTAATCCTTGTGTGCTTCCGTCAAAGACCTTCGTAAAAGCATCATACTTTTGGGTTGTGTTATTGTATGGAGCTATCCAGATATCGCCGCCAAGCATGGTCGTAGCAAGTGCATATTGTGGAAATTTTCCGCGCAGCAGTAAAACTTCAACGGGAGCAGACAAATCCGTTGGTGAATCTGCTACCTGATAGGTCTCCTTGATTTCATAAGTATTCAGATCCAGTAATGTACACGTATTTCCCATCCCTGTTGTAAGATCCGGATGAATGGTAGAGGTTACCATCATCAGTCCTTTTTCTTCATTAACCGAAATACCATGCGGATACATGATAAATTTATTGGGATTACTCTGAACGGGTGCTTTAATCGTCTTGATAAGCTGATTATTGTTAGCATTAAAAACCCCGATGCTTCCATCTTTCGGACCTCCTGCACCCCCCATGAAAGTCATAAAATATCTTCCGTCATTAGTGAAAAATAAATTTTCACCTACCGTATTCTCCCCGGTATCAATAGGGGTGGCGCTTATGAGTTTCGGCTGCCCATTTTGATCTTTTCCTGTTTTTATTTCATAGAGATAGCTGCCTCCTAAAGCTGTTGTAAACATTTTTTTCGCATCCAGATTATAATAAATATGATGCGGCAATACACCAATACCCAATTCAAGCCTGCTGCTGATGTTTCCAAAATTCGGGGCCTCAGGATCAAGTTCTATAACTGCTATTCCGTCTGATGATCCTTTTAAGCTTCTGTAATCAATGTAAAATGAAGTATTATGAGGATGGTCGGGATTGTGGTTCTCATTCAGACAACTCGTAAATATTACCAAATTAATAAACAGGAATACTGATTTAAATTTTAATTTCATGATTTTATGATTATGGTTATTAGTCTTATAAATATAATATATTTCCTGTAAAAAACACAATATATTACACCAATATGTGAAAAATCATTACTCATAAAAAAATACCATCCGGTTTATATTACCGAACAGTAAGAAATTAAAATCATTAAAAAGTTCTGTTTTTAATCAAAGGTTTTACTGGAATCCGCCAGTAAAGTGTTTAGCATATTAAGCTCATCATCAGTCAGATCCCTCCACTTTCCGACCGGGAGATCAAGCTTGATATTCATGATGCGGATTCGTTTCAGCTTTTTTACTTCATATCCGAGATATTCGCACATTCTTCGGATCTGTCTGTTAAGACCCTGAGTAAGAATGATTCTGAAATTCATTTCATCAATCTTCTCAACTTCACATTTTCTGGTAACGGTATCAAGGATGGGAACACCGTTTCTCATTTTTTCCAGAAACTTTGGAGTGATCGGTTTATCTACACGGACAAGATATTCCTTCTCGTGATTATTACGGGCTCTCAGAATTTTATTGACAATATCACCGTCACTTGTTAAAAGAATGAGTCCTTCACTGGGTTTATCCAGTCTGCCGATAGGGAAAATTCTTTTCGGGTGGTTGATATAGTCAACAATATTATTCTTTTCACGTTTTGTATCTGTAGTACAGACAATTCCTACCGGTTTATTAAAAACGATATATACCGGTTTTTCCTGAGGTTCTCTGATCGGCTTTCCATCTACTTCTACAAGATCTTCGTCTGAAACTTTTGTTCCCAATTCAGGAATTTTTCCGTTTATTGTAATCCTGCCCTCTTCCAGAAGTTTATCTGCCGCTCTTCTTGAGCAGTATCCCACTTCGGATAAATATTTATTGATACGCGTCTTTTCCATTAGTCTTTTCCGTAGCCGGTATAATTTTTATTGCTGAAAATAGTAATTCTGTAAGTTAAGCCTGTAAAAAAATATCAGCTCCATTTTTAAGGTTATGTCATTCCTATTCTCACAGACTTTCGAATCTATAATCATTATTCAGGAACTGATCTGTAGCATCTTCAATCGCATAATCACCGATTTTGGTACGCCTCAGCTGTGTCAGATAAGCTCCTACTCCCAGTTCCTGCCCGATATCATGAGCCAGGCTTCTGATATATGTTCCTTTTGAGCATCCCACCATGAAACTTACAAGAGGAAAATCTATTTTGATATCTTTAATATAATGAATGGTTGTTTTTCTTGCCTTCATTTCAACTTCTTCACCTGCTCTGGCAAGGTTGTAAGCTCTTTCACCATCAATTTTAATCGCTGAATAAACCGGTGGTTTCTGCTCTATTTCTCCGACAAATTTCTCCAGAGCGCTTTTTACCTGTTCTTCAGTAATACCCGAGATATCCTGATGAAGGATTTCAGGCTTTTCGGTGTCATAGGATTCTGTCTGTACACCAATCTTGATCTCTGTCCAGTATTCCTTGGGAGCGTCCTGAATCTCAGGAATTTTCTTAGTAAATTTCCCACAGCAGACAATAAGTAGTCCGGTTGCCCTAGGATCTAACGTTCCGGCATGTCCGATTTTAAATTTCTTGGGAAGATCAAATTCCCTTTTAAGTTTATATTTCATTTTATTGACAGCCTGGAAGGAAGTCCAGTCCAGAGGCTTATCCAATAAAAAAATGTATCCTGATTTCAGTTCTTCAGCAGTCATGAATGGGTATAGTATGTAATTTCTTATTTAAAGAAATAAAAATAAATCAACAGGGCTATTCCAACAAAAATACGATACCAGCCCCATGGTTTAAATCCATATTTGTTAAGTACTCCAATGAAAGCTTTAATCGCAATAAGAGCCACGATAAATGCCACTATATTTCCGATCACAAAGATCATAATGTGATCCTGAGAAGCCATAATCATTTCATATCCTTTCTGTGGATTGGCTGTTTCCTTTCCCCAGGTCTTAACGAAAACTGAATATACAGTTACTGCCAGCATGGTAGGTACCGCAAGGAAGAAAGAGAATTCTGCGGCTGCTTTTCTGGTAAGACCTTGTGCCATTCCCCCAATAATAGAGGCTGCACTACGGCTTGTACCCGGCATCATTGCAAGACACTGCCAGAAACCGATGGTAACAGCATTTCTTATGGTAATTCCTTTTTCATCATCAATTTTAGGATTCTTAAACCATTGATCTGCAAACAATAAAACCACACCACCTAATACCAATACTGAAGAGATCGCAATCTGATTTCCAAGGACAGCTTCAATTTTATCATCAAATAAATACCCCAGTACCAAAGCAGGAACTACAGCAAAAGCAAGTTTGAAATAAAACTGGATATTATTTAAATCAAAAAATTTTTTCCAGTATGCCACTACCACAGATAAAATGGCTCCAAACTGAATAGACACCTGAAACATTTTTAAAAATTCTGTTTCTTCCAACCCCATAAGATTTGCTGTGAATCCCATATGTGCTGTAGAAGAAATCGGAAGATATTCTGTCAGTCCTTCTACGATGGCAATAATAATTGCTTTGATTAAATCCATATTCTTTTAAAAATTAAAAAGATTAAAAGATTTAAGAATTAAAAAAATCGGCTCACTGGCTTACATCTTTCAATTCTTAAATTTTTTAATCCTTAAATAAAATTATTATTTATTTTCTTTTTAAGATCGCGTACACTTCTATTACAAACCCGATCACAACAAACAGAGGCGCTATTCTGATTCTTCTGATAGAAAAGATATCGTCATTCCATGAGTTGGGATCAAATTTTCCATCTACCGTATTGGCATCAGGCCCCATCATCAGTAGAAATCCTACTACAATAAATGCCAGCCCTATCAGCATCCATTTGAAATTCTGCTGCCCGAAATAGAAAGCGTTTTCCTGTGGTACTTCTGCTTCACGTCCAAAGTCTGAAGCGGAAAATTTATTTGTTTTTTTGCTCATTATTAAGAGTAATATAAATCGTCAACGTTTGATTTTAAGAATCTCCATGTAGCGAAAATCGTACTTAAGACAGAAATAAAAATTCCTACTCCAAGCACCAGGATGACCAACCAGAAATATTGGTTGTTGTCCTGTACAAAGGCAGAGCCAATCTGGCTTGTGAAATAGTACCAGACTCCTCCCAGAGCAAGAAGACCTATTACAGAGCCTATAGCTCCCAAGATAACAGCTTCCACAATGAAAGGTTTAAGGATAAATCTTCTTTTCGCCCCTACCAGCTGCATTGTTTTAATAATAAATCTCTTAGAGAATATTTTCAGACGGATTGAGTTGTTGATTAATACAACGGCCAATATCAGGAATAGGATGGAAAATCCAAGGATCCATTTTAAGATTCTGCTCAGGTTATTGTATACATCCACCATCAAAGTACTGTCATTCTTAACATCAATGATTCCCGGAACGGACTTGATCTCTTTAATGGCTTCATCAATTTTGGCAGGATCTACGAATTCCGGCTTTAAAGCAACTTCAATAGAGGAAGGGAAAATATTTTCCTCGAACAATGCATCACTGTCGATTCCCATACTTTTCTTGGCTTCTTTTGCCGCCATATCTCTTGAAATATAGGTTGCTTTTTTTACAGGAGCTAATAACTGTACCTTTTTAAAAGTTTCTTCCTCAAGTTTTGCAATTTTTACAGAATCTTTAGCATCATAGTTTTCATCAAAATAGGCGTTTACCACCAATTGTTCTTTGATATAGTCAGAATACTTCTGGGCATTAATCAGAATAAGCCCCATTAATCCTAACAAAAATAACACTAAGGCAATACTTATCACTACTGTAATATTGCTGGACCGAAGCCTTTTCTTATTAAATTCATCTACAGATTTAGCCATTAATATTAAAATTTTTGGCTAAAATAGAAAAAAACTTCCGAAATTTGGGACGAAATAAAGAAAATCATTGTTAATAAAATCATAAAAAACTTTGAGTGTAAAAGCAAAAAAACATCTGGGGCAGCACTTCCTGACAGATGAAAACATCGCAAGGAAAATCGTAGAAGGCCTTAGTTTTGAGAACTATAATAATATCATGGAAGTAGGTCCCGGAATGGGCGTTCTTACCAAATATCTTCTTGAAAAGGATCAGAATATCTACCTTGCAGAAATCGATACGGAATCTATCGAATACCTGAAAAACAATTATACAAAGGTTACTGAAGAAACTTTTGTAGGAGATTTCCTGAAGCAGGATTTCAATTTCATCAAGGAGGATCAAATTGCCATCATCGGTAATTTCCCTTATAATATTTCATCCCAGATCCTGTTTCAGATTGTGGACCATTATCAGTTGATTCCGGAAATGGTAGGAATGTTCCAGAAAGAGGTAGCGGAAAGAACAGCCGCCGTTCCGAGAACTAAAGATTACGGTATTCTTTCTGTTCTGATACAGGCCTATTATGATGTATCCTATATGTTTACGGTACATGAGAATGTCTTCAATCCTCCACCAAAGGTAAAGTCGGGAGTCATCAGGCTTACAAGAAATCCTAAGGAAGGCCTTGCAGGGAACGAAGTTCTTTTTAAACAGATTGTAAAAGCAGGATTTAACCAAAGGAGAAAAAAGCTTTCCAATGCTTTGAAAATATTAAACATTCCTGAAGCTTTAAAAGGCCATGAATTTCTTGACAAAAGAGCTGAAGAGCTTAGTGTTTCAGATTTTATACACTTCGCCAATCTCTGGAAAGAAAATCAGTAAAAACATCAAAAGCTCCTATAGCAGGAGCTTTTTTAATGGACTTAAACATGACTGTATTAGCCGGTAAAAAGCAGAAAGCCTTTCAAACGTATTCGAAAGGCTTTCTTTATGTTGCATTATCAATTTTAGTTTCTGTTCTTCAGCATGATCCATCCTGACCAGTTCATCTGAGCTTTTGATTTTGGATACTCAAAATTGAACTTATACCAGTATGTAGCTGTCGGAAGTCTCTTACCTCCTACTGTTCCGTCCCAGGTAGGGTTTTCTTTTGAGAACCTGAACATTTCTACTCCATATCTGTCATATACAGAACCTGTAAAGTTTTTAAAGTCTCCGAGAGCTTTAAGGTCCAGTACATCATTGATTCCGTCTTGGTTCGGAGTGATAATATTGTTGATCTGTAAAGTAAAGAATTCAAGAGATCCAACGCAGTGTGTGCCTACTCTTCTCACTAAAACAGTATAGTTTGTATTATCTAAAAGGTTGCTGAACACGTTGGACGCCTGCCAGGTTATTCCGTTATCTAAAGAATATTCCAAAGTACTTGGTGTATTGTTCATTGGCGGGTTTTCAGCAGTGATGGTTACTGTTTTCTTGATGCTTTCATAATTTAAAGCGGTAACAAAAGGAGTAGCCGCTCCCATTACTTTGGCTTCAAAAACTTTTTTACAGATACCGTTATCAACTTCCACGCTGTAGATACCCCATTGGTCTACATTAATTTTCTGTGTTGTAGCACCCGTGCTCCATAGGTATTTGAAACCTTGTCCTGCTCCTGCATCAAGGGTTACGGTATCCCCTACACACATTTCAACATCTTTTAATGGTGACGTGATTTCCGGTGTAACTTCAATTCTTATGGTTGCCGGATTAAGGGATTTACAACCTTTTGTTCCAATTGCATATACTGTAAATGTTGTAGTCTGGTATAGAGTAACCGTCTGCATATTGCCTGTTCCCATGAAATTGCTCCACAGATAGGTATCTCCTCCTTCAGCGGTAAGGGTTACAGATTCTCCCGGACAGATTTTTATTCTGGAAGCTTTTACTTTAGCCGTAGGTGTTACTTCTTTCAGTAATTTCAGTTCTACAATCTTACTACAAAATGCTCCATTGGAAACAAGCACATACAGGATTTGGCCGTCGTTACCATTATAGTTTAACGGAGTCTGAATATAATTCCCGTTTTGTGCAATTGCATCCGCCTGGTTTTCGTAGAACTTAAAGATGGCTCCCGGTGTCGGGCTTATGGTGGATGTAATTGTACTCAGGTCAAACGTAGTAATATCCGGTGTGGTACATAGCAGCAATGTCGCATCCTGAGCCTGAGGGGTTGTTCCTCCGTGAATTTCTATTGATGCTTTCCCCGGACATGGGTTACCAGGAACACTTACTTCAATGGTATAAGTACCTGGCTGTATTGCTGTAATGGTATTGGTAGTGGCATTTGGTACCGGTGCACCATTATAATACCATTGGTATACAAGGTTAGGATCACTTACAGAAGCCGTAATTACCTGAGGTACATTATCACATACATTGATATCTGAAGGTAATTTTGTTCCTGCTGAATCTAAAAGGTCTACCCCGATATTGAAAGATCCTCCTTCAAGAAATACCGCAGAGTCATAACTGTGGTCACTGAAATCGGCAATTACCATTTTGAAGTGATATTGCTGTCCTGCTACTACTGTTGCTGTTGCCGTTAACGGAATTGTTCTTCCGTTAAAGTTGGTTTCAACGTTAGCTGTATTGTATCCTCCAAAGTACTGTTCGTTTACGGCACCACAGCTGCCTGGTACTGCAGGGTGGATATTCGTAATACTTACCGGTCCTGCTCCACCAGGAAGCACAGCCATATTTACATAAGGTCCGCCTGAAGTAGGTCTCAGCAAAATAGCAAATGCATCTGCAAAGTTACAAGGGAATGAACCTGTATATTCTTCTGATGCGATCAGGTAATTAAATTTAATCTGCGAGGTTGTAGGAACGAAGTCAAATTCCAGAAGAACAGCATCATTCAGTCTGTTTTCCACTACCCCGATTACCTGTGCCAGATCGGCATCTGATCCTCCGCCATTAACATCATTAAGTGCACCTTCAAAGCCATTACCTGCTCTTCTTGCAAATCCGGTGGAAAGTATAAGTCCATCTTTAAATGGAAAATTGGTAGTAGCTTTATGAAAATATCCCCATGCTCTGTTGGCATCACTTGCAGCATGATTAGGAGTAATCTTCACATTGGTAACGTTCGGAGTAAGACAGGTATTAGTCCCTGATGAGATCAATACATCTTTAACCATTTTCTCAATAGTATAACTACTTTCAGCATACTGCGGAGCGTTCACATCAATAAAAACACCTGCCCTTCTGGACATATTGGAAGGAGTTTCTTTTACGGGTTTACGTGGAGGCAGATTCTGTGAAAATAAAAAAGTCGAGATGACTAAAAAAAATAAACAAAGCGGTAGATATCTTCTCATAATATTTTTGTTTCAACAAATTTAATTTTTTTTTAAATATCTCATATACATATTTATATTTTTTACATTAAAAAAACAAAACAAGAATGTTTTACAGTAAATTTTCGTTAATCAACCTTTATCCGGACAAACCGTAAATTGTGTGGCAGTATTGTTTTAACATATTTGCCATCTATTTTAAATAATTCACGAAACACGATACAGTTTCCCTTTAAAAACAACAAAATCTCTCATTGCTGAGAGATTTTGTTGTTTATTTTTTATTTTAAAAATATTTAATTTCTGTTTTTCAGAAGAATCCATCCTGAGCGCTGTTCCAGTTTTTTACTGGCCGGGTTTTCCCACTGTACCCTGTACCAATATGTTCCTGTAGGTAGATTGATTCCTTTTAAGGATCCTCTCCAGATAACATCACCTTTACCGGCTTTGAATACCTCTGCTCCATATCTGTCAAAGATGGAAGCTGCAAAATCTTTATATCCGCTGATTCCGGAGAAGTCTATCGTGTCATTGATACCGTCCATATTAGGGGTAATAGCATTGCTGATGACGAATGTAAAGTAATCCAGTGAAGTACCGCACTTAGCTCCTTTCACCCTTACCATTACGGAATACATGGTATTATTCAAAACTCCTGTAAATACATTTGATGACTGCCATGTCAATCCGCCGTCTATAGAATACTCTAAAACACCGCCTGTAGGATTACTTGCCGTAAGCGTTAGAATATGATTGTCGTAAACAATATTTGTAAACTGCGGCAGGTCAGGATTGATCAGCTGCGCAGAGAAAGTTTTGGAACAAACTCCATTGCTGATTGTCACGGAGTACGTTCCGGGAATATTAGTTGTTATAGTTTGTGTTGTAGCTCCTGTACTCCATACATAGGTATAGTTTGGCCCTGAACCGGCATCCAGAGTTCCTTTATCTCCGGCACATACAAATACATCTTTTAAAGTAGAAACGATTGCAGGAACTACTTCAATGGTAACTTTAGCCGGATTAACAGAACTACACCCGTTTCCTCCCAATGCATATACTGAATATTCTGTTGTTGCTGTAGGCGTAACGATCTGTGTGTTTCCGTTTCCGGTAAGTCCCACCCAGTTATAAGTAATACCTCCCGAAGCTGTTAATGTTACAGATTCGCCTTCACAGATTTTTAATTTAGATGCTGTAAGCCCTGCTATTGGCGGGCCTACCTGAACCGTCACACTTGCCGGCGTTGCAGAAATACATCCGTTAGCTCCAACGGCAAATACTGTATATACCGTAGTTGTAGTAGGCGAAACAACCTGAGTATTTCCATTTCCGGTAAGACCGTTACCCCAGTTATAGGTTACTCCTCCTGAAGCTGTTAATGTTACAGATTCACCAACGCAGATACGGGGTTGTGATGAAACAAGCGCAGCAACCGGCTGTACCTTATCTTCCTGCACTGTTACCGTTGACGTAAAGGTACAGGTCAGGTTTCCTGGTTGTGATACATTAGTAACTGTTAAAGTATATGTTCCGCCAGCGCTTACTACAGGGGTCAGTGTATTTCCTCCGGATACAATAGTTCCTCCGGTAGTTGTCCAGGCAATAGTAGATCCTGCAGGCACTACAGATGCTGAAGCGTTGATTGTGATCTGAGGGGTTGTACAGGTAATTGTTTGTGGCGCAGCAATCGTAAGCGTTGTCTGAGCTGTGCTTAATAACTGCAATGATACTACGTAGCTGCATCCTCCGTTGCTTACCAGTACGTAAATAGTCTGACTTGCTCCCGGCGGCGTATAGGCTGTAGGCGTTACAATAAAGTTTCCGTTAGCAGCAATAGCATCAGCCTGATTGACGTAGTAAGTAAAAGTAACTCCTGCTGTAGTGGTGATCTGAGGCTGGGCTTCTGTAAGATTATAAGTTAATCCCGGCTGGTAACATTTATGTAATGTTGCATTCTGTGCTGTAAAAGGTTCTGAAACTTCAATTGTTATACTCGCGGGATTTTGGGATGCACAACCGTTAGCTCCCACTGCTGTTACGGTATAAGTAGTTGTCACAGTAGGTGAAACAACCTGAGTATTTCCGTTTCCTGTGAGGCCATTACCCCAGTTATAGGTAGCTCCGCCCGAAGCGGTAAGTGTTGTGGAATCTCCTTTACAGATTTTTATTTTGCTTGCCGTAAGACCTGTAACAGGCGGAGCGCTGTTTCCTGTTACGGTTACAGTTCCTATTGCTGTACAGCTAATGTTTCCTGGCTGATAAACTTTCGTTATGGTTAAAGTATAGGTTCCCGGAGCGTTAACAACAGGATTCAGGGTAGTTCCTCCTGAGACAATATTTCCTCCGGTAGTCGTCCAGTTAAATGTTGCACCTGCCGGATAAACGGAAGCTGATGCATCCAGTGTAGTCTGAGAGCTGGTACAGGTAAGTACTGCCGGCGGTGCAATAGTAGGAACCATTTGTGGGGCTTTTACCAATTGAAGCTGTGCTACTTTTGCACAGAAGCCGGTTGCTACTCTTACATATACTGTTCCTCCTGCACTCGGATAAGCGGTAGGATTGGGAATTGTATTGGCATTTCCTGCATTGGCATCTGCCAGTGTGGTATAGTATGAAAACACAGCTCCCGGAGTTGTACTTATTGAAGCCTGTGCTGATGTTAAATTAAAGGTTGCATTTCCGGCAGCATAACAAGCCGTCAGTGTGGCATTCTGTACCGTGGGAGATGTTCCGCCAACTACCGTAATGGTAGCCTCTCCGGGACAGCTGTTACCCTGGATAAAAACCTTAACGGTATACACACCTGGTGCTGTCGCCGTGTAACTTGCGCCGGTAGCTCCCGGAATCGCATTGGTTCCCAGATACCACTGGTATGTTATATTAGGTCCCTGCACAGAAGCTGTAAAAGTCTGTGGGGTATTATCACACATATTGACGGATGAAGGCAGCTGTACTCCAGCCGGATCCAGAATTTTCACTCCGATATCGAATGATCCTGCTTCAAGAAATACGGCAGAATCAAAGTTGGGATCCTGGTAGTCTGCAAGGACAATCTTAAAATGATAAGTTTCCCCTGGAATTACCGTTGCATGAGCAGTCAGCGGAATGGTGCGCCCATTAAAGTTAGTTTCAATCTGAGCTGTATTGGTTCCTCCGTAATACGCTTCATTCTTAGGTCCACAGTTTTGGTATTGCGGATGGATATTGGTAACGCTTACAGGTCCTGCTCCTCCCGGAAGCACTGCAAGATTGGTATAAGTAGGATCAGATGCTTTTTTTAATAACAGGGCAAAACCATCGGTAATGGTACATGGAAAGTTTTGCTGATATTCTTTAGAAGCGAACAAATATCTGAAAGTAATTTCGGTAGAAGCAGCTACAAAGTCAAACTCTATAGATGTTGCATTGGTAAGGCTATTATTACTGATTCCCAAAGCGTTTGCCAGGTCTACATCTCCTCCGGTTCCCAGATCATCACTTAGAGTTCCCTGAAAAACATTCCCGGCTTTACTGGCATACCCTGTAGAAAGGATAATCCCCTTACTGAAAGGAAAATTGGTATTTGATTTATTAAAATATCCCCAGCTTCGGTTCTGATTGCTTGCAGGCAGATTTGGGGATACCGTTACATTGCTTACACTTGAGCTGGTACAGGTAGTTCCTCCTGATATGAGAACATCATTGATCAGCTGGGTTATAGGATAGCCGGATTCCGGATAGCTTGGTGCATTCACATCTATAAAAACACCAGCCCTTAAAGAAGCAGCCTTAGGTTTTGCAGCAATTTCTACCCTTCCTTTATTCTGAGCCAGAATAAAATTTCCCATGAAAGCTAAAAATAACGCTAAAAATAAATTTCCTCTCCTCCTATTTAACATTTTATATTATTTTAAACAAAAATACTATTTTTTTTAATTGAAATTCAAGTTAACACAATTTACATTATTACTAACGCAAATTTATTTATGTTAGAATATCAACTCTGTTTATTTTAAAATAATAAAAAAAAGACTGACAAAATTGTCAGTCTTTCAGTTATAGTTTAATTATTCTATATTTTTAAGCAATATCCATCCTGTTTTCACGGTAAGTTCCTTACTGGCAGGATCTTCAAAGGTTACCTGATACCAATATGTTGAAGTAGGAAGCTTTTTACCCTGGAAATATCCGTCCCAGTACGGCCTGATCTTCTCTGCCTTGAAGACTTCTCTTCCGTAACGGTCGAAAACCTGTCCGCTGAAATCTTTATAGTTGACTACTCCGCTAAAATCAATAGTATCATTAATATTATCCCCGTTCGGAGTAATTACATTTTTCATTACGAAGGTAAAAAATTCAAGGAAACCTACGCAGCTTGTATATTTAACTCTAACCCTGATCGAAATGATTTTATTTTTAGGCACATTGTTAAATACATTTGAAGACTGCCATGTAACTCCGTTATCCACTGAATATTCCAGAATACCATTACTTGGATTACTTGCCGTGATAATCATAGTTCCGCTCTCATTATAATCCACTTTTATCACTTCAGGGATTACGGCTTTAATCACCTCAGTTTTAAACTCTTTTGAACAAACTCCGTTACTGATCATTACCGAATATACTCCCGGAGTAGCTACTGTAATACTCTGACTTGTTTCGCCAGAACTCCACTGATAGGTATATCCCGGTCCTGAACCGGCATCCAGGATAATTTTATCACCCTGACAGATATGGCCTCCTTTCAGGTTTGAAACTATAGCCGGAACCACTTCAATTGTAATACGAGCCGGCTGAAGAGATTTACATCCCTGTGCTCCGATCGCGTATACAGTATATGTTGTTGTCTGAGTTGGGCTTACGGTTCTTATTCCTCCGGTAGCCGCTGCAGCATCACCCCACTCATATGTTACCCCTCCGGATGCAGTTAACAATACGGATTCACCGGCACAGATCTTTAATCTTGGAGCTGTCAGCACAGCGGTTGGTGTTTCTTCTTTTCTTAATGTTAAAGTAGCAATCTTACTACAGAAAGCACCATTGGAAACCAGCACATATAATATTTGTCCATCCGTACCTGTATAATTGGTCAGATTGGTAATATAGCTGTTATTTTGAGCCTGCGCATCAGCCTGATTTGCATAGAAACGGAATACCGCTCCCTGCGTTGTACTGATGAGAGGTTTTGCCGTTTCCAGATTAAAGGTAGTCAATGAAGGTGTTGTACAGAGCTTAAGTTCAGCATTCTGTACGGTAGGACTTGTTCCTCCGACGATTGTAATGGTTGCTTCACTAGGACACTGGTTCCCCGGAACCATTACTTTTACCGTATAAACTCCTGCCTGGGTAGCTATATATATAGCACTGGTTGCTCCCGGAATGGCCACGCCGTCTTTATACCACTGATAAGTCATTCCCGGAATCGGGGCTACCTGGGCTTTAAGCTGTTTTGGTGTGTTGTCACACATATTGATGCTTCCCGGTAAAACCACTCCTGTTTCATCTACAATCTTAATTCCAACATCAAAAGATCCTCCTTCCAGGAATACTGCTGAGTCATGAGTAGAGTCTTTTGCGTCTGCCAGTACCATTTTGAAATGATAGGTCTGCCCCGGGATTACATCTGCAACAGCCGTTAAAGGTGTTGTTCTTCCAAAATAATTAATAAGCAGATGCGGGTTTGCCAATCCTCCAAAATAAGCAGCATTGATAGGTCCGCAAGTGAATCCATTTCCTGAAGGGACAATATTGGTTGCACTTACAGGCCCCGCAGTTCCAGGTAATACCGCAAGATTGGTATAAGTGGGATCCCCTACTTTCTTCAGCAGCAGTGCAAAAGCATCAGAATAACCGAGACATGGATAATTTGAAGTATACTCATCGGAAGCGAATATGTAGTTAAATTTCACCTGGTTGGAATTCGGAACGAAATCAAATTCAAGGGCTACTGCATCCGTTAAGTTAACATTGGCTCCGGTAGCTGCTACAAGATCAGCATCACTTCCTGTTCCTACTGATTGTCCTACAGCTGCTACATAGCTATTACCTGCTTCAGAAGCATACCCTGTAGTCAGCACAATCCCATCCGTAAAGGGAAAATTGGTTGTTCCTTTATGAAAATATCCCCAGAATCTGTTGTTGTTGGTCACATCATGATTAGGAGATACAGTAACATTCGTAACGTTGGCTGTCGTACAGTTGGTACCGCCATTAATCAAAATATTCTTTACCAGCTGCTCCGGAGTATAGTTTGAAGGGGTATAAGGAGGTACATTCACATCAATGAATGCTCCGGCCCTGAGACTGGCGGCAGAAGGCTTTATCTTTTCTGATTTTCTGGCAGGTCTCGTTTGAGAAAATGCAGAAATAGAAATCAGTAAAAGAGAAAAAAGGAAAAAATAGTTTTTTAGTCTATAAGTTAACATTTTAATTTCATTTGTTCAAATGTAGCAAAAAAAAACATACTAGATCAGCCTTTAACATTACTATTTCATAAACATACAGATAGATTCACAACATTTTTTCCTTATTGTTACATTTTCTGCAAATCATAAAAACAAAACCCATAGCATAAAAAAACAGATCAATAGTATGATCTGTTTATGTTTTAACGGCTATTCTTCCGTCTGTTTATCATCTTTTTTCAACTGATCGATTTCATTCTGCAGCTGAGATATAATATCTTTTAAAGCCTTTATTTCATTTTTGTTCGAGCTTACATTACTTTTCAGCATTACATTTTTTGCTCTTTCATTGTGATCTTCTTCATCTTCTTCCTCATTGATCTCCTCAATATCTTCCTGGATGTCTTCGATATCTTCGTTAATTTCTTCAATGTCTTCACTGATTTCTTCGATATCCTCGCTGATCTCTTCAATATCTTCCTGGATATCTTCAATATCTTCACTGATCTCCTCAATATCCTCCTGGATATCTTCGATTTTCTCATGGCTCTTGTTCACGGACATCTGGATGAAGATTGCCAGATAAATAGCTTCCAGAGAAAGCACTGTCGTAAGAATCAGAAGCATTTTATCAAAATTGACAATATCCAGCATCGGAAGCACAAACGAGGTAATGAACAGTAATGTATGGACAATCAGAGACTGGATAGATCCTATCCATGATGTAATCTTATCTGCTATTTTTTCAAGAACTTCTGTTTTTTCGTTATATTTTTTCATCCTTATATGTTTACAACAGTTCCTTTGTTACTCCTAATCCAAACAAAGCAAAATCATATTTTGCCGGATCTTTCTCATCAAATTTTCTGATGGCAGTATCCAATTCTTCCACCGTTTTCCAGTCATTCTGGGTTCGGGAAACCAATCCCAGCTTTCTGGAAATATTTCCGGTATGCACATCCAGAGGAATGGAAAGGTTTTTCTGATCTATATTTTCCCAGATTCCAAAATCTACGCCACGTTTATCTTTGCGCACCATCCACCTCAAAAACATAATAATTCTTTTGGCAGAAGAATTTTTATAAGGTGAGCTGATGTGTTTATGACTTCTGTGCTTTTCTGTTTCCAGAAATCCGCTTCTGAACCTTTCTATGGCGTGCAGAAAGTTATTCTCCGTTTCTTTTACTTCAAATAAACTCTCCAGACTTTCATTTTCTTTATAAATCCTCTTGAACTGTCTGATGAAATAGGAAAAATCCTGCCCGTTGAACGTTCTGTGAATGCTTTTATCCTGAATATTTTCCAGATCTTTTTCTGAATAATTCATCACAAAATCATAGGGAGAGTTTCCCATCATATCAAGCATCTTATCCGCAGAATTAATGATCGACTTTCTGTTTCCCCAGGAGATCGTAGCTGCCAGAAATCCTGCAATTTCAATATCCTGCTTTAAAGAAAAACGATGCGGAATCTGTATCGGGTCATTTTCAATAAAATCGGGAGCGTTATACTGATCTGCCTTTTCGTTAAGAAAATCTCTGAGTTCTTCAAATTTCAGCATATTCATTTTAAATCTTTACACTTTCCAATGCTTTTGGCAGGAATGTATTGGGAAAAATTTCTCTGGCTTCATCGGTAAATACGGTCAGATCGCCGTATCTGTTGGAAAAATGCCCTAAAATCAGCTTTCCTACCTGAGCTTTCTGAGCAATGGTTGCTGCTTCTAATGCCGTGGTATGTCCTGTATAATCCGCCATCTCTTTCAGATCATGTAAAAAAGTAGATTCATGATATAAAACCGTCACATTTTTGATAATCGGAATAACGCTTTCAAGATATCGGGTATCACTACAGAATGCATAGGAAACTGATGGAGCCGGATCAACAGTCAGGATCTCATTTTTAAGAACATAACCGTCACTCAGTACAAAGTCCTTCCCTGCTTTGATATGATGATAATCGCAGGTTTCAATTTCGCTGTATTTAGCAATCTCTTTCATATTAAGATGCCTGTCTTTCGGCTTTTCTTTAAAAAGGTAACCGTTACAGTAAATCCTGTGATCCAAAGGAATAGTATATACCTCTATCCTGTTGTCCTCATATATTTTTTCAGAATAATCTTTATCCAGCTCATGGTAAACCACTTCAAAACCACGGTGGGTTTCTGTTATCTGAAAAATGGTTTCCAGCATTTTTTTAATTCCTTTCGGACCATAAACATGCAGCGGGTTTTCTCTTCCCAAAAGACGGAAAGAAGCAATAAGTCCCGGCAGCCCGAAACAGTGGTCGCCGTGAAGATGGGAAATAAAAATATGATTGATTTTTGAAAATCTTGCTTTCGCTTTTCTCAGCTGTACCTGTGTACCTTCTCCACAATCGATCAGGAAAAGTCTTTCTTCCATTTCCAGCAGCTGGGCTGTGGGGGATGTGTTGATGGTTGGAATCGCTGAATTAAAGCCTAATATTGTTAAATAAGTACTCAAATCAATAATTTATGATGACAAATGTACAACAGAAAAACCAAATGGACGTTTTGCCCTGATATTTAAACTTAATCAGTCACTTTTAAAAAATCCATAAATAAATCTAATGCCTGCTTACGGTGGCTGATCTTATTTTTATCTGCAGGATCCATTTCTGCAAAGGTTCTTTCATATCCTTCAGGAACAAAAATCGGATCATATCCGAATCCTTTAAAGCCTTTATTTTCTGTGAGTAAATTTCCGTGAACCCTGCCTTCAAAATATTGGGCCCCGTTTTCATCATAGTAGCACAGAACTGTCACAAAATAAGCTTTCCTGTTTTCAATGCCCTGCATTTCTTCCAGTACTTTTTCAATATTTTTTGCAAAGTCATGATCTCCGGCATAACGGGCAGAGAAAATCCCAGGTCTTCCATCCAAAGACTCTACAACCAGACCGCTGTCATCCCCCAAACTTGGAATGCCTGTTTTTTCAAAGCAATATTTGGCCTTGATCAGGGCATTGGCATGGAAAGAATCTCCATCTTCCACAATTTCTTCGTGAATATTGTAATCGGTAAGACTTTTCACAACGCACCCATTCCCCAGGATCTGCTGTATTTCTTCTTTTTTATGTTCGTTGTGGGTAGCTACTAATAATTCCATTTCTATATTCATTTTCAATTTTACTTTTTTAATCAGGTTACCTACATTTCAGCATAATGCACTTTATACTTTTTCATAAAAAGATAATAGAATAAAGAAAAAAGTACAATTCCTGCAGCCAATACAAGCCATTCTGAAATATGAAGGACCTTCGCAAAACTCTCATCTTTACCGTATAGTACCAGTAAAGACAGGGTTAAATTATTAAATGCATGCAGCAGTATCGGCAACAGCAAAGATTTTGTTTTATGATATACCAATCCCAGCACACAGCCCAGCATTACTGCACTGATAAACTGCCATGGATTTCCGTGAACAACTCCAAAAATAACAGAGGCATACAAAATGGCTCTCCAGGGCTTCACTCCTTTGTTGATCAATCCTTTCTGAATAATTCCCCTGAATATAATTTCTTCAAAAACCGGAGCCATAATTACCGTCATAATAATCATTACAACGGGATTATCAGTTAATTGACTCATCAACTGAGTAAAATATTCATAAAAGTCCCCGAAAAACGGCCCTGTTGTAGGAATCTGAGCGGCAACAAACTCAGAAATAAACATCATCCCGGCCATCATTGGGAAAATAAGAAGGTATGTGGAAAAATTAACCGATGATAAGTTAAAGTTAAGCCTCTTTTGGGTGGTACGTCTTACGATGAGAAAGTCAAAAAAGACAATTGCAGTAAGGAATCCCACGGAATTCGCCACCATCAGAAACCAGTCTTTCAGTTCAATATTTTCCCTGAAAACAACTTTCCAAAAAGTGCTGAATAAGGAAACAGCCATTGTTCCTACGAATAATCCAACCACCAAAACAACACCGCCAATCCATGTAAAAGTAAACTTCGGATATTTGCTATTTTCCATCCTTTATCTGTAAAAGTTTATCAGAAACAAAGATAATTTTTTTGACTGCCACAGGCAACTAAAAAAGGATTTTCTTATTTTCGTTCCTTTATCCATGAACATCACAAAATGCAAACAGAATTTCCATTCCAAAGAATTGAGTCTACCACCAACAGGTGGATGACTGTTGTCCTGAATGCTCTTTTCTTTGTGATCTTTATTCCTTTCGCTTTGCTTTTCGTTTTGGGTCCTGTTTACGGAATTTATAAAAGAGGATTTGAAGCCATGCTGTACCCTACCGTGATCGGCTGGGGACTTTCATTACTGATTCTGATTCCTGTTATCCGTTATTATATCATCAAAAGAAAAAAAATAGCCTGCAAAATTGTGATTGATGAAACCGGGCTTTCATTTTATAATTCACAAAATAAAATTGTGGATCAGATCCTTTATACAGAACTCCGGCCTTCAAAACGGGATTTTGATATTTACAAGATAAATCCGTTAGGATCAGGAATCGCTCCTTTACTGGAAGTAACAATCTTATCAGAGAAAAAAGAAGAAACAACAAGACGTATTGATATGAATCTTCCTTTAAAAGTGGTAAAAAACAAATCTGCTTTGTATGCTCATTTTCTGCACGGCATTGTTGCTTTCCGCCCTGATTTAAAGGTAGATCCTCTCGTTTTCCGCAGCTATTCTATTGATACCGAAACCTGGAAAGTGAACCGCAAAGGGATTTCTTTGGGAGCCTGGCTTTTATTTCTGGCAGCACTCATAATTACGGCACTTATATGCGGGCTCGTTTTTTTGTTAACTGAAACCAAGAATTAATATGATTGAAAAATTTCAGGCCATAGAATCCAAAATCAATATACCCATTACTTCTTTTCTCATGGGAATTCTCTGGATCGCTGTCATTCTGATTATGGTGGTAATCGGGGTTGTTTTTAATCTTATTTATAATAATTTCAGACCACATATAGAAAATGACCTTGGTATCTCTGTCACGATTCTCATTGCCCTGCTTCTACTTATGTTCTGCTGCATCGCTTTGATCGTGGCTTTAACTTACAGAAAAAAACAAAAGATCCGAAAAGCCATTGTGGATGAAAAAGGAGTAACATTCTACAACCACCGTAATATAATTATTGAGACTATATTATATCATGAACTTCAGCCAGCTCAGCACTCATCCACCGATGTACACGTTTTCAACACCCAGACCGTAAAATACGGCAAAACGACATTGCAGGTCTACTTAAAAAATAAAGCTGGGGAAATTATGCCTTCAACGGTAGATTTTAATTTTAATTTAGTAATTCTACGCAACCAATATCAGCTTTACCGTCATTTTCTTAAAGGTATTCAACACTTTCGTCCGGATCTGAGAATAAGCCAACAAACAATTGATCAGTACAACCTTAGCTCAGAACCGCAAAAAACAGAATTTGGAATATTTGAATACATCATGTCTGCAGTTTTTATACTGATTGCTGCCGGATTGGTTTATGTCTTTATATTGCTGATCAAAATGTTTGCCTGATAAGTAGCGTTGACGCAAAGCCAATTACTGATGAGCTTATAGCCATATCTTTCATTCTCAAATGCGGTGATCCTTCTATTCTTCTGCGTTATGAATATTGTCTTCATTTAAATTTGAAAACCTCGTAAAAAATCACGATTTTTGCAACTTCAAAATACGATATGTCAGACTTAATCAAAGAAATACAAAAAAGAAAAACCTTCGGGATCATTTCCCACCCGGATGCCGGAAAAACAACCCTTACAGAAAAGTTACTTCTTTTCGGGGGTGCTATTCAGGAAGCGGGTGCGGTAAAATCCAACAAAATAAAAAAAGGAGCCACCTCCGACTTTATGGAAATCGAAAGACAGAGAGGGATCTCCGTAGCAACTTCCGTATTGGCTTTTGAATACAGAGACCATAAAATCAACATTCTTGATACTCCGGGTCACAAAGATTTTGCTGAGGATACCTACAGGACATTAACTGCTGTAGATTCCGTGATCGTTGTTATTGACGTTGCAAAAGGGGTTGAGGAACAGACCGAAAAACTGGTGCAGGTTTGCAGAATGAGAAACATTCCGATGCTTGTTTTCATTAATAAACTTGACCGTGAGGGTAAAGATGCCTTCGATCTTCTGGATGAAGTAGAACAGAAATTAGGATTAACCGTTTGTCCGCTTTCTCTTCCCATCGGTATGGGAAGTGATTTCCAGGGAATTTATAACATCTGGGAAAACAATATTCAGTTATTCCTGGAAGAGAAAAAACAGAAGGTTGGTGATTCCATTAAGTTTGATGATATCAACGATACTTCTATTGACGAGGTTATCGGTGAAAAAGCGGCTAACACTTTAAGAGAAGAGCTGGACCTGATCCAGTCTGTATATCCCGAATTCAATCGCGATGATTATATGAGAGGTGATCTTCAGCCTGTATTTTTCGGTTCGGCTTTGAATAACTTTGGTGTCCGTGAATTATTGGATGCTTTCATTGATATTGCTCCGATGCCACAGCCAAAAGAAAGTGATACCCGTCTGGTAAAACCGGAAGAAAACACTTTCACAGGGTTCGTTTTCAAAATCCATGCGAACATGGACCCTAAGCACAGAGACAGACTTGCTTTTGTAAAGATCGTTTCCGGGACTTTTAAAAGAAATGAAAACTATTTACTGGTAAGAGAAGGTAAAAAAATGAAATTCTCCTCCCCTAACGCATTCTTTGCAGATAAAAAAGAAGTGGTGGAAGAAAGTTTCCCTGGTGATATTGTTGGTTTACATGATACGGGAAGTTTCAGAATCGGAGATACACTGACGGGTGGAGAAAAATTAAACTTCAAAGGTATTCCAAGCTTCTCTCCTGAACATTTCCGTTATATCAACAACAATGATCCGTTAAAAGCCAAGCAGTTGGCAAAAGGTATTGATCAGCTGATGGACGAGGGAGTTGCACAGCTGTTTACCCTTGAAATGAACGGAAGAAAGATCATCGGAACAGTGGGAGCCCTTCAGTACGAGGTTATTCAGTACCGTCTTGAACATGAATATGGTGCCAAATGTACTTATGAACCATTATCCATGCATAAAGCATGCTGGGTAGAAGCTGATGAAAAGTCTGAAGAGTTCAAGGAATTCGCAAGATTAAAGCAGAGATTCCTGGCAAGAGACAAATACAATCAACTGGTATTCCTTGCTGACTCTTCTTTCACCATTCACATGACACAGGAGAAGTTCCCGAATGTGAAACTGCACTTCATCAGTGAGTTTAGAGATATTAAATAAGGCAAAAGGTAAAATCGCAAAAAGGCGAAATTGTTTCAATATAGATCCGCAGAGAATTTCTGCGGATTTTTTTCTTACTGTAGAATCATTTTGATAAAGGATGTGATTTTTAATATACCCGGATTCCTACGGAATGACAAAGTATGGACAAAAGTCAGCATTCTGTATGTCATTCCATAGGAATCTAATCCATGAACAATAAAGCTTTGTGATTAAATAATTCTTTAGAGAATATAAATCCTGTTGTTACACTCCTAAAACACAGAAAAATATTTTGTAAATCTTTTGTAAAACAAATACAAAACACTGAAAATATAACAGTTATAATTTTACCAGCGGAATACAGCCTATTTACAACTGTTACAAGAACTTCACTTCTAATTTTACTTCATCAAAAAATTAATCTTATGAAAAAGTTCATATTACTCGTTGCTGTATCAGGCACTTTCATTATGTGTAAAAAAGGAGAAGCTGCTCAGGATAAGATCACTGAAGCAATCCACACAGCTGACAGCGCTGCGGCGGTGGCTACGGAAACTGTTGACAATGTCAGCAAAACAGCAGATAAGGTTCTCGATTCTGCCAGTATCAAAATAAAAGATTTTGAAAATACCAGAAATGACATCCGGCAAAAAATAGAAAACACTTCCAAAATGGTAGATTCGTTATCTGAGAAAATAGCTTCTGCAAAACTGGAATCAAAAGTCGGAAAACCAGATTCTGCAGAAAAGAAATCTGAAAAAATTGCTGTAAAAACCCCTGCTCCGAAGGTTATTAAAGAAACCAAAATCATTTACAAAGAAAAGCCAAAAAATGACAGCTATGAACTGAATATACCGAAAGATAAGATGGTAAAATCAGGGTATCTTGCCATAAAAGCAGAAAATGCAGAAACGGTAAAGGAAATCATCAGGGAAGAAGCCTATAGAAACAATGCTTACATCAAAAATGAAAATCTTTCTTATGAAGAATCTGCCAACCCGCACGGAGAAGATCAGAAAATTTACAGCCTTGATATTAAAGTTCCTATCCGCCACTTCGACGGTTTAATGAATGCTATCAGCAACAATATCGGGGATATTGACACAAAAGATATCCAGGTTTCGGGAAGCCAGTATGCAGATAATACCATCTGTACGATCAATGTCAGGATCAGTGATCAGTCCAAAGCAGCAAAAGAACCGGAAACTTTTGGTGGAAAATCATTAGCTGCCATTGAATCAGGGTGGAATGTTATTACTTCCATATTCCTGTTTATCCTGCCGTTATGGCCTTTATTTCTTATTGCCGGTATTGGATATTATTTTTATAAAAAGAAGAATAAAAACACCGCTGGCAATGGCTCTCATTAGATTTTTAATTTTTTTTTAATGAGATTTGGAACTGATGTTCGATTCTTATGGTTAATTTTATCAAATATTCAACGGAAGTATTGTTTATTAGAAAAATTACTACTAACTTTAAGTATAATCAAAGTGAATGAATCTTCGATACAGACGAAGTTCTCAATAAAACGGAAATTTTAATTTCATATATTAATATTTTGTGATTTGGTGTAAAAGTAAGGCTCTCAATATGAGAGCCTTATTTGTTTTATTTCATATTCACTACTTTATCAACGATAAATTTTGTATTTCCTCTCCACGGAAGAGCCCCGTTGTACTCTTTATAATGCAGATCAAAGGTTTTACCGCTATTGGTTTCCAGTTGTTTGAAAACTTCAGGATCATCTACAGAAAACTCAAACTCATAGCTTGTAATGGTTCCTGTTTTTCCCCTTCCAAAACCTTCCTGAATCAGTTTTCCTTCATAGGTTTTAAAGATATAGCCTTTTTTCATGGCATAATTCAGGTATCCGGATTTTACTCCTTCCCCGAAAACGAAATAATACTTATACCATACAAATACTCCCAGTAACAGCAGTACAACACCGAGGGTGATCCACAAAGATTTTTTCATAGTAGTGTGTTTATAAAATGTTATTTTGCGATGCTTCTTGAGATCACAATTTTCTGGATTTCAGAAGTTCCTTCATAGATCTGAGTGATTTTTGCATCTCTCATTAATCTTTCTACGTGATATTCTTTCACGTATCCGTATCCACCGTGGATCTGTACTGCTTCAATAGTAGTATCCATTGCTACCTGAGAAGCGTATAGTTTTGCCATAGCTCCGCTTTCAGAAATATCTTTTCCCGCATCTTTTTCACAAGCTGCCTTGAAGCATAACATTCTTGCTGCAGTGATCTGAGTAGCCATATCTGCCAGTTTGAACGCGATAGCCTGGTGGTTGATGATCTCAGTTTTGAAGGCTTTTCTTGTTTTAGCATATTTCAGTGCCAGTTCGTAAGCTCCTGAAGCAATACCCAAAGCCTGGGAAGCAATACCGATTCTTCCTCCGTTCAGTACAGCCATTGCAAAGTTGAACCCGAATCCGTCTTCACCGATTCTGTTCTCTTTTGGAACTTTTACGTTATTAAAGATCAAAGAATGTGTATCACTTCCTCTGATTCCTAATTTGTCTTCTTTTGGTCCGATTTCAAAACCTTCCCACCCTCTTTCTACGATGAAAGCATTGATTCCTTTATGCTTTTTCTCAGGATCTGTCTGTGCAATGACAATATAATAGGTAGCTGTACCACCGTTTGTGATCCAGTTTTTGATACCATTTAAAAGATAGTAATCTCCTTTGTCTTCAGCAGTTGTTTTCTGAGAAGTTGCATCAGAACCTGCTTCCGGCTCAGATAATGCAAAGGCTCCGATTACCTGCCCGCTCGCCAGTGGAGTAAGATATTTTACTTTTTGCTCTTCAGAAGCAAATTTTTCAAGACCGGCACAAACCAATGAATTGTTTACAGACATTACAACAGCTGCAGAAGCATCCACTTTTGCAATTTCCTCCATGGCAAGCACGTAAGAAACGCTGTCCATACCCGCACCTCCGTATTTTGGATCTACCATCATTCCTAAAAGCCCCATTTCTCCCATTTTCTTCACCTGTTCTGCAGGGAATTTCTGGTCACGGTCTCTTTCAATCACTCCAGGTAAAAGTTCGTTCTGTGCAAAGTCTCTTGCTGCCTGCTGAATCATCAGCTGTTCTTCCGATAAATTAAAGTCCATAAAAAAAAATAATTAGATAGCCGTAAATTTACACTTTTTAAGCAAATCTGAAAAAATAAATTAAAAGCAGGAAAAAGGCACAGAAAAACCAATTTTTGAGAGGTTTAAGGATCTGAGCTACCTGTTTCGGGATTCAAAAAAATAAGATCTCAGATTGAAACTGAAATATCACAGGAATTGTGGAGTTATATAAAAGACCAATCGAAAGGATAAACCTCCCATTGAGGCTACCAGAGCTGTTTTTGATGAAAATTATTATGGTAAGCATTTAACTAATTTCTAATTATTGGCTTCAGATGTTTTCAATTAAAAAAAATGCTTATATTTAAATTTCTTTATAAATTATGTAAAAAATCATGACGATCAAGAGATTATTCGATATTCCGCACTATGCTTTAGAAAAATATCCTAAAACGGATATGTTTGTAACGAAGTATCATGGTGAATGGAAAAAAACTTCTACGCAGGAGTTTATTAATGAGGGAAATAAGATATCCAGAGGGTTACTGAAGCTGGGCATAAAGCCTGGTGACAAGATCGCTTTGATTACTACAAATTCCCGCACAGAATGGGCAATTATGGATTTCGGGCTCTCTCAGATCGGGGTTGTTTCAGTACCGGTTTATCCGAGTATTTCTCCGGAGGATTATGAATTCATCTTTAATAATGCAGAAATTCAGTACTGTTTTGTTTCTGATAAGGAGCTGTTGAATAAGGTCATGAAAGTAAAACACAACATCCCGAGCTTACAGGGAATTTTTACTTTTGATAACATCAGTGGCGCGGCCAACTGGAGAGAGATTCTGGATCTGGGTAAGGATGAATCTACACAAATTGAAGTGGATGATCTTTCCAATGCGATCAATACGGAAGATCTTGCAACCATCATCTATACTTCCGGAACTACAGGAAGACCTAAAGGGGTAATGCTTACCCATAATAATATTGTTTCAAACATCCTGGGAGCCATTCCGAGGATTCCCAAAAAGAGAAGTTTTGATTACAAAGAAGCCAGGGCACTAAGCTTCCTTCCTATCTGTCATATTTTTGAAAGAATGCTGTTTTATCTTTATCAGTACAACGGTTTTTCCCTTTATTTCGCGGAAAGCATTGAAAAAATGGGTGAAAACGTAAAAGAAGTTAAGCCGCATTACATGACTGTAGTACCAAGACTGGTAGAAAAAGTATATGATAAAATTTACAATACAGGATCTTCTGCCGGAGGACTGAAATCAAAAATCTTCTTCTGGGCACTGAACCTAATCAGTAAAAAGAAAACCATTTCAAAGCCATCCGGACTTCAGGAAATTATAGCCGATAAACTTGTATTTTCCAAATGGAGAGAAGGTTTAGGCGGTGAAATTGTGACTTTGGTTTCAGGATCCGCAGCATTGTCCACAAGACTCAATTTAATGTTCCAGAATGCAGGAATTCCTATTCTGGAGGGGTATGGTTTAACAGAAACTTCTCCGGTAATTTCTGTAAACAGCTTTGAAAAGATGAAGGTGGGAACCGTAGGGATTCCATTGGATAATTTAAAGGTAAAAATACAGGAAGACGGGGAAATTACCGTTAAAGGCCCATCTGTATTCAAAGGATATTTCCAGAATGAAGAAATGACCAGAGAAGCCTTCACAGAGGATGGATACTTCAAAACCGGCGATATCGGACATATAGACAGTGACGGATTTTTACAGATTACCGACCGTAAGAAAGAAATGTTCAAGACTTCAGGCGGAAAATATATTGCTCCCCAGACTATTGAAAATTTAGCAAAAGCTTCTAAATTCATTGAGCAGATTATGGTAGTAGGTGATGGTGAAAAAATGCCATGTGCTTTGGTACAGCCTGATTTCGAATTTGCAAAAAGCTGGGCCATGAGAAACAACCTGAATATCGGCTCTACACCGGAAGAGATTGCGAAAAGTCCTGAACTGAAGCAAAGAATTGAAAAAGAAATAGAAGGCATCAATGAACACCTTGGAAACTGGGAGAAAATCAAAAAAATTGAGCTTACCCCTGAAGTATGGAGCATTGAAAGCGGACTGCTTACGCCAACGTTAAAACTGAAAAGAAAAGCAGTAAAAGAGAAGTTTATTGCTTTGTACAATAAGATGTATGATCATCATGATTAAAAATCATCAACCGCTTCATTTTGAGGCGGTTTTTTTATAGGTTTTGGCTGAAGCCAATGGAGAATATCTTATTTTTGATTAAACGGGCTAAAGCCCGTTCCTACTGACTCCCATCATTCAGTTTTTTAATCAATTACAACACTATCACTGTCATTCGCAGGAATCCATGCTATGTTTAGATCAATTCATTCAGATAAAAAAAGCTGTTTCATTTCTGAAACAGCTTTTGTATGTTATAAAATCAATAACTAAAATTTAATTACAGATTTCATTTTTTCGTTTTCTTCCATTACCAACTCGTCATCAACAAGGATTTTCCCGGAGTGCTCATCAATGATGATTTTCTTTCTCTGAGCAATTTCCATCTGCTTTTGAGGAGGAATCGTGAAGAAAGATCCTTTTGGAGCTCCTCTTTCCAATCCTACTACAGCAAGACCGTTGATAGAGTTTGTTCTGATTCTGTTGTAAGAAGCCAGTAATCTCTCATCGATTTTAGCTGCGAATTCTTTAGACTGCTCCAGAAGATATTCTTCTTCTTTCTGTGTTTCAGAGATCAGGCCATCCAATTCTTCTTTTTTGAATTTCAAGTGGCTTTTCAAATCGTCGATCTTAGCATTCAGTTCGCTTAAAGTTTCGTTTTTGTGAGCAATTTTAGCTCCGAATTCTTTAATTCTTTTTTCAGCAAGCTGAATTTCCAGATCCTGGAATTCTATTTCCTTCCCTAATGCTTCAAACTCTTTATTGTTTCTTACATTATCCTGCTGAGATTTGTATTTCTCAATTAAAGTTTTAGCATGGTTAATCACTTCATGCTTTGTTTTGATCTGATCTTCCTGATCTTTGATATCTGCATGAAATTTTTCAGCTCTTTTTTCAAGACCTTCAATCTCGATTTCAAGATCTTCAACTTCAATTGGCAATTCTCCTCTAGTATTTCGGATTTCATCCAATCTTGAATCAATGATCTGTAAATCGTATAAAGCTCTTAATTTTTCTTCAACTGAAATATCGTTGGTTTTTGCCATATTTAAATGAAATAATTTACTGGGTTTGTTTTTTCAATAGATTTTGAAATTGCAAATGTACTAAATTTTTGTGATAAAATTTCAAATAATTGTTGAGTAACAAATTGTTCAGATTCATAATGTCCTATATCACAGATCAGCATTTTAGACTCTGCCAGAAAATAGTCATGGTATTTAAGATCTCCGGTAAGGTAAGCATCACATTTTTTGGCGGCTGCAGATCGTATTCCACTGGCTCCCGAGCCACCCAGAACCCCTACTCTTTTGATTTTTTTATTATTGAAAGCCGAATGTTTTATGACTTCAAGGCCAAACTTTTCTTTCACAAATCCAAGGAAATCTTTTTCATCCATTTCTTCTTCCAGGTCTCCGTACATTCCCAGTCCGGCATAATGATTTTTATTGTCCAGACTGTATATCTGGTGAGCCACTTCCTCGTAAGGGTGGGCCGCTTTCATCGCTCCTACAATCTGGCCCTGTTTAAAGCTTTCAAAAATTACAGAGATCATGTCTTCATCCGCATTTTCACGAATTCCCTGCTGTCCGGAAAACGGATCTGATCCTTCCACCGGTCTGAATGTCCCGTTACCGTTCACTGTAAAACTGCATTCGTCATAAAACCCGATATTGCCTGCACCGGCTGAGAACATAGCTTCTTTTACTTTTCCTGAATATTCTTTGGGTACAAAGACCGTTAATTGTTTTAAATTATTTTCTTTTGGCTGAAGGATTTTCATATTCTTCAGTCCCAGCTGGCTGCAAATTCCATGGTTTACCCCAAAGAAATCATTATCAAATGCGGTATGAACGGCATAAATCGCCACTTTATTTTCAATAGCCTTTAAAACAGCTCTTTCCACATAGTTTTTTCCTGTTAAGGATTTTAATCCGGAAAATATAATAGGATGAAAACATACAATCAGATTACAGTTTCTTGCAACCGCCTCATCTACCACATTCTCCAGTGCATCATGGCATACCAGAATTCCGGATACATCGCGGTCATAAACACCACACAGCAACCCTACATTATCAAAATCTTCTGCCTGTCTGATCCTTATTTCCTCTTCTATCTTTGCAATTACAGTTTTTAGTTTCATTACTTTATATTTTACGGTTGCAGCGAAGATATTAATTTTACTAAAAATCCGGAAAATTTTCTGCAGCAATAAAAAAACCGGCTTTCATCGGCCGGTTTCATTTTGATATTAAAAGAATAAAAAAGGCTGTTAATCTTTGAAAAGCGATACTCTGGTAAAGGATTCTATTACTACACCGCAGTTTATATCAGACTCCATAAAAAGCTGGTAGCCTCTGCCCGGATCAAGACTCGCAGGGTCTGCAATGGTATAGAAATAAAAGGTAAGAATGTTACCTGTTCCACTAGAACCGCTTGGAACCAGCTGGATAGAGTTAATTTCAAAACCGGAATCAGGATTTTTAAAAGTAGCTTTTATTGATCCTGATGAATTGGACCCTGGAGTAATTGTAGCAATGGCTCTCCAGATGTGTACTTGCCCGTAAATTTCATTTTCCCTCCATTTACCGGTGGCCGAGACATAAATATTACTTGTAACTCCCGGAAATGGAACCGTTGTTTCCGGCCAGCTTGTAGTAGGGCTTGGCGCAAAGACCAGCGGTGTGGCATAAAGCACCTGTTGTCTCGGGCCATAGCCGCTTCCTGCTGCACTTAAACTGAATGAGGGTTTTACATTTGCGTTTCCAGAATTTATTTTAACGACACCGTCGTTACCAGCCTGAGAAGATGTGGGAACAAAAAGCTGTCTCCAGAGGGTACCATCCCAATACTGGAAGTTATTCGTTGTCGTATTAAAAATAAGGGTTCCTGCAGTAAGGTTAGCATTTACAACACCTGCAGGAGGTACTGTGGAAGCATTATTATCAGCCAGGTAAGTATCCCGGTCGGTATCGGTAAGACGAGGAATAAGAATTCCTTTCTGGTTGGAAACTATATCCAGTACTGAAGCACCATTCGGCGCGGTAGTATTAATCCCAACCTGACCATACATAAAACTGCTTATCAAAAACAGCATAAACAAGGTTAAAATTTTTCTCATGATATAAAGCTTTTGTAGAATAAAATTACAAACTTGACCCATAAAAATGTTAAAAAAAACATTTTTATATGTCATATTTTATTCGTATTTTACTAAATATAACACATTGAAAAACATGTAATTAAGTATAAATAATTCACTTTTTAATGACAGAAAATTCATTAACATTTGCAGGATTCTTTTAACAATCATATATTTACCCTATACTTTGCAGAAATTATTAACTTCGCTGTGAAATAACCCTATAGAAATGGAAAGAGAACATAATCTTGTTCCTGAGGATAAACTTTGGAAAAGATACCTTTACAGGATAATTTATCGCTCCGATACAAAGCTTGGAAAACTCTTCGACATCATATTATTATCTTTAATTCTTGTAAGTACTGCCATTATTATGATGGAAAGCGTGCCTAAGCTTGATAAAAGATTCCATTATACCTTTCTGATCCTTGAATGGGTAATCTCGATTTTTTTTACTGTTGAATATTCTATGCGGATTGCTGTAGTAAAAAATAAACGTAATTATATATTCAGTTTTTTCGGAATTATAGACTTCCTTGCCCTTGTACCTTTTTACCTCAGCTTTTTCTTCCCTGTCACCAAATATTTCCTGATCTTCAGAATGCTGAGAATGCTGAGGATATTCAGGATTTTCAATTTGCTGGATTTTATGAATGACGGTTACTTAATTGTAAGGGCTTTAAAGAACAGTTCGAGAAAAATTTACATATTCCTTCTGTTTCTGATCATTTTCTCCGTTATTGTAGGTTCGCTTATGTTTATGGTGGAAGGCGGAAGAGAAGGCTTTGAAACGATACCGCAATCCATCTACTGGGCAGTGGTTACGGTAACCACCGTAGGATATGGTGATGTGTCTCCTATTACGCCTTTAGGAAAGTTTTTTGCAGTTGTTCTGATGCTTGCCGGTTATTCCATTATCGCAGTTCCTACCGGTATTGTAACAGCGGAAATGAGAAACAAAAGACAGAACCTGGAAATGGTATGTGAACGGTGTGGCAATGATGACATTGATGATGACGCAAGGTATTGCAAGAAATGTGGCAAGAAATTAGCTTAATATTTGATATAAGTAAAATATTCACCAAATACCACGAAATCATGGAACCGAAAAAGAAAAACAGACCCAATAGCCTAGTGATTATTCTTTTTGCACTGGTAGTGCTGATGATCATCATTTACTTTATCTTAGTAATGTTCTTCCCTACTGTTTTTGATCTTATGAATAAGGGAGATATACAGCCGGTGCCCAACAAATGACAAGTAATGGGTAATAAATAATTCATAATAGATGATCATCATGATAAAATAAAAAAGATGAGTGAAATTATTTCACTCATCTTTTTTGATCAATTAACATCTAAATAAATCATTTACCAATAAAAATGACGGGTCAATGTGACCCGTCATTCTCTTTTTATTTAAATGATTAGTTACTTTTTAATTGCTTTAATGGTCTGCTTGGTCCCGTCCTTCATTTCAAGAGTTACCCAATAGACACCTTGCATTAAATCCTTTAAATGGATCGCAGATTCAGGGTTTGTCATAGTTTTCACCAATCTTCCTGCAGCATCTGTTACCGATATATTTTTTACATTCTTACTGTCAGAGATATTCAAAACATCTGTAAACGGATTAGGATAAACCTGGATTGTATTTTTTGCCACAGCAACTTCAGATGTTGCAAGGTTCGCATTGTTAATACTAATATCATCAATATACAGATAATACTGGTCAGAATCTGAATAGGCATTAAATCCAAAGAAATACACGCCTGTTACAGGAACTGTAAATGTCACAGACTCCGTATGGGCAACTCCATCATTGATTGAAGGATAATCTGCTACAGAACCTGTCATCGCTGCTGCATCCGGTGAAGTTCCATAGGCTACTTTCAATTTTTCAACATAGGTTGATGAGTTATTACCATACTTATAGCTGATGGTATACTGTACTCCTGCCGTTAAATTCAGTCCTTGTGTAAAGAACCAGGTATTGGCAGCGCTGGAAGAGTTATAATGATATTTCAATACATTAGTCGTGAATCCCTGGCTGTCAGAAGGTGGATCTGACGTTTCCCAATTATTTCCTGTTCCCGCATTAACATTCGTTGTACAGCCCGGAAGCGCCGGAACAGTAACATTTTCAAAATCTACAGTATAAGGAAGGCCGGAGCTTGAACATAATGTTGTAAATGAAGCCGACTCACTCCATACACTTTTACTGGTGGCACTGCATGCGGATCTTACCCATACATAATAAGCAGTAGAAGCTGTTAAGCTAGGAATATTATAGGTAGTCGCAGTAATTCCTGTGAAATTAGGTGTACTTGTTGATGTAGGTGCTGTATTGGTTGTACTGTAATAGATATCATATCCGTTCGCAGGGACGGGAGTTGCTCCTGTCCAGGAAACTGTAGCTCCAGCTGCACTAAGATTGGAAATGACTAATGCGCTAGGTTCACTACAAGCCGGTGCCACATCTATATTGATATCATCCACATATAATTTATTCATATTAGCATCAGAATAGGCCTGGAACCCAAAATAATAGACTCCTGTAGAAGCTGGTGTGAAATTTACAAAAGCACTTGTTGCCGCACTGGTGACAATATTCGGGTAATCTGCCAATGTATTGGTCATTCCTGCACCTGTAGCGGAAGTGCCGTAAGCTACTTTTAACTTTTCAGCGTACACAACTCCTTCTGCATTTGCATATTTATATTTTATCCTGTAGGTAACTCCAGCGGTAAGGTTAATTCCATTCGTGAAGAACCATGTATCAGCACTATTGGCATAGTCATAAGAATACTTAAGTACATTTCCTGTAAATCCTTGTGCATCCAGGTCATCTGTTTCCCACATGTTTCCTGAGCCGTCATTAACCACTGAGGTACAGTTCGGCAGGTCAGGAGGAGTTATACTTTCGAAATTCAGGGTATATGGTACTCCTACTGCAACGCAGGATGTCATAAATGTAGCCATTTGAGACCACGTACTTTTATCTGTAGCAGTACATACAGAACGTACCCATACATAATAAGTAGTTGCCGGTGCAAGTGAAGGCAGATTGGCAGTCAGTCCGGTGCTTGTTCCGGAAGCTACGGTAGTAGCAGGAGGATAGGTACTGGAAGTTGAATAGTAATATTCATAACCAATGCCCGGAGCAGAAGACGGAGCTGTCCATCCAATCTGGGCTGAATTCGCCGTTACGGCAGAAACAGTTACGGCAGAAGGAGCAAAACAGGTTGGAACCGCGCCAATTACTACTGTATAATCATGGGCTTCTCCATATCCATCCATATTACAAGGAATAGGATCACTCGAATAACGGTCACCTACCCTCATTCTGTAAGTACCGGGAGTAACGGTGGAAGGAATCGCTATAAGTCCCGAAGTAATATTGTTTCCACCTACAAAAGTACTGCTTGCAGAAGCTACAAGCTCCGGAGCTGCATCATCAAAAGTTCCGTCATTATTAAAATCTATCCAGATGCGTACATTCTGATCACTGTAATTATGTTTAACGCTAAAATCATAACTCAAACCTGCATTCAGGTTGATTGTCATAGAAGTGTAATCCCCGTATGCATCCGTAGAGCATCCTGTATTCGAATGATCAAATCCGGCACCCGGAATTTTAAAAGAATCTATCATGTCCCCTCCATCACAGCCACTGGCAAACTGAGGTATACAGTAAGTTTGGGCGGAGGATAAAAAGCCGGCTATAAAAAAACCAACAAGTAAAAAGTTTCTCATATAAAACAGTATTAGTTAATCAAATCTAGTGAAAATCAGTAATAAAAAAAATAATTTATTCATAATATGACAACAAATACAAATTTCCCTTCAACAAAAGACAATTCCACCTATAAAAAAAGACTGCCCAGTTTGAGCAGTCCTTTTTTCATATCATTTAAAAGTCACTTATCTTTTAATTGCTTTAATTGTTTGCTTAGATCCGTCTTTCATATTTAAAACAACCAGATATAATCCTTCTTTCAGATCTCTCAACTGAAGTTCAGAAGATGGTTTTTCAATTGTCTTAATCAATCTTCCGGAAACATCAACAATTGAAACGGACTGTACCTTAGAAACATCAGAAATTGTTAATGTATCAGTAAACGGATTCGGATATACATTAATATTATTCTCTTTCACAGCAGTTTCAGAGGTTCCCAAATTAGGATTTTGTTTTATTTCAACATTATCTAAAAGAACATCATCATAGAAGTATCCGTTACCATTTACATTTTTATTTACAGTAAACCTTACCTGAATAGTAGCCCCGATATAGGAAGCAGCTAAAGGAACAGCAACTGTTCTCCATTGATTCAGGTTTGTATTATCACTAAAGATCACTACCCAGCCATTTCCATCATTCACCTCTACAGTAAGTTTATTGTTGTCATAAGTAGATGGAGAAACCGTAGTAGATGTTGATGTTGAATGATTTTTAAACCAGTCAAAAGAAACAAGTGGTGCAGTTAATCCTGCCAGATTCACAGAAGGAGTAACCAATTGTACTGTATTGACTCCTGCTCCGCTATATGGTGAACTTGCATCTACCCAGGCATAAGTACCTGCCGGTTTTCCATTGTTAGCTGTATTGGCACCATAATCTGCTGATCCTGAGAATTTCCAGAAAAGATTCGCATCAGTAGTAGTTGCCGTAGGATTTACATTATTCCAGCAGCTTGGAGCAACTCCCGCATCAAAGTTTTGAGAGAAAGGAGCTGTTACTGCGTTACAAAGTGTAGTAAAAGCAGTTGCCGGAGAAGTCCAGACACTCTTGTCAGAAGCGCTGCATACAGATCTCACCCAAACATAATAGGTTGTAGAAGCCGATAAGCCGGATAAAGGCACTGAAGCTGTAGTACTGGTTCCCGAAGCAGTTGTAGAAGCTGTAGGAGCAGTATTGCTTGTAGAATAATAATATTCATATCCATTTCCAGGAGCTACAGCAGGAGCAGTCCAAGAAACAGTTGCGCCACCGTTTGTAACAGCAGAAACAGTAACACCTGATGGCTCTGAACAAGTAGGGGTAACATCTATATAAATATCATCAACATAAATCTGGTTCATATCCGCAGCAGAATAAGCCTGGAATCCGAAATAATAAACTCCCGTTGCACCTGGTGTAAAGTCTACGAAAGCACTTGTGGCAGTTCCACCGGTAATATTAGGGTAATCAGCTAAAGTATTTGTCATCGCTGCACCTGTAGCTGAAGATCCGTAAGCAACTTTTAATTTTTCAGGATACTGTGTTGTTCCTGTTGAATTTGCATATTTATATTTGATTCTGTAGCTAACTCCGGCTGTAAGGTTCAGCCCTTGTGTAAAGAACCACGTATTAGCAGCATTACTGCTGTTGTATGAGTAGTTAAGTACTTTTCCTGTAAAGCCAGTTGGTCCGGTCGCTGTTTTCCATAGATTTCCAGAACCATTATTAACAACTGTTGTACAGATAGGTAAAGCAGGCGTCGTAACATTTTCAAAGTCTAAAGTATAGGGTAAGTTGGTAGAATTACATATTGTCTGGAAAGACCTTACCGTACATGCTGTAGCCGGCCCTGTAATATTAGCTGTATATGCAGTAACAGAGTAATAATAAGCTGTTGAAAAATTTAAAGGAGAAGTGAAAGTATAAGATGTATTAGCTCCACCAGCAATATCCGTATCTAAAATATCATTTCCTCCTGAAGTTGTTCCAACTTTTAACTTGTAGCCTGTAGCTCCATTTACAGCATTCCATGTTATTGTAGGGGTTACACTTACTCCTGTAGCACTGGATGCCGGAGCGGTAACGGTAGGACAAAGACCTAATGTTGTAAAGTTGGCTGAACTTGACCATACTCCTTTATCTGTTCCGTTACAATTTCCTCTCACCCAATAATAATACTGAGTTGAAGGCGTCAGACCGGATAAATCTGCGGTTGTTATTCCGGCACCTACAGAACCTGAAGGAGTAGCCGTTGAAACAGGTGTTGTGGAAGATGTAGAATAATAATATTCATATCCGTTACCTGGCGGCGTTGTTGAAGCAGTCCAGCTTATCGTTGCAGTTTCAGGAGTTAAAGCAGAAGACGAAAGACCAGTAACTGTACTTGCACAGTTGGCCAATGTTGTAAAAGATCCTGCAGAAGCATAACCGCTTCCTGTTCCTGCAGCATTTGGAATATGAGAGTAAACAGATTGCACCGAACCATTTAAAGCCTGCACCTGTACCTGATACGTTGTATTCTGAGCCAGCCCTGTAATTGTGGCAGAAGTAGCAGAAACCGGATTACCAACGAAGTCAGTCCAGTCACAGCTTCCCACCGCTCTGTACTGAACATTGTAAGCCGTTGCACCTGTTGGAGCGGTCCAGTTGATTGTCGCGGCATTATTAGCAATTGCAGTTGCAGCAGCAAAAGTTCTCACTGGCGCCTGCGTGCCTGGAGTCCATTTATACTGCAGTCCGGCCGGAATTTTAACACTTGCATTGGTTGTACTGGAGAAAAGCATAGTGCTGCTATTAGCACTACCGGTAACAGCTTTAGACCAATCACAGGTAGTACCGGAAGGTACATTTCCAATCATCAGAGAGTTTACATTGGAAGCGTAGGTAGTACTATTTCCTCTTATTCCTACCTGAGGTGTACTGTTGGAAGTACTGGTTCCAGGATCTGTACAGTTTCCATATATGATTTTGATTTCTCCGGTAGCATACACAAGACGGATCTGAAAATTCAACCTTTCAGTAGATCTGTTGCTGTAATTGGCATGATCCTGCCACTGTACAACAAACTCAGTTCCCAGATCCTCATATCTTACTTCATGATTTCCGGGTGGCTGTGTTGTATCTGATGATGAAAAACCACCATCCTGCCCAAAGGCTGAAATAGCTCCTGTTGTTGAGCCCAGAGATGATAAAGGAGTATAATTTGTCCCTGAAGGCGCAGCTCCAAAGGCTATAAATCCATTAGCACTCACATAACATGTAGTCATGGCAACACCTCCAAAATTAAAAGGGGAAGAAAGAGGGATTGCCGCAGATACGTCATTATCATAAGTTGTATTATTTCCTACCGGAAATAATTTTGTCCCTCCCGTAATTGAGGTGTAAGTCACCCCCGTACTTTTAGAAAAAGTATAGTTGGCAACGTTGGTTTGTGCATAGACTCCCATACTTAAAGAAGCCAGACACGAAAGTAGTAATTTCTTCATAAATATAGTAATAATAAAAGTTAGGGCGGTAAATGTATAAATATTAATTTAAATTTTAAATAAAACACTAAAAAATATCATAAAATTTTAAATAAAAACAAATAAAAAGAACATAAAGACACAATAAAATCAAACGTTTATTTAATTTTGATATTTATTTCGCAATATGTTGAAAAATAACAAATAACTGACAATCAATATTTTAATTACCATACTATTAAAATAGACTTCAGAAAATTTTTCTAATTAACATAAAAACACGTTAATTTTTTTTCATAAACACCCTCAATATGCAAAAAAAAAAAAGAGTGACCTAAGCCACTCTTTTATATTCATATTTTATTTATATACTAATTCAAATAAAACTCATATTTATTCAATAACTGAATTTCTTTAATCAGATCTCCGTTCAGATCAACTGAATGTTTCATAGACTGCACTTCGATATGGGAATCATCTTCAAGGTTTTTAATAAAGAACTTCAGTTTTTGATTTCCTTTATTCCTATCCAGAACTGTCCTGAAAAAATCAAGGTCTTCAGGTCTTACATCCATTACATCCATCACAAGCGATATACTTTTTGCAAATCTTTCGAATGCTTCCTGAAGCTCTATAACGTCAACTACATTAACAAAGACTCTTCCGTCTTTCACCTGGGCAAATTTTATTTTAAAAATAACAAATCTCTGAACTTCCAGTTTTTCCTTCAGTCTCATATAATCCCTGTCTCCCAACCTGAATGAATATGACCCGGAATAGTCTTCCAGCGTAACAAAAGCCACTTTCTCACCACTTCTGAAACCATCCTGAACTCTGTATTCCGTAATAAGGCCGGCTACAGTATACTCTTTTCCTCCGCCGCCATTTTCTCTTTCTTTCTGAAGGGTTTTCCAGTCTTTCTTTTTCTCTTCAAACAATTCCTCCTGCTTGTTGGCAAAAGCCTGCTCTTTGTAAGCATCCACCTCATCGAGATTCAGGAACAGGAAATTTCCTTTGGGTTCTGCTTTTTTGGTCACTTCTTCTATAACTTCTTCTTCTCCCACTGACAAATCATCAGAAACAATCTCGCTTAAATCAACAGCATCATCCTGGGAATCAGGCTCAAGAACAGGAGCTTCATCTGTAACGATTTTCTCCTCCACTCCTTTTTCCAGGACCGCTTTCTTGGAAAGCTGCCCCTGCATAAACTGGAACTGATATTTAAATTCATCCAGCGGATGTGCAGAAAGGTAGAAACCAATAATCTCTTTTTCTTTATTGAGCTTATGCATATTAGGCCATTCAGGACATGGTGCAAGTTTAGGCTGCTCAATCTGAACTTCTTCCGCAAAATCTGCAAATAACGAGTGTTCCATCTCATTTTTACTTTCCTGGAAGCTTTGCCCGTATCTGATCAGTCTTTCCAGGTTGGTTTTCCCGGCCATATCAATATCAAAATACTGACCTCTGTGGAAAGAATCCAGCTCATCAAATGCACCGGCAAGCACCAAACTCTCCGCTACCCTCTTGTTCATCTGGGAAGGTAAAATTCTTTCAAAGAAATCGTAAATATTTTTGAATCTTCCGTTTTCCCTTTCTCTGGTGATCGCCTCACTTGGGCCTTCACCAATTCCCTTAATCGCTCCCAACCCAAAACGGATCTGTCCTTTTTCGTTTACTGAGAATTTATATTGAGATTCATTAACATCAGGACCTAATACATCTACTCCCATACTTTTACAATCTTCCATGAACATGGTAATTGAATCCGTATTGTTAATGTTGTTACTCATCACACTCGCCATGTATTCTGCCGGGTAATTGGCTTTTAAATAAGCGGTCTGATAAGCGATAAAGGCATAACATGTTGAGTGAGACTTATTGAAGGCATATTCTGCAAAGGCTTTCCAGTCATTCCAGATTTTCTCCAGTCTCTCTTCATTCAGGTTGTTTTTACGGCCACCTTCAATGAATTTCGGGTACATTTTATTCAGAACGTCAATCTGCTTTTTACCCATTGCTTTCCTTAGCGTATCAGCCTCACCTTTGGTAAAATTGGCCAGCTTCTGGGATAAAAGCATTACCTGCTCCTGATAAACGGTAATCCCGTATGTTTCTTTTAAATATTCTTCCGTTTCCGGTAAGTCATAGACGATTTCTTCAATTCCATGCTTTCTGTTGATAAAGTTTGGAATATATTTAATCGGGCCCGGACGGTACAAAGCATTCATTGCAATAAGGTCGGCAAAAACCGTTGGTTTAAGCTCCCTCATATACTTTTGCATGCCGGGACTTTCATACTGGAAAATCCCTACTGTTCTTCCTTCTTTAAATAACTGATAGGTTTTGGCATCATCAAGCGGAATAAGATCCGGATCAATATCTACTCCATGCCGTGCCTTCACCAGTTTTAAAGCATCTTTAATGATCGTCAGTGTTCTGAGTCCTAAAAAGTCCATCTTCAGAAGGCCTGCACTTTCCGCCACCGAGTTGTCAAACTGAGACACCAGGATATCAGCATCTTTGGCTGCAATCGTCACAGGAACCAGATTACTCACATCTTCAGGTGTGATGATCACCCCACAGGCGTGAATTCCGGTATTTCTGATACAGCCTTCCATCTTTTTAGCACTGGCCAGAACACCGTGCCGCGAATCATCCGGACTCTCCAGAACGTACCTCATTTCATCAACGAGCATCTGTTCTTCCGGCTTTAGTTTATCATATTTCGCCAAAGCTTTGGCAATATTCATTCCGGGTGTGGAAGGAATCAGCTTGGCAATATTATTCGTATCCGGAATCGGAACATCCAGTACTCTTCCGGCATCTTTAATCGCAGACTTCCCTCCAAGTACAGAATAGGTAATAATCTGTGCTACCTGACTCTGTCCGTATTTTTCAATTACCCACTTGATAACCCTGTCTCTTCCTTCATCATCAAAATCAATATCAATATCGGGCATAGATACCCTTTCCGGGTTCAGGAACCTCTCAAAAAGGAGGTCGTATTTAATAGGGTCTACATTGGTAATTCCAATACAGTAAGCTACTGCAGATCCTGCAGCGGAACCCCTTCCCGGACCAACCCAAACGCCCATTTTACGGGCTTCATTACAGAAATCCTGTACAATAAGGAAGTATCCAGGATAACCGGTATTGGCAATTACTTCAAGCTCAAAGTCAAGACGTTCCTTAATTTCTTCAGTAATACCATCTGCTCCATATCTGTTTTTTGCCCCTTCATAGGTAAGATGCGTCAAATAAGCCATCTCTCCTCTTTTCCCTCCGTCTGCCTCATCCTCTGCATGGATAAATTCTTCGGGAATATCAAACTTCGGCAGGAGTACATCTCTTTTTAAGGTATAAGGTTTAAATTTTGCCGTAAATTCTTCATAAGCATCAAATGCATCCGGATAAGCTAAAAAGGCTTCTTTTATCTCATCAGAATTCTTGATGTAATACTCACCTGTCGCCAGCCCTCTTCGTTTTCCAAATCCTTTTCCGATAGGTGTTGTGAGTTTTTCACCATCTTTGATACAGCTTACAATATCCTGGATATTGGCATCATCTTTATTGGTGTAAAAAGTCTCGTTCTGAGCTAAGATTTTGACATTATACTTATCCGCCAGATATAAAAGCACTTCATTCAAATGCTCTTCTTCAGGCAGTTTATGATTCTGAATCTGGACATAGAAATCATCTTCAAAAGTATCTTTCCACCATTTGAAAAGCTCTTCCCCTTTCTGTTCACCGGTATTTAAGATGGCATCAGGAATATCTCCCATAATCCCGGAAGTTAAAGCTATAACTCCTTCTTTATACTGGGCAATCAGTTCACGGCTTACCCTTGGAACTCCAAAATAGAATCCTTTAAGGAAACCAATACTGGAAAGCTTTGCCAGGTTTTTATACCCGTTAAAATCTTTTGCCAGAAGCACTACCTGCGTTCTCCTGTCAGGATCATCCTTGGTAAACTGCTTTTGCTCGTAACGGTCTGAAATATAAAATTCACACCCCACGACAGGAATAAGCGGTTCTGAAACAGGTTCTTCTTCATTAAATTCTGTTCCGTTTTCTTCTGCTTCCTGTTTTTTAGCAAGATATTCTTTATGTTTTTTCGCTCTGTCTGCATTAGCCCCTTCCACTGCTGAAACGAACTTAAAAGCTCCCATCATATTTCCGAGATCCACCATTCCGACAGCTGGAAAGTTTTCATCAGAAGCTTTTTTAATCAGATCATTGATACTTGAAGTAGCTGTAAGTGTAGAGAAAACACTATGGTTATCAAAATTGAAATATTTACCTAAATCAATTTCATCAATGCTTCCAAAATCCTGTTGCTTTTTCTTATTATGAAAATCAGCAACCTGCCTTCTGATAACAATATTGAAAGGCTTTATCGGACCCGGGTAAAGACTCTTGAAATAAGCCAGCTGGTCTTCCGAAATCTTTAATGTTTCTGCAGGAACCACCCCAATTCTTACCATTTCGAAGAAAGCTCTGGCCGTTGCATTAACATCGGCTGCAGCATTATGGGCTTCATCAAACTTACTTCCGTAAAGCTTCTCATAAAGCTCTTCAAGTTTCGGAGGTTTAAATCTTCCTCCACGACCTCCACCAAGCTGACAGAAGTCGGTACCCAAAATCATGGTATCCGCTTTGGGCTTTTCCTGGAGATTGTCTTTAAGATTCTTCCTGTAAAATTCTGCTCCTACAATATTATAGTCGAACTCTACATTATGCCCGGAAACCACTCTTACCTTTTCCAAAACTTTGGAAAATTCTTCCAAAATCTCCTGAAGATCTCGTCCTTCCTCATTGGCAATTTTCGTGGTAATCCCGTGAATCCTAGCTGCGTTGAAGGGAATATCATACCCTTCAGGTTTTATTATATAATCCTGGTTTTCAATCAAGTTCCCGTCATCATCGTGCAGCTGCCAGGCAATCTGTACCATTCTCGGCCAGTTATCCGAATCTGAAAGCGGAGCGTTGAAATTTTTTGGTAAACCGGTTGTTTCTGTGTCAAAAATTAAATACATATAATGCTCTAACTTTTTTATAAAAGAGAATGTAAAGTTACTTCATTTTTTCGAATTACATTCTGAATATTACAAGATAAACAATCAACATTTTTGAAACTCAATATCGAAATTATCAATAAAAATACCTTAACTGCGCATAGAAATCAATAGCCTATAAAAAAACTTAATTATTATAATTATCCAGAAATTCATTTATCTTCTCACACTTAAATTAGCAAAACAGAAGGCTAAAAAAGACTTATCTTAAAAAAAATAATTATAGAATATGCAGTAAATCAATGAATTTATTACAAAATACTAACAGTTGTTAGTATTTTGTTTTTTTATGTATATTTGCTTCCTATGGAAAATGCACTTCACGAAAAAGTTTCTCAAGATATATTACTCAAAGCGTATAATCATATGATGCTCGCCAAGGCAATGGCTGATATTTACGAAGAAAACAGAAACGTATGCAAATATGTTCACAGTACTTCAAGAGGTCACGAAGCCATCCAGCTTGCAACAGCTTATCAGTTAAAAAAAGAAGACTGGGTTTCTCCTTATTACAGAGATGAAAGTATTCTTTTAGGCATTGGTTTTGAACCTTACCAATTAATGCTCCAATTACTGGCTAAAGCTGACGACCCTTTTTCGGGAGGAAGATCTTACTATTCGCATCCTTCCAGCAGAGATGAGAACAAGCCAAAGATCATTCACCAGAGTTCCGCAACCGGAATGCAGACTATACCTACGACGGGAGTAGCACAGGGAATCAAATATATTCAGGATTTTAACCTTCAGAATTTTGAAAACAACCCTGTTGTTGTCTGCAGTCTTGGGGACAATTCAGTTACAGAAGGTGAAGTGAGTGAGGCATTACAGTTTGCTGCCCTGCACCAGCTTCCTATCATCTTTCTTGTTCAGGATAATGAATGGGGAATTTCTGTAACCAAGGAAGAAGCAAGAACTTGTGACGCCTACGATTTTGTAGCAGGATTCACAGGATTAAGCAGAATGAGAGTAGACGGAACTGATTTTGTGGAAAGTTTCGAAGCTATGAAAAAAGCTGTAGATTTTGTAAGAACGGAAAGAAAACCTTTAGTTGTTTGCGCCAAAACAGTACTGATCGGACATCATACTTCCGGAGTAAGAAGAGAATTCTATAGAGATGAAGAAGATTTAACTAAACACAGAGCAAAAGATCCGGGAGAAATCCTTAGAAAATATTTACTGGAAGCAGGTGTTGACGAAGATCTTTTAAAGCAAATTACAAAAAAAGCACGTCTTGAAACAGAAGAAGCTTTCGAAAAAGCTAAAAACGCAGAAGACCCGAAGCCTGAAACCGTAATGCAGCATGTTTTTGCTCCTACTCCTATCACGGAAGAAACAGGAACACGTGAACCTGCTAACGGTGAAAAAATTGTAATGGTAGACGCCGCAATCCACGCCATTCAGGAATTAATGTGGAAACATCCTGAGGCCCTTCTTTATGGACAGGATGTAGGAGAAAGGATAGGTGGGGTTTTCCGTGAAACGGTTACGCTAGGAAAAAAATTCGGAAGCAAAAGAGTGTTTAACACGGCTATTCAGGAAGCTTATATTATTGGGTCTACAGCTGGCATGAGTGCTGTTGGATTAAAACCGATCGTTGAAGTTCAGTTTGCTGACTATATCTATCCGGGTATTAACCAGTTAATTACAGAGATTTCAAAATCAAGTTATTTAAGTGGCGGGAAATTCCCGGTAAGCAATATTATCCGTGTTCCTATCGGAGCATATGGAGGTGGCGGACCTTACCACAGTGGAAGTGTTGAAAGTATTCTTGCCAATATCAAAGGAATCAAAATAGCATACCCAAGCAATGCTGCAGACTTTAAAGGTTTATTAAAAGCAGCCTATTACGACCCGAATCCTGTAGTGATGCTTGAGCACAAAGGATTATACTGGAGTAAAGTTCCGGGAACTGAAGATGCAAAAACCATAGAACCGGCCGAAGACTATATACTTCCGTTCGGAAAAGGTAAAGTAATCATCGAAGCTGATCAGGCTGAAACAGAAAAAGGCAGAACTTTATTGGTCGTTACTTATGGTATGGGTGTTTACTGGGCTAAAGAAGCAGCCAAAAATTTCAACGGAAGAGTTGAAGTGATCGATTTAAGAACTTTAATTCCTCTTGATGAAGAACTTGTTTTCGAAAAAGTGAAAACACATGGAAAGTGTATTGTTCTAACTGAAGAGCAACTTAATAACTCATTTGCAGAAGCATTTGCACACCGTATTTCTAAAAACTGCTTCAGGTATCTTGATGCTCCTGTAGAAACAATGGGATCACTGGATGTACCTGCTGTACCCATCAATCTTGTACTGGAAAAAGAAATGCTTCCGAATGCAGAGAAGCTTTCCAAGAAGATCGAAGAAATGCTGAAATATTAAATATATGAAACCTCTGATTTTTCAGAGGTTTTTTTATTAATTTTAATAAACAGAACGGATACCTCATTTTGGTATTCATTTTGTTTATATGCACTCCAAATTTCATACGTTTTTATGATTACAACCAAATATGTTAATTATAAGCAGGTTCTCAATTTATCAGGTTTTCACCTCATCCTGATTTCAATCTGGTGTACCCTGATCGCTGTGCTGTTCTATTTCTTCAACTGGCAATGGATGACCATTCCATGGGTTCCTGTTGCCCTGATTGGTACTGCAGAAGCATTCCTTGTGGGTTTTAAAAACAACCAGGCGTACGACAGACTTTGGGAAGCCAGAAAAATCTGGGGTGGAATTGTGAATTCAAGCCGCTCGTTTGCTTCTATGGTATACGCTTTTGATACTAAAAATGAAGAAATCGGTGTATTTGATCTTGAAGACCGTAAAAGAAAAATTGTTTACCGCCATATTGCATGGCTGTATACTTTCCGTGAGCAGCTTCTGGTTCCAACGGAATGGGAGCATATCAGTACAGAAAATAAATTCGGGAACATCAACCTGAGAAGGAACAGACTGATCAAAGCAGGATTTCCTGATTACGGAAGAGCTCCTATTTTCTTACATAAATACCTTTCAGAAGAGGAATATGATCTTAAAAATGATTATAAAAACTTCGCTACTTACCTGATTGCCCAACAGGCAAAAGATATCAATGAGCTGAAAAACATGAATGCTATCACAGATTTTAACCAGACTCAGCTGCAGAACAGTCTGAATGAATTTTATAATTTCCAGGGGCAGGCAGAAAGAATCAAGAAATTTCCTTCACCAAGACAATTTGCCAGTACAGCCTTTGTTTTTAATATCCTGTTTATCATGCTTCTTCCATTAGGATTGGTAAACGAGTTCGCAAAGCTTGGCGACTGGGGAATCTGGACCTCAATTCCTTTCTGTATCATCATCGGATGGATCTATATCATTATGGAACTGGTGGGAGATTATTCCGAAAATCCTTTTGCAGGGCTGATGTTTGACGTTCCTATGCTTTCTATCTGCAGAACCATTGAAATTGATCTTCTTCAGCTAGGCGGAGAAACAGAACTTCCTGATCCTATCTCTTCCAAAAACGGAGTTCTGGTATAATTTCTTTTTCCAAAAATCATTGTAAAAAAATTTCAAAGTATATTTCAAATTTCATTGTTATTTCATAACTTAGAGAGTTGAAAACATCAGCTGAAATCTGTCCAAAATTGGGGTATTATTCTATTTCGGACAGATTTTAATTTATAATTTTCTCCACTAATAATTTATCCTTTTTTTTAACAATGAGATCCAAGCAAGTACTGCAGGTTATGACAATGCTGTGTCTTATCCTATCCTGTCCTGAAGTAAAGTCACAGGCTGCTTTCAACAAAGAATTACCCAAAGAATTCACAGACAGATTTACCAAAGAAATCAACGACAGTATTCCTTCTCTGGGATCTTTCATTGTTTCTCAGAATGACAGGATAATTTATGAGCAATATTCTCACGGAGCCGGCAAAGAGACTGTTTTCAGTATAAAATCTGTTACCAAAAGTATCGTTTCTGTTCTTGCGGGAATTGCAAAGGATAAAAACTTACTTCCCAATCTCAACACTCCGGTTTTAAAAATCCTTCCGGAATACAATGTTTCAAGGAGCAGTTTCAAAAATATTTCCAATATCGAAGGAAAAGTGCTTCACGATTCAATAAGAAATACATTAACGTTAAAAAATCTGCTGACCATGCAGGGAGGATTTGACTGGGTTGAAAATTCAAAAATCTCAACAGCGATGTCATTTTCCGGTGATCCTGTGAAGTTTGTGCTGGATCTTCCTTTTGAGGAGTATCCGGGAACTGTATTCAATTACAACAGCGGCGAATCTCACCTTTTTGGCGCTGCACTGGCAAAAATTGTAAAAACCAGTCTGAAGCAATTTGCAACAGAAAATCTTTTCAGACCTTTAAAAATGAACGTTTCCCAATGGGATACGGATTCAATGAACAGAAATCTTGCAGGGTCTGAGCTTTTTATGAAGCCTGAAGATATGTTGAAATTTGGCTTAATGATCCTGAACAACGGAAAATTGGGAGGCAGGCAGATTGTATCCCAGAAGTGGATCCAGGAATCTACAGCTGAACACGTAAAACTGGATTCCTGGGATGTAATGCCGGATGCCAACGGATATGGCTATTACTGGTGGCGAAGAAAAACCAACGGTCACCAGGCTTTTGTAGCAACCGGCTATGGAGGACAGCTTATCTGTGTCATCCCGGATTTAAAAACGGTTATCGTGACGACCTGTTTTTTGAATGACAAAAACAGAGGCAGAACCGAGATTAAAAGGCTTCATTATTTTATTGATAAAGTCACCAAGGAGATTGATAAGGATTAATCTCCCGTTCAATTTAAGTCAAAAGTTTCGGTAATCTATAATACGATTGCTGTTGTATTTTTTACTTCGGAAATCATAAATGAACTGTGTGTGCTTGCAATATGCTGAAGCGTTGTAAGTTTCGTCAGCATAAAACTGCGGTAATCTTCAATATCTTTCACCCCTATCTTAAGGATATAATCATAATCTCCGCTTACATGAAAGCATTCTGTAACTTCTTCAAGATCCATCACTTCCTTCTCAAACTGAAGTACAAATTCTTTTTTGTGCTGGCTTAATTTTACGTGGCAAAGCACAATAAAGTTTTTCTTAACTTTACTCTTGTCCAGCAAGGCTACATATTTTGAAATAACGCCCGCATTTTCAAGCTTTTTGACACGCTCATAAATTGCTGTAACAGACAATCCCAGCTTACCGGACAGTTCTTTGGTGGTTTGTTTGCAGTCTTCCTGTAAAAAATACAGGAGTTTCCTGTCAGTTTCGTCAAGTTCCATAGATATTTTTTTGGTGAAAATTTAACAATCCCGAAGATACTAAATATTTTTTCTAAATAACCAATATTTTACAGTTTTATTTTCTATAAATTCAAATTTATGTTGTAATAATTAACAAATTAATGCAAATTGAGACCATAAAATAAAAACGATATTTATGGAAAACTTTAACGCAGCCAATGAGATCCAGGATCTTCAGTATTTTGGTGAATTCGGAGGAGTGAATCCTTCTATCTCTGACAGCTCTACGTATACATTCCTTTCTGCAAAGACCATGTTTGATACTTTTGAAGGAAATGCTGAAGGATGCTATCTGTATTCCAGACATTCATCCCCGATGAACCTTTACCTGGCTCAGGCTCTTGCCAAGATGGAAAACACAGAATCAGCCAATGTTACAGCATCCGGTATGGGAGCTATCACTTCCGTTTTAATGCAGGTATGCAAAAGCGGAGACCATATTATTTCAAGCAGAACCATCTACGGAGGAACCTATGCTTTTCTTAAAAACTTCTTTCCCCAGTTTAATGTAGCAACTACTTTTGTTGATATCAACAATTTCGAATCTATAGAAAATGCCATCACTCCCAATACTAAGGTTATTTATTGCGAAAGTGTGAGCAATCCGCTTCTTGAGGTGGCAGACCTTCGAAAACTTTCTGAAATCTGTAAAAAACATAACCTGAAACTGATTGTAGACAATACCTTCTCTCCTCTTTCGATCTCTCCTACATTATTCGGGGCAGATGTTGTGATTCACAGCCTGACAAAATTCATCAACGGAAGCAGTGATACGGTAGGAGGTGTATATTGTGCCACACAGGCTTTCATTGACGATACTAAAAATGTGAATTCAGGAGCATGTATGCTTCTTGGGCCTACGATGGACAGTTTGAGATCTTCAAGCATTCTGAAAAACCTGAGGACATTACATATCCGAATCAAACAACATAGCCACAATGCCATGTATCTTGCGGAAAGATTCGAAAAAGACGGATTAAAAGTATCTTATCCGGGATTGCCATCACACAAAAACCATGAATTGATGAAAAGCATGATTCATGAAGAGTACGGATACGGAGGATTGCTGACGCTGGATGCCGGAACTACAGAAAAAGCAAACGAACTGATGGAACTGATGCAGACAGAAAACCTGGGTTATCTCGCAGTAAGCTTAGGCTTCTATAAAACCTTATTCTCATGCTCAGGAAAATCTACCTCCTCTGAAATTCCTGAAGAAGAAAGGGCTTCCATAGGCATTTCTGACGGGCTGATCAGATTCTCCATCGGTCTTGACCACGATATCAAAAGAACTTACCAGAAAATGAAGGAATGTATGCTGAAAGTAGGAGTTCTTAACCACCATGAAAACATTTCCATATCCTAAATTTATTGTAAAAGGCTGTTTCGTTTTTGAAACAGCCTTTTTTATTTTGGTTTAAATCACAACATATAATTTTAGATTCCTACGGAATGACAACTTTGTGTATAATAATTCCTGCTAAAGAAAATCAATAGGAATGGGCTTTAGCCCAAACTTAAAAATTACATCTTACTATTTCTTATAATAATGATGCGGAAAGGCATCCTCAGGTTTCATTCTGAAAACATTCAGCAAAATCCAGGATTTTAAGAAACCATATCCGTAAGAAAACATCTGGATATAAGTGGAAATAACCGCCATTCCGGCAATACTGATATTTTTAGTCAGGAATAAGGCATGAAACAACACCAGGAAAGTATACAAGCCATAAAAAGCAAGGATGATTCCTCTATGCATGATGAAATACTCCAGGAAGCCCATTACATATCCTAACATAAATAAGGTAGGAAATGCGAAAGAGATTTTCACATAATCCGGATGTCTCTGGTTAAGAATCGGCCTTGCACAACCAAACTGATAGACCTGTTTGGAAAATTTCCCAAAATCGACTCTGCGTTTATGATAAACGGCAATATCATCAAAAAAAGCAGTGGTAAATCCGTTTTCCCAAAGCGTCATAGAAAGATCCGGATCCTCACCGATTCTCATTTCAGAAAACCCGCCCACTTTCTTAAAGACTTCTTTTTTCACGCCCATATTAAAACTTCGGGGCTGAAATTTGGAAACCGCTTTCTTACTTCCCCTGATTCCTCCGGTTGTAAACACCGATGTCATAGAATAGGAAATGGCTTTCTGCATCAGGTTAAATCCTTTATGCGCTTTATCTGCTCCTCCAAAAGCATCACAGGGAATGGTCAGGATATCGTTTTTAATATGCTCTATATAATCTTTTTCAACGATGACATCACTGTCTACAAATACCAGCCACTCATTTGCTGCTCTTGCTGCACCATAGTTTCGGGTCAGTCCGGGTCCTGAATTATCTTTTCTGAAATATTTAATATCCAGAATTCCATCAAAATTTTTAATGGTAGGCTTCAGGTCGATGAGAGAACCATCATCTACAATAATGATCTCGAACTCCTTATCCGTCTGCTGGGTAAGGGAAGTCAGCAACTCAAAAAGTTCGTCTTTTCGGTTATAAATAGCAACGACAATGGAAATAGTGGGCTTCAAATTGAAAATTTTTCAAAATTACTTATTCGCGGAACAACCTACAAACAGTTTAACAGCTTATTCAGAGAAATTAACGATATTGAGTTTATTTACCTTAATGAATGGGGATTACACATGAAATTCTGGACCAAGTTATTTGGCATTTTAAACAAAATAAGCACCGGGAATCCATCCTAATTTTGCTATAGAAATTTAAACCAATAAAAAATGGAAACAATGATCAGCGCATTACAGCAACCTATTAACTCAGGCTTTAATGCTTATTCAACAGCTCAGGAAGTTATTCAGGGAATTGATCTGACCGGAAAAACGGTGATCATTACCGGCGGTTATGCAGGAATAGGTCTCGAAACCACAAAAGCACTTACTTCAGCCGGAGCCCATGTTATTATTCCTGCAAGGGATATTGAAAAGGCAGGAAAAAATCTCACAGGAATTGAAAATATTGAACTTGAAAAAATGGATCTGATGGACCCGGCATCCATTGATGCTTTTGCAGAACGATTTACAGCATCAGGCCGGAGTCTGGATATTCTTATTAATAATGCAGGAATCATGTGGGTACCTCTCCGCAGGGACAGCAGAGGCATCGAGTCTCAACTGGCAACCAATTATCTGGGACAGTTCCATCTTACCGCAAAACTATGGCCGGCACTGAAAAAATCAAATGGTGCACGGGTTATCAGTGTTTCTTCTTATGGACATCAGATGGCACCGTTTGATTTTAAAGATCCCAATTTTGAGAGGAGAGAGTATGATACCCTTTCCGGATACGGACAATCCAAAACGGCCTGTAATTTATTTGCTGCAGCATTGGATGAAAGAGGTAAAGAACACCATATCAGAGCCTATTCTGTTCATCCGGGTTCTGTGTATGGGACTGATCTGGGAAGAGAAGAACCTATCGAACTTTTTAAACAGCTTGGGACACACGATGAAAACGGAAATATCAAACCTGAAGTACAAACCCGGTTAAAAACAATCCCACAAGGAGCTGCCACTACAGTCTGGTGTGCTGTAAGTCCGTTACTTCAAGAAATCGGAGGCGTTTACTGTGAAAACTGTGATATTGCTGAAATAGACAGAGGACAAATTGAGCACAGGTTTGATGAACCGGCAACCATCCGTGGAGTACAGCCCTATTCTATTGATACGGAAAATGCAGAACGTTTATGGAAATTAAGTGAAGAGATGCTTGGATTCCGGTTTGAAACCAAGTAATTGTTTTTAAATACATTTGTAATATTAAACTTTTGACAATGGATTTCCAGATACAATACCTCACACCGGATATCAAGCTTTCCAGTTATGATGACAGGCTCTTCAAAACGGAAACGGTTTTTGAATACCATATGTTGGTCTGGTTCATATCAGGAGAAACAAAAATTATCCAGGCAGATAAAACCTATTTATTTAAGACAGGAGATATTTTCCTGATTCCAAGAAATCATCTTGCTACCATTATCAATTATCCGAAAGACGGGCTGCCACATAAGGCTGTAGTGATGCATCTTACGACAGAGCGCCTCAGAGATTTTTACAGTTCTGTTGATCATCAAAAGAAAAACAGCCAGCGGGAATCCAGTATCCACAGTTTCAGCAGCCACCCGCTTCTGAAGAGCTGTCTTACCTCACTTATTCCTTATTTTGAAATTGAAGGGCCGTTTCCTGAAAACATTGCTGATTTAAAGATCACTGAGGCCATCAGTATTTTAAGGGAAATTGATCCGGATATAGATGCTGTACTTGCTGATTTTGATGAGCCGGGAAAAGTGGACCTGATTAATTTTATGGAAAAGAATTATATGTTCAATATGCCTCTGGAACGATTTGGCTATCTGACAGGAAGAAGCTTATCTACGTTCAACCGGGATTTCCGAAAAATTTTTCAGACCACTCCGCAACGGTGGCTTACCCAAAAGCGTCTTGAACTGGCCTACTATCATTTGTCAGAAAAGAATAAAAAACCTTCCGATGTTTTTCTGGAAGTAGGCTTTGAGGACCTGTCGCATTTTTCGCATGCTTTTAAAAAACAGTATGGGTTTGCCCCTTCACTGGCAAGATAAAAAAAGGTTGTACTGACGGGTACAACCTTTTTATTATTCAAATCATAGCATCTGATTTTAGATTCCTACGGAATGGCAATGGAAGTAGAAAAAGCGCTACTCTAACTGTATACAAAAAGCTTCTCAATAATTGAGAAAACTTTTTCCCCTGCAATTTCTGAAAAAAAGGAATATTTTTTCGCGTAATATTTTGCATATTTGTAGAAAATACGGGTCATGCAAAAAGAAAAACTACGCAACGTAAGAAAAAGAAAAGGTATCACACAACAGCAAGTGGCAGATTTCATGGCTACAGATGTATCTAACTACTCCAGAAAGGAAAGTGGTGATGTATCTATAAGAAATGACGAATGGGAAAAAATCGCCCGCTTTCTGGAAGTTCCTGTAGAAGAAATCTATGAAGAAGATGAAGCGAAACTGATCAATAATTTTGAAAATAATACCAATAGTAATAATATTGGAACAGTAAGCAATACAGTAAGCAATAATGAAATTGCAACAGTAAGTGGAAATTATTATTGCAACGTCCCTGAATTTCTTCTGGAAAATCAAAAAGACTATATAGAGCTTCTGAAAAAGGAAAACGAAAGGTTACGGGAAGCCCTTAAGAATAAAGAATAAAAAAACTCAGCAATGTGCTGAGTTTTTTTGTCATTGCTAGCAATGACAAAACCTTATTTCTGCGGTATAGTGTCACCATAATCTTTCTTCTCTAGCGAAAAATTTTTAGCCGCTTCTATCAGAAGTTGAACATGAATCAGAACCAAATAGTTCCAATACATTGACAATTATTTCAAGTCCATCAAAAAAATTCCACGACATTTATTCTCAGAGTTTATTAATTATTACCCTCCAGCTTATGTACTTTCTTCGTTCCTTCATACATTTCGTACTGTAAAAATCTTGTTTCCAGTTTTCCGTTGAAAAGTTTGATTTTTCTGGAAGGACGCAATCCGATTTTCTTCACTGCTTCCAGATCAGAGGAGATCAGCCACGCCAGTGTATTCGGATAATTTGTTTTAAAGGTATCCCCGATCTTTTTATAGAAGTCATCATCATTAATGGAAATTCTCTCATCATATGGTGGATTAAATACCATTAATAACGGGAACAGTTCTTTTTTAGAATCAAAGAAGTTTTGTTTTTTAATCTCAATAACATCTTCCATTTCTGCCGCTTCCACATTCATTCTTGCCGCATTCAGCATTCTTGCATCAATATCGTATCCTACAATTTTCCCGTCAAACTGTCTGATTCTGTTTACTCTGAATTCTTTGATCTTTGCAAACAGATCTGCATCGTAGTTATTCCAGTTCTGGAACCCGAATCTCTTTCTGAAAATCTGTGCCGGAAGATCCATCGCGATCATCGCAGCTTCAATCAGCAATGTTCCCGAACCACACATGGGATCAAGAAAATTTCCCTTTCCGTCCCAGCCTGCCAGCTGAAGCATTCCGCTTGCCAGAACTTCATTGATAGGTGCTTCCCCCTGCTCTCTTCTGTAGCCTCTTTTAAATAAAGGATCTCCGGAAGAATCCATGGAAATCATCACCAGCTCCCGGTCAATATGGAGATGGAATTTAATATCCGGATTTCTCGTTTCCACATTCGGGCGTCTTTTGAATTTTTCCTGGAAATAATCTACAATGGCATCCTTCATTTTCAGAGTGACAAACTGAGAATGTTTGAATGTTTCAGAGTTTACCGTTGCATCAATAGAGAAAGACTGGTCAACATCCATGAAGTTTTCCCACTCAAATCTGAATAACCTGTCATAAAACTGATGCTGATTAAAAGCTTTAAATTCATGAATCGGCACCAATATTTTCAATGCTGTTCTTGCAGAATAATTGATCTTATAAAGAAAACCAAGATCTCCTTCACAATTTACCGCTCTGTTTTTAATTTCAACATTTCTACCCCCTAATTTCTTGATTTCTTCTGCCAGAATCTGCTCCAATCCGAAGAATGTCTTTATCTGTATTTTAATATTTTCTGTATCCATAAGTATGTATTAAAAGATTTAAAGCTTTAATAATTAAAAGATTAACCATCCGATTTCTTCCCCAATTGAATTTTTCAATCTCTTAATGTTGTAAAATACTTTGCTTTTAACCGCACAAATTTAACTATTTTTGCGTTATGGAATGGTTTGAATCTTGGTTTGATACCCCTTATTATCATTTGCTTTACAGCAACAGAGACTATACTGAAGCTGAAAACTTCATTACAAAGCTCACTGCGGATCTCCAGCTTCCGCCTCAGTCGAAAATCATAGATCTTGCCTGCGGTAAGGGAAGACACTCGGTTTTCCTCAACAAATTAGGGTATGATGTTTTGGGATTGGACCTTTCAAGACAAAGTATTGAATCTGACAAACAGTATGAAAATCAAACCCTGCTTTTTGAAGTTCATGATATGAGAAACCCGATTGATGCAGATCCTATGGATGCGGTATTCAATTTATTTACGAGTTTTGGGTATTTTGACAATGAAAACGATGACAAAAAGGTATTTCAGTCGGTTTACAATGTTTTAAAACCGGGAGGATATTTTGTACTGGACTATCTGAATGAGGAATTTGTAAGAAATACTTTGGTTCCTGAAACCACGATTAACCGTGGGGATATTGAATTCAGAATCCTTAAGAAGATCGAAGGCAGGCATATCATCAAAGATATCCGTTTTGAAGCAGACGGTAAACCTTTTCATTTCTTTGAAAAAGTAAAGCTTCACACCTTGGAAGCCATCCACAGTTATGCTTCTGAATGTGGGTTTGAAAGAATTAAAATCTGGGGAGATTATCAGCTGAATGAATTTAAAAAAGAAAATTCCCCGCGATGCATCAATTTATTTAAGAAAAAATAATGACAACAGTATTTTTACTGATTTTAAGTGTCGTAACAGGAGTATTTCTGGGAAAATACTTTGGTAAGAAAGAGAAGCTGGCCAAAAACCTTCTGATATTAAGTGCCGGCTTTCTGATTACGATCTGTCTCAACGAAGTTTTTCCCCAGGTTTATACCTCATCCGGAAGCAGCAACCTTGGGATATTCGTTATCGCAGGAGTACTTCTCCAGATGATTCTGGAGGCTCTTACCAAAGGTTTTGAGCACGGACACTTCCATCATCATAATGAACATAATATTCTTCCCGTTGCTTTAATGGTGGGATTATTCATCCATGCTTTTATTGAAGGAATTCCTTTGGCTAATGAACAGCACGAGATGTCGCCTTACCTTTGGGGAATTGTATTTCACAATCTGCCCATATCATTTATTCTGGGAGCATTTTTATTTAACAGAAAAGGAGAATCAAAAGCTTCCTCATCTTATCCCTCTATTCTCATTGTAGCCTTATTTGCACTGGCTTCTCCCATGGGAATGTTATTGGGGAATTATTTCAATCCGGATCTTCAGCCTTATTTTCTGGCTGTTGTAGGCGGAATTTTCCTGCATATTTCATCCGTTATCATTTTTGAAAGCAATAAAAATCACAATATAGACTGGGTAAAAATCGGGCTGGTTGTTTTAGGAGTTTCACTTGCATTGATGATGCATCTTTTTCACCAGCATCCCACTGCTCATTCTCATTAAAAAAATTAAAAGCTCCGGAATATCCGGAGCTTTTATTATATGGCTTACGTAAAGCTTAGAATTTCCATCCTAATGTAAGGAAGAAATTATTTCTGTTGTTTTTCACATCGCTTACAGCATACGAATCACTTTCAAAGATTTTACTCGAAGAATAATAAGATGAGTCAAAATTATCCCCCATATATCCTCTCATAAAAGGGTTGGTATATTTAGAGGAGATGTTCTGATAAGATGCATCGATGTAGAATGATTTGAAATCATATCCGATACCGAATGAAAGCGTATTTCTGTCACTTAGCATCAGATTGCTGTAAGACTGGTCACCCACAGTACCGGCATCATTAAACCTGCTGATTGTAAGGGCATCAAACGGACTTGACTGGTAAGAATACCCACCTCTCAGTCTGAACTGCTGTACCCGGTACTCAGCTCCTACTCTTACTTCCGAAAGGTTCTTGTAATTATCTTTAAAGAAGTCATTCAATTCTCTTTCTGCACCTCCATATACTTTATAATCAGGTTTTGTAAGGCCAAGGGTATAATCTACGTTTAATGAGAAATTTTTACTTGCTACAAAAGCTGCACTCACAGTTGCTTTAAGCGGTGAAGTAAACTTTCTGTTTTCAGCACCCATATCATCTCCGTAAACAGGATCGTTGTAGAAATAATAATTTCTGTCTATTGTCCAGAATGTAGGCGTCTCAAGGGATGCTCCCACTCTGAAATTAGGGCTTAGCTTTCCGATCACCCCTAAGGAAGCTGAAAAACCTGAAGATCTTTCTGAATAAGGGGTATCCTGCTTACTGAATCCTTCCGTAGAATTATTTGCCAGATTTCGATAAAATAAGCTGTCATACTGGTCCAGTGAAGCATTAAAGAAATTAAAACCTGCTCCTAAATATAAATTATGATTATAATTAGCCCCAACCCCAAAGCTCATCTTTGACAAATTACCATATCTTTCATACATATGGCCTGCCAATGCAGCATCTTTGGTGATATCATCCTTATCAAAAGCATACACGATATTATTATTTCCCGGTGACTGGATTACATTGTCCAGCGTCTGGTTGGAGAAATTAATACCTATATTGATAAACTTCCATCCTGTTTCTGTCATCAGAGGAAAAGCAATGATTCCTCCGGCATTTCCAAGATCACCTTTCGTTTTGCTATAATCTATGGTAGCTCCCGCTAAAGAACTGCTGTTTTTATTTCCTAAAATAGATAAAGTTCCTGAAACCTCTCCTGAAATAGCTACTCCTAAACCTGCAGGGTTCGTAAGCAAAGAATTTGCATCACCACCCAGCGCACCATTAGCTCCAGCCATTGCATTAAACTTAGCTGATCCCACCATAGGAGTACTTGAGTAAACTTCTACAGTATTTCTTATCACAGAAACATCCTGAGCCTGCGCATAAAATGCAGCAGAAATACTCATTAATACTAAAGATTTTTTTAACATTATTTTTTTATAGTTTATTAGTTTGAACAATTATCTGAAGCCTCCTCTGCCGCCGCCACCGGATCTCATTCCGCCGCCGCCAGAAGAACCACCTCTGAAGCCTCCGCCTCCGCCATTGAAACCTCCGCTGGATCTGAAACCTCCGGAATCATTAGATCTGAAGCCTCCGTTATTGTATCTTGGCTGTGGCTGCTGATAATTATAGTTAGGTCTTGTTTGTGGTGCAGAATTACGGAATCCACCATTGGACTGAGTATTTCTGAAACCTCCTGAACTTCCGTTTCTGAAGCCTCCGGAGTTGCCCCTGAAGCCGCCATTTGAGTTAGAGTCTCTGAAACCGCCGTTATTGGTGTTCCTGAATCCGCCATTTCCGTTGCTATTTCTGAATCCTGAGTTAGCTGTATTCGTTCTGTAAACTGCGTTGGCTACCCCTGTATTCTGGAATCCTCCTCCACTGATACCGCTTCTTCTGTAAACAGGTCTGTTGTAATAGCCGCCACCCCAGTAGCCTCCTCCGTATCCCCAATATGGGTTTCCGTAGTACCCGCCCCAGAATGGATCATAATATCCTCCCCAATAAGGAGAGTAGCCCCAGTATGGACTTCCCCATCCGAAAGAGCCTCCCCAGCCCCAGCCGAATGATCCGCCCCATCCCCAGGAAAGGCTTGCACCCCAGCCCCAGCCGCGGTTCCAGCCCCATCCCCAATATGGGCTATAACCACCATACCATCCCCACGGAGATCCCCATCCCCAAGAGTTGTCATAGTAGTTTGTCTGAGAACCTGCATAAAGTCCCCAGTCGGAATCTGTAGCAGTGGTATTCCAATTTGGATTGGTCCCGCTCCAGTCATTATATCTGTTCTCCTGCTCACGGTTATTCGCCTGTGCATTCTGAATTACATTGGAATCCTGATAGTAGTCATAATATTCTCCTACTCTGTTTCCGCTATCATTGATGATAACTCCTTCAGGTAGCGTATCCTTATTGGGGTCGTAATACACCCCGTCTGTCTCGCTATACCCTCCCATCTGAGCACCACAAGACACAAGTAATAATCCGCCTGATATAGCCAGAATCCCTTTGGATCTTAGCAGACCAAGCAAATTTTTATGTATATTTCTTTTCATGATAACGTAAAAATTTTTAATTTAAATTATATTTGCAATCTGTACCAAAAATGTACCAAAATACTGGTAAAAAAATCTATCAAAAATAGATTTTTATTTTTAGATAACAATAATGTACAAAAGTTAAAAAAATTAAAAAAAATAATGGCAAAATTAACCTCAAGAAGCGAAGATTACAGCAAATGGTATAATGAGCTGGTTGTAAAAGCTGATTTAGCTGAAAACTCAGGCGTGCGTGGATGTATGGTGATCAAACCGTATGGCTATGCGATCTGGGAAAAAATGCGTGATGAAATGGATAAGAAATTCAAGGAAACAGGTCACGTTAACGCATACTTCCCGCTTTTTGTGCCCAAGAGCTTGTTTGAGGCAGAGGAAAAGAATGCAGAAGGTTTTGCAAAAGAATGTGCTGTTGTTACCCACTACAGATTAAAGACGGATCCGGATAACCCATCCAAGCTGATTGTGGACCCGGATGCAAAACTGGAAGAAGAACTTATCGTTCGTCCTACTTCAGAAGCTATAATCTGGAACACATACAAAAACTGGATTCAGTCTTACAGAGACCTACCGATATTGATCAACCAATGGGCTAATGTTGTCCGTTGGGAAATGAGAACACGTCTTTTCCTAAGAACTGCTGAATTCTTATGGCAGGAAGGGCACACTGCTCACGCTACAAAAGATGAAGCCGTTGAAGAAGCAGAAAAGATGAATAAGGTATATGCAGATTTTGCAGAAAACTTTATGGCTATTCCTGTTATCCAGGGGTTAAAAACACCTTCTGAGAGATTTGCAGGAGCTGATGAAACTTATTGTATTGAAGCATTAATGCAGGACGGAAAAGCCTTACAGGCCGGAACTTCACACTTCCTGGGTCAGAATTTTGCAAAAGCATTTGATGTAAAATTCACCAACAAAGAAGGAAAAATTGAACATGCATGGGCAACATCATGGGGAACTTCAACCCGTCTGATGGGAGCTTTGATTATGACACACTCTGATGATTTCGGATTGGTACTGCCTCCTACTCTTGCACCAATTCAGGTAGTAATAGTTCCTATTTTCAAAGGGGAAGAGCAATTGGAACAAATCAGCGAAGTGGCTTTGGATATTCAGGCTAAACTGAGAGCAAAAGGAATTTCTGTGAAATTTGACAATGATACTCAGAACAAACCAGGATGGAAATTCGCAGAATACGAACTGAAAGGAGTTCCTGTAAGAATCGCCATGGGACCAAGAGACCTGGAGAACAAATCTGTTGAAATCGCAAGAAGAGATAACCTGACAAAAGAAGTTCGTTCTATTGAAGGACTTGATTCTTATATCGAAGATCTGTTGAAAACTATTCAGCAGGATATTTACAACAAAGCATTTGAATTCAGAAAAAATAATATCACCAGGGTGGATACTTATGAAGAATTCAAGAAAGTTCTGGAAGAGAAAGGAGGATTTATCTATGCTCACTGGGATGGTACTGCTGAGGAAGAGGAACAGATCAAGGAAGAAACAAAGGCAACCATCAGATGTATTCCTTTGGATGATGATATAGAAGAAGGTATTTCACTGATCTCAGGCAAACCGTCTAAAAGACGTGTGTTATTCGCAAAAGCTTATTAATAATTTTAATGATTTTAAAAAAAATCATTAATTTTTAAAGAAATATTCAAAAAAAGGTGACATTTGGACGGATTTTTTGTTTAAATTTATCTCAACATTAATCCAAAAAAATTTATTATTATGTCTTTAAATGTCATTGATTTAATTAAAGGACAATTAGGTCCCGCTTTGGTTTCACAGGCTGCATCGCAGTTTGGAGAAAGTGAATCCGGTATTTCTAAAGCAATTGGCGGATTATTACCTGCTGTAGTAGGAGGATTAGCCAATAATGCAGATAAGCCTGGCGTTGTGGATGCTATTACACAAGCCTCTTCAAGTGGAATTTTGGGAAATTTATTAGGCGGAGCGTCTAATAACCCTATTATTTCGAACTTGCTATCTTCAATATTTGGAGATAAAATAAGCGGACTGGTAAATTCCATAGCCAGTTTTTCAGGAGTGAGTAACACCACTGCAGGTTCTTTATTAAACCTGGTGACCGGAGCTACAGTAGGCACTGTTGGAAAATATGCAGCCGACAATAATCTGGGGGCTTCAGGTATTTCCAGCTTACTGAATGATCAGAAAGGCATTGTTTCTTCTCTGCTGCCTGCAGGTCTTTCTTTGGCATCCTTCGGATTAGGAGCTGAAAATTGGTTTGGACAGGCAAAAGAAACTGTTTCTTCAGTAACCTCTACAGCTAAAGATAACATCGCTGAAAGTGTTGCTACAGCAAGAGAAAATGTTTCAGAAGGAGCTAGAGAAGTAAGAGAAAGATTTGAAAATAACAACAATAATAATCAAGGCGGAGGTTCAATCTGGAAATGGTTGCTTCCGCTTTTATTATTAATAGCTGCTGCTTATTTCTTATGGAAACAGTGTGAGAAAAAGCAGACCACTACAACTACTACCACTACGTCTGATTCAACAGCAGCCGGTTCAGCTACTGATACAGCTGCTGCTACAGGAACAGCAACACCTGCACCGGCAACCGCTAAAACTGATGAAAACATTGACCTTAACGGGGTAATGTTAAAAGGTTACAAAGGCGGAATGGAAGACCAGATGATTTCATTCCTGAAATCCGGAGGTTACAAAAATGCAGCTGATGATTCTGCATTGAAAGATAAGTGGTACGACTTCGATCACGTTAATTTCAAAATGGGAAGTTCTACTGAACTTGAAGCAGGCTCACAAGGACAGCTGGACAACTTAGTGGCTATCCTTAAGGCTTTCCCGGATGCAAAAATCAAAATCGGAGGATACACTGATAAAACAGGAAATGAAGCTTCCAACGTTAAACTTTCCCAGGCAAGAGCTGATTATATCAAATCTGCTTTAGCTAAAGCAGGTGTTGGAGGTCAGGTACTTGGTGCTGAAGGCTACGGAAGTAAATTTGCTAAAGTTGACGCAAAAGCTTCTGATGCCGAAAGAGCTGCTGACAGAAAAATGTCTGTAAGATTTGCCAAATAATCTTTAGACTCAATAAAAATTAAATCCCGGAAAATAGTTTCCGGGATTTTTTTATCTCATGATTTTTCTGTTTACATTTATTTAATTAAATTTGTTAGTCATTTCTAACATTTATGAATTTCAATATAAAAAGCGCCTGGCGAAAAGATAAAACAAATCATTCCTTATCAGAGGTTTATTCATCCATCAAAGTACCTAAAAATGCAACTTTCTGGAGAAAATATCTTGCCTTTGCAGGACCGGGATTAATGATTGCCGTAGGTTATATGGATCCGGGAAACTGGGCAACGGATATTGCAGGAGGAGCTCAGTTTGGGTATACACTTCTTTCAGTGATTCTTATCTCCAATATTTTTGCAATGGTTTTACAGCACTTATCTGTGAAACTCGGAGTTGTTGCCGAAAGAGATCTTGCACAGGCCTGCAGGGACCACTTCAGCCCAACCACCAATTTTATACTCTGGGTATTCTGTGAAATAGCGATTGCAGCCTGCGATCTCGCCGAAGTCATCGGATCTGCGATTGCCTTAAATCTGTTATTTCATATTCCGCTGACCTGGGGTATTGTTATCACAACGGTAGATGTGTTAATTATCCTTTTGCTTCAGGCGAAAGGCTTCCGGTGGATCGAGAGTATTGTAGGCGGGCTTATATTCATTATTCTGGCTTGCTTCATGTACGAAATTGTTATTTCCAAACCTGCGTTTAATGAAATTCTGGGAGGGTTGGTCCCACAAAAAGAAATTATTCAGAATCCTGCTATGCTTTATATTGCGATCGGGATTTTAGGAGCTACGGTAATGCCCCATAACCTGTATCTGCATAGCAGTATTGTACAGACCAGAGATTATGCCCGTGATACAGAAGGGAAAAAAGAAGCCATAAAGTTTGCCACTATCGACAGTACAGTTTCATTGATGCTGGCTTTCTTCATCAATGCAGCAATCCTTATTCTGGCTGCAGCCACATTCCATACAACCGGAAATGAACATGTTGCAGATATTCATGATGCCTATAAAATGCTGACTCCCATTTTAGGAGCTTCAATGGCAAGTATTGCCTTTGCTATTGCTTTGTTGGCATCCGGGCAAAACTCTACGCTGACAGGAACTCTTGCCGGTCAGATCGTGATGGAAGGATTTCTGAATATCAGATTAAAACCATGGCTTCGAAGACTGATCACAAGGCTTATTGCTGTAATTCCTGCACTTATTGTTGCTATACTTTACGGCGAGCAGGGAACGACAGAGTTATTGGTTTTAAGCCAGGTAATTCTATCTATGCAGTTAAGTTTTGCAGTGGTTCCATTGGTAATGTTCACCAATGATAAAGCCAAAATGGGTGAATTTGTCAATAAACCCTTTCTTAAAATCTGTGTTTGGATTATTTCCATCATTATTATTGTTTTAAACCTATATCTGCTCTACCAGACATTTGCCGGAAAATAAAAAATAAAAAATACAGCTATAGTTTTAAATTGGCTATTGGACATTGTTAGGTCAATGGTCAATAGTCAATTTTTATTTCGCAAAGTCAATTCTTAATGCTGGACAATTACAATTCACCATACATCGCTGCTCATTTTTCTGCCTTAATGTCCAGATTTCAGATTTGGCAGGTTCTTTGTCAAACAATCTGTAAATAAATATTGAATTATGGAAAACCAGGATATTAACGAAGAAAGCATCAATAATCAGGAAGAAAACAATGTTCAGAATGACGCAACATCTCAGGACAATGTGACAGCTACTCCTTCTGCGGAAGAACTTTTGGCAGAAGAAAAAGACCGTTACATCAGATTGTATGCTGAATTCGAGAATTATAAAAAGAGAACAAGCAAAGAGAAGATGGAATTCTTCCAGTATGCCAACCAGGAGATGATGGTTTCAATGTTAGGGGTTTTAGATGATTTTGAAAGAGCATTAAAAGAAATCGCTAAAAACGGAAATCCGTCTGATCTGCAGGGTGTAGAACTGATCTATCAGAAATTCAAGAATAAACTTACTGAAAAAGGCTTAAAAACAATGGAAGTAAAGGCTGGTGACAGCTTTGATGTTGATTTCCATGAAGCGATTACCCAAATCCCTGCTCCATCAGAAGATTTGAAAGGAAAGATCGTAGACGTTATTGAAACAGGATACACTTTAAATGATAAAGTAATCCGTTTTGCAAAAGTGGTAACAGGAAATTAAAATTCATAAATGATAAATGGTGAGTGATAATTGATGAATGTTTCACTTATTAGCTTTACAATATCTTTTATCATTTATCAACAATCAATTATAAAATTGTCATGTCAAAAAGAGATTATTACGAAGTTCTTGAGATCAGCAAATCTGCATCAGGCGACGAAATAAAAAAAGCATACCGTAAAATGGCCATTAAATATCACCCGGATAAAAATCCAGGGGATAAAGAGGCTGAAGAAAAATTTAAAGAAGCTGCTGAGGCTTACGAAGTTCTGAGCGACGATCAGAAACGTGCCAGATACGACCAGTTCGGGCATGCCGGAATGGGTGGAAATGGTGGTTTCGGAGGCGGAGGCTTCGGAGGCGGAATGAACATGGAAGATATTTTCAGTCAGTTTGGAGATATTTTCGGAGGCGGTTTCGGAGGTTTTGGTGGTGGCGGTGGCCGTCAGCAGGTAAAAGGTTCTAATTTAAGAATCAGAATCAAGCTGAACCTTGAGGAAATGGTAAACGGAACTCAAAAAACCATTAAGGTAAAAAAGATGAAGATGGCAGAAGGGGCCACTTCAAAAACATGTCCTACCTGTAACGGTTCCGGTGTTCAGATAAAAGTAATGAATACGATGTTTGGCCAGATGCAGACACAGACTACCTGTGGTACATGTCAGGGAATCGGAAAAGTTGCCGATAAAATTCCTGCCGGTGCCAATGCACAGGGTCTTGTTAAGGATGAGGAGGAAATTACAATCAATATTCCTGCAGGGGCAAGAGACGGTATCCAGCTGAATGTAAGAGGAAAAGGAAATGATGCTCCGTTCGGAGGAACTCCAGGGGATTTATTGGTGATCATTGAAGAGGAAATAGATCAAACCATCAAGAGAGAAGGTGATAATCTTCACCAGGAGCTTTACGTTTCATTTGCTGAAGCCGCTTTGGGAACCAAAAAGGAAATCCCTACAGTAGGCGGAAAAGTAAAAATCACTGTTGATCCGGGAACACAGTCCGGAAAGATCTTAAGATTGGCAGGAAAAGGACTTCCAAGTATTGACAGCTATGGTAAAGGAGACATGTTCATCCACATCAATGTATGGACACCACAGAAGCTTACCAAAGAGCAGAAAGACTTCTTTGAAAAGCAGATGTCCAGCGGAGAAATGGTTGCAGAGCCATCCGGAAAGGAAAAAACTTTTTTTGATAAAGTAAAAGATTTATTCAATTAATATAGAAAAAGAGACTTTTTACAAGTCTCTTTTTCTTTGTTCAAAGTTTAGCATCGAAAGGTTTTAAATTATATTTCAGCCACATCATAAAAAATCCTGCACCTTTCCGGTACAGGATTTTTTGGTTATTTAATTCTAATTCTGTTTATTTTTTTGTTGCCAGGGAATAAATTGATTTTCCTAAAGTGAACACTGCTACTGCAGCAATCCCTCCTACAAGACCAAATGTAAACTCTTTCAGCATAGCCGGCCATGTTGGAAGCAATTCATGCAGGTAATGAATATTGTGAGCAAAAATACCGCCTGAAACCAGGATCAGAGCAACAGTTCCCACAATTCCCAGAAGTTTAATAATAACGGGCAATGCTTTTACCAATAAATGTCCGATCTTGGAAAAAAATCCTTTATCATGACTTTTTCTGATCAGGCTGAAACCGGCATCATCCATTCTCACGATCAATGCTACAATTCCATACACCCCAACCGTTGCCAAAAATGATACAAAAGTTACTGTTAAAATCTGTGTAAGGAGCGGGTGTTCCTGCTGAATAACAGTTCCCAATGCAATAATTACAATCTCAATGGAAAGGATAAAATCTGTTCTGATGGCTGAGTTTATTTTCGCTTTTTCAGAGGCTTCGGAATTTTCTTCTTCATCACTTTCTTTAATGACTTCATGTCCTTTTTTGGAACGGTGAAACAGGAATTCTATAATCTTTTCCACTCCTTCAAAGGCAAGATAGATTCCACCTAAAATAAGAATCATTTCAATAGCCGGCTTATAGAGCCAGTTGAGCAGAAAAGCGATGGGAAGAATAATCAGTTTGTTGATAAATGAACCTTTGGTAATAGCCCACAGCACAGGAAGTTCTCTTGAAGAAAGAAAGCCCGTAGCTTTTTCTGCATTTACGGCCAGGTCATCTCCTAAAATTCCCGCTGTCTTTTGTGTAGCAATCTTACTGGTAACCGCTACATCATCCATCAATGCTGCAATATCATCTAAAATTGCAAAAAAGCCTGATGCCATATTTTAATAATTTTTTAATCTTTGTTAAGTTCAGCAAAAATAAATATTTAATTCCGTTTTTGAATTCATAATCTGACAATAATTTTGAAAATTATAAGATCGATTAAACAATGCTTAGCTTTCAATATTTTATATCTTTGTTTAAAATCTATCCGATGGATGAAAACTGGGAAACCCAATTACAAAGTATATGGCTAAAACTTGGAACGATAAGCGATGAAGAGTTTATTCAGCAAATTGAAAATCATGTAGAATTGCTTACCATTAAGGATGATCAGGCTATTGCTGATTTTGAAAGAGCGTGTGCTTTTGACTCCACCGGACATGAAAAGGAAGCAGAGCCTTTGTACAGATCAGCATTGGATCAGGGATTAACCGGCTTACGAAGAAGGAGAGCAAGAATCCAGCTGGCAAGTACCTTAAGAAATAACGGAAAAACAGAGGAAAGCATCCGTATTTTAAGGGAAGAAAAAGCCCGTTATTCTGATGAGCTGAATGATGCGGTAGATTCTTTTTTAGCACTATCCCTTTCTTCAGCGGGAATGTATGAGGAAGCTTTATCACTAACCCTAAAGGCAATTTCACATCATTTACCACGATACAGCCAGTCTCTTTACCGTTATGCAAATGCTGTGTATAAAGAATTGCCATAATATTTCTTTATTTTGATTCTATGAAAAAACTCATTCTCAGGTATCATTTTTTCGTGATGGGATGCATTGGCTTCGTGCTGCAGTCCTGCAATACGAAATTCAGAGTCTGGGTAGGCCCCGGAGGCCAGCAGAAAATCTATAATCTCAAATATGGTGAGCATAAAAGGCAGAAAATGGATGTCTTTCTTCCCAAAGATTATGCTGAAGATACTCCTGTCGTTCTTATCGTTCATGGCGGAGCCTGGAGTTTAGGTAAAAAAGAGCATATGATCCAGATTCAGAAAATGCTTTTTGAAAACAGGATTCCAAGCATCAATATGAATTATAGATTGGTTTCTGCAAAGAAAAAAATCACTTACAAGCAACAGCTTGAGGATATTGGCCAGGTGATTGAAAAATTTAATTCACTCACGGATAAAGCTCAGCTTCAGCCCAATAATTATATCCTTCTGGGGGAGAGTGCCGGCGGACATCTGGCTCTTCTTTACGGATACCAGCATCCCGAACAGATCAAAAAAATCATTTCACTAAGTGGACCAACAGATTTTTTCAGTTCGCAATATCTTAAATCCTTTTATTCAAAATATACCTCTCCTACTATCCAGAAAGTGGTAGGTACCAAATTCGACCGCAAAAATGTTTCTGAAGCCTTTAAGGCAGCCAGCCCTATTGCAAATATTACCAATGTTCCTACACTGTTATTTCAGGGAAACAATGATGTCCTGGTCAATCAGCATCAGGGAATTGCCATGGATTCGGCGCTTACCCGGATGAATGTTCCGCACAAATTTGTCTTTATGAAAGGAGCAGGGCATGCACCAAGGTTCTTCAGTAAAAGAAAAAGAGACAGTATTATTTATCCTAATATCCTGGAATGGATCAAAGAATAAAACTACTGAAGGGACTTTATTTTATTTAACGCAGAGGTTAAAATGATTCCACCGTTCCGTTTTAAGAGCAAAGAGAAGTGACTTTGTCACTGATGAAGCTAACGAATATATCTCCATACACTTAGAAAGAATCAATTTCATTGATTTCTGCCTTTGTGCTCTTAAAAGAATACTCAATACAAATTAATCTTTGCGTTTAAGCAATAAAAAAGCCATCTCATATTGAGACGGCTCTATATTTTTGATTGAATCTAATTCTTATTCAAAGTCCTGATCTTCGTATTTGGATAAATCTTCCTTTTTTCCGAAAACAAACTTGATGATTACCGGAAGTGTAGTTACCAATACAATTACAATAATGATATACTCCAGTTTTTCTTTTAGGTTGATTCCAAACTGTTCCATAAAGAGCTTATCCAGATAATGTCCTGCAAAGATCAGAATGAACGACCATAATACGGCACCAATAATATTATCTCTTAAAAATTCTTTTTTGTCCATCTTCACGATACCGGCTACAATAGGGGTAAATGTTCTTACAACTGGTAAAAACCTTGCCATAATCACTGCCAGCGCTCCGTGTTTTTCAAAGAAATCATGTGCCTGATAAAGATATTTCTTTTTGAAAAGCATTGAATCTGGTCTTTTATACAAAGCTGGTCCAGCCTTTCTTCCGAAATAATATCCCACTTCATTTCCAATAACGGCTGCAAGGGCTACTCCTGAAGCTAATAGTGTAGTATCTAAGAAATCGCTCCCTGTAGAGCCAAAAGTCTCTTTGATAATTTCAACGGCATAAATTCCTGAAACGAATAAAAGTGAATCTCCCGGCAGGAAAAATCCTACAAAAAGCCCTGTTTCAGCAAATACGATAAACAAAATAAGCCAAAACCCTCCCATTTTAATATAAAACTCAGGGTTTAATAAATCCTTCCAGCTATTGAAATCTTCCATAAATATCGATGAACAACAAAAATAGGTCTAAAATGTCTGAAACAAAAATTAATTATAAGATTTTAACTAAAATTCAAACATGATTTTTATAAGTCGAGGTCATCATCGGAAACTGCCGTCCCATCGGCCATTAAGAATGCTTTCAGGAAAGGAGTGATATTACCGTTCATAACAGCATCCACATCTGACGTTTCATGTCCTGAGCGTACATCTTTTACCAGCTTGTAAGGGTGCATGACGTAATTTCTGATCTGGCTTCCCCACTCGATCTTCATTTTGTTGGCTTCTATCTCGTTTCTGGCTTTCATACGTTCTTCCAGTTCCATTTCGTAAAGCCTTGAACGTAAGAGCTGCATGGCTTTCTCTTTATTCTGAAGCTGGGAACGGGATTCGGAGTTTTCGATGATAATGCCGGTTGGAGCGTGACGAAGACGTACAGCGGTTTCCACCTTGTTTACGTTCTGCCCTCCGGCTCCGGAAGCTCTCATGGTTTCAAAACTGATATCGGCCGGGTTGATATTGATCTCAATGGTATCATCCACCAAAGGATAAACATACACGGAAACAAAGCTCGTATGACGCTTCGCATTACTGTCAAAAGGTGATATTCTTACCAGTCTGTGAACTCCGTTTTCTCCCTTCAGATATCCGAAAGCATATTCCCCTTCAATTTCAAGGGTTACAGTTTTCACTCCTGCTACATCACCTTCCTGGAAGTTCAGTTCACGGATTTTATACCCCTGCTTTTCTGCCCACATGGTATACATTCTCATCAGCATGGATGCCCAGTCACAACTTTCTGTTCCTCCTGCTCCTGCTGTAATCTGAAGAACGGCAGAAAGCTCATCCCCTTCATTGGAAAGCATATTCTTGAATTCAAGGTCTTCAATTTTTTCCACCAATTGCGGAAATGTTTCATCCAGTTCTTTTTCAGAATCCGGATCTTCTTTGGCAAAGTCAGCCAATACCTGCAGATCTTCAAACTGTGTCTGAATCTCATCATAGCTTTCTACCCATTTTTTCTTGGAACGAAGCTGTTTTAAAAATGCTTCAGCCGTTTTTGGATTGTCCCAAAATTCCGGAGCCGCAGTTTTTTCATCATCATTGGCTATTTCAATCTTCTTTTTCTCAATCTGAAGATACCTGTGTAAATCTTCAATTCTGGATTGAACTTCTTTTATCTGGTCGTTGTTAATCACGAATGTTTCTTTTTTGCAAAAATAAGGAATTCTTTTAGAGTGGAGAGAGGCGGGTTAAAGTTTTGGATCCGAAGTTCGGGTTCCGGGATGGAGTTAAAGGTCTGAATTTGAAATTTAAAGACGACAAAATATTTTTCCTTTATATTTATACTTTAAAACAGGTTAAATGGATATCAATGATTGGATTAATCAGCGTAAGGGAAATTTTGCTCAGTTAAAAAAGCTTATTATTTCAATGAATATAATGCCTGGTCTTTCTAAAAACAGTTTTGACCACTTAACAGAAAAGCTTCTTCAACAACTGGAAAAAGGAGCTGATCAGGAAAAGCTGGAAAATATTATAGAAACCGAGTTGGGAGTCACTTACGGTCTTTACAGGTCTGAGTTTATTGCTGAAGACATTGCAAAACCTATTTTAAAGTGGTGGGAAAACAGCTAAATCACTCATTGATAATTTCAGCTTCAAAACTTCTTCTAAGATATTCTTTTGCTTGTTTACTTTCCGATTTGAACCCTGCCATAGTTAAAGCGTAGACAAACAGGAGCATGCCTAAAGGAAGAAAAAGCTCTACCGCTATTTCTTTTTCTCTTATAGCTCTTAGAGAAACACCTATGAAGAAAATCAGGGCAAATGAGCACCAGACTATTAAAAAAAAGAAGACAAATGCATGTAGCGACATGGTTACCTGTATCTGGGTTCCGTTATTTTCATTTTGAATTCTACCGTTTATCTGGGGAAGAAAAGAATTTCTATACTGAATAACTCTGCTTATTTCAAAGCTATTATTATTCACAGATCCTTCATAGTCTTTTATATAATTCTTTCCCAAACCAAATTTTTTAGGTTCTACAAAACCGGAAAGTCTTGTTAAAACTTCCTGTTCAGACAAGTTTGTTTTGTAAGTAATACGTTCAAATGGTAAGTATTTCATGAGTATCAACGTAGTATTTATATCATTTCTGCTATCATCTCACCAATTTTGGGGGCTAAAGCTACTCCCATTCCTGAAAGCCTAACGGCGCAAAACTGTCTTTCAGAAACCTGTTTTACAATAGGTGTTTTTTCCGGACCCATTGCCATTATTCCTGACCAGCGGAGTGCAATTTTAAAGTCTTTATGAGGAAGAATAACTTCTCTTAAAAAGTTTTCCAGGTGATTCTGCAGAAATTCTGTGGTTTCAAAAGCAGTGGTTTCTTCGGTTTTAAAATCCTGATTTCTTCCACCGCCCAGCAATATCCTGTTTCCTAGATTTCTGAAATAATAATACCCTTCATCATAATGGAACGTTCCTTTAAGCTTCAAACCGTCTATCGGTTCTGTCAAAATAACCTGTCCACGGGCAGGAGCGATATTTTCTTTTACCAAAAACTTTGATGTGAAAGCATTGGTACAATAAATTACTTTACCAGCTGTTACTGAAACATTGCCGGAAAGATAAACCTCAGCATTTTCTGCTCTTTCTTCAATCTTCAGGACTTCTGTTCCGAATAAAAACTCAACCTTCAATTCATAACATTTTTCCAGCAGCTTTTGTAACAGTTTCCCCGAATGAAGGCTTCCTTCACATGGGTTTTCTATCAGGAATTCAGATTTTTCAAGTCCGAATTCCTGTATTTTATCCTGTTTCGGAATATACGTTTTATCCAGTCCGGTTATTGATTTCAGTTTTTCATTAACACTATCGATATGAGTTAAAGGTCCTTCATTATTTACAATTTCATAACCTCCTTCAAGTTCAAAATCAATTTCATCATTTTTAAAATAATGCTGAATTTTCTGAAGCCCATCAAATCTCATTGTAACAAGCTCCAGTGTTTTTTCCCAGCCCATTTTCTCAGAATCAGCAATGATTTCGGTAAGGCTTCCAAAACAGGCAAACCCTGCATTTCTTGTTGAAGCGCCTAACGGAATAGCGCTTCTTTCAACAATTACAACAGATTTTTCAGGATATTTCTCTTTGACAGCTATCGCAGTCCAGAGTCCGGAAAATCCTGACCCTATGATGATAACATCTCTTTTCCTATAGAAAGTGTCCAGCTCCCAGATGCTGTTCATAAATAATGAGTGATTTTTATAAAACCTTAAACTTTAAACATCGAACGATTACCCTTTATCTCCCCCATCATTATGTTGAAAACCGATGGCTCTTTGTGGCTCTTCCACTACTCTGTAGGTTTCCAGTTCATTTTTCAATGCCTGAATTCTGAACTGAAAATCATCAAAATTATTGATAATTACATCAGCCAGGAATCTTGCTACCTGATCAAGATATTCTTCAGTGAGCTTGGATCCGGCATCCCTTAAGGCACCGTTTAAAAGATTCTGGTCGATCTTCAGTTTTTCGTTTCTGGTTTTCTGGTAAAGGTTTTTAATCCTTTTCTTTAAGCTTTGGGTAAAGTCGATCATCATGGTATTGCTGAATGCCTTCATCTTTGAAGAGATGTCATGCCAGAAAGGAATTTTATCCGCTTTGTTGTTTTTAAGGATTTTATACAATAAAGAATCTTCCTCAAGACCTCTTGTCATGGCATAAAGAATAATTTCAGAACGTTCAGAAGCATTAGGAGGAAAAACAGGGATCAGTACATCAAATCTTCCGGGTGCCAGAATTTCCTCATCAATTTCTGCCACAGAATTAGCTGAGCCTACCATCAGAACTCCTTCTTTTTCAAATTTGCTGATATAATGAAGAATAAGCTCCTGCGCTTCCAGATTACAGGAAGCAACATCCGTCTCTGCTTTTCGCTGCATCATAATTTCGTCAAAATCATCCATGAAAAGAAGCATTTTATTTTCCTTCATCATGCTCAGCAGAAAATCACTGAAATTGATTTCGTTGCCGTCAATCAATGAAGTTCCGAGATAGTGTTTTTTGACTTCTTTAAACTGATAACCGATGATTTCAGCAATCTTGTTGGCCCAGAATATCTTACCGCTTCCGGGAGGCCCATACAGGATAATTCCTGCCGGTTTGTTGATTCCCCAATCCTTGATCTGCTGCGGATTGAGGAAGGGTTCCAAAACAGTGGAGGTATAAAAAAACAGGTCCCTGTATCCTATGAAATCTCTTTGCTGCAGACTGGTTTTATGCCCGAAATAATCATACACAAACTGATAGTTTCCTCCCAGTTTATTATCAATTCCATAACTTGATACAGAAGATTTGAAAAAACCGTTATCGAAAATATTAAGGTTATTATCTTTGATGACCTTTTCAACCTTGTCTTTTGGCTGCTTGATCACTTCTGCAATCTGCTCCAGGGTCTTATTTTTATCAAGATCTTTTTCGTATAACCTTAGAAAATCTACATTTTCACGGGCAAACTTTTCAAAATCTTTCTTTACCTCAAAGTTGGTACTGATACAGTCTACCAGTTCAAGATCAAAATCCTGAATAAACTGTTTGATGGCTTCTGCAGATACATTTAATTCTTCTGCCAGTTCAATTAGCTTCATAACTGTTGATTAATTCTATCAAATTTAATGTATTTACCCTTAAATTAATATTGATTTATAATAATTCTGTAACATTCTCTAATTTATATAGACTACTACTATGTAAAACAAATTACATGGAAAAGATTTTATCAGTAAAAAATTTGACGAAGAAATTCAAAAGAGTTGTGGTCAACAATATTTCTTTTGACGTCGAAAAAGGCAATGTTTATGGGCTTCTGGGGCCAAACGGAAGTGGAAAATCCACAACTTTTGGAATGCTGCTTTCAACCATCAACCCTACCAGCGGCGACTGGTTCTGGTTTGGAAAAAAGGGAACCGATCCGGACACCTTAAAAAAGATCGGGGCTATTATTGAACAGCCTAACTTTTATCCTTACTTAAGTGCGGAAACCAACCTTAAGATTGTTGCAGAAATTAAAAATACTCCCTATTCAAGGATTGATGAAGTTCTGAAAACCGTTAATCTGTACGAAAGAAGAAAAGATGCTTTCAAAACTTTTTCTTTGGGGATGAAACAGCGTCTTGCCATTGCTTCTGCCATGCTGAACAATCCGGAAGTATTGATTTTAGACGAGCCTACCAACGGACTGGACCCCGAAGGGATCATACAGATCAGAGAAATCATCAGCGATATTGCCAAACAAGGCATCACCATTATTATTGCAAGCCATCTTCTGGATGAAATTGAAAAAATCTGCAGCCATGTAATTGTATTGAAAGAAGGAAATTCCATTTACTGCGGAAGAGTGGATGAAATGACCTCCAACAATGGGTATTTCGAATTAAAAGCAGACAACAACACTTTGCTTTTAAATGCTTTGAATGAACTTCAATGGTTCTCTTCCATCAATCAGGAGGGTGATCTTATCAAAGCTCAGATCCGTGATGATGCTTCAATTTCAGCTTCGGCAATGAATCAGAAGCTGGCAGAGAAAGGAATTTATCTTTCCCATCTGACGAAGAAAAAACTGTCCCTTGAATCTCAATTCCTTGAACTTGTAAAAAACACGAATTAATCATGATAAAATTATTAAAACTGGAATACTACAAAAACCTGAATTATAAGCCATTCAAGGTTTTTACGATACTTTATTTCGCCATTCTTATTGCTTTGCTTTTCATTGGATTGGTAGACTTTGATGTTTTGGGAGGGACTGTTAACTTAAAAGAACAGGGGATTTATAATTTCCCGGAAATCTGGAACTTCACCACCTGGATTGTTGCCTTATTGAAAATCTTCCTGGGACTGATTATTGTTTTCTCCATTTCACAGGAGTTCAGCAACAGAATGTTCAAACAGAATACGATTGATGGGCTGAGCAGAAAAGAATTCATTACTTCAAAATTACTGACGATAAGTATTTTCACCATTGTTTCAACAGCCATTGTATTGGGAATTACTTTATTTCTGGGATATCAATATTCGAATACAACGGAATCTGCAAAGGTTTTTGCTGAAATTTTCTTCATCGGAAACTACTTTGCCAAGCTATTCACTTTCTTCTGCTTCTTAATGTTCCTGTCCGTTTTACTGAGAAAATCAATTTTTGTATTTCTCGCTCTTTTTGTTTTCTGGATTGGTGAGGGGATTTTAACAGCTGTTGAAGTATTCTCAAAAGTAAAAGGAATGCAGGGCCCGCAAAGAAATGAGATTCTTCAGAATGATTTCTTTATCACGCATCTTTTGCCATTGGAGAGTATGTCTAACCTTATTCCAAATCCAATGATGAGATTAAATATGGCCAAAATGATGGGTGTAAAATATGAATTCCACTACCCTACGGAAAGTCTTATTGCCTGTCTGGTGTGGTGTGGTGTTTTTATATTCGGATCATATTGGATCCTGAGAAAAAGGGATTGGTAGTTTTCTGTGCTGAAGATTAAAAGATTTAATTATTAAAATATGTAAAGATTCTTTTTAAGTGGTTCGTTTTCCGGATCACTTTTTTTGGCTTAAAATTTTCATTCAATCCTTTTAAAAAACTAACCATGAAAAAAATATACTACTTTCCGGGATTGATCAGTGCCCTACTGATTCCTGTTCTGTTTTGGTATTATGGAAATCAGAAGTTTGAAAACATTAACGTTTCTGTTATTGACATCGGACTTCCTGCCAAAGAAAGAGAAGGGATTAAAAATACTTTAGCAAGTTTCGAACCTGCACGGAACTGGAATTACAAAAAAATAAAAATAGCCCCCGGTACAGCTAAAGAAAATTCAAATTTATATGTTTCAGAATTGAAAAATCTCCAGAAAAGAAATGAGAAAGAGTCTGGTATTGAATTTATTTTAGATCAAAATAATACGTATGGTGATTTTGTCTCAGTTTTAAACGATCTGGCAATAGCTAAACAAGAGCAGTATGCAGTTGATGTAGAGAAAACGGGACATATTTTTGCTGTTTTTAGCTATATTGATCCTAAATTACAATATCCTGAATATGAATGTTTGCTTTGTAACGATACTATAGATGGGGGACCTGGAGAAACTGCAGATATTTTCGAATTTACCTGCTATGGAAAAATCTTTAACCTGTTTACAACCGCTTCCAGAGAAACTTCCTACATTATTTTTGGATTCCTTATATTTCTGAATATCTCCATGTTCAGCATCAAAGAAAGATTTCAAACTCATACATAAAAAGGCTGCCATTCGGCAGCCTTCCTTTCACATTACTTTTTATCTAACAACGGAAGATATTTTCCGTATCCTTTACTTTCCATTTCTGCTTTTGGAATAAATTTCAGAGAGGCACTGTTGATACAGTAACGAAGTCCTCCTTTATCTTGCGGGCCATCTGTAAAAACGTGTCCTAAATGGGCATCACCGGTTTTACTTCTTACCTCTACCCTTGTCATCCCGTGGGAACGGTCCATTTTTTCTTCAATCAGGCTTTTTGTAATCGGTTTTGAAAAACTTGGCCATCCACATCCGGATTCAAATTTATCTGTAGAAACAAACAATGGCTCTCCTGTGGTGATATCCACATAAATTCCTTCACGGGTTTCATTCCAGTATTCGTTTTGGAAAGGTCTTTCTGTACCGTTTTCCTGGGTAACGTTATATTGTTCTGCAGTCAGTTTTTCTTTCAAAACTTTTTTATCCTGTTTTTGATAGGCCGGTTTTGGAAGAGGATTGGCTTTTTTTGCCATTTCAAAAAGTCCCGGTTCAATGTGACAATATCCGCCCGGATTTTTGTCCAGATAATCCTGATGATAGTCTTCTGCTTTGTAGAAGTTTTTCAACGGAATAGTCTCTACCAATATCGGCTTGCTGTAATTTTTTGCCAGCTTCTGAACTTCATCTTTTACTACCGCTTCATCGGATTTGTTGGTGAAATAGATCCCGGTTCTGTACTGGTTTCCTCTGTCATTTCCCTGCTGATCTTTACTGGTAGGATCAATAGTTTTAAAATACAGATCAATCAACAGTTTCAGATCTACCTGTTCCGGATCATACTTTACTTTTACGGTTTCTGCAAAACCTGTTGTATGGCTCACCACTTCTTCATAGGTAGGATTTTGAGTATTCCCGTTGGCGTACCCCACTTCTGTTCCTACCACTCCACGAATCTGTTGAAAAAAATGTTCTGTTCCCCAGAAACATCCACCTGCAAAATAAATCTCTCTAACGTTTTTACTATCCATAATTTTTTCATTTTCTTTTTTTACTTCCACTATGCCGGGCTTCGTTTTCTTAAACAGTCCCGATCCTGCAGCAAATACTGCGATACCCAGAATGATTCCGAGTACGATTAATATATTTTTCATATTGAGCTTTTTATTCATTACTTATTATTTTGAACGATCATTAATCCAAATCCTAAAAGCATAAGATCTTTTACAATAAAGAAATCCGTCACAGGCACTCCATCCACTATCTTCCACATTCCAGGAGTAGTAAACAGATAGCTTAATGTTGTCAGGAAAATGACAATCATTCCTGTTCCTGCATACTTCCTTAGTACAGCAAATTTCGCACTAAATACCAGGAGTAATGCAATGATAATTTCTATCACTCCGATAAGATTAGACACTGCCTGGACGCTTATAATCTTATATACGAAAAAAGTTAAGAAATGGTTTTCCACCAAAGGTTTTATTGCGGCTGCTTCTGTAGGGGTAAATTTGAAGATACCGATCCACAGCAAAATAAGAGCTGCTCCGAAGAGTGAGATGTAATACCCTGTCCGGGTTAACTGATTTTTAGATTCCTGTACTGTTCCGACCATGTTTTAAGATTTTAATTAATACTTTATCGTTTTCAAAAGTATAGTCGGAGCCTTTTTAAAATCCTGACAGAATTTTTATCAGAAATCTAATTTATCGAACATTTTATTTTTAAAGTCCTGAATTTCAGAATCATTTATTTCTGTTTTCTGGCCCGTAAATGTTCTGGCCAGCATTTGATCCAGAACTTCCAGTTTCCGTTTGTACATCCTGCACCATTTACAGATCATCAGATGCATGGTAAGCTTTCTTTTTTCTTTGGCGGAAATGGTATCGGCATTACGTTTTTCCATGAGCAGCGTTGCTTCACTGCATGGTAAAAAAAGGATATGTAGTATTTTTCTTATCATTTCATTTACGATCTTAAAAACCAATTGAGCTCCAGACATTCTCTGAGCTGTACCCGGCTTCGTTGAAGGATCTTCCAAAGGTTAGTCGTGGAAATATTCAATTCCTGACTTACTTCCGGAGCTTTTTTTTCTTCAATATAATACATTTTCAGCAGGATCTTCCATCTGGAGGGTAATTCTTCGATACATTCCTCCAATGTTTTATTAAAATCGCGGTTATCTAAAAGCTCGCCGCCTTCCCCCGATACATTCCAGTCATTTAAAACATTATTATCTTTCCATGAACCGGTTTCATCAAAAAAATGATCAAGCCTGATATCAGGTTCCGATTTATATTTTTTCCGGTAAAAATCCGCAACTTTTCTGTTAAGAATAGCCATCAGCCAGGTCAGAGGCTGACTCTTTCCTTCAAAAGAATCATATCCTGAATAGGCAGCCAGAAAAACTTCCTGAACCACATCCTGTGCATCTTCTTTATTCGAAAGTACATACAGCGCCCGCTTCAAAAGCGGCCCTGAATATTGTTCTATCCAGTTTTTCAACTCTTCATCTTTTGTCATGGGAAGGATTTTTGTCTTATTTCAGATCACGGCGAAGGTAATAAGTTAAGTGTGAAACTGCAAAATTCATGAATTATTAAATTAAATATATAACTTAAGTCTTATCTTCCTGTTTGAAGCTTTATTTTCACCCCCAAAACCTTACAGGTTTTAAAACCTGTAAGGTTTATCCGGCGTCTGTGCTGAAAAAACAAAATATGAAAGCTAAGGCCGTCACCATTCAAAACATAGCATAAAATTATTACAAATCGCTTAAAAATAGTAAATTTGCATCTTATCAAAATTTGATACTAAAAAAAGCAAAAGCAATACTATGACATCACAAGAGATACGTCAAAAATTTTTAGATTATTTTAAAAGTAAGGAGCATTTAATCGTTCCTTCAGCTCCTATTGTGCTGAAAGACGACCCTACCCTTATGTTTTCCAACTCCGGAATGACGCAGTTCAAGGATTTCTTCCTTGGATACAAAACCCCTACCGCCCCTAGAATTGCCGATACACAAAAGTGTCTTAGAGTTTCAGGGAAGCACAATGACCTGGATGATGTAGGTAGAGATACTTACCACCACACCATGTTTGAAATGCTGGGAAACTGGTCTTTCGGGGATTACTTCAAAAAAGAGGCTATTGCTTTTGCCTGGGAATTACTGACTGAAGTATACGGAATTCCGAAAGAAAATTTATACGTTACCATTTTTGAAGGGGATGCTTCAGAAAATCTGGACAGAGACCAGGATGCTTATAATTTCTGGAAATCTCACATTTCAGAAGACAGAATCATCAACGGAAATAAAAAAGATAACTTCTGGGAAATGGGTGAAAGCGGACCGTGCGGACCGTGTTCAGAAATCCATATTGACCTGAGAACTCCTGAAGAAAAAGCAGCTGTTCCGGGAATTTCCCTTGTAAATCAGGATCACCCGCAGGTTGTGGAAGTATGGAACCTTGTTTTCATGGAATTCAACAGAAAGGCAGACAAATCTTTAGAAAAACTTCCTGCTCAGCACGTAGATACGGGAATGGGCTTTGAGCGTCTTTGTATGGCGCTTCAGGGAAAATCTTCCAACTATGATACTGATGTATTTACTCCGCTTATTTCTAAAGTTGAGGAGCTTTCAGGTAAAAAATACACCGGAATCTTAGAAGATGAAAAAGATATCGCCATCCGTGTTGTGGTAGACCACATCAGAGCGGTTTCTTTTGCTATTGCTGACGGGCAGCTGCCATCCAACGGAGGTGCCGGTTATGTAATCAGAAGAATTTTAAGAAGAGGAATTTCTTATTCTTACCGATTCCTGGATATGAAAGAGCCTTTCCTTTACAAACTGGTTGCTGTTCTGCAGGAACAGATGGGGCCATTCTTCCCTGAAATTGAAAAGCAGGGTAAACTGGTTGCTGAAGTAATCAAAAGTGAAGAAGATTCATTCTTAAAAACTATTGAGAACGGTCTGATCAGAGTTGAAAAGCTGATACAGCAGACCATTGCCAATAATCAGAAAGTATTACCAAGCGAAGAAGTGTTTGAACTGTATGATACTTATGGTTTTCCTGATGACTTAACAAGAATTATTGCTGAGGAAAAAGGATTAACGATTGATGTAGCAGGTTTCAAAGCTGAAATGGAAAAGCAAAAACTTCGTTCCAAGGCAGATTCTGCCCAGAAGGTTTATGACTGGGTTGTTTTAGAAGAAAAACCTGAATCATTCGTTGGATATGACCAGATTGAATCTGAAACCTATATTACAAGATACAGAAAGGTAGAAAACAAAGACGGGGAATTTTACCAGGTGGTATTAAGCAGCTCTCCATTCTACCCTGAAGGCGGTGGACAGGTTGGAGATAAAGGTGTTCTTGAAAACGCTGCTGAAAGCTTTGAAGTACTGGAAACTAAAAAGGAAAATGGTCTTATCATTTCTTTAATTAATGGTCTTCCAAAAGATGCAGGCGCTTTATTCTATGCTAAAGTTAATGCAACAGACAGAAAGAACTCTCAGGCTAACCACTCTGTGACTCACCTTCTGCATGAAGCTTTAAGAGATGTTCTGGGAACTCACGTGGAGCAGAAAGGTTCTTATGTAGGTCCTGATTATCTGCGTTTCGACTTCTCTCACTTTAATAAAATGACTGAAGAAGAAATTGCTTTAATTGAAGAAAAAGTAAACCATAAGATCAAGGAAAGCATTGCTTTACAGGAATTCAGAAGCATCCCGATTAAGGAAGCTCTGGAAAAAGGTGCCATGGCTTTATTTGGCGAAAAATACGGGGACAATGTAAGAATGATCCAGTTCGGAAGTTCAAAAGAGCTTTGCGGGGGAACTCACGTAAAAAATACCAGCGAAATCGGTCATTTTAAGATCACTTCTGAAGGTTCTGCGGCTGCAGGAATCAGAAGGATTGAAGCTATTTCAGGAGATAAATCTGAAGAATACTTCAAAAACCTTGAAAAGCAGATTACCGAGCTTTCCCAGTTATTAAAGTCTAAAGATGTGGTAAGATCTATCGAAAAACTGATCGAAGAAAACACTTCACTGAAGGCTGAGGTAGATGCTCTTAAAAAGGAAAAAGCAAAAGGAGAAATCGGGGAATGGAAAAATGCTTATGAGCAGAAAGGTAATAAGCAGCTTCTTGTGAAGAAAACTTCTCTGGATGCTGGTTCTGTGAAAGACATCGTATTCCAGCTGAAGCGAGAAATTCCGTCTTCAGTAACGATCATACTTTCTGATGCAGACGGGAAACCAATGATTACTGTTGGAGTTTCTGACGATCTTGCTGCAGATTACCAGGCTGGCGCTATCGTAAAGGATCTTGCAAAAGAAATCCAGGGCGGCGGCGGCGGTAACCCGGGCTTTGCTACGGCTGGTGGTAAAAACCTTGAAGGTTTAGAAAACGCTTACCAAAAAGCATTGAATATCTAATAGAAACATCTGTTATAAATTTTAGCCCCGGCTGTCTAATTCTGAGACAGCCGGGGCTCTTTTTGCCATACATATATTATTTTTAACTCAAAGCTCAATACTTATATTTCAGAAGGCAGAACGGAATCAATTTAATTGATTCTTACCAAACGAAGTAATAATTCTATGTCGCAGATCAGGTATGCTTTACCCGTAATAACTGAGCAATCTGTGAAATCAGCGGGAACCTTTACGAATGAAAAAAAATAGAAATAAAACTTTTTGGTACTCTGCGTTGCAACACATATCATTTTTTACTGTTAAGATTTTTATTCGTATTCTTTATTTATATCCATTCTAATTATTGACCTTGCCTTAACAAATCATCACCTAATCTTAAACTATTTGTTTTATCTTCTTAAAACTTAATTAACACCGGACCATTAGTTTTGCCATAATCGAAATTCAAAAAATGTAATTATGAAAATTAACAAAACTATCGGAGCTTTATTCCTTGCAGCTATTGTTTTTCAAAGCTGTAATGATGATAATAACGGGGGTTCCAATACCCCTCCCAATGACAAAATCAAACTTGAAAACTTTTCTAAAGAACCCGCTTTCGTTTTTGGGATGCCTGGTTTTGAAAATTTAAATATTACCACTCTTATTTCCAGTTCCGATGTTCTTCCAGGTTCTCCTGATTTCGTTTTCGGAGGTCAGCCTGACGGTATGGGAATTATGAAAGATCCTAACTCTGACGGTTATCTGATGATCACTAATCACGAGATCAAGCAATCTGTATCAAGAGTATACTTAGACAAGACTTTTAAACCTGTAAAAGGAGAATATATCTTAAACGGAACCGGAGGAATGACAAGATTGTGTTCTGCAACACTGGCAACTCCGGAAATTCATGGTTTCAGCGCGTTCCTTACCGCAGGTGAATCAGGTGAAGAAAGTATGGTTCATGCTTTAAACCCATTGGCACCGGTATCTCAGGCAGCTGATAAAACAAGAGTAAAACCTGCTTTGGGAAAAGCTTCCATGGAAAATGCAGTTCCGCTTCCTAAAGATGTTTCTAACGGAAAAACGTATATCATTATTGGTGAAGACCAGTCTTATTCTTCTTCCCATCAGTCTGCAGGACAGCTGATCATGTATGTAGCCGATACACAGGGAGATCTGGATAACGGTAAGCTGTATTCTTTAAGGAGAACAAACAGCAACTATACAGAAACGGATATGACGAAAGGAAACAGCTACGATGTAGAATTTGTTGAAATTCCTAACGCCAAAAATCTTACAGGTGCACAGATCAATCAGAAAAATATTGATAATAACGCGATCCGCTTTTCAAGAGTGGAAGATGTAGACTACAGAAAGGGAGCAGGAAAAGGAAGAGAAATTTATTTTACCGCTACCGGAGAATCTTCCGACGGCATCAATCCAAAAGCAGGATTAACCATGTGGGGAAGAGTGTACAAACTTGTTCTGAACTCCAATAATATGCTTACAGGAAAATTAGAAGTAGTTGCTGAAGGGGACTCTAATCCTGGAAATAACCTTATCAATCCTGACAACTTATGTGTTACTGAAAACTTTGTTTACATCCAGGAAGACGGAGATTCTTACTACAAAAATGCCAACCACGATTCTTACATCTGGCAGCTGAATATTGCCACCAAACAATATAAGCCATGGCTGAATATGAAGCACAACAGAAATGACTCTGCATGGCAGACTGCTTACAACCAGTCCGGAGACCTTCAGAAATTCGGTTCATGGGAATTCGGGGCGATGGTTGATATTTCAGACATCATCGGAGTTCCGAATACATTCTCTGTGAATATTCACTCTCATACGTGGCAGCTTGATAAATTCAAAAATCCTGACGGTTCCGGAATCAACGCCAATAAAGAAGGCGGGCAGATTGTAATCATCAGAAACGTAGAAAAATAGTTTCAAATTCTTCATATCAAATTCAATTAAAGTATCAATAGAAAATCTCTGTTGATACTTTTCATACTTATGAATACACTTTCAAAATACCCGATACTCCTCTTCCTGTACTCTGCTGCAGCATTTTTCACCCTTTCCTATTGTAAAAACAATAAGCAGCAGCCGGTATATGAAGATCTTGGTTCTGTAAAAAACACGATTCTCAAAACCAATACAGATTTTGAGAAACAGATCAACCAACTGAAAACCCTTGTTACCAAAGATTCCGATGAAAAACTTCTTCAGCAGCAATTCCAGGACATCAGAAAAACCTATAAAAAAATGGAATGGGCTGTAGAATATTTCCTTCCCCACTCCGCAAGGTTTATCAACGGTCCTGCTCTTCCGGAAATTGAGATGGATGAGCATACAGAAATAGAGCCCGAAGGCTTACAGGTATTGGAAGAAATGCTCTACCCTTATGATAAAAGAAATAAGGAAGAGGTGATCAGAATGCTTAACAAGCTCATAAACAAAAGCAACACCATAAGCACCAGCTTTCAGGTAATTACCATCAGTAAGGATCAGGTTTTTGATGCGTTAAGACAGGAAACTTTCAGAATTTCAAGCTTAGGAATATCAGGTTTTGATACCCCTGTTTCAGGAACATTTTTACAGGAAATGCCTTCTTCTCTTCAGGGAATTAAGGAAACGCTTAAACAAATTTCCACTGAGCGGTCAAGAGACAAAGCATTAAAAAGTATCGAAACAGAAATCAATTCGGCAATTGAAGTGCTGAAAAGAAACACAGATAAAAATACGTTTGATTACGTCAGTTTTATCCCTGACCACCTGAATAAAATCACGGCCTTAATGCTTGAGTTTAAAGGTCAGGAGAAAATCCCGGATGTTGAAGTAACAACAGCTTTAAACAAAAATGCAGCTACTTTCTTTGCTAAAAATGCTTTTGATCCTAATGCCTTCACTCCCGGAAAAGAATATGCCTATTCTGAAGAAAAAGCCGCTCTGGGTCATCAGCTTTTTAATGATAAAATTCTATCCAGCAATAATAACCGGAGCTGTGCAACATGTCATATTCCGGAAAAAGCTTTTACTGACGGACTTGCCAAAGCAATGTCTCTTGAAAATTCGGAACTGGCCAGAAACACACCTTCCCTTAATTATGCGGGATATCAGCATGGTCAGTTTTGGGATATGAGAAAGGATGATCTGGAAGGACAGAGCTCCGATGTGATCTCCAATAAAGAAGAAATGCATGGTGATCTGAATGTTATTCTTGCCAAGATCAATCAGGATAAAAAATATCAGGCAGCATTCAAAAATATTTATCATTCTCCAAAAACAGAAGTTTGGCAGCTTCAGAATGTATTGGCAAGCTATATCCGGTCTCTGGCTAAATTCAATTCTGATTTTGATGAATATATGAGAGGAAATAAATCAGCGATGACGGATGACCAAAAGCGGGGCTTTAATCTTTTTGTAGGAAAAGCGCAGTGTGCAATATGTCATTTCCTTCCTTTATTCAACGGTACGGTTCCTCCTAATTTCAAGAAAACCGAACAGGAAGTTTTAGGATCAGCAGTAAACGGAGAAAACAAGACTTTTGACCATGATCCGGGAAGAGGTAAGTTTCATGAGACAGTTCCCTCATTACAGCATTCATTCAAAACACCCACCCTAAGAAATATCAGCAAAACAGCGCCATATATGCACAATGGCGGTTATAAAACATTGAAAGAAGTCATGAACTTTTATAACAAAGGTGGTGGAAAAGGTTTTGGATTTAAAGTCGAGAATCAGACACTCTCTGATGCGCCTCTGCAGCTTACAGATCAGGAGGTCAATGATATTATTGAGTTTATGAAATCCCTTGATGACAAATAAAATACGATTCTAAAACACAAACAGCAAAAAACAATTAAAACTCCCGGATATCAATTGTTCAGGGAGTTTTTTTATTGGTAATCTCAGGAAATACAGAAAGAGTATCTGAATAACTTATCACTCAGTTTTGTCACGGAAACGTCCATAAAAACATTAGATTAAATCAATGTTATACTCTGTTAAAAACTTTTCTACCACAATAAATATTATTAATTTTGACCTAGTTTTTTTACATGAAAAGGGGTTTACTGTTAATATTTTTTCTGATCTGCTTTCTGGGGTATTCACAAACAAAAATTAAAGTTGTGGATGACGCCAGTCAAAAGCCTGTCTTTAAAGCTAAAGTATCCTGTGACAATACGGTTATCGGATATACCAATGAACAAGGTATCCTGGAATTTAAAACAGGATGTAAAAATATTGATATTGAAGCGGATTCTTATCAGAAAGAAAGCCTTACTGTAGAGAGCAGCATGGAAGTTTCCCTGCTGAAAAAAACATCCAGAACCACCAATATTGAAGCGGTGGTGATTGAAGATAAAAGTGATCCCAGGGCTTTGGAAATTCTAAAAAAAGTAAATAAGCTCTGGAAAGAAAACTCTCCGAAAAGCTTAGGTTCCTATTCTTACAAATCCTATGAAAAAATTTCCCTTGATATTGATGAGGACAGCCTTTCTCAGTTTAACCAGTATTTTAATGATCTAAATATTTTCAGGAAAAAAAGGGAAAAAGACTCTTTGAATAATATCACCGCAAGCAAAATCTTTTCAAAAAGTAAGCTGTTTCTCTGGGAAAGGGCTCAGGAGTTTTTATATTCCAAAAAATACGGTGAAAAAATCAATATTCTGGACAACAGAATTTCAGGTCTGAAGCAGCCTATTTACGAAATGATCGCCCTTCAGCAGAGTAACAGGGATGTTGTTCCCGAACAGGTAAAGCCGGAGAACAGAGGGCTATACAGATTCTTTCTTTCTGATACCGTTACCCTGGACGGAAGAAAAACCTTTGTGATCCGTTTCCGTGAAGTGAATTACAAAAAACCAGACAGAAAACGAAAATATAACGGTGCCATCTATGTGGATACTGAAACGTACGGAATCAAAAAAATCGAAAATTTCAGTAAAAATAAAAACGAAGGAATCATTACCAGCACCTGGGTATTTTACAATAACAAATGGTTTCTTGCCCACGAAAAAGCCAAGCTAAAAATGGGTAAAATGGCTATGGATGACAAAGTGCATGCAGATGATAAGAAAGACAAAAAAAGCTTTGGTACCTACGCTTTCCTCACTTCAAAATATTTTGATTTCGAATCTCCTATTGAAGAAGATCCCAAAGATTTCAAAGGCTACACTTTCTCGGTAAAAAATATTGACGGACAATCACTGGACCGCTACAGAACCGAAGCTCTTACTGAAAGAGAACAGAACACCTATAAAACTATTGACAGCTTAGGGAAAAAATATAAAATTGACAGCAAAGCACAGATCTTGTCAGGATTGCTGAACGGACAGATCAGAGTGGGTTCTGTAGATTTTGCAGTGGATGAAATTGTGAATTACAACTCTTATGAAGGATTCAGACTAGGTTTAAAAGCCAAGCTTAATGAGAATTTTGATCCGCATTTTTCACCGGATTATTATTTCGCCTACGGGGTAAAGGACAGAAGATGGAAATACGGAATGGGGCTGGATATGAAAACCACACTGGAAAAAAACTCTTTTTTCAGATTTGAGGTTTATGATGATGTAACGGCCTCAGGAGAGTTCAACCGAAAGCTATGGAATTTCAAAATGAGGATGATGAACTTCGGGAATAACCTTAATAACGACAAATACTTTCATTTTAAGGGAGCTACATTATCTTATATGAATGATGTCACCAACGGTCTAACCCTTGCCCTTGCCGTAAGAAGAAATACCGAAGAAGCAGAGTTCGATTATCAGTTCAGGGACAGAGGCACTTCATACAGAAACTTCAATACCCTGTTTACCCTGAAGTATTCTCCGAATTCAACCAATATTATGACGCCTCAGGGAAAATCCCTGATCGATCAGAAGTATCCTGAACTGTACTTCAACTATGAGCAGAGCTACAAATTACTACAGGGAGATTTTAATTATTCCCGTTTTGACGCCCTGTTTGTTCATAATTTCAAAACACCCATCGGAACTACTGGTTTCAGGCTGTACGGAGGAGTTGTTCTGGGAGGAGCTCCAATCTGGAAAAACTTTACGATGAACGGACTTGCTTCTCCGGGAAAAGACTTTAATTTTAACCTTACTTCTTACCTTGGGTTTGCCACCCTGGAGGGCGGAAAATATTATAATGATAAATTCGTAGCCTATTATTTCACTCACAAACTGCCCTGGTATTTAAAAAGCTTCGGACATAATATTTCCAGCTTTGATTTTGTCCTTAGAGGAACTATCGGGGATATGAAGCATCCGGAATACCATCAGTTTAAGTTCAGAAAGCTGGACCATCTTTATCAGGAAGTCGGTGTGGAATGGAGCAATTTTCTTTCCAGCTATTTCAATCTTGGGGTATTCTACAGAGTGGGTTATTATGCAACACCTCATTTCAAAGAAAATTTTGCTATTCAGTTTAAACTGAAGTTTCTGGAATTTTAATATTCCCGATCTTTACAGCAAAAATTATACATTATACATTATACATTATACATTATACATTATACATTATACATTATACATTATACATTATACATTATACATTATACTTAATATCATGCAGAAAATCGAGATCAAAGCAGAACAGTTTTTTGAATTATTAAAATTAAAAGACACTCCGATGTGGGAGATTTTCTCACAGATGATTGATGGAAATGAAAAAGAAATTATCTTTTTAGACAATGAAGAAAAGATTCTTTTTAATTATATTTTACCTTCCACACAGGAGAAGCTGGAAGAAGACAGGAAGGAATTTTCAAAGCAGTTTTCAGAGAAATTAGCTAACTTTAATTAAAAGTTTGTATGAATAAAAGTTATGTTTTCTGCCTGTTAAGCATTTTTCTGTTGACCCTTGGAAGTGCCCAGACCTATAAAAAACCATTGGTTTCCGCTATCAAAGAATCTGACCTCCGCACCGATATGTATCAGCTTGCTGCAGACCAGTTCTGGGGCCGTGAAGCAGGAACCCCGGACGAATTAAAGGTTTCCATGTGGCTTGCTGACAAAGCCAAAGAAGCAGGAATGAAACCTGCCGGAGATAACGGAACATTTTTCCAGTTCTTTGATATGTACAGACATCAGGTGATCCCGCAAAGCACTCTGAAAATCGGAGACAACAGTTTAAAATTATGGAAGGATTTCCTTGTTGCAGAACCAGTGAATGCTTCTGTAGACGCTGAAATTGTATATGCAGGAAACACAGAGCCTGAAGATCTTGCCAGACTGAATATCCAAGGAAAAGTTCTTGCAGTAAACGCATCCGGCAAAAATATTTCTAAGGATATGACCCTTTTTGTAAGAAGATATCCTGGATTTGTAAGAAATAAATATTACAATAAAGCTTCTGAACTGGGAGCCAAAGCCATTATCTTCATCACCGATGATATCTCCGAGCAAAGCTGGGTAGAAGTACTGCCTCAAATGACAAGAGGAAGCTACGGCGTGGAAGGATTAAGAGAAAAAATCACAAATAATATTCCTGTTTTGTGGATCAAAAGAGAAAATGCAGCTTGGGTAAAAAACAATCCGAAAGCATCTTTAAATCTGATCACTGAAACCTACAAATACCCTTCAGTAAATATTATCGGGAAAATAGAAGGTACAGATCCTGTTCTTAAAAACGAATATGTTTTGCTAAGCGGACATCAGGACCATGACGGCATCAGACATCCTGTAAAGAACGATACCATCTATAACGGTGCTGACGATAATGCAAGTACATGCGTTGCAATGTTGGCTATGGCAAGAGCTTATAAAAAGCAGCCGGGAAAAAGAAGCATTCTGTTTGTTTTTCATGGAGCCGAAGAGAGAGGGTTATTAGGATCGAGATGGCACGCAGCCCACCCTGTTGTTCCGAAAGAGAAAATTGTAGCTGTTCTGAATGGTGATATGATCGGAAGAAATGACAATAATGAAGCTGCTTTATTGGGAGGCAATGCTCCTCATAAAAATTCTGAAGAGCTCGTGAAAATGGCCGAAGAAGCCAATAATGAAAGTACAAAATTCAAATACCTGAAAGATTGGGATTCTCCAAGTCATGCTGAATATTTTTATTTCAGAAGTGATCATCTTCCGTATGCTAAAATCGGGATTCCGGCGATATTTTTCACCAGTGTACTGCACGACCAGTACCACACTCCGCAGGATGAATCTGAAAATATCAATTACAAAAAGCTTTATAAAATGACTGAGTGGATGTATAGAACATCCTGGAAAGTAGCTAATGAAACGGAACGCCCAAAAGTAATTGCGAATTTTTCACTTGAAAGATAATATATTAGATTTAAGAAGAATTTAAGTTGTAAGGAAAGTTAAGATTCAAATTCATTTGAATGATGCGTTCTGCTTATTCAATATCGAAAGAGATTTCCTTCATTATTCTTTTGTCTTGAAACAAAAGAATCAAAAATTCAAGACTCAGAAACTTCCGCTAAAAATGAAATCTGTTCTCTAAAAACTCTAAACTCGTGCGGAAACAGTCTATATTTAGAATCAAAGATTATCCCGTACTCAGGACAGTAGAGTTTTTTTAACGTTCACAGAATTCATTTTCTTAACGCTTCAGTTTCTTATGTCATTGACATTGTCAAAAAAACAAAAGCTTCACGGATTGTGAAGCTTTTTCATTTCATCATTGTGTTTTTAGAATCTGATTGGGTACAAATAATTTAATTTAAATATCATTTGGAACATTAAGAAGATTCAGATTGTAAGGAAAGTTAAGATTCAAATTCATTTGAATGATGCGTTCTGCTTATTCAATATCGAAAGAGATTTCCTTCATTATTCTTTTGTCTTGAAACAAAAGAATCAAAATTCAAGACTCAGAAACTTCCGCTAAAAATGAAATCTGTTCTCTAAAAACTCTAAACTCGTGCGGAAACAGTCTATATTTAGAATCAAAGATTATCCCGTACTCAGGACAGTAGAGTTTTTTTAACGTTCACAGAATTCATTTTCTTAACGCTTCAGTTTCTTATTTCGCTTTTTAATGTCATCAAAAAAATATTTCTCTTTTTCAATCTACTTTTTTTAAATCAGCAAATTCATCAGCGCAGGATCATTATTCAGATAGTTGACAAAGAAATCATATTCCTTCATCTTACTCATCAAAGGAGGAAAATCTCTGTTTTTTTTCAGCGCAATTCCCACAACTGCAATTCCTTTTTCTTTTGAATTTTTTTGGGTGTATTCAAAATAGGTAATATCATCATCCGGTCCCAGCACATCCATTACAAAAGTTTTTAATGCTCCGGGACGCTGCGGAAATCTTACCAAGAAATAATGTTTTAATCCTGCGTGCAGCAAGGCTTTTTCCTTGATTTCTTCCATACGGGTGATATCATTATTGCTTCCGCTGATAATACACACTACATTTTTACCTTTTATCTCTTCTTTATATTTGTCCAGTGCTGCTACTGAAAGCGCTCCGGCCGGTTCTACCACGATAGCATCCTTATTATACAGTGATAATATGGTTTCACACACTAATCCTTCATCTACTGTAGCCATATCATACAGGATATTTTTACAGCGCTCGAAAGTAATGTCTCCCACCTGCTGTACAGCTGCCCCGTCTACAAAACGGCTGATCTTTTCAAGAAGAACAGGTTTTCCCTTTTCAAGGGCTTTTTTCATGCTCGCAGCTGCTGAAGGTTCTACACCAATAATTTTTGTTTGCGGCGACAAATGCTGAAATACAGTGCATATTCCTGCTGCCAGTCCGCCGCCGCCTATCGGCACAAAAAGATAATCCACCATACCTTCCGCCTGTTCCAGGATTTCCAGCGCTGTTGTAGCCTGCCCTTCAATAATCGCCGGATCATCAAAAGGATGAATAAATACACTGTCATGCTCTTTGCAAAACCTCATCGCAGCGTCTTTAGATTCATCGAATGTATCTCCGAATAAAATAACATCAATGTATTCTCCACCAAACATCTTTACCTGTTCGAGCTTTTGTCCGGGGGTTGGCAAAGGCATAAAAATCGTTCCTTTCACTTTCATGGTATGGCATGCAAAGGCTACTCCCTGCGCATGATTTCCGGCACTGGCGCAAACGGCTCCTCTGGAAAGTTCTTCCTGTGACATGGTGGCCATTTTATTGTATGCACCCCTTATTTTATAGGATCTTACTCTTTGCAGGTCTTCCCTTTTAAAGCTGATGCTTGCTTCATAAATGGCTGACAAATTATTATTGACAGCCAAAGGTGTTTTTACCACTACATCTTTTAATCGTTCCTCCGCTTTATAGACATGCTCTAAAACGGAGGAACTTACTTCCTCTTTCATCATCTTTAAGTAATTAATTGTTTTCGGGTCTCAGGCTGCGCACTGTCTTACCGGCTTTCCACATTTCGCTTTCTCTCAGCTCAGTAAGTTCGGCTTCCAGTTTTTCACGATAATCCGGTTTGCTGTTGCTGTCAATCGAGCGTTGTGCTTCATTTCCTTTAGCTACGTTGTCATACAATTCTTCAAACAAGGGCGAAGTAGCATCTCTGAAACGTTTCCACCAGTCCAGTGCACCTCTCTGAGCGGTTGTGCTGCAGTTGGCATACATCCAGTCCATTCCGTTTTCTGCCACTAATGGCATTAAAGACTGCGTCAATTCTTCTACGGTTTCGTTAAAAGCTTCCGAAGGGCTATGCCCATTTTTTCTCAATACATCGTACTGAGCGGCAAATATTCCCTGTACAGCGCCCATCAGTGTACCCCGTTCTCCGGCAAGGTCACTGTATACTTCTTTTTTAAAGTCGGTTTCAAACAGATACCCGCTTCCTATTGCAATTCCCAATGCGGTTACTCTTTCTCTGGCTTTTCCTGTAGCATCCTGATATACGGCAAAACTGCTGTTCAGACCTCTGTCCTGCAGAAACATTCTTCTCAATGATGTTCCTGAACCTTTTGGTGCTACCAGAAAGACATCTACATCGGATGGAGGAACAATTCCTGTACGTTCGTTGAATGTAATCCCGAAGCCATGTGAAAAATACAGCGCTTTTCCAGGGGTAAGATGCTGTTTTACTTTTGGCCAGTATTCAATCTGTGCGGCATCACTCAGAAGATAGCAGATAATGGTACCTTTTTCCAGAGCCTCTTCGATTTCAAATAATGTTTCTCCCGGTACAAACCCGTCCGCTACTGCTTTATCCCATGATTTGGAGTTTTTTCTCTGCCCTACAATGACATTAATTCCGTTATCTTTCTGATTCAACGCCTGCCCTGGTCCCTGTACTCCATATCCAATGACTGCCACAACTTCGTTTTTTAATACTTCCTGGGCTTTTTCCAACGGAAATTCTTCTCTTGTTACTACATTCTCCTCTACTCCTCCAAAATTCAATTTTGCCATTTTTTTTGATTTTATTTATTACTGATTATGATGTTAATTTCTGAGCTTAGCTCGCGTGTTCTACTGCCGTCAGGTAAGGATTCCTATGATAATGCACTTCCAGAACGTCAACCTGCTTTTCCATCTGTCTGCTGATTTTCTGAACAGAATCTTCCGTTTCCCTGATCACAATGACAAACTTTTTTACTTTTTCCATTTCTGAAGGACCTACATTAAAGGTCACCATAGAAATTCTCCTTCTTGAAAAAATAGCATTGATACGGCTGATCAATCCTAAATAATCTTCTGTATACGCTGTAATGGTATATTCTTTATGATCTGTTTTCATCTTTTTATTTTTAAACTTTATTATTTAGTACAATCTCCGAAACACTTTTCCCCTGGGGAATCATCGGAAATACATTGTGTTCTTTTCCTGTCATCACTTCAAGAAGGAAAGCTCCTTCATGATCAAGCATTTCGCGGAGTGCCCACTTCAGATCTTCTCTTTCAGACACTCTGTTTCCCTGAATATTGTATCCTTTTGCCACCTGAACAAAATCAGGACTCTGAATATCTACTGAGGAATATCTTTCTTCGTGAAACAATTCCTGCCACTGTCTTACCATTCCCAGATAGCAATTATTAAGAATTAAAATTTTTACCTCAGGATGATACTGCATAATGGTTCCCAGCTCCTGGATATTCATCTGTGCTCCGCCATCACCCATCACTGCAATAACAGGCCGGCCGGTTTCCGCATAGGATGCTCCTATCGCAGCGGGAAGACAGAACCCCATCGTTCCCAGCCCTCCGCTTGTCACATTGGTACGGGAATGTTTGAAATGCGAGTAGCGGCATGTTGTCATCTGATGCTGTCCTACGTCTGTCACAATTATGGCTTCACCTTGTGTCATTTCATTCAGAGACCGGATCACTTCTCCCATGGTAATCTCTCCTTCATCAGGATAAAGTTCTGTATGAATCAGATTGATGCTTTCCACTTCATGGCATTTTTCAAATCTTTCATGCCAGGCATGATGTTCTCTTTTTGCAACCCTTTCCGTAAGAAGGGGAAGGGTATGTTTGCAGTTACCAAGAACCGGGACATCAACTTTTACGTTTTTATTGATCTCTGCTTTATCAATATCCAGATGAATAATTTTTGCCTGTTTTGCGTACTGATCCAATCTTCCTGTTACACGGTCGTCGAAACGCATTCCTACAGCAATCAGAACATCACATTCGTTGGTTAATATATTCGGGCCATAGTTTCCATGCATTCCTACCATTCCTACAGCCTGCGGATGATTGGTAGGGATGGCACTCATTCCTAAAACAGTCCATGCTACAGGAGCTCCTGTTTTTTCAGCAAATTCTAAAAATTCATTTTCCGATTTTCCCAGCATAATTCCCTGTCCTGCAATGATAAATGGTCTTTCAGCCTCATTTATTAACGATATTGCTTTTTCAATACTTTCAAAACATGGTTCGGGATCCGGTTTATAGCTTCTCAATGAATGGCATGGAGTATATCCTTTATAATCAACAGACTGTAGCTGGGCATTTTTAGTCACATCAATCAACACAGGACCGGGACGCCCTGACTTTGCAATATAAAATGCTTTTGCCAATACTCCGGGAAGCTCATTGGCATCAGTGACCTGATAATTCCATTTGGTAACAGGACTTGTAACGTTCATTACATCTATTTCCTGGAAGGCATCGGTCCCCAGAAGGTGTTCAAAAACCTGTCCTGTAATACAGACCAAAGGGGTGTTATCCAGCAACGCATCTGCTAATCCTGTTACAAGATTGGTTGCTCCGGGTCCGCTGGTTGCCAGCACTACCCCTACTTCTCCTGATACTCTTGCCAGCCCCTGTGCTGCATGTACTGCTGCCTGTTCATGGCGTACAAGAATATGCTCCAGTGTTTCCCTATAATCGTAAAGGGCATCATAAATAGGAATAATAGCTCCACCCGGATATCCGAAAACGGTTTTTATACCTTCCTGCAGAAATGCCTCGAGAATGATCCGGCTTCCGGTAAGTTGTATTTCTGTTGATAAATTCAGGTTTTCCATATACTTTTATTGAGTGATTTCGTCCGTTACACAGCCTTCTGCAGCCGATGATACTGTTAATGCATATTTATAAAGCAATCCTTTCTGTACTTTAAGAGGAGGTTTTTGCCATCCTTTTTTTCTTCTTTCTATTTCTTCTTCTGAAACTTTAAGCTGTATGGTGTTGTTTACCGCATCTATTTCGATCAGGTCATCATTATGTACAAAAGCAATAAGACCTCCTTCATGCGCTTCAGGTGTGATATGCCCTACTACAAAACCATGGGTTCCTCCACTGAAACGTCCATCTGTGATTAAAGCAACACTGCTTCCCAGACCGGCTCCTATCAATGCACTTGTTGGCTTCAGCATTTCCGGCATTCCGGGAGCCCCTTTCGGGCCTTCGTGGCGGATGACAATGACATCTCCGTGCTGTACGGTTCCATCCTGAATTCCTCTGATCAGATTTTTTTCGCCATCAAACACACGGGCTTTCCCTACAAAGCGCTCACCTTCTTTTCCTGTAATTTTAGCAACACTTCCTTTTTCCGCAAGATTTCCGTACAATATTCTCAAGTGTCCGGTAGCTTTTACAGGTTCTGAAAGTGGCTTTATAATTTTCTGAGTATTAAAATCCAATCCCGGAACATCTGCCAGATTTTCGGCTACTGTTTTTCCGGTAACGGTAAGGCAGTCTCCATGCAGTAATCCCTGTCCCAGTAAATATTTCATTACCGCCGGGGTTCCTCCATGTTCATGCAGATCCTGCATCAGGTATTTTCCACTCGGCTTCAGGTCTGCCAATACCGGAGTCTGATCGCTCATCTTCTGAAAATCATCCTGAGTAAGAGGCACCCCAACACTTTTCGCCATGGCAATAAAATGCAGAACAGCATTTGTACTTCCTCCCAAAATAACAATAAGGCGGAGTGCATTTTCAAATGCTTTGCGGGTCATGATATCTGAAGGTTTAATATCTTTTTCCAGTAGTACTTTCAGATATTTTCCTGCCTCAAGACATTCTTCCTGTTTTTCTTTGCTTAAGGCCGGGTTGGAAGAGGAATAAGGAAGACTCATTCCCAGTGCCTCTATAGCAGAAGCCATTGTATTGGCGGTATACATCCCTCCACATGCCCCAGCTCCGGGACAAGAGTTTTTCACCACTCCGTCAAAATCTTCTTCAGTGATTTCTCCTGCAATCTTTTTGCCCAACGCTTCAAAAGCAGAAACAATGTTAAGCGCTTCCCCTTTATAACAGCCTGGAGCAATAGTCCCCCCGTACACCATGATCGAAGGTCTGTTCAGTCTTCCCATTGCGATAATGGTTCCTGGCATATTCTTGTCACAGCCTGGCAGAGCGATCAGTCCGTCATAATATTGTGCACCGCAGATCGCTTCGATACTGTCTGCTATCACATCACGGCTTACCAGAGAATAGCGCATTCCGTCTGTTCCGTTGCTCATTCCGTCACTTACGCCGATGGTATTAAAAATCAGTCCGGCCAATCCGTGTTCCCATGTTCCCTTTTTTACTACCTGAGCAAGATCATTCAGGTGCATATTGCAGGTATTCCCGTCATAGCCCATACTGGCAATTCCGACCTGAGCCTTGTGCATATCTTCTTCTGTAAATCCTATCCCGTACAACATGGCTTTGGCGGCCGGCTGTTCACTGTTTTGCGTGAATGTTTTTGAATATTTATTTAACATATTTATCCTGCATTTTCTGTTCTTTTCTTCTCTTTAAACTGAACTTTTTTACTAAATTTTGATTCAAAACTACATTTTGTAATATTCTTTTCATTTCCGGTTTGTCTGAAAATTACAATATTCAATGATTTAAAAAAGACATTTACAATATTGATAATCAATAATTTAAATTCTAAAAATTTACAATGACAGAACTCTTACCAATTTTAAATATGCCTGCTGTACTCTTCTACTTGCAGTATCTTCCCAATTTCTGGTAAAAGGAACATCATCAAGTGAATCCAGAGCCACAATTTCTGCTGCCGTACCACAGAAAAAACCAGCATCTGCACCACGCATTTTCTCCGGTTTAAAGAAGGTTTCTTTTACCGGAATTTTAAGCTCACTACAAATCTCCATAACAGTTTGTCTTGTGATTCCCGGAAGGATACTTCCCTTAGCCGGTGTATACAAAACCCCGTCTTTTTCGTAGAAGACATTGGCTCCTGAACTTTCGGCAACATTTCCGTTTTCATCCAATACCAGTGCTTCATCATAACCTTTGTCTTTGGCATCCTGACAGGCTAATATTGAGTTTACATAGTGCCCTCCTACTTTAGCTTCAACCTTGAAAGCCTTAGGATTAGGACGTTGAAAAGGCGAGGTTATGATTTTCATTTTATCTGCCAGATATCCGTTATTCCATTCCCAGGCAAGAAGTGACAGGTAAGATTTCTGTCCTTTTGAAAGTGACATATTGGGAGAGCACGTAACCAATGGACGGATATAGGCGTCTGTAAACCCGTTACGTTCCAGCAGCTCATAGGTAAGATCTGTAAGCTGGTCTACAGAATAATCGAAGGGTATGTGCATCAGTTCTGCTGATCTTTTCAGTCTTTCATAATGTTCTTTTGCCTTGAAAATCCTGGTTCCGTGATCTGTGTTGTAAGATTTGATACCTTCAAAAACCGAATAGCCATAGTGTAAGGATTGTCCGTAAAGATCCGTTCCGGCATCTTTCGCTTTCATAAATTTTCCGTCAAAATAGATGGTCGTGTCGTCGTTGTAATACATGTTATAGAGATTAAAAAAAATTAACAAATGGGAATAAAAAAAGCCCTCTCACAGTGTGAGAGGGCTTAATATATGTACAGTCATACATCTTCCTTCTCACAGCCGCAAGGGAATAATAATGACGATAATAATTACTGATAATAACTGATACATACTCTGTATTCTAAAAATTAAAACAAAAAAAGCCGTTTCAAATATGAAACGGCCTATATATAATTTAAATTAAAATCTGTTTAAAATGCCGCTTCCTTACTGTTGTTAATGACAACAGCAATAATAGAAATGACAATAATATTTTTCTGATTCGTAAAATTCATACTGCAAATGTATAAACTTTTTAATAACCCACAAGTTTTTTTGACACTTTTTATTTTCTTTGCAAAAAACGGGTCAAAGTTTCCTTTGCCCGGGCTACATCATGAACCCTTACAATCTTTGCTCCCTGCTCCAACACTTTCATATGAAGTTTCTGGGTTTCTTCATTAATGTCCAAAGGGGATTTACCAAGAGGCTTATAAATAAATGACTTTCTGGAAATACCTATCAATAAAGGAAATCTGCCAAATCCAAGATATTCAACTTCGTCAATCATTTTCATCTGGTCTTCTACTGTTTTTCCGAAACCAAAACCGGGATCCAGAATGATATCGTTCACTCCTTTTTCTAAAAGTTCTTTTGTTTTTTGAGAAAAATACCGGTTAACTTCCAGCGTAATATCTTCAAATCTGGTTTTATCATGCATGGTTTCATAAGACGGATTCACATGCATCAGGATATAAGGAAGCTTTGTCTGAGCTGCGGTATCAAACATTTCTGCATCATACTGTCCACCGGAAATATCATTGATCAGATCAATCCCTTCATTGAATCCGAATTTCACTGTTTCCGCATAAAAAGTATCCAGGGAAACCAGGACTTCCGGAAACTCTTTTTTAATCAGAGAGATTATATTTCCGATCCTGTTGATCTCTTCTCCGGCGCTTAAAAATTCTGCGTTGGGACGCGTGGACTGCGGGCCGATATCCAGTACTTCAGCTCCTTCTTTCAATAGTTTTTCAGCATGTTCCAATGCTGATTTTTCATTATTGAATTTTCCGCCGTCAGAGAAAGAATCCGGGGTCAGGTTGAGAATTCCCATGATCTTTGGGGTGTCCAGCTGTATCAGACGCCCGTTGCAGTTGAGTGAGTACGTTGGAGCGTTGGAACGTTGGAGGGTTAGAGAGTTGGAGGACATGAGGTTAAGGTTTATAATTGATTGATGAATGATTTTGTACTGCAAAATTAGTGATTTATAGCTTTTAAGAGATAAATTGAGGCTGGAAGTTGGAAGTCAGGCCAGACACTCAAACATCTTTACTCTCAAAACACTCCCACTCTTACCGTATCCCATATCCTGTATCCCGAAACTAATCAAACAATCCAACCCTCCCACTCACAAACTCAGCTCATCAAATTCAAAAATCTGAAACCGAATTCGTATATTTGGAAGATTAAGAAAATTTATGCTAAAAACATCAGTACAGTTCGGGAAAGTTATCAGTCAGTGCCGTGATCTTTTCGGTAAAAAATTACAGGATTACGGAGCAGCATGGAGGGTTTTAAGACCAAGCTCCATTACAGATCAGATTTATATCAAAGTTAACAGGATCCGTACGCTGCAGATGACCGATAAAAAAATGGTGGATGAGAGTGAGGAGGATGAATTTATCGCAATTGTCAACTATTCTATTATTGGGCTTATTCAGCTTGAGAAGGGCCTTTCCAATGATTTCAATGAAAATAAGGAAGAAATTTTAAGTCTGTATGACAAATATGCCAATGAAGCAATGGCTTTGATGGAAAGAAAAAATCATGATTACGGTGAGGCATGGAGAGATATGAGAATTTCTTCGATCACGGATCTTATTTATCAGAAAGTATTAAGAACCAAGCAGATTGAAGATAATCAGGGACAGACCATCGTTTCGGAAGGGCTTGATGCCAACTATTTCGACATGCTGAATTATGCTGTCTTCTGCCTGATCAAGTTCTCGGAAAAAGAAAATCAATTCGAACCCAAAAATATTTAATATGATCAAAGGTATATTACGCTTTATTATTGCTGTTATTTTTATCCTTTCAGGCTTTGTGAAAGCTGTGGATCTGGTAGGTTTTTCTTTCAAAATGGAAGAATATTTCGCTCCTCCGGTTTTCAATATGCCATTTTTAGAAAAGTTTGCCCTGCTGTTTTCCATTATAGTAGTGGTAATGGAACTTTTCTTAGGATTCATGCTGCTGCTTAAACTAAAGCTTAAATTTACCTTATCCGTATTAATTGCCCTTTGTATTTTCTTTGGATTCCTTACTTTCTATTCGGCTTATTTTAATGTGGTCACAGACTGTGGCTGTTTTGGCGACGCCATCAAATTTACGCCTTGGCAAAGCTTTCTTAAGGATGTTGTGCTTCTTGTTGGGCTGATCATTTTATTCGTCCTGTATAGAAAAGAATTCCGTAAAAAAGATGCGTACGGAGCTACTTCAAAAGAGTCATCAAATACAGTAAAATATGTTCTGTTAACAGTATTTTCTCTGGGTATGATCTATGTTATGGCCCAGGGAATTATGCATGAACCGATCATTGATTTCCGTGATTATAAAATCGGAACAGACATCAAAGCTGAAAAAGCTAAAATTGACAAAAATCCTTCTGAGTACAAGACTTTTTATTCTCTTAAAAATCAGAAAACAGGGCAGGTCGTAAAAGTAAACCAGGATGATTATATCAAAAAAACAGAATACTGGGCAGAGGGTTCTCCATGGAAAATTGAGGATGGAAAAAATGAATCTGTTCTGATCAAGGAAGGATACAAGTCTGAAATTGTGAAATTCAAGATTGAAGATCCTACGGGAATGGATGTCACCAATGAAATCATTAATGCTCCCAAAGCTGTTCTGATTTTCTCCTATCATCCAAAAGATGTTCCGGCTGATCTGCTTCAGAAAGCAGAAGCAAAAGTCAATGCCCAGAAAGGGGCTCTTATCTATGGAATTTCCACAGAGCCTAACACTTTCAAAACTATCAGGAATGTATTGATGGATGGAACTGCTATTAAAACAATAGCGAGAAGCAATCCTTTTGTCCTGATCCTTGAAAACGGAAAAATTGTAGATAAACAGCCTGCCAAGGACTACGTTAACTAATGATGAATGATGAATTATAAATGATCTTTTTTGACGAAAGCTAATCGTGGATCTATTATCTATTATCAAATTTAAACACTAAACTTAAACATATAAAAGCACATGCAAAAATCAAATAAATCAATCGCCGGTTACCACTTATTAATGATCCTTTCTTCTGTAGACGGAGAATTTGCTCCTGAGGAAGGAATGCTGGTACAGCAATATCTGGCGGATGAATTTCCGTTCAGAATGAATCTTGACAACGAACTGGAAACCCTGGCTCTTTTACAGCCGGAAGAATGGAAAGATCATTTTGAATTCCATGCAAGATGTTTCCATGAAGATTCTACAGAAGACGAACGCAAAAAATTTGTTCAGTTTGCCAAATCTTTGATCAAAGCTGATAATAAGGTAACTGAAGAGGAACATACATTCTATGTTTTGCTGAAAAACCTTTGGGGATTATAGTATAAGATCAAAAATATCATGAAAAGAATTTATCCAGGAGTTTTAATGTATGCTTTCATGTTCGAATTAGAAGTAATTATTAAATAATTTTTAGATCAGAACTAGGTGGAAAAAGTTTTAATAATTGGTAACGGATTTGATTTAAGGCATTTTCTGCCTACTAAATACAATCATTTTATTTGTATTCTTAGAGAGATTGAAAGCAGTAACATTGTTTCTGATTTTAATTTTGAAAATTTATTTAGTAATCAGTTTCAGAGATATGATTCTTTTTTTTATGAAAAGATTAAAGAATTTTATACAGTAGATGATTTAAAATTTAAAAAAGATGATCTGAATAAAATTAAAACGAAGTTAGGACAAAATCTTTGGTATAAACATTTCAAATCAATTGATGATTCTCATATTGAAACTTGGATTGATTTTGAAACGGAAATAAATAGAGTCTTAGAAGATATAGTTAACTTGTTTGATAAATTAGATAATAAGATTAAAAATTCTAATAGCTCTTTTAATGGAATATATTATTATGATTACCGTTACAATTCTGAAGATCACTTTGATTCTTCTTTAACAAGAATCTTATTAACTAATCTAGAAATATTCTTACCTTCTTCTGATAGTGGAAGGTTTGATTTAAATGATGAATATTGTTTTAAAATTGGGAATGAAGTTCAAATAATTCATAAAAATAGAATATTGAATAATCTTTATTATTCCTTACAAGAATTTACAGGGATTTTTAATGATTATTTTTATTCAATAGTATCAAAATTTTATGAAAAATTCCGTGAAGAAAAAAAAGATAAATTTTTAAAACATCATGATATAAATTTACTTGATTCCATTGATAAAATTTATTCATTTAATTACACTAAAACTGTTGAAAAATTATATTCAAACAAGGAGATTGATTACTTACATGGCCAAGTAATTGAAGATTGGAATGATTTAGATGATTTAAAAATTGTACTAGGAGTAGATGATTTAGACCAAAATCTCAAAAAACATAAACTATTTAATTTTACAAAATATTTTCAAAAGCTTCATAAACAAACTGATTTCCAATTTTTACATGATATTGGAGAGATTTCCTCTCATACATTTTATTTTTGGGGACACTCTCTTGATATCTCAGATAAGGAATACATTAGAGAAGTTTTTGATCAATTGGATCAATCCAAAAGTAAAATTTTCGCTCCCTACATAATAGATACAAAAATTATAATTTTTTATCATTCTATTTCATCCAAAGCCGACTTACTAAATAATCTTTTAAGTATAATAGGAAAAGATGAAATAGAAGGTTTAATGAAACAAAAAAGACTTACTTTCGTACAAGCAACAGAAGATAATTTATTTAATGTAATAAACAATTAAAACTATGAGAAGAAAAATAGTTGCAGGCAACTGGAAAATGAACAAAATTGTAATTGATGCACAACAATTAATGATTCAGTTACTAAGCTATAAAAATAATAACGCTACCAACTGTGAAGTTTGGATCGCTCCCCCTTCATTATATCTGATGATGGCCAAAGATATTTTTGAAAAGGATGAGATCGGTGTATTTTCTCAGGATATGAGCGAGCATGAAAGCGGTGCTTATACCGGTGAAATTTCTGCAGATATGCTGGAATCTATTGATGCTACAGGTTCATTGATCGGGCATTCTGAAAGAAGACAATACCACGGAGAAACTGATTCTCACTGTAACAGAAAAATCAAACTGGCTCTTGATAAAGGTCTTATTCCTGTTTACTGTAACGGAGAGACTCTTGAGCAGAGAAAAGCAGGGCAGCACCTGGAAGTCGTAAAAAATCAGACTGAAGTGGCACTTTTCACGCTTTCTGCTGAAGAAATTAAAAAAGTGGTGATTGCTTACGAACCGGTTTGGGCTATCGGAACGGGAGAAACGGCAAGCCCGGAGCAGGCTCAGGAAATCCACGCTCACATCAGAAACATTATTGCAGCAAAATACGGACAGGAAGTTGCTGATGAAGTTTCAATCCTTTATGGAGGATCTGTAAAACCGGACAACGCAAAAGAAATTTTCTCTCAGCCGGACATCGACGGAGGTCTGATTGGAGGAGCTGCTTTGAAACTGGAAGACTTCTCTAAAATTATTGAAGCTTTTAACTAAAATTTCATTGATCTAAAAATAAAAACGGCGGAATCTCTGATTCCGCCGTTTTCTTTAAAAAAAATCTAATTATTGAATATCGACTACATACATAGTTCCTTTGTCTACTTTACCTGTTTTAGGTAAAATTTTGGCTTTAGGGTTTCCGTTTCCATCATCCACCACTCCGAAATCATCATCATTGAAAACAGCCAGTTTATTGTTTCCTAAATAAACGATTCCCTCAAATTTATCATGCTCATAGCCCAGTTTTGCTACCAGATCCACTGCCAATGTTTTGGTAACAGCCTTTATTCCGGCATTCGTAATTTCATCCCATGAGCATTGCTCCAAAGCTTTTCCGTTAACTTTCATTCCGTCAACGGCGTTAATATCTGCACCGTTTACATCTGTTGCGTTACTCAGATTGATTCTGTAGACTTTTTTAACGCCTCCCTGAGATCCGAAATTTCCATCTCTTTCAATGACTAAGAATTCACTGTTACTTATTGCTGTGATATCACAAACCGAGTCAGAAGCACCACCATCCTGTCTGTATAAAAACTGCCTGGTCTGTCCTGTTATAATATCGAAAGTTACGATTCTTGTTAAAGTAGTATTGGTTGCCAACGCTTTGCTGGGTACATACATCATAGACTGTATGGTTCCTACCAGTGTTCTGCCGTCCGGAGATATACAAAGTCCCTCCATCCCTCTGTTAGCTCTTCTTTTTGCTAAAACAGCAGGCAGTTTTCTTGGTCCTGTATTTACACCAACCGGACTTATTCTTTCCATTTCAATTCCATCTGCACTGTAATGTACAATGTGTGGTCCGTATTCATCAGAAACCCAGAATGTTCCGTCAGCTGCTGCCACAATACTTTCGCTGTCAAGACCGTACTGATCAGTACCTAAAACATTTCCGGAAGCATCATATGCAGTCTCTCCTGTACTCCCCATTCCTGCAGGATTTGGAAGCCCTGTAATAGGCTGCCCGGAAGGATTTTTAAGCTTGATATATTTAATCACCTCAACATTTCCGTCTGCATTGATTTTAAAATGCATAATGGTTGGGGTAAAGTTAGGGGCAAGGAATTTTTTCCCGTTCTGGAAATCAGTATTAGGACCTCTGTCTGTAATGACATAAAATTCACCTTTTCTTGTAGGATGGGCGGCTGCTCCGGAACCAAATCCGCCATTGATAACATCTACTCCGTTTATCGTAGCCAGCTTTGTAAATGGAAATTCCTGAGGCAGCTTTGAATAATTAATGTCCTGATTAATTATTGTTGTATCATCGTCACTTTTACATGATGCCAATACTGCCAGCACTACAGCAGACCATAGTAATTTTTTCATATTCACTTTTATGGCAGCGAAAGTATAAATTGATTGTAAACTGATCTTGAATGTAATAATAATTGTATTTTAACAATGTTGAGTGGTTGCCAGCTTTAAAGTCACCCCGTCAAAAATTCTTTGAATTTTCGCCACCCTCCAAAGGATGGGAATTCTTGCTTCTTCAGCTGAGAATATGGTCTGGATTGTAGATTTTTTCTGATGTATTTCTTCATGAGTGATTGTGACTGGGTTCCTCCAGACATTATACTATTAGAAATCTTAAAATATAATCAAACAAAAAACCGCACCAGACTAGACTGGTGCGGCTTCTTATGATTTTTAAAATCAATTATTTTTTCTCTGTAGATCTTTGTAAAACCTCATCTACCATTCCGTAGCCTTTTGCTTCTTCAGAAGTCATCCAGTAATCTCTGTCAGAAGATTTTTCTACCCACTCATAGGTTTGTCCCGAGTGATGAGCGATGATCTCATAGAGCTCCTGCTTCAGTTTCAACATCTCTCTTAAGTTGATCTCCATGTCAGAAGCAACCCCCTGGGCACCTCCTGAAGGCTGGTGAATCATTACTCTTGAGTGCTTAAGTGCAGAACGTTTTCCTTTTTCTCCGGCAACCAGTAATACAGCCCCCATTGAAGCAGCCATACCTGTACAGATTGTTGCTACGTCAGGTTTGATGATCTGCATCGTGTCATAAATACCTAAACCTGCATAAACACTACCACCAGGAGAGTTGATATAGATCTGAATGTCTTTTGATGGGTCAGCACTTTCCAGGAATAAAAGCTGAGCCGTAACGATGTTGGCAACCTGGTCATCAATACCTGTTCCCAGGAAGATAATTCTGTCCATCATCAGACGGGAAAAAACGTCCATCTGGGCAACGTTTAATCTTCTTTCTTCCATGATGTACGGAGTAAGATTCGTTGGTCCATACATTCCCATATACTGATCGGTTACCAAACCGCTGTTTCCTAAATGTTTTACAGAGAAGTCTCTGAATTCCTTTTTAATGTCCATATTTCTATTATGTATTATTTTAAAATATTATCGAAGTTTAAATTACAATATTTATTCCTAAAATTTTATAGGACTTTTTGTCACAGCCTTCCAAAAAAATCTGACTTTAAACTATCTCTTTCTATCTACATAAATCCCTTTGATAGGTGAATATTCGATGATATTACTCAACCGGATGGAAGCCTGCTTCAGCAAAGTGATCTTTTTGATCAGCTCGTAATACTTTATTTCATCCGTATTGCTGTACTGATCAAGTTCTTTGGCTGTTTCTTTGATCAGATAATCAATATATCTGTATTTATGTAATAAAATATCCCCTTTGATCTGATCTGCCACTTTATCTCCGTAATTGGGAGGATAAATATTTCTGGAAGCCCAGTTTTCAAGCTCATCCAGCGGAATCAGAGCATCCACAACTTTCGTGGTAATCTCTTCATCCATAAAAGATACAAAAAAGTTTCCACTTCTCAGCTCATCCTTTTGAATTCCTTCCCTCACCTGATTGATAATGATCTCATTTTCTTTGACTAAAAATGTATACTGCTCTTCTTCGAAATGGTGAAGAATTTCTTCAATAACGGTAATCTGATATTCCTCATTCTGCTCATTTCTCCTTTTCAGGATAATGTCTCCGAACATCAGCATATGATCCACCAATTTGTTCTCCATGAATAAGACATCATACAGAAAAGGATCTTCTTTTTCCTGATCAAGAGGAACAATCTCCATCTTCGGAGCTGCTGCTTTTTCCTTTTGCTGCTGTTGAACATGATGCGTCTGATTCTGCGTGATCTGCTTCTGAACATCCAATTCATTGAAAAGACTCTGCTCGGAAAGTCCGAATTTATTGGAAACCTCTTTAAGATACACTTCTCTTTTCAGGGCATTCTGTACAAAGGAAACCGATTTTACAATATCCCTTATCGCCTCAGCCTTTTTGATAGGATCGTTTCCTATATCTTTTAACAGAATTTCCGCTTTAAAGTCGATGAAATCCATCGCTTCATTTTCGATATACTTTTCAACGTATTCCTGCGGATGTTTTCTGGCGAATGAATCCGGGTCATCTCCATCAGGGAAAAGCAATACACGGATATTCATTCCTTCTGTCAGAAGCATATCAATACTTCGGAAACTGGCTTTAATACCGGCATTATCTCCGTCAAAAAGAATCGTTACATTTTCTGTAAGTCTCTTAATGAGTTTAATCTGCTCAGTAGTTAAGGATGTTCCGGAACTTGCCACAACATTTTCAATTCCTGACATGTGAAGTGAAATCACATCCATATATCCTTCCACCAAAAGACAGGCATTCTTCCTTGAAATAGCCTGCTTGCTCTGGTTTAATCCATAAAGGACATTTGATTTATGGTAGATCTCCGTTTCCGGTGAATTGAGGTATTTCGCTGTTTTGACATTATTTTTAAGGATCCTTGCCCCAAAACCCAATACTCTTCCGGAAAAACTGTGAATCGGGAAAATGACCCTTTCCCTGAAACGGTCTACCCCTGCAGGAGTATTTTCCGGGAAAATAGAAAGTCCGGACTTTTCAAGAATTTCTTTAGTGTATCCCTTTTCCAGCGCATATGCCGTAAAGGCATTCTTTTTCTCAGGAGAATATCCGAGCTGGAATTTTTTAATAATGTCATCCCGGAGTTCTCTCTCTTTAAAGTAAGAAAGTCCTATGCTCCTGCCTTCCTGATCATCCCAAAGAATCTCCTGAAAATAAGTATTGGCAACTTCGTGGATTTTATACAGCAGATCTTTTTCTGTCTGGGCATTTTTTGCTTCCTCAGAAATGTCACGCTGATCTTCTTCAATTTCAATTCCGTATTTTTTTGCAGCGTGGCGGAGTGCCTCAGGATACGTAAAGTTTTCAATTTCCATCAGGAAAGAGATGGCCGTTCCTCCTTTTCCTGTAGAGAAATCTTTCCAGATCTGCTTACTCGCAGAAACTACAAAACTGGGTGTTTTTTCATCGTGAAACGGACTGAGTCCTTTGTAGTTAGACCCTGCCCTTTTCAACTGCACATACTCACCCACAATCTCTTCAACGCGGATGGTGGAGAATATTTTATCAATGGTCTGTTTGGAAATCATGCTGTAAAATTAAGTAATTTATGGTGAAGTTGGAACAGGCTGAGAATTTCAGGATTCGGGATTCGAGTTTGAGAGTGGGTACGGAATGTACTGTTTATAACTTCCATCTTCAGGCTTCTATCTTCCAGCCTTTAAATTTCTGGCTTAAACAAGTCATAATTCATTATTTTTGCAAAACAAATCAATATATGCAGTTCACTATCAATACAATCGAAGACTGGCAGGAAGTTGTTGACAGCATCATTCCTCAATTACAACATAATATTCTTTTATTAAAAGGAAATCTGGGAGCGGGTAAAACAACATTCACTCAGTTTCTGCTTAAAAATATGGGCAGCAAAGATGAAGTAAACTCCCCTACTTACTCTATTGTAAATGAATATAGTACAGAAAAAGGAAAAGTATATCATTTTGACCTTTATCGTCTGAAAAACATTGAAGAAGTGTATGATATCGGCATTGAAGAATACCTGGACAATTCCTTTTTATGCATTATCGAATGGCCGGAAGTGTATGAAGAAGAGCTTTACGGGCTCAACTACCACACAATGAGCATTGTGAACACGGGTGAAAACAGAGAAATTTCATTCGATTAAATATTATGTATCTTTGCTTCTTAATTGAGTGTAAAAAAACAATCTGTAAGACATAATTTAATTTAAGGATGAGTACAAATATTTTTACTCCTTTCACAGAAGAAGAATTAATGCCGAAAGAGGAAAAATTGGAGGTTATAAAAAAAGGAAAACAGTTCAGTATTGGGATTCCTAAAGAAACCTGTCTCAACGAAAGGAGAACCTGCATTACTCCCGACGCCGTACAGGTGCTGGTAGAGCATGGCCATGAGATCATTATAGAGGCAGGGGCCGGACAAGGTTCATTTTTTACAGATTTACAATACTCTGAATCTGGAGCAAAGATCACGAATGATCCTAAAGAAGCTTTCGGGCAGGATCTTATCCTGAAGGTAAATCCTCCTACAGAGGAAGAAATTGAGTACATGAAGCCCAATACGTATCTGGTTTCGGCACTTCAGATCAACCTCAGGGATAAGGAGTATTTCTTAAAGCTTGCAGAGAAGAAAATAAATGCCATTGCCTTCGAATTTATTGTTGATGAATATAAGCAGCTGGCTTTGGTAAGATTAGTAGGAGAAATTGCAGGAACCGTTTCTATTTTATACGCTTCCGAATTATTAGCCTTATCCAATGGCTTAATGCTTGGAGGAATCACAGGAGTAAGACCTACAGAAGTAGTAGTTCTCGGAGCCGGAATTGTAGGCGAGTTTGCTACAAAAGCAGCGATCGGTTTAGGAGCCAGCGTAAAGGTTTTCGACAACTCTTTATCAAAACTGAGAAGACTTCACACCATTGTTGACAGCCGTGTACCGACTTCCATTATTGACCCTAAAGAACTCAGCAAAAGTTTAAGACGTGCTGACGTAGTAATCGGAGCACTACCAAGACTGAATATGACACCTATCGTGACCGAAGATATGGTCATGAAAATGAAAAAAGGAAGTGTCATCATCGATATCACCATAGATAACGGTAAAGTAATTGAAACTTCAGAACTTACCACCATGGAAAAGCCTTACGTCATCAAACACGGCGTCATCCACTGCGGGCTTCCGAACCTTACCTCAAGAATGCCGAGAACCACCACCAAGGCGATCTCAAACTTCTTCCTTTCCTATATTTTAAATTATGACGAAGAGGGCGGCTTTGAAAACATGCTCATCCGCAAAAACGAAATGAAGCAGAGCTTATATATGTACAAAGGAAGACATACGAAGAAGATCATCTGCGACCGTTTCGGGCTTACCTACCACGATATCAATCTTTTAATTTTCTAATGAAGAAACTGAAATTTTATGCAATAGGCTTCGTTCCGGGGCTTCTGATCGTATTTTTTATTTTGAACAAGAAAGGAGCAAGCTGCAGCGGCTACTTACCCAACAGCCGTGTGATTGCAGAAACACTTTCCAAGGAATTCAAATATTCTGATGAGGCTAAAAATGCCATGACAACCTACAAGATTGATGAAAAATTTATAAAAGACAGTATCATTACCAACGGAAAAGTGGATTTTGACCGCAGCCATGCTCAGAAAAAACCATGTCCCGATTATCTTTTAACCTACCCTGAAAAAAATCCGTCTTACGAGATCACTTTTGAAAAATGTGAAGAAAGTGTGACAGTAAACGGTCTTAAGAAACTTAAATAGTTTTTTCATAATCCTACGCTATGGAAGGCAATTACTACATGATTCATGATTATCTGATATTCATCGGAGTTTTTGCCATTTTCCTGTTTCTGACAACAAGTATTTATCTCTTCAGCCAGAACCACAAACTGAAACAGAGAAATACCAAATTATCAGAAACCAATAAGCTTATTGAACAGCGTATGAATGAAGTCCGTCTGGAACACATTGGTACTAAGCTGAACCCGCATTTGTTTAAAAACATTCTCAATTCAGTTCAGTCACATGCCTATCAGACGTATATGTCACTGGATAAGCTGGCCAATGTGCTGGATTATATTTTATACGAAAGCAACAACAAGTTTGTCAGCCCTAAAGAAGAGCTCAATTTTGCTTTAAGCCTTATTGAGATTAATAAAATCAAGATCAATCCCCTCTTCGACTTCAGAATCAAATCCAGGATCAACAAGACCGATTCCGTGTATGAAGAAAAAGTATTTGCCCCGCTGATTTCTGTAGATCTTATTGAAAATGCTTTCAAACATACGGATTTTCTCGCCCAGGACTCTTTTATTTCTATTTACATGGAGCTTGAAAACGGTATTTTCACCATGAAAGTAAGCAATAAAGCTTCTTTAAAAAATATCCTGGAAAAAGAAAAGAGCGGTTTTGGAAGCCAGTCTTTTGATCAACGGCTTAAGATGATCTACAGCACATATTACCAGCTTGAAAGAAGCTCAAGAAACGGAGTTTTTACAGCAGAATTAAAAATCAATTTAGGAGAATTCTATGATAAAATGCGTTATTCTGGATGACGAATTACTGGCCATCAGTTATTTAAAACTTCTATGTGAGCAGATCGAAAATGTAGAAGTGGTAAAAGCGTTCAATGACCCTAAAGTTTTTCTGAATGAAATAGACAGCATCGACTGCAATCTGTGTATTCTGGATATTGAAATGCCCGGAATGACAGGCCTTCAGGTAGCTGAAATAATATCAGGCTCAAAAAAAATCATCTTTACAACAGCTTATAAAGAATATGCTGCCGAAGCTTTCGACCTGAATGTGGTGGATTACGTAAGAAAACCTATTAAAAAAGAACGGTTGATCCAGGCGTTTGAGAAAGCGAAGGAACTTGTGGAAGACAGTCCTAAAAAGGCATTTATTGAATGGAATACCAACATTGGAAAAACGGTCATATTCACAGAACAGATTTCTTATATCAAAACCTCCGAAATAGACAGCAGAGATAAAGATATCATGCTCAGTGACGGAACCACCATTGTCTTAAAAAACCTGAATTTCAAAAATCTTCTGGAAATGCTGCCATCCAAAGATTTCGCACAGGTCAACAAAAAAGAGATTATTGCCCTGTCTTCCATCAAAGTATTTTCAACCAACGAAATTATTACAACCATTCCTTCGGAAGACCATACTTTTCTGAAACTCCAGATCGGAGATGCCTACAAAAATTCTCTGATGGAGCGATTTGGGAAATAAACATTTCTTCAGATATTCTCTGTTTCATTACAGAATATCCTCACTTCATTACAGCTCAACTTTTTCAATATACAATCCGGTTACTTTTGCAGAGAATTAACTGATTTTATAATGAAAAATTGTTTCTATGCTGCAGGAATCCTCATATCCGGATTGTGTTTTTCCCAGGAGACTTCTTCAAAATTTAAGGCTTCTTTTTTGACGGAATAGCCGCTGCCGGATATGTAGACCATGGTGCGTTTATCAACTTCACAGGCCCGAATCTGAACTTTACTTACAAAAATGCAAAATTTATACTGGGAATGCTTCCTTCGCTAAGAATTAAAGAAGACAGATCTTCCGGAACCCAAAACAGTCCCATTATGCCTACTCTGGGAGCTGGACTGACAATGGTTTATAAAAAGATTGCCGTTCAGATCCCTGCTTATTATAATTCAAAAACGGCAGATCAGAATGGCAGCTGGAAAATAGGAATTGGGCTTGGCTGCTCTTTCAGATAGATTTTATTACATTTTTTGGAACATTCATTACATTTTAAAAAAAAGAGTATTTAACATAACTATATTCTTATGAACTTTGCATCAAAATTGGAATCATGAATTTGGGGAAATACAAAAATTTAATTTTCTATATTACGACCATTGCAGTCTTTTCCGGACTGATGTATTACTTCATTATAGAAGGACAGACGCTGGAGGTAAAGGAAAATATCGTTGCCAGCACCAGCAGTGGCTCTACCTGGGAAAATTTCCTGGAATCATTCAAGACCAATCTCCACCATCCGCTTGCCTTATTACTGGCACAAATTGTCACGATTATTATGACCGCAAGGCTTTTTGGATGGATTTGTATGAAAATAAAACAGCCTACGGTAATCGGGGAAATGATTGCAGGGATTGTACTGGGGCCGTCGCTTGTCGGAATGTACTTTCCTGAATTTTCAGCATTTCTTTTCCCGAAAGAATCTTTAGGCAACCTGCAGTTTCTGAGTCAGATAGGTCTTATCCTTTTCATGTACATTGTAGGAATGGAACTGGATCTGAGCGTATTAAGAAAAAAAGCTCATGATGCCGTGGTCATCAGCCATGCCAGTATTATTATTCCTTTTGCACTGGGAATAGGTCTTTCCTATTTTGTGTACCAGGAATTTGCCCCGGACGGTATTCAGTTTACTTCTTTTGCTTTATTCATAGCCATTTCTATGAGTATTACTGCGTTTCCGGTACTCGCAAGAATCGTACAGGAAAGAAATCTTCAGAAAACCAAACTGGGAACCATTGTTATTACCTGCGCTGCCGCAGATGACATTACGGCATGGTGTATTCTTGCGGCCGTAATTGCGATTGTAAAAGCAGGGTCTTTTGCCAGCTCTATTTATGTGATTATCATGGCTATTGCCTATGTATTTCTGATGATTAAAATTGTAAGACCTTTCCTGAAAAGGGTTGGAGACCTTCAGGCAGGAAAAAATACCATCAGCAAACCAATGGTGGCTATTTTCTTCCTGACATTGATCTTATCCGCATATGCTACTGAGGTCATTGGTATTCACGCTTTATTCGGTGCTTTTATGGCGGGAGCTATTATGCCGGAAAATGCAAAGTTCCGTACTCTTTTTATTGATAAAGTAGAAGATGTGGCTTTAGTACTTCTGCTGCCGTTATTCTTTGTATTTACAGGTCTTCGTACACAGATCGGTCTGCTTAATGACAGCCATCTGTGGATGACCGCAGGATTTATTATTCTGACAGCCGTTCTCGGAAAATTTGCAGGAAGTGCCCTTACAGCAAGGTTTGTAGGTATCAACTGGAAAGAAAGCTTAACCATCGGAGCCCTGATGAATACTAGAGGGCTTATGGAACTTATTGTACTGAACATCGGGTATGACCTTGGTGTTTTAAGCCCCGAAATATTTGCTATGCTTGTGATCATGGCTCTTTTTACAACTTTTATGACGGGTCCTGCTCTTGACTTTATTAATTTCATTTTTAAATCTAAAAAAAATCAGGACGATCCTATTCAGGATAATGATTCCAAGTACCGTGTTCTGCTCTCATTTGATAAGCCTGAATCAGGAAGTACCCTTTTAAAACTGGCCCACAACTTTACCCATAAAATGAATGGCAATAAAAGCATCACAGCCATGAACATTGCACCGGTAGATGAGATGCATGCCTATGATAGTAATGAATATGAAAATTCACAGTTTCAGAATGTAATTGAAACCTCCCAGGATCTTAATCTGGAAGTCACCACCCTCTTCAAAGCGTCTACTGATATTGAAAGTGACCTTACCAGCATTACCAATAAAGGACACTATGACCTTCTGCTGATCATGCTTGGTAAATCTATGTATGAAGGAAGTTTATTAGGAAGGTTATTAGGTTTTACAACCAAAATCATTAATCCTGAAAAACTGCTGAACACAGTAAAAGGTAAAGGAAATATATTCAATAATTCTCCTTTTGACGATTTTACCCTTCAGATTCTAGACAAAACGAATATTCCTGTGGGAGTTCTGGTGGAAAAGGATTTTAAAGCAGCAGACAAAGTATTTGTCCCGATCTTCAATCTGAGTGATTTTTATCTTCTGGAATATGCGAAAAGGCTGATCAATAACAATAACTCCCAGATTATCATTCTGGATGCTGCAGGACAGATCAGAAATAATATTGAAGTAAAAGAACTTATCAGAAGTATTGAACAGGTGGCTCCCAATCATATCACGTTGTACAATGAGAAAAAAATTGAGAAAGAATTCCTTAATGCTCAGGACCTGATGCTGATCAGCAGTAAAAGCTGGAAAAACCTGATCGATACAAAGAGTCTTTGGCTGTCTGATATCCCGTCTACATTAATAATTTCAAACCCTTAGACCAAAATAACACACCGATATTTCTATTTCTACAGGAAGCTGTAAATATTATCCGTTGTCTGTAAAGAAAAAACGGGTATATTTATGGCTTCAATTTTTGGGACATGCTGATTAACAGTGAAAATGGAGTTATAGAACTGGAAGCCTTTGCTACCAGTCTTTATAAGGGAATGGGTCTTGACCGGCTGAAGCAGTCTGATTTTTATAAAGAAAAGTACTCTGATATGTGGGATGTAAAAACCGGGTATTTCTGGTATTATTTTAAGAATATAGAGGCACAGGGATACCAGTTATCTTTCAGTCTGTGTTTTTTTAAAGATCAGCTGGACACTATCCATATGAACACATGGGAAAATGGTGATGCCAAAGACTGGAATGAATGGACGGAGGAAAAAGAAATGAATGTCTTTCACCGGAACAACACTTTTCTGACAAAGGTTTTGAACAGGTCTCCCACCCAAAAAAAGAAAACCCCTTATCCCAGCTGCACCTTCAGATTTTCCTGGGGAAATGTATGGTCGGTCTACGATCCGCGAAGTGCCGGCAGCTTTATGGGAATTAATTTTAATGAAGAAAAAACAAATAACTTATAACCAAAGATTAAGATTGTAATATGTGCCGATATGCCATGATGGTTTACAAAGGTCATTATGCCTGTTTCAACTGCCGGAAAACATTCAAACGCCGCCACCTTAAAGATGTGGACCGGGACGCTCTGGTTTCGGTGGAAGCCAAATGCCCCGAATGCGGAAATCTGATGGCTAATATGGGACTCGACTTCAAATCACCACCCAAAAATGATGATAAGCAATGGGCCCATATCCGGGATTTGTATACCGTCGGGATTACTTTTCATTCGTGTGGATGCTCCGGCCCCGGTTATATACCGCAGGACCGGAAAGCAATTATTGAATATCTGGAAAAAATCAGATCAGAATATATGAAATCTCTCGTATTCTGGAGATACCGTATTGAGCCTGAAACAAAAAAAGAAAGGGAACTGGATTATCAGAAGAACAGCTCGCATTTATGGGCCGTCAACCGTAATGCGTTTAAGGAAACCGTCACGAATCAGGAAGGAATCAATTATTGGCTCAAAAGAATCAATGAGGTTGAGGAGAGACTGAATATCATTAAGGCTGATCAACCATAACGCTACTCCTCTACTTTACAAGCTTCAGAAGCTTTTTAAAATCTTCTTGGATCTCTTTCTCCTGCTCAGCCGGATAATCCGCACTGATACCTGATCCGTGTAAGTCATTATTGCTGATCAGAATGATATTTCCGTTTTCAAAATAATTGCGGGTCATTGTAATCTTTGATTTTTTCAAATCAAAGGCTTCCATGTCATTATTTTCTTTCATTGTTTTAGCATCATAGAAAAGCGGTCGGTTATACCTATACTCTTTCCCGAAAACAAAAGAAAGCTGTCCGTTAAGAAGATAATATTCTGTCAGCTTCTGCCCCATTTCGCCATAATGTTTCGCAATTACTTTTTGCAGACCTTTATCTGTGTAATAAAATGTGGCTTCCCCGCCTTCTGCAGATTCTCCTTCAATATCTTTCTTTTTGACAGAAGCCCATTTTGTCACGGAATTGATACTTTTAAAATTAGCCTGAATAGGTTTTATCTTATTTTTTAAACTCTTGCTGCCCGTAGTATCTTTGTCGATCAATGTTTCTCCAATCTTTACAGTATCCTGCGCTTTGGTATTGAAAAAAACAGACGCCTGATCGCCGGACTTCTGAGGATATGCAAAACTCAAACTGATCAATATTATGAAAACTCCGTGCAAGAATCTATTCTTCATATTTTGTTTTTTATAGCTTTAAAATTAATAATAACTTTTGGTTGTACTGCATATAATGAAACCACAAAAGTCACAAAAGTTTTTTTGGGGTTGTTTTAAGTCACAACTAACTGTTTTAGCTTTGAAACCCTTATAACAGCTTAGATTCCTGCGGAATGAAACAATCGGAGTGATTGTCTTACCATACAGTTTGTCATTCCGTAGCAATCATCCACATTAAACCGACAAGAAAAGCATCAACAAAAACTCCAATCCTTACCAGCATCAACTGAAGACGCAATATTCCCCTCGTCCTGAGGTGGCGAAAATTCAAAGAATTTTTGACGGGGTGGTTTTCTATGCTTCATCAATTCATGTCGTAATTCTACTACAATTTTTAAAATTTCACTCCAAAAATTAATTTCAAATACAGTTTTTTAATAGCTTTATAGGATAATTCACTTTGGATGGAAATTGATTTCTTACAATATCAGGTACGGAATGGAGATACGCTGACCTCTATCGCTTCCCGGCTAGGCATGACCGGTGAGGAACTGAAGCTGTTTCATAATTCCCACTGCGAAAAAATGGACAGGGTTTGGTTTGAAAATCTTAATAAAGTGAAAACGATCTTTGTCCCTATACATCATAAAACAGAGGCACAAAAAGACCAGGAAAGGAAAAATACCCTTCCGTCACAATTCTCCCCTTCCTTTTTTGCCACAACATATACTGTTTATGAAAGTTTTGAAAGTCCGTTTGAAACTCCGGTTAACATCGGTTATACGATTGATCTTAATCTTCACAAAGAAAGAAAAACAGGACAATATATTGTAAGTTATGTCCAAAAAGATTTTACGTCTGATGGAAACGCGCCTGATGATAAAGTAAGCAGTCTTTCCATTGCCTGCATGAAAAGTATTATGCCCCTTGAATTTATTATGAATGAAAAAGGCAATATCACAGGGTTTGCAGATCATAAAAAAATCACTGACACTTTTATCCATCAGCGAAAAGATCTTGAAGAGTTCTATGTAGGCGAAGTCTCTCAAAATTATATGAACATTTTTGAAAGAAATATTAAAGATGAATCATTTTTATTACAGCAGTTTCAGAGCACACTCCTGTTTCAGACACTGTTTCCTGGAATAGACTGGTTTCAGAAGAAAGCAAAGTGGAAAGAACCTTTTTATTTTTTACAGAATTCTTTTCCGGTACAATGTGAAATCAATATAGAACAGGAAAATGAGGATGAAAACGCAGTCTCAACCATTTTAAATGGCAAAATCAGGGAATTATGTACTTCACAGGAGATCCTGCGTGGGATTAAGCTTAAAGAAAAGACGTCGGAACCTGCCTCAGGCAATATTGTATTAGAATACACCACCAACATAAAAAATAAAAATCTTCTACAGGCAAAAGCTTCGGTTTCACTGAGCCATGAAGGGGTATTGATACACCAACACCATATCAACATAACACAAGGATAATATGAAAAATTATGTCATACAAAAAGGCGATACGTTCAGTTCACTCGCCGGGCAGTTTAAACTGAAAGATGAAGGTATTTTAAAAACCTACCACAATCTTCACTGCCCGCCGGAAGATGTTATGCAGGAACCTGTTCCCGGAAAAACGATTTTAATTCCGGAAGATCCACAGCTTATGACTGAAGAAACAGAACTTCAAAATACCGCTTCATCTTCTGGAGAAGAGTCTACAGAAAATACCGCTTCCGGGGAAGAAAATCCGGCAGGAGAACAGTCTCAGAATGAAGAACAGCCATCTGAAGAAGCTGAAAAATCCAATAAAGAACAAAAAAACGAAGAGCATAAGGAAGACAGTGGTTCTACTCCTCATGAAGGAAAATATTTCGTTGTACAGAAAGGAACCGTACAATGTAATCAGGGATTTAAATTTCCAAAATTTAAGGTAACAAGCCACAAGAAGCATTACTGGAATGATGAAGAAGGAAATGCTGATTATCTGGCTGTAACGGAAGATGATCTGCAGCTTGATCCGGCAGCACAACCGTTCGGACAATGTAAACTTAAACCGACTTCAGGAGGCTATCTTCCCTGCGCTTACGCTCCTGCCGGAAAATGGCAGAAAACCTATGAAAAGGTAAAAGTGATGGGAAAAAGCTGTCTTACTGAAATTTCAGAACTGATGTGCAGCACGGGAGGGAAAATTACCATTCTCAAGCACGGACAGCAAAGTGAAACGGGCAAAAGCCATGTAACCCAAGCCAATACGCAGGAACAGCAGGTTTATAACCCCGTTGTTGATTTTGATGAATTCAAGGAAGATACAAAAGGAACAGACGAACTTTATTACAGCTAAGCCATGACAGGAAATATTATCGGAAATCAGAATCCTTTGGCAGGAACAACTTATTCCTACGAAGTAAAACCTTCCCTCCTATCATTCGGACTGAAAGGTGAATATGAATGGTATCTTTACAAGAAACAGAAAAACGGAACCTGGAAAGACATCACCGGAAAGCCTAAAACCGGTGAAAAGGTAACTTACCGGTTTGGAGAAATAGCCGTAGGAATAGAGTTTCAAATGAAAGTCTATGAGATTAAAAAAGGTATTTTACCAGGGCTTCCTGCCAGCAAGGAATTGGCTGGCACTCTTATCCTTATTCCAACCAGCAACAAAGTTTCAAAAATAGATAAAGTAGTTCTCTTCAACCGCGGAGCAGCTAACGTCAATAAAGCCAGTTATCGTGATACTCTTATTGCCCAGGCTCATTGTATTGGCATGTTTAATAAGGAGATCGAATTCCATCTCTGGGAAGATGATGCACCGGGAAAAGGCCACGACCCTGTTATTAATAAAAACAACCGTCATCCCCGCAGCTACAAAGCTCTGGTTAATGCAAAGGGTATTGCAGAAGTACAAATTCCCCTGATGTCTGATGAAAAAATCCTTCGCCAGATGGCCAATCAGTTTATGATGAAAGGTGACAAAAATGAAGGAGCCAATCATGAGTATTATGTTACAGCAAGTTATTCGGGTCAAATTCAGGGAGCAAGCCAGGTCAACGTAGATGTAGCTAATCCGGATTATAAGGGACAATCTCAAAATCAAACTAAACCGCAGCCTCAAGGAAATACTCCAAAGTTCACACCAGGACAAAAAGCTCCCAAACAGCCGGATCCTAAAGGCAATATTATAGAAGCTGTTTTCATTGATGATAAAGGAAATGAACTTTCCAAAGTTGCTGTAGGAGATAAAGTAAGGGTAAGAATCCACTCCAAAAATATGGTGGGAAAACATATTCAGTATGTGGTTTGGGAATATGATACCACCTCCAATGATGAAGTTTACAGAAGCGGAAACATTAAAATTCCTGCCGATGTATGTGACACATCAGGGTTTGTCATTACAAAAGCTATTTTTGAAAAAGGAATAGACTCTCCTGTTGGCGATCCGGATTCGGATAAACAAAACTATTTTATTGAAATTATTTCTAAGGATCTTTCTGCAGAATCTCAGAAATTCGGGGTAAATCCGGAAGGTCTGATGCAGGTGGAGAAATTGAAGAGTGCGGCGGTGGTGCAAAATCAGCCGGAACCTGCAGTTCCAAAAACCGGGAAATGTTTTTGTAATAGAGATTTCACACCAGAAGAGTTTGAGAAAATAATTCATGGGCTTCGTGATAGCGAAAAGCGAGTCAAACAAAGTAGCGGATATAATTTATTTAATGCTCCAAATTGCAATATTAAAGCAGAAGATAGAACCATCGAAAAACTGCGATCCCAAATAAATAATATTTTCAATAAATATGGTATCAATACCTGCCTTAGAAAATTACATTTCTTATCACAAATTTATCACGAAACTGATCGTCTAAGAACTGCAAAAGAATATGCTGATGGAATTAAGTATGACCCAGGTAAACATCCAGATGCAATAACAAGTGGAAATACAACAATAGGAGATGGTGAAAAATACAAAGGTAGAGGGTTAATGCAATTGACATGGAAAAACAACTATAAAATATATAAATATTATTCCGGAATTGATGTAGTAACAAATTACCAAAAGGTTTCCGACACTTTATCAATCGCCTGTGAATCAGCCGGCTGGTATTGGAAACAAGGAAAAATATTAAGTGTTGGTACAAGATGGAAAGGTCCCGCAGATGCACCATCCTATGTAAAAACCCACAAACCTGACTACCCTAAAGATACAATTATATGGGAAGAGAATGGCAAAAAAAAGAAATACGGAACGGTAAATATGGGATTGATAGCTGATGATGATAAAGTAGATTTAATAAGCTACTTAGTAAATGGAGGAGCAAATGGATTACAAGAAAGGAGGAACTATGTAATTACATTAAAAGCTTTATTTGAATATCCACAAAAATGTGTAAATAAAACCCAAGTCTCACCACCTGTAAATAATGGATCAGCTAGTTCTGTAACGATAAGATTAGTTAGGAAGTGGCAAACTAAAAAATCAACAATTGGAGAATTCACTATTGACAATACCCAGATCAAAGGTTTCATCCTTGAAGAAAAAGGGCCGGATACAACTGAGTCAGGTAAAGAGCAACGTGTTCCTATTGGGACATATAATCTAGAATGGCATTCGGGTACAAAAATTAAAAAAGGCCTCAAGCTATTCAATGATGTTGTATCTAAGGACAGAGCAATATTAATTCATTCTGGTAATACAGCAGATGATACTGAAGGATGTTTATTACCCGGAACAACCCGATCTACAGATTTTGTTGGTGGTAGTAAAGATAAATTAAAAGAAATATTTACCTATGTGGAAGAAATAGGAATTAAAAACGCTAAAATTATAATTACTCAGGCATATGAATAAATTACTTTTATTAATACTAGCTATATTAATATCGTGCAAGAGCCCTTCGCAAGAGGGTAAAAGCATTAATGTTACAAATCTTGAACAGTCATTTTCAAATAAAAATGAAAAGGAGTTCTTAGAAAATTTTCCAAAGGATTTTCAAACCTTTAAAAATACATTTGGCTGGAACGATGAAAAAGATTCAGCTGAAATCCTTTATAAACAAGCCACTCCATACATTGATTACTGGTTTTCTCTAATCCAAAAACCTCAATATAAAAAATATGAAAACTCAATAACAGAAATTTCAAAAAATGGAAAATGGGAAGCCGATGCTGTTAATTATTTTAAAATAAAGTCAATAGAATATATTAAAAAAAATAAAAAATATGATCTGATCAACTCTTTATCAAAAGATGATGCAAAATCAGTTTTAACATTTTTGCTTGATTCTCCTCATTCAAAACCTGATGATACATTATTAGCCAATTTAACAGCTGAAAAACAAAACTTAGCAAAAGAAATATTATCTGCGAATCCTTCAAGCGAAACTAAAAGAAGCTCGTTTGAAACCTATGTCAACAATGAAGATTATTTCATAAAAACCTTTGATGTCAATAAGGATGGCATCTCTGACAAAATTGTAAGTAACAAACCTTATCAAGGAGAAAATTTATTTGTTTTTTTAGGGGATAAACAGGGTAAATACATATTAGCACTGGAAACAAGAAACTTCTCTGAGGATGGAGGTAATATTATCAATGATATCATTCCAATCTCTGGAAACAAAGGATTCACTATAAAAACATCATTCCCAGATCGTGGATACTATGAAAAAGAATATAATATTGTCTTAGAGAATAATACCTGGCTTCTTAAAAATATTATCTATAAAACAATGTCAGATACTTCTCAGGATGCAGTAAAATATATTTGCGATGTTCCCCAAAATATTGATATCCAAAAATCCGGATGGACAGATAAAATAATACCCATTCCTGAAGAAAATGTAAGAGCCAAAAAATGCAGAGTAGAGAAAAGTCAAAATAAAACTGCTTTTTACATTCAGGACAGTGATGGTTTTACCAACCTCAGAAAGGAGAAAAACTCTTCTTCCCAAATCCTGCAAAAAATCAACACAGGTGAACAAGTTGAGGTTTTAGATCAAAACGGAGATTGGTGGTTAGTAGTTTCTAAAGAAGGTAAAAAGGGATATGTTCATAAAAGCAGGATAAAACCTGAATAATAACCCTCTGATTGACACAAAAAAACAACTTGCTAAAATATGAAGCCTACCACCAACTATTAATCCCATGTATACAAATTTAAAAAAGAAAATTTCATTTCATTTAAAAAATATTTATACCTTTGCTCTGTGATTTTTAACAACGGAACATATTATTATAGAATTTTTACCTCAGCTCTGGGATAGGATTCTTATGAATATAATTTAAAACCTCGTCCTAGGGACGAGGTTTTTTTATTTTAAAAAATGTAAAAAGATGAAAATAAGTATTATTGGAGTGGGATTGATCGGAGGTTCGATGGCTTTGAAATTAAGAGAGAAAAACCTGGCCAGCTTCATCTACGGAATCGATAACAATACACAGCATATCAGTGAAGCATTGGATCTTAAGATCATTGATGCCGGAACAAACCTTGAAGAGGGAATTAGAAATTCGGATCTGATTATTCTTGCTATTCCTGTAGATGCTGCCCGAAAACTGTTGCCTTCTGTTCTGGATCTTGTGTCTGATCAGCAGACGGTAATGGATGCAGGCTCTACTAAAGCAGGCATTGTACATGCGGTAAAAAACCACCCAAAACGTGCAAGATTTGTAGCGTTTCACCCGATGTGGGGAACAGAAAACAATGGTCCGAAATCCGCTATTGCAGAGAGTTTCTCGGGAAAAGCAGGCGTGATATGCAACAAAGAAGAATCGGCAGACGATGCTTTGGCTACCGTTGAAAAAGTAGTCAATGCTCTGGATATGCACATGATTTATATGAATGCAGAAGATCATGATGTTCACACTGCTTACATTTCTCATATCTCCCATATTACATCTTACGCTCTTGCCAATACCGTCTTAGAAAAAGAACGTGAAGAAGAAACGATTTTCCAGCTTGCCAGTTCCGGGTTTTCAAGTACTGTCCGTCTTGCCAAGTCGCATCCGGAAATGTGGGTTCCTATATTTAAACAAAACAAAGAAAATGTGCTGGACGTTCTGAACGAACATATCACTCAGCTCAGAAAATTCAAATCTGCGCTTGAAAAAGAAAACTATGAATATCTGGAAGAATTGATTTCCAATGCCAACAGAATCAGAGGAATTTTAAGATAGGTATTATTTAAGATACTAAAAGCCTCAACAGCTTTTACTTTTATTTTATTAAGAAACCCTTAGTCAGTAATGCCTAAGGGTTTTATATTTTGAAATAAAATGATTTCTATTAACATTCCGGAACATTGACTGCAATGGCCAGGCCTCCTTCCGAAGTTTCTTTAAAACGGTCACTCATCGACTGAGCGGTCTCCCACATGGTCAGAATCACTTCATCCAATGTTACTTTTGCTTTCGTAGGATCACTTTCCAGTGCAATATTGGCTGCCGTAATGGCTTTCATAGCACCCATCGTATTTCTTTCAATACATGGAATCTGCACCAGCCCTTTAATTGGATCGCAGGTTAAGCCAAGATGATGCTCCATCGCAATTTCTGCCGCCATCAATACCTGCCCTACACTTCCCCCTAAGATTTCTGTAAGTCCGGCAGCTGCCATTGCAGAAGATACTCCGATTTCCGCCTGACAGCCTCCCATCGCTGCAGAAATAGTCGCGTTTTTCTTGAATAACGTCCCGATTTCTCCAGCTACAAGCAGGAATCTTACAATATCCTCCTCACTCGTAAATGGTGTAAATGCCTGAGAGTACATCAGTACCGCCGGAATAACTCCACTCGCACCATTGGTAGGTGCGGTAATAATCCTTCCGAAACTTGCATTCTCCTCATTTACTGCCAGGGCAAAGCAGGCAATCCATTTGTTGATATTCGTGAAGTTCTCTTCAGCATCTACCACCTGCTGAAACCATTCATCTTTATTTTTATAGATTTTATCTCCCAGAAGCTTTCTGTTGATTCCTGCAGCTCTCCGGGAAACATTCAGTCCGCCCGGAAGAACCCCTTCCTTATTCACCCCTTTATAAATACATTCTTTAATCTGCTGCCAGATATAAAGTGCTTCTTTCCTCGTTTCTTCCTGAGTTCTCCAGCTTTCTTCGTTGATCAGAATCAGGTCAGACATTTTATTAAGCCCAAGTTTCTCACAGTATTTTGCGATATCAGAAGCTTTATGGCAAGGATACAAGGTTCGTACACACTGCTTTTGGATAGAATTTTTTTCCTGGCTGGCTATGAAACCGCCTCCTACAGAATAAAAATCCTGCACAAGCTCTGTTCCATCCTCAAAAACGGCTCTGAAGATCATCCCGTTCGGATGAAAATCAAGGCTTTTTTTCATGTTTAAAACCAAATGGTGCCCGTAGATAAACGGAATTACCTTTTCACCGCCAAGGTTAATAGTTTGAGTGCTTTTAATGTAGTTTATTTTCTCATCAATTTTTGAAGTATTGATCGTTTTAAAATCCTCTCCGTTCAAACCAAGCATTCCCGCAATATCAGTTCCGTGCCCAATCCCCGTTTTTGCGAGTGAGCCAAAAAATTCAAGAAAAACCTCTTTTACTTCTTCTATTGATCTTTCTCTTTTTATAATCCTGATAAATGCAGCAGCGGCATTCCAGGGTCCCATTGTGTGCGAACTGGACGGGCCAATTCCTACTTTAATAATTTCAAAAACCGATATTGATTCCATAAATGATTCGTCATTTTCCTCAAAAACAAAGATACATGATAAATCCCAAAATCAATCTTCAAATCTTTAACGAAATTGACATCTGAATAGAATATAAAAGCTACTGCAGGCATTCCTCATGCTGGGAAAGATCAAGGCCTTTATTTTCAGACTCTTCGGAAACCCTTAGAGTGATCATAGCGTTCGTAATTTTATACAAAAGCAGCGAACCAAAGAAAGTGAAAACAGAAACAAGAACCAGGGCAGCCATATGATGGAGAAAGACCTCAATTCCGCCATGAAGCAGACTTGCCTTTTCACCATGGGCAAAAACAGCAGTAAGGATCATCCCCATAATTCCTCCTACTCCATGGCAGGCAAAGACATCCAGTGTATCATCTACTTTCTTTAAAGCCTTCCAGTTAACCATTATATTGGAAACAATTGCTGTAATAAATCCGATAAAAAGACTTTCCTGAATACTTACAAAACCACATCCGGGAGTAATCGCCACGAGCCCTACTACAGCACCGATACAGGCTCCCAAAGCAGAAACACTTCTCCCGTTGATTCTGTCGAAAAAAATCCATGTCATCATTGCTGAAGCAGAGGCAATAGTAGTTGTACCAAAAGCTGTTGCGGCAGCAGCAGAAGCACTTAATGCTGAACCTGCATTAAATCCGAACCATCCAAACCATAACATTCCGGTTCCCAGCAGTACGTAGGGAATATTGGAAGGCTCATGGTGAGGATTTTTTCTGTTTCCAACTACCATAGCCCCTGCAAGGGCTGCAAAGCCTGCGCTCATATGCACTACTGTTCCACCGGCAAAATCTTTCACCCCGAAATATTTGTTTAAAAGACCATCAGGATGCCATACCATATGGCAAAGCGGTGTATAAATAAAAATACTGAAAAGAACAATAAATAATAAATAGGAAATAAAACGAACCCTTTCTGCAAAAGATCCTGTGATGATCGCAGGAGTAATCACTGCAAATTTCATCTGAAACAGGGCAAAGAGAATAAAAGGTATGGTGGGAGCCATTATTTTATGCGGCAGATTCCCTACTCCACAGAAAAACGGATAGCTTAACGGATTTCCGATAATACCGTAATGTTTTCCGCCAATGGTAATCCCCAGTGAATTTCCAAAAGATAAGGAAAAGCCTACAACTACCCATACCAAAGAGATAACACCCAGGGCAATAAAGCTCTGCAGCATGGTAGAAATCACGTTTTTCCTGCCAACCATTCCTCCATAAAAGAAGGACAACCCCGGTGTCATCAGCAGAACAAGGCCTGCCGCCGCCAGAATCCAGGCAACATCCGCGCCTACAATTTTATCTTCACTTAAAAATTCTCCTGTATCAGGAATATCGGCAACCGGATTCCAGAATAAACCTCCGATTGCAACCAGTGTGATGACAGAAAATGAAACGATCCATTTTAATCCTACTTTCATAAAATTTATATTTAACCCTATCAAATTTAAACATAAATTTCATAAAAATGACATTTTTCAAACAGTACCCCTATAAAAAAATACTATTTACAAGATAATATTTCTAATTTTCACAAAATACTTCCTTCAGTATTTTGGATACTTCTTTAGATTTGGTAGCAGGAAAAAGATGGGTTCCTCCCTTTACTACATAATCGGGCTTGGAATAACGGATGGGAAAAACGATATCTTTATCTCCTAATATCTGAATTACATTGGGATTTTCTTCAAACTTCCATTCAGCAACTTTTTCTACAGACCATTTCAGGTAATAAGGATCCCTTACTTTAAAATATTGCAGAAGTTTTGGATTTTTAGGATCAAAAAGTTTCCTGATAACAGCATATACATTGGCAGCCCTGTCATTGAATAATCCTACAGGTAATATTCTCGGGATTTTGGTAACCTCTCCTGTCCTTATAAATCTTGATTTTTCTTTGTCAGATTTGATACTTCCAAGGATTACTACCTTCTCCGCAGGTTTCAATTGATTGATCTCCTGCACAATAATTCCTCCGAAAGAATAACCCAGGAGACAGAATGGCTCTGAATCATCTATTTTCTCCGCCATTCTTTTAACGTAAGCATCGAAGGGCTCATTTTTTTCGGGGATGAGCCAGTCTATAAAAATCAGTTCACAGTGTTTGGGAAATTCTATTCTTTCAAGAACCTTGAAGTCTGCTCCCAGACCGCTTACGATATAAATTTTCATACCACTAATTTATAAAAAATACGAAAATAAAGAAATGCCCTCCTGATTTAACAGCACTAAAAAAGAGCAGCTCCTGAGAACTGCTCTTCTATATCAATAGAATATATTTTACTTTTTCTTTTTCGGAACTCTGTTCTCGTTATCCAGCATTTCTGTAGAAACTTTGAACTGAATATCCATTTCGTTCTTGATGAAATAATCTTTCAGTGAAGACTGATAGAATACTTTAAAGTCTCTTCTGTTCAGAGAGAACTTGGCAGATTCAATAGATGTGGTGAACTGAGTAACATATACATTCGCAGGGAATGAGATTGTTTTTCTTACACCTTTAAGGGTAAGATCACCATATACTGTAGAATTGTATTCACTGTTTGCTAAAGGAATGATTTTAGTCAAATGGAACTTTGCAATAGGGAATTTTTTCACTTCAAAAAAGTTCGAGCTTTTCAGATCATTAGTAAGCTTGATCTGATCTTCATCTGAAACATCTCCTGCCATCAGGCTTCTCATATCAATTATAAATTCTCCGTCTACAAGAACCGTATGGTCAAAGTTGAATTTTCCGCTTTTTAGCTTTACTGTTCCTGAGTGGGAAGTTTCCTGGGTTTTTACCACCTTATACCCCCACCATCTGATCTCTGATGAAGTCACCTTTGAAACCTTATCAAATTTCTTTTGGGCAGAAACAAATGATATGCTTGCGCACACCATAGCAAACAATAGTAATCTTTTCATTCTTTTTTATTTACAATTCAACAAAAATAAAAAAAAGTGTAGAACTTCTACACTTTTAATAATCTTTTTTTGATTAATTTATTGAGCAGTTACCTTTACAAGCATATCAATATCATCTTTCACAAAAACATCCTGCATGGTAGACTTGTAAGCAACATCAAACTTCTGTCTGTCGAAAGAGAATTTGTTGGAAACTAAACTTACTACTCCTTTGCTGTAAGAAATTTTGGCAGGGAAAGAAATAGGATTTGTTTTTCCTTTTACAGTAAGGTTTCCTGTTACAAGAGAGTTGTAGATCTTATCGTTGTTTTTCTTTACTCCTGTAATTTTGAAAGTTGCCGTAGGGAATTTTTCAACTTCAAAGAAGTCACCATTCTTAAGGTGTCCGTTTAATTTTTGCTGATATTCTCCTGTAAGGTCAGTAGAGCTGATGGAAGTCATGTCCAATACGAAGCTTCCACCTACCAGTTGGTTTCCTTTCATTACCATATCACCAGACTTTACTTTTACAGTACCGTCATGAGAGCTGGCCTCAGATTTTGCTACTTTGTATCCCCACCAGTGTACATCAGACGCTACTACTTTTTTTGACTGTCCGAAAGCTAGACCACCAGCTAAAACTGCTAATAAAAATATTTTTTTCATTGAATAGAGTTATTTACTTATTTAACGATACAAATGTAGGTATCTTCTTCAATAGATTTCATTGATGTATATCAATAAATTTTATTATTTTCATGAATAATATCATCCCATAAAAAACTCCGAATTTCTTCGGAGCCTTTATTTATACCTGATAGTACGCTGTATAAAGCGCTATACCATTTAGTGCCGTATGATTTTGCTTGACCAGATAAATAGGAATATTTTTAAGCATTTCTTCCATTTTGTCACTGATCTTGAATTTTTCGTAGAATTTTCCTTTGTCGATATACTCTCTTACAGTCTGTGCAATATCTCCGGCAATCAGCAATCCTCCGGTAGCTTTGAGCTTTAGTGTAAGGTTGTTCGCTTCTCTTGCCAGGAATTCAAGGAAAGTATCCAAAGCTATTCTGCAGATAAGTACATTTTCTTCCACAGCTGCTTTATACAATTCTTCTACGAAGTTTCCCTGTGCAAGGCGTTCTCCCAGCCATTCCGGCTCAGGATGCCTTTTCACATCTCTCAGGAATCTGTAAATATTGAATAATCCTGACTTTGAAAGTACGTTTTCCCAGCTTACAATACCATAGATATTATTCAGAAACTGGTAAAACTCAACTTCTACATTGGTTCTTGGTGAAAACTCTGAGTGTCCGCCTTCTGTTGCGAAAGGTCTCAGGTATTTTCCGTCAAAGAAATATCCGGCCTCACCCAATCCGTTTCCGGGAGCAAGAACGGCTACATTTCCTTTTTCAAGGTGTCCGCTGGTGTAGATCGCTTCAAGATCATTATCTTCCAACAGAGACATTCCGTAAGCGGAAGCTTCAAGGTCATTCAGCATGTCTACTTTTTCAAACCCGAAATCGCGGGCATATTCAGCAACATCTAAGTGCCATCCCAATCTTGCAGGGCTGCTCTTCCCGTCCAGTACAGGACCTGGTACAGCCATTCCCAGACGTTTTACATTCTGCAATTGATTATCCTGGATAAACTTCTTCAGAATATCTGAAAAAGAAGAATATTCCTTGGTTGCATATGTATTTTCTAATTTTATCTCAAGACCTCCGTTCCCGGAAACGAAATAGCCTAAGATTGTTATATCTTCACGGAGGCTTGCTCCAATGATAGAAACATTATCATTATTACTGTTCTCTACTCCTGGTAAATAAAGTGGAAATTTTGGATTCAGAATCATAACCTCAAATTTTACCAAATATAATAATTGTTTTTGTAAATCCTGCACAGAACAAAAAAACCTTTCCACTTTCGTGAAAAGGTTTTGGTTAATAATTGTTTATATATTAAATCTAACTACTTTCCTAATGGAATATTGTAACCGAATCCTACCCCGATATTCCCCACATTATAATCCTGACCTGGCAAATCTCCTTTTGTTCCTACAAAAACCTTTTGGTATTGTACAAAGAAGTTCCAGTCTCTGTTGTGGTATCCGATCTCCGGTTTAAGGTAAAAACCTCCGTCTGCTCTTTCAACATTGGTATTTGATGCCACTGCTTTATCCCCAACCAGGAAACCGTATCCTAAGTCTGTTCCGAAATAGAACCCGGTTTGTTTTGGATAAATTCTGATTAAAGCAGCTACAGGAATTACTCCCACATCATTATTTTTATATCCGTTATTGTCTTTTCCAAAATAGTGAGTATATCCTGATGCGATACCTAGCCCAAACCCTGGTGTAATCAGGTTCTGATAAGATACATCCACTCCTACTGCAGCGGAAAGATTATCTGCGGGAACTGCTAAACCAACATTCGCACCTACTTTGATCATATTGTTCATTTGAGCACTTTGGGCGCTTGCTATACCTGCTGTTAAAATACCAGCCAGTACTATTGCTTGTTTAAACATTTTCATAACTCTAATTTTTAAATTTTACTAAACAAAAGGATGTAAAAATCATGCCAAGCAAGGCTTTCTCTTTGATTTTAACAGTCAAACAAAACATAAAACAATGAATATCAACTCATTAATTTTAACAAAATTTAAATGTTTGTTTAACAAAAATTATCAAAAAATGATCCCGAAAAGTGAATTAAAGAAAGGAAGCCAGAAGATGGAGGCTGGAAGCAATATTCGAAAACCAATTCAATTTTATCTCCTTTAATAACTCCCAACTTCATTCTTCCGGCTTCCAGCCCACATAACAATATTAACAATCCTTAACCCGTTACTATTTTAACCTTCTTCTTTGAAATACATCAAAAAAATAAATTCTCCATGATGGCTGATTCATTAATAAAAAACAAACATCTTCTCTGGCGTGCGGGTTTTGGTGTGGGTATTAATCAAATTGATGATTTGAAAAATAAAAACATTAAAACGATAATGAATGAATTATTTAAAGAAGACAGCTTTAGTGAGATTACCTATGATACTCCTGATCCTGATTTGGCAGCAGACTACATGAACAGCACAGCTCCTGCTGAAAAGAAAAAAGAAATGCAGCGTATCAGCAGGGAACAAAACAATGAGCTGAACCTAAATTTTTTGAATACCATCGTCAACAGCAAAGAGCAGATGAGGGAAAAGATGGCATTTTTCTGGCATGGGCATTTCGCTTCAAGAGTGATCAACCCGAAGTTCAACAGACAGCTTTTAAATACTATCAGGAAGAATGCACTGGGAAATTTCAAAGATCTGCTTTTTGAGGTAAGTCAGTCACCGGCCATGCTTAATTTTCTTAACAATCAACAGAATAAAAAGGATCATCCTAATGAGAATTTCGCCCGCGAAGTCATGGAGCTTTTTACCATGGGAAGAGGCAATTATACTGAACATGACGTGAGAGAAGGCGCCAGGGCATTCACAGGATGGAGTTATGATAAGGAAGGCAATTTCAAAGAAAGAAAAAATCTTCATGATGAAGGCAGCAAAACTTTTCTGGGAAAAACAGGCAACTTTGATGGAAATGACATCCTCAATATTATTCTGGAACAGAAGGCTACTGCACAGTTCATTACCACAAAGATTTATAAATTCTTTGTTAATGAAAAGCCAGATCAGGATATTGTAAACAGACTCAGCACAAATTTCTACAATTCAGGATATGATATTAAAAAACTGATGACTGAGATATTTTCCAGCACATGGTTTTATGATCAGAAGAATATCGGCAACCGGATAAAATCTCCGATAGAACTGATGGCTGGTATGATGAGGATCCTTCCGATGCATATTCAGAATCCCGAAAACCTTATCGTGTACCAGAAATTACTGGGCCAGATGCTCCTTTATCCTCCTAATGTTGCAGGATGGCCCAATGGAAAATCCTGGATCGACAGTTCCACACTTATGCTGAGACTCCAGGTTCCGCAGATCTGGTCCGGGCTCCGCCCTTTAGAATACAGCCCCCGCCAGGATGATGATATCGATATGGGAATGAAATCCCGGGAAACTGCTTTGAACAAAAGCTTTAAAAATCCTAATATTACCATCGACTGGGACCGGATCGAGAAAATTTTTACCAATAAAAACTGTGAAGATTATCTTTTACAGAATACTCAGAGCCTTGATATGAACTCCGTAAAGAATTTTTCTGACAAGAGTATCAAAATGAATGTCATCAACCTGATGTCTACTCCGGAATACCAGCTAATGTAGGGAGAAGGTTTTAGGTTGCAGGTAGCAGGTAAGCTGTCGCAGTATAACTTGCCTATCCATGATTTATTTTACTGCTATAAATAAAATGCAGCCAGCCCTATAACTTACAACCTTCTGCCTGCAACCTATCATCTGCCACCTTAAAACCCTAAAAACGAAATTATGCTAATCAAAAGAAGAGAATTTCTCAAAATAAGTTCACTGGCTACAGCCTCTATGCTGATGCCTAATTTCTTAAAAGCTATGACGCTGGATGAAGCTTTGAATCCCAGTCAGAATATCCTGGTCGTTCTTCAGTTTACGGGTGGAAATGACGGGCTGAATACTATTATTCCGGCTAAAAATGACATTTATTTCAGGGAAAGGAAAACACTGGCTGTTCAGGATTCAATACCTTTAACAGATGAGGCGGGGATCAATCCGTCTCTCTCCTATTTTAAAGAGCTTTTTGATAATGGAGAGCTTTCTGTGATGAATAATGTAGGATATCCCAATCCGGACAAATCTCATTTCCGAAGCATGGATATCTGGCAGTCAGCCAGCAGAAGTGATCAGTTTCTGGAAACAGGATGGCTGGGACGTTTCCTGGACGAAGAATGCTACCGGTGCGACCATCCTACCCAGGCACTTGAGGTGGATGATATGCTCAGTCTTGCCCTGAAAGGGCAAAATAACAAAGCTTTCGCATTTAAAGATCCTAAAAGGCTCTACCAGACGAGTCAGGAAAAATATTTCAAGTCTCTTTATGACCACCATCATGATGATGAAACAGTGTCCTATCTTTATCAGACTTTAGGCTCCACCATCAATAATGCCGATTATATTTTTGAAAAAAGCAAAGCTAAAAAGACAGAGCAGACTTATCCGAATTCCCAGTTGGGAAAAGACTTTAAGACTGTAGCTTCTTTAATAAAGTCAGATATCAATACTCAGGTTTACTATCTTTCAATAGGAAGTTTTGATACTCACGTGAATCAGAATGACCGGCAGAAAAAATTGTTCAATGATATCAATGAGGCGGTAAAATCTTTCGTTGCCGATATGAAAAGCAATGGACTCTTCAAGAATATTTTACTGATGACATTTTCTGAATTCGGACGCCGTGTGGCTCAGAATGCCAGCAACGGAACTGATCACGGAACAGCCAACCAGATGTTCTTTATCGGCGGAAGCCTTAAGAAGAAGGGACTGTTAAACACCCTTCCCGATCTGCAGAATCTGAATGAAGGCGATCTGATCTACAAAGAAGACTTCAGGAAAGTATATGCTACGATCCTAAAAAACTGGCTAAACGCAGACTCCTCCAAAGTATTGGGATGGAAAGACGGGATTTATGATTTTGTGTAAACAAACCGCAAAGTCACAAAAGCTTTTTTAAACGCTTAAGTTGTTTCAGATACTATTAAATGCTTGAGAAGTGCACTTAAGCTTTTGAAACCTTACATTCACATAATTAATAAACAATTTGGATTCCTGCGGAATGACATACTGTGTGAATAGGCCATCATTACAATTGTGTCATTCCGTAGAAATCCAGCCACAATCTCGCAAAAAATTACAATTCTGACCAATAACTCAACTGAAACATAAGAATTCCCCTCCTCTGGAGGGGTGGCAAAAATTCATAGAATTTTTGACGGGGTGGTTCTCAGCGTTCATCAAAAAAGTCCATTAACAATAAAAAAAGAGACTGTACCTAGTTATGACAGTCTCTTTTCAATAATTTTAAATTTTAACTACTTTACGTTTAAGCCGTAATCTGCTTTGGTTCTTTTTCTTTCTGATCTTCTTTTTTATCAAGTTTCTCAGATATTTTTTTAACAATATATTCTATTGCTATGGGTGCTATGATTGCAATTAATGCTTTAAATATTCTTGATTTCATACATATAATTTTGTGATTATAAATAATGCAATTTCCAAGCCAAGATGGAATAAAGAAACAAACACATCTTTATAACCTGATGATAATAAAGCATTTAAATCAATCAGATTTCTTCAGGGATGATCAGGTTCTGATAATTTTTATATCCAGCACTGAACTTTTCCTCCATTTTCAGCCTTAATTTCTTTGGCTTATGCACAATCAGAGAATCTCCGAACCCTAATAACAGTCTTTCCAGCTCAAAATTGATCTGGACACAGATTTTAAAAAGTGTACCCTCATGGTCTTCTCTGATAACCTCCTGACTTTTATGCAGCGGCTTGGTTTTCACATACGGTGCATTTCCTGCATCTACCCAGAAGATCACGTTTCTCGGATCCATTGATTCTGATACGGTAACTCCTACAATATCTTTGAAATATTCATCCCCATCCAGGTTTTTATCAATATACCGGAGATTGTCATCCACTTCAATACTTTCCATTCTGTCCAGTGCCAGATTGTACATTTTCTGTTTGTAAAGACAGATCAGGAACCAACGATTGTTAAATTCCTTCAGCAGCTGAGGATGGACGGTATATATACTGGATTCCCTTGCCGTAAAACTTTTATAAAGAATCTTCAAAACCTTTTTATTAGCAATACTGTCGTACAGAATATCAATATGTTCCAAGCCTTTCAGCTGTTCATTTTTATCCAGATGAATAATTGATTTCTGGCTGGTTGCATGAATAGAGTCTTCCAGCTTCTGAATGACCCCGTTCATCTCTTTGAACATGGAGAAGTCCTTGAACTGTTTCAGGATCTGAACTGCATTATTCATCGCTTTCAGATCACTTTCATTCACCGAAATATTGTGAATACTGTATTCAGGATCACTGTAACGGTAGTATTTTCTTTCGTAAACCTCAATAGGAGCCTCATATCCGAATTTTTCACTCCGCATATTCTGAAGATCCAGCTGAACTGTACGTTTACTTACATAGGATTCTTTCCCTTCAAATTCAAACAATGCTTCCGAACATTCATCAATGAGATCCTCCAGCGTATATTTCCTGTATTTGTTTTTAAGACATTTATCTAATGTTTTATACCGGATCAGAGCATTTTTATTGGATGACATACCTTAGTGTTTAATGATTGGGTGTTTTTAAATGAAATTTGCTTTTTTCTGCTCTTTCTTAAAATTATTTTTCTTTTAAAGCATTGTCATCAAAGGTAATTCCATCCCAGCCGAATTTCATAAAGTTCCGGATATTCTGATGGTCAGTTCCTTCGGGATTTTTCAAAACATCTTCTCTGTAAAACTCACCAAACAGCCAAAGAGTTTCTTCTTTTGTAAGATCCTGCATGCTGGCAAAGCTGAAAACCTTGCATGAACCATTGTTTTGCCCGGCCTGATTGGTAGTATCTCCGTTTTGAAAAGCAGTAGGTGTAAACTCATAATGTTCGTCAATATAAGCGACAACATCACTAAACTGAATGGTTTCAGGGAAATGTTTTAATTGTTCTAATAGTACCATAGATATCGGTTTTATTATTTTTTATTTATTTCATACAGATTTCCACCCTGGATGATCTGATTTTTAATTTTTGTAAAAATAATTAAAATTTCTTTATCTACGCAAAACTATTGCGTAATAAGGTTGTTACTTTGCATCATCAAAATGAAACAACAATGGAATTTAATGGAAATCATTTAATCGAATTAGGATATAGACCTGGAAAATGGTTTAAAGATGCCATTAGCTATATCAATGAGAATAAACTGAATGAACAGCAGATCACAGAATATCTGGCTCAGTTCACCCAGCCGGAGCTTATTCCGCTTCACGAGACAGCTAAAGATTTTATGATCAACATCCGGGCTGAGCATGAAAGTGAGAATGATAATGTAGATAAAGTAATCAAAACAATGGGTGTTCTGATGAAAACCCCTACTCTGATTGGCGGAGCTTTAATGCCGGATGCCTGCCCTACCGGTCCTGAAGGTCAGATTCCGGTAGGTGGCGTGGTGATTGCGCAAAATGCTATTCACCCGGGATTCCATAGCGCTGATATCTGCTGTTCTGTGATGCTGACGGATTTTGGAAAAGCCAATCCAAAAGATGTTCTGGATGCTGCGCATTCTGTAACACACTTCGGGTATGGAGGAAGACCAAGAGGAGAACAGATGCCGATGTCCCAGGAACTGATGGAGGCTTTCAGAGAAAATGAATTCTTAAATGATGAAAAGCTGATCAGCATTGCCCGTTCTCATATGGGAACCCAGGGAGACGGAAACCACTTCCTTTTTGTCGGAATTTCCAAAAATACAGGAAATACCATGATGGTAACCCATCACGGATCAAGAGCCCCGGGAGCTGCTTTATATGATAAAGGAATGAAGGTGGCCAACCGTTTCAGACAGGAAATTTCTCCCGAAACATTGAGAGAAAATGCCTGGATTCCTTATGATACGGAAGAAGGTAAATCCTATTGGGAAGCGCTTCAGCTGATCAGACAATGGACTAAAGAAAACCATACTTCCATCCATGATGCTGTTCTGAACAAGCTTGAAATGGAAAAGGAAAACAGATACTGGAACGAACATAATTTCGTTTTCAAGGATGGAGACCTGTTCTACCATGCCAAAGGAGCAACTCCGCTGGATGATAAATTTATGCCTGATATTACGGGACCAAGACTGATTCCATTGAATATGGCTGAACCGGTACTGATTGTTCAGGGAACAACTAACGAAAGAAACTTAGGTTTTGCACCGCATGGAGCAGGAAGAAACTTCAGCAGAAGCCAGCATAAAAAGTCTCTGGCTCATAAAACGACTGAGGAAATCTTCAATGAGGAAACCGCCGGATTGGATATCCGTTTCTATTCCAATGAAATTGATATTTCTGAACTTCCAAGCGCTTATAAAAGTGCCAAGAATGTAAGAGCGCAGATTGAAGAGTACGGACTTTGTGAAGTTCTGGATGAAGTAATGCCTTACGGATGTATCATGGCCGGAGATGTGCAGAAAAATGCACCATGGAAGAAAAAGAAGAAATATAGAAAAGCATAATTTTTAAAAGTGTACTCAAACCTTACGGGTTTTAGAAACCCGTAAGGTTTAAATAAAAACAACCCAAGTTTCTCAGCACTAAAAAATTATTTTAAAGAAAAAACTCAGGCACAGAAAGTTCCTATAAGGTTAAAATTACTTTCCGCCTTTTTATACATTATAAGGCAAAGAGAGTTCCTATATTTTTTGGATAAATTACTCCCCGCTTTTTATAAACTATAGGTAAAAGGAGTTCCTATACCCTTCACTTTTAATGAAATTACTCCTCACTTATTTTTTAAACTTAAAACAATGAAAACACTACAATTATTCAATGCTGTACTGGCTAAAGAATCGAATGCAAAGCCATTTATTTCCAATGACGGTTTTATCATTGAACCTGATGCTGTTTGGGCAAAAAATGAAATCATATCCTTCTATGCCAAGGAAAAACTGAACGGAAATGACCTGAATAAAACCTTCCATAAATCATGGGAGAAAATAAAGAATACCTCCAGATATGATTTATTAATTGAACAGATCACCCATTATGTTTCAACCTATGGAAGTGATTTTCAGAACGAAATTTATATTCCTGCTGAAATACTGAATGTCCCGGATATGAAGATGGTTTTTAAAGTCATCAAAGCGTATACTGTGGAAGAAATGCAGGAAAAATGTCTTTCTCTTTTAAAATCAGGAATGGCTTTAAAGGAAGAAACCATTGATGATTTGCTTGATATTCTGCATAACGAACTGGAATATGATTTTACAGGAAAAGAAAATATCAGAAATAAGGAAGCCATTATAAAAATAGCCGACCAGTACGATATTTACCCTGAAAATCCTGTTGAGTTTTTCCGTTATATTATTTATAAAACAACCAACACGACGCTTTTAATCAAAAATAATGATCTGATTAACCTGATCAAACAGAGTAATTTCAATCCAACCTATTTGTTTGAAAGCTTCGGTCTGGAAAAAATGGCAGAAATTTTCAATAGGTTCAAACCTTTATTCCTGGCTTACAAAAGCAGAGCTCCGAAAGCCGTCAATAAAATATCAAAGCTGTCTAAAGTGCATCATAAACCACTGATCACAAATCCGTTGAATAATGCCACCAATACATTGCTGGAAAACAGCGACTGGCACTGGCTGGAAAATGCGACACCGTTTGCATTGTTCAAAGCATTGTCAGCATGCTATTCAAGAATGTATGGGCAGGATACCTTTGTGTACAGAGTGCGAAACGGAAAATCATGGACTAAAAAAGGGAAGGAAACTTACGTGAATCAGTTCAATTATGATTTTATTCTGGATTTTCTGAAACTGAAGTATGAAAACCTATCCGGAAAGAAATTCTATTTCCCTGAGCATGTAGAATTTGCATTACCAACTTCTGAAAAGATGTTTGTAGGAAATATTCCTGCCGGAACCCGTTTTTATGCTGAAAGACTTGCTGTAGGGGTCTATTGGGAAGATCGTTGGGGTGCCCGTGACCTTGACCTTTCAGGATTGAATATTGCAGGAAAAATAGGCTGGAATGCTGCTTATAATCACGAAAACGGACAGCTGATGTACTCCGGAGATATGACTTCTGCACCCAATGGTGCCGTTGAATATCTTTACGCCAATAAAGGACATTGTGCACCAACACTTGTGATGAACAACGTTTTCAGTGGGAATGCGGATTCCGGATATAAAATCATTATCGGAAAAGGAGATAATATCTCTTATGACTATATGATGAATCCTAATAATCTGTTTGCTGAAGCCAGATGTAACGCTGTCCAGAAGCAAATGATTCTGGGAATGCTGGCCACAAAAAACGAAAAACAATGTTTCGTACTATTGAATTTCGGAGCAGGTCATTCTCATGTTTCAGGAAATAATCAGGTTTCTACGATGGCAACAACGGCATTATACCAGCAATGGTATGAAGCAATGTCCTTCAATGAGCTTGTAAAAGAGCTTGGGGCTGAGATCACCACAGAAAAAGCGGAAGCTGATTTTGATTTCTCGCTGGAAAGCCTGGAAAAAGATAGTTTTATCAGGATTTTTAAATAAATTCTAAGACGTCATCTGGTTGCATCAGGTGGCGTTTTTGTGAAATTTTGCTGGTAAACGCTGAAAACTACCCGTCAAAAATTCTTTGAATTTCCGCCACCCCTCCGAGGGAGGAGAATTTTCATGTTTCAGTTCAAATAGTATTCAGAATTGCAATTCCCAATTAATTTTACCTGATAACACCAACTGGATTTCTATGGAATGACACAATTGCAATGATAGTTTATCCATACAGTTTGTCATTCCGTAGAAATCCAGCCTCCAAAAATCAGAATTACCTAAATGTATTCTATTACAAACAGCTTAAGTTTCGGCTAAAGCCGTTTGAAAACTGTAATCTTATTAAACGGACTAAAGTCCGTTCCTATTGAATAAGAACAGCTATTATACATTCACCTTTTTTACGAAAAAAATCCCTTCATTCACATGAATAATCACTTTCTTTCCATAATCAATCTGAATAGTAAACATATTCTCCAGCGGAAACTGAAGCACAGTCTGAAGGATCAGACGAATGACTCCGGCATGAGTAATAATGAGTACTTTCTCCTTACTTTTTCTACCAATTAAATCCCGCCAGAAGCTGAGAACTCTGTTTTGCATTTCAAGAAGATTTTCTCCGCCGGCAGTTTTAATATTGACGAAATCTTTGTACCACGGAGTGATTTCTTCTTCCGGAATATCGGTCCATTTTTTCAGTTCCCAATTCCCGAAATTCATTTCACGGAGTCTTTCATCGGTGTGATAATTAAATTTAAAATAATCCGCTAACAAACGGCAGCGCTCAGAAGGACTGGAAATAATGACATCAAAACGACAATCAATATCCAGCGATTTAAAATCATCAATATAATTTTTCTTTAAAGGCATCTCTGCAAAACCATAACACAGATTTTCAGGATTTTCTACAGCGGTATGACGGATCAGATGAATTTCCATACGATGATTGTTCCTAGATAAAATAAAACTTCACAAACCTGCTGAACAGATCCCAGACAGTCTCCTGTGTAACCGCCGATATGTTTTTTAAAATACCAGCCCATATATATTTTACCAGCATAAGCCAAAGCAAAAGCGAAAATCAATCTCCAGTCCGGGATCAGGGCAAAAGCCACCAGAACACTAATAAATCCTACCAGCAAAGCTGTTCCATCCAGAGGCTTATTGGCCAGAGGCTTTGATTTACTGACATCGATATCCGTAACATATTGGTGGGTATAGATCATCGTTCCTGAAATAAACCGGCTCACCGTATGGGCCAGAATAATGATTCCCAGTACTCTGACCGGTTGATCACCGACACTACCCAACGCCTGAATACTGTAAAACTTTAAAGCAAAAAGCAGAATAATGCCTATGGTACCATATGCTCCTACCCGGCTGTCCTTCATAATGGTCAGGATTTTTTCTTTTCCGTATCCGCCCCCGAAACTGTCACACATATCTGTAAAACCATCTTCATGGAAAGCTCCTGTCAGCAAAACACCGGCAATCATCATTAAAACGATCCCAATCTCAAGGTTAAACAACATGGTAGAAAAAAAAAGCACCACTGCATTGATCAATCCTACCAAAAGACCTACCCACGCAAAATATTTCTGAGATTTATTCATAATCTCACTGGAATACGGAACAGTAAACGGAACCGGAATTCTGGTGAAGAACATGAGTGCTGTAGCAAAATAGATCAGTTCATTTTTGAGGATTTTCATTTTCTTTTTAGTCTAAAAAATTACTTAGTCAGTTCCTGTAAAATTAGGAAAGCTTTTAACAACGGTAAAGGGATCAGTTAAAAAAAAAAGAAACATGAATCTTATCACCTTAAGATTTACCTTTTGCATTCAGCATATTTTTTACTTTTGCCCCATTAATAACCATGAAAAAAGAACAAATGAAAAAAGCGTATTTCGTTGGATTATGTCTTATATCCATCGTAAGCTGTTCAGCTCCCGGTGATGAGCTGGACAATGTAAATGAAGCACAAGCCTTAAATGCATCCGGTAGTAACATGTTAGCAAAAGGAGGCTTCAGAGATACTCCGGACACCCCAACTCCTCCCCCTGCAGGAATCTGGTCAAAATCTTTTTATTTAACGAATCCTATTTACGGTTTCTACAGTAATCTGACCAAAAAGCACCTGTACAATACCTCTCCGTTACCGTCCGAACTTCCTAAATCCTATCCAGGACTGGACTATTACTTTCAGGAAAGTTTATTAGGTTCTGCAGACGGACCCGGCCCTGTCATTACAAGATGGTTTCACACAGGAACCAATGATCTGGTATTAACGACTAATCCTAATGAATTGGTGGGACAAAGCAATTGGGAGAAAAGAAATCTCGGCACCAGCTATAATGGTGATGAGCCTGGAAGTTTTCCTATTTACAGGTATTTCAACGGTGATAAAAAGACGCACTTTTACACCAGAGACAAAAATGAGCTGGGAGACGGAAAAGACGGCTATGAATATGAAGGAATCGCTTTCTACCTGAAAGATTCTGAACCCAAAGCATACCGTGTTCATGACGGACAGTTTTTCCAGGATAATGCGACAGGAACCCTTTATATCGTATTTGAAAGTACCCTGAGACGTATTGAATCTTTTGCAGTGATCAATAATCTGTTTGCTGTTCAGGGTAAAGCCTATCTGGTTTTTAAGGTAAATATAGAAGATTACACAGGAGAAAGAGGACCGGACATCACTTCAGGAACCCAGCTGGTACGAAACACCAATACCGGAAAACTTTATCTTGTAGATGATGGTTTATACAGGTATATCCCTACGATGCAGATATTTAATATCTATAAATTCAATGAGGATGCCATTCAAAATAAACCTGTAAGAATGATGTTTACAGGTAAAGATGTTGCACACACTTATTAATTATAATTGATTTTAAGATAAAAAGGGGCTTCATTGCCCCTTTCTTATTGTATGAAGTTAAGATGATTTATTAGAAATATGAGCATCTTCAAAGCTGGACATTTCATTCAGGAAATTAACGGCACTTTGAATAATCGGATAGGCTAAAGCACAGCCTGTTCCTTCTCCGAGGCGCAGATTCAGATTGAGAATAGCCTGTTCTCTCATCAGTCCCAATAACTGAGGATGGGCATTTTCATTGCTTACATGGCAGAAGATACAATTGTTCAGAATCTCAGGATTCTTTTTCCAGACTGTGGCTACCGCTACCGTGGCGATAAAACCATCTACCATGATCAGCATATTATGGTGATATGCTTCTTCTATGGCTCCGATCATTTGGGCAATTTCCAATCCGCCAAAGGTCTGGGCAATTTCATCTTCGGTCATTTCGGAAGGATATTTTTCAACCGCTTCCGTTAAGATATGGATCTTATTCTGCAGCTGATGGTCATTCAATCCGGTTCCACGTCCTACACAGTGGGTGACCGGAATATCAAAGAGCTTGCTCATCATCAAAGAAGAAGCAGATGTATTTCCTATTCCCATTTCTCCAAAACCTATAATATTGCAGCCTTTTTTCGCAATATCATTCACCACAGATTTTCCATTTTTAAGAGCCTGCCGGTATTCTTCAGGCGTCATGGCAGGTTCCTCCAGGATATTACGGCTGGATTTTCTTACCTTTTTATCAATCAGATTCAGTCCTTCCGGAAAATCGAAATTCACTCCGGCATCTACAATTTTGATTGTAATACCATTCTGTCTGCAAAAAACATTGATGGCGGCACCTCCTCCTAAGAAATTCATCACCATCTGATAGGTGACTTCCTGTGGATAGGCACTTACGCCTGCAGTGGCAATTCCATGATCGGCAGCAAAAACTACCATATGAGGATTCAGTAACTGTGGTGAAGTGGTTTTTTGTACCATTCCTATTTTATGGGCCAGATGTTCCAAATGCCCTAATGCGCCTAAAGGTTTTGTTTTAAAATCAATTTTATGCTGTAATTCTGATGATAACATGGATCTTTATAGTGATGTTAAATGGAAAAATGCAATATTAGTGAAATAGAGAGTATTTTGTATGGTTTGTCTGGAGTTTTTATAAGCTGGAAGCCAGAAGCCGGGAGCTGGAAGCTAAATATCCCTCAATTTCAAACTCTCTGACCTTATAACGCTCCCACTCTCAAACACTCTCACTCTCCTACTCTCAAACCCGAAACCCGGATCCCGCAACAAAAAAAAACAACGTAAGAACATTGCGCACTTCGCTCTTTACTTTGCAGTATAAATCAAAAACAATGACACCCAAAATACTTGAAAAAATAAAAGAAATAGAAGCAGCACGGGGCGTGGAAGTCCTTCTTGCAGTAGAATCAGGAAGCAGAGCCTGGGGTTTTGCATCTCCTGACAGTGATTATGATATCCGTTTTATATACCGTCATGAAAAAGACTGGTACCTTTCTCCCTGGGATAAAGATGAAACAATAGAATTTATGACAGAAGATGATCTGGACGGCTCCGGTTGGGACCTGCGAAAGACGTTTCATCTCTTGTTAAAGTCGAATGCGGCTTTATTGAGCTGGTTCTATTCCCCTATCGTTTATAAAGCGGATGAAAAGTTTGTAGAACTGTTCAAACCTTTGGCAGATGCCTGTTTTTCTCCGGTTGCCATTTCTTACCATTATCTGAGCATGAGCAAGAAATACCTGGAAGCCTGCAGAAGTGATGAAGTCAAATTAAAAAGTTACTTTTATTGCTTACGAACCACGTTAACAGGAAAATGGATCATAGAAAAGGGAACAGTTCCTCCTGTATTATTCAGTGACCTGCTTGTTTTAACAGATGAAACCACCAGACGGAAAATAGAAGATCTTGTTGCCTTAAAAGCAACCAAAGGAGAATCCTATTACCACCCGAACGATTGGGAACTGTTTGATTTTCTGGAGAGAACAATCGCTGAAAATGAGGAAAAATCGAAAAGCTTATCGGGAGGAAAGGCGGATAAAGGGGAGATGGAGAGGGTTTTTAGGGAGGTATTAAGACATTAAAATTTAAATCCATGAAGAAAAAGAATTCTTTCATTGAACACTGCAGTACAATACAGTCAAAATACGGAATAATAATACCGGAAAACATCCGGAATTATTTTGCCACATTTCCTGAACAATCTGAAAATTTTTATTATCAGGCGCTCAAAAATGCTGATGATTATAAAATATTTTATACTAAGGAGTTTGTAGAGTTTGTTGTCACTAAATATATGGATGCCGATACAAATTTTGAATTTCTTCAAAATATCCTTGATGAAGGAAATTATGAGTATTCATTACTCGAAAAAAAATTTATTTCTGAAAGTATTGATTTTTCATTTTTGAATGAATGCCTTCAGAAATTTAAAACTACTGCTTTTTATATTGGGGTTTATACATTTGAAACGTGCGGAGGTGAAGAATTTCTGATTATAAATGGTGATAAAAAAGGATATATTGCAGGACGTTCCCATTATGGATTTGAAAAAAATGAGATTAACAATCTCATGATTAAATATCAAAAAATTGATTTTATCAAGAAATTACAATTTAAATAAAAATGACCATCCAAGACCTAAAAAACAAAAACCTCCTCCTCTTCGAAGCCATTTCCGGAAGCAGAGCTTTCGGGTTGGCGACGGAAAATTCTGATACGGATATCCGCGGGGTGTATTATCTGCCGAAGGAAGATTTCTTTGGGCTGAACTATATTCCGCAGATTTCCAATGAGACGAATGATATTACCTATTATGAAATCGGGAGGTTTATAGAACTGCTGCAGAAAAACAATCCTAATATCCTGGAAATTCTGGCCAGTCCGGAGGATTGTATGCTGTACAGACATCCGTTGATGGATCTGCTGAAAACGGAGGATTTCCTATCCAGACTCTGTAAAGGTACCTTTGCAGGTTATGCGGTTTCACAGATTAAAAAGGCCAAAGGACTCAATAAAAAAATTGTAAACCCTGTTGATAAAGAAAGGAAATCGATTCTGGATTTCTGCTTTATCCTTGACGGACAAGGTTCTGTTTCATTGAAAAACTGGCTGAATGAATTCCGATCCTCTGGAGGGGTGTCCGTAGGACGGGGTGGTCTCTCACAGGAAAATTGCGGATTGGTGAGCATTGATCATACAAAAGGAATGTATGCTTTATTTTACGATGAGTCGGGAATATTGGGATATAAAGGAATTATTCAGAATGAAGAGGCTAATCAGGTTTGCGTATCGTCCGTTCCTAAAAATGAAAAACCGGTCGCTTATATGTTCTGCAATCTTGATGCGTACTCTGTTTACTGTAAAGACTACAGGGAATACTGGAAATGGGTGGCTGAGCGTAATGAAGACCGTTACAATGTTAATCAGACCCACGGACAGAACTATGACAGCAAAAATATGATGCACACCATCCGGCTGCTGCAGTCATGTGAACAGATTTTTAAAACCGGTTCACTGACGATTCGTGTAGAAAACCGTGACGAACTTCTAGATATCAAAGCGGGCAACCAGTCGTATGAAAGCGTCATGCAAAAGGCTGAAAACCTGATACAATCCATAGAAGATCATTATTCTACTACCACTCTGCCCGACTTTCCGGATCTGGATAAAACAACAAAAATATTAATTCAGATCAGAGAAAAACTGTATAATAATGAGTGATGAATGGTGGGACTGTTGAATTGCCAATGCTCCCACTCTCAAACTCTTTCACCCTTAAACTCAACCACCCGCACCCCGAATCCCGAATCCCGCACCACTCACTTCTTCGAGACCTTCGCCATCGGATTATAATCAAGGCAGATTTTGATCCAGTATTCAAAATCATCAGGCTTTTTGAAACCTGAAGGTTCTACGTAACAATATCCTTTAAGCTGCTTTCCTTTCATAATCATCGGCAAAAAGCCTTTCTTCTCCGAAACCTCATCTTCCAGTTCAGGATCGTAACGGCACATCAGATTTTCATGGCTGATGTTGATACACATCTTCCCGTTCACCAGAAAAGACAATCCGCTGAACATTTTCTTTTCTTCAATCTCCATATTATTTTCCAGAGAAAGTCGTTCGCGTACCCGGTCGGCAAGTTCAGTACTGTAAGCCATTATTTTAATTTTTAGTTATTTAAAATTAACAAAAAACAGTGATGATCACGCTATTTCTTCTTTTTAGAAATGGATTCTAATTTCAAAGGATAAAATTTTATTTAAATTAATTATTGTTTTACGATAATTAATTATACATTTGCAATATCAATATGCGTATCATGAATCAGACTAAAATTATTGCAAGAATTCTATTTTATATCTGTTCCGTATTATCGGTGGGATATTTAATCACTGTGCTGTACTCTCTGATCTGCCTTATAACAGATTTTTCTGTTACGCCTTATGGAGACGGGAAATACCTTCATATCAATTATCCGTTTACAGAAAAACCTTTCCTGAATATTGACAACAGCTATCCGTATATCATCTTTTCATTTCTGTCTGTGCTTATCACATACGGAATCTTTTTCTGGTTGGCCGCCAGGGTTTTCAGAGTATTTTTTCAGCAGAAACTTTTTACACAGGATAATATACGGCAGCTGACGAGATTTTACCTGTATAATATTTTCATTCCTCTTCCGCTGGTGATTATCGCGAGTTTCTTTGTGGAAGTAGAAAGTATCATCTGGGGACTGGTGTTTATTCACTTTATGCTTGGAATTTTCTGCCTGTTTCTTGCGAATATCTTTAAGCAAGGACTACATTTGCAAAACGAACAAGACCTATTTATTTAACATGCCAATTATAGTCAACTTAGATGTGATGCTTGCCAAACGAAAAATGCAGAGTAAAGAATTGGCAGAAAAACTGGGTATCACACCCGTTAACCTTTCTATCCTGAAGACCGGTAAAGCCAAAGGCGTCCGTTTCGATACCCTTGAAGCGATCTGTAAAATCCTGGAATGCCAGCCGGGAGATATTCTTGAATTTAAAGAGTAGTTGGGATTCAGAATGCGTGTTGCGAGGTTTGAGAGTCAGAGTGTTTGAGAGTGGAGTATAAAGTTCACTTCTAACTTCTAGCATCCAGCTTCCAGCCATAAACTTAAACTTTAAACTTTAAACCCAAAATTGCTGCCGAAAGGCCGCCTGTCCTTCTATTGCCCAAACACAACGCTATGAACACATTAACCATCAACAACCTTAGTCTTACCTATAAAAATGGTTTTCAAGCCATTAAGAACATTTCTCTTGATATCAAAAACGGAATGTTCGGGCTGCTTGGTCCGAACGGAGCCGGTAAATCCTCTCTGATGAAAACCATTGTCGGACTTCAGAAACCCACTTCCGGAACGCTGCTTTTCAATGATGTGGATATCGTTAAAAACCCTGATTATATTAAACAGAATCTGGGATTTCTTCCCCAGGATTTTGGCGTGTATCCGAAAGTGTCCGCGTATGATTTGTTAGAACATATTGCCATTCTGAAAGGCATTAACAATAAGAATCAACGTAAAACCCAAATTCTGGGTCTGCTTGAAAAAGTCAATCTTTCTGATTTTGCAAAAAAAGAAGTCCATACTTTTTCAGGCGGAATGAAACAGCGTTTTGGGGTGGCACAGGCCCTGTTAGGTGATCCGAAAATTATCATTGTCGATGAGCCTACTGCAGGACTGGATCCTGAAGAACGCAACCGTTTCAATACTTTGCTCAACGATATCAGTCAGGAAGTGATTGTTATTTTGTCTACCCATCTCGTGGAAGATGTCAGAAATCTCTGTTCGGAAATGGCAGTGATGAATCATGGACAGATCCTTAGAAAAGGAAACCCGGGAACATTGATGGCTGAACTGGAAAACAAAATATGGTCAAAACCTATCTACAAAAACGAGCTGGAAACTTATGGTTCCAATTATGAGATCATCAGCAGACAATTGCTGGAAAGAGAACTTCACATCACCGTATTTTCTGAAGAGTCCCCGAAAGACTTTATCTCCGTAACCCCTTTACTGGAACACGTTTATTTCCATACGCTTATTCAAAAACCTTAACCATGAACACTTTATTTATATTCGAAGCCAGACGTAGCACCTACCACTGGCCTGCCTATCTTGTGGCTTTACTTTTAACAGGAATAGGTATCTTCTGCGGCAGCCAGTTCAATCTTTCAGCCGGGGAAGGAATTTATCTGAACTCACCTTACACTATCGGTTTTATGACCGGAATGCTAAGCCTTGCCGTTATTTTTTTTGCTATCATTTATGCGTTACAACTGTTGTTCAGGGATCAGGATTCAAAATTTGACAGCATTCTGTTTTCTTTTCCTTTTTCAAAATACACTTATCTGAAAGGGAAATTTTATGCGTATTTCCTTCAGACTTTTTTAAGTTTTACATTTTTAATGACGGGCTTCCTCCTCGGGCAGCTGATGCGTACAGGAAGTGAAATGCAGGAGTATTTTAATATCCTGTATTACCTGTACCCATTATTGATCTTCGGGTTAATCAACAGTTTCTTTGTCTGCAGCTTTCTGTTCCTTATTTCATTTACAGTAAAGAAAAAACTGATGGTGGTAGCGGGCGGGCTGCTTCTGTATGTATTGTATATGATCATTTTACTGTTTTCCAATTCCCCGTTTATGGCAGGAAGTCTCCCTCAGTCATTGGAAACACAGCAGCTTTCGGCTTTGATCGATCCGTTTGGATTATCGGCTTATTTTTTGCAGGCCGGCGATCTTACAGTTCATCAGAAAAATATCCAGCTGGTCCCTTTCACGGGCTATATTCTGTTCAACAGAATCTTATTTTTACTGCTTTCTTTTGGATTTTTATTGCTATCCTTTACATTATTTTCTTTCTCCAATACATCAGGACAGAAAGTAAAAACACAGGAAAACCTTCAATCATTCTCTGAAATAGGTACATTGGAATATTCTATTGTTGCTCCAGACTTTAACTGGTGGTGTTCAATCCGGTCCGTATTTTCTTTCGTAAAAACGGACCTTACCTATCTGTTCAAGAGCATTGCTGTTCCTGCGGTTTCTATTCTGCTGCTATTCTCAGTCGGAATGGAAATGTATGCTGAAATTGAAAAAGGAATCCGCCTTCCGCAGAAGTATGCAAGCTCCGGACTGATGGCAGCAACCATCTCAGAGAATTTTCATCTGCTTGGCCTGCTGATTACGGCTTATTTTCTGAATGATATTTACTGGAGAAGCCAATCTTCCGGATTCAACCTGATTGAAAACAGTACTTTCTTTGCAAAAAACCGGTTAACTGGTCATTTTGTTTCGGTCAGTTTACTGCTGTTCTTCTTTACCGGGATTTTAATGGTTCAGGGAATTATTTTCCAGGCAGCTTATCAGTATTTTCATATTGATTGGAACGCCTATCTCGGTGTTTTTCTTTTCAATACTTTTCCTTTGATCTTATTTTCAGGATTTATCCTGTTGATAAATGACAGAATTCCCAATAAATTTATAGGGCTGGGAATTTCCATTCTTGCTGTTTTCATGTTGTCAGGACCGGTTTCCGGGAAAATCATTTCTTACCCTCTTCTCAGAATATTTTCAGATTTCAAAGGGTCTTACAGTGATTTTAACGGGTATGGAATTTATGAAAAAGCTTTTGCAGAAAGACTTATATTCGGAGGAGGGATCATCAGTATGCTGTGGTTATTCAACAGTATTGTAAAGATTAAAAAAATACGTGTTTCCGCTTTGATTTTCACTATCTTTCTGCTGATCTCAGGGATCATTGCCGGAATATTCTTTATGGAAGGATACGTTCCTAAAAATGAACAGCAGAACATCTTAAGTTCCGTAGAATATGAAAAGAATTACCGGAAATATGAACATATTCCACAGCCTGATATCACCGGTATTACTACAGAAATTAAGCTGTATCCTTCGGAAAATACTTATCAGATCACCGGAAAATATATACTTACCAACCTAACCAATCAACCCATTAATAAGATCCTTATCAATTTTAATAAAGACTTACAGCTTGAATCTGCTGTAATGACATCAGGAAATGAAAAAACAGAGATTCTTCAAAACATCACGGAAGTTATAGTAAAACAACCTCTTCTGCCGGGAAAAACTGCTTTTCTTGATTTTACATTATCATATCAATGGTTTGCTGTAAACGGACATCAGCCTTTTAATGCTGTCATAAAAAACGGATCATTTATGAGAATCAGCAGGTATTATCCTGTGATTGGTTATCAAAAAGATTATGAAATCCACGATCAGAAACAGCGCGATCATTTCAAACTGGGAAAGCGCACAGGATTGAAAGAACCAGAAGCTCCTGAAGTGGAAAAAAAAGATTTTATCGACCTCAATATGATTGTTTCCACCGAGAGGGATCAAACAGCCATAGGTACCGGAGATCTGATAAAAAAATGGACAAAATCCGGACGAAATTATTCCGAATATAAAGCAGAGCAGATTCCTTTCCGGTTTGCTGTTTCTTCTGCAGAATATAAAGTAAAAAGCATGAATTATAAAGGGATAGCCGTTACTATCTTTTATCATCAAAAACATTCTGAAAACGTCAGCCATCTTCTTGAAAATGCTAAGCTTACCTTGGATTATTGTCAGCAGAATTTTGGGCCATATCCTTTTAAAACCATCAGTTTTGCTGAAATTTCTTCTTTTACCCGGGGCTTTGCCGCCACTGCCTATCCTTCTGTGGTCTTTATGCCGGAAGATATGATTTTTCATGCCAATATACAGGCAGACAAGAAGCAGGATGTCATCAATGAACTGGCCGGGCATGAGCTTTCCCATCTCTGGTGGGGAAACAGCCGGGTTGATCCGGATGACCGGAAAGGCTCTGTAATGCTTACTGAAACGTTAGCGATGTATACGGAAATGATGCTGTATAAAAAAATGCATGGCAAAGAAAAAATGATGGAAAGAATCAAGGTACACCAGCAGATCTACGATAATGAAAAAGGACTGTCTGAGAATGTACCTATTTATAAAGCTACGGGAAATGTTCCTCACATTTCTTATTCCAAAGGTGCGATTGCCATGGTACAGTTGAGCAACCTGATAGGTGAAGATCATGTGAATACAGCCTTAAAAAACTTTCTCAACAATAACCGGTATCCAAAGAAACCCGCTTCATCAGACCTGATCCGTGAGTTTTACAAAGTTGCTCCTGACGCCTCAACCCGAAAACAGATTGACAGGTTATTTAAAACTACAGAAGATATCATTTTTACTTCCGGTCCTGATACGGCTTCCACAGAGGCAAAACTAAAGGAACCGATTGACGGGTTTTAATTTTTTCTGAAAATATTTTTCAGGAACTGTAACAAAATAAAATGATGATTTACTAATTAATTGACATATCAATAATTGACTTATCATTTTAAAACTGAAAATATGGAAAAATTAAATTCAATCATATTCTACAACATAGACAAAGCGATCAGAGCCTACAGAAACTATGCCCAGCGACAGCTTAAAGCGCATGGTTTCACGATTACGATCGATCAGTGGCTTATCATCAAAGCAATTCTGGAAAACCCGGGAATTACCCAGAATGAAATTGGTGATCTTGTTTTTAAGGATAATGCTTCTGTCACAAGAATTATTGATTTAATGGTAAAATCCGGATACATAATCAGAAACGTTCATCCTGAAGACCGCCGAAAAACCAATCTGGAAGTGACAGATTCCGGGATAAAGGTAATTAAGGAGGTTCAGAATATCGTAGAAAAGAACCGTAAAACGGCTTTGAAGGGTATCAGTAATAAAGAACTTGAAATCATGTATTCGGCTTTATTGAAAATTTCAGGAAACTGTCTTACCCCTAAAAAGTAAAACGCTATGACCAGAATACTCTCACTTATGATCGCCTGCATGCTGATATTGTTCAGCAGCAGAATTTCCGCCCAGCAGACAATGCAGAGCTTGTCTTTGTCTGGAAATATAAACTCCGGCAAAACAGAGCAGATGGAGATCAACCTTTTTGATGCAGATAATAAATTAATCAAAACAGAAATTGCCGATGCCAATGGTAAGTTTAGTTTCAATGATCTGAAAGGAGGAACTTATATGGTAAAAATCAACAGAAATGGTTCTGAAATATATCATTCGGAAAAAATCTCTCTGACTGAAAATACTACCCTTCCGTCTATTGACCTGAATGTAAAATCTATTGAAGCTGTTACGATTACCAAAACCAAACCTCTTATCGAAAGACAGGATGGAAAAATGATTATGAATGTTGAAAACAGTATCGCCAGCACGGGAAATTCTGCTTTTGAAGTACTGGAGAAAGCTCCGGGAGTGAATATTGACAGTAATGACAATATCAGTCTTCGCGGAAAGGGAAATCTCCTGGTTCAGATTGACGGAAAGAATACTCCTATGACAGGAAGCGATCTTGCCAATTACCTTAAAGGAATTCCCTCTTCTACCATTGAAAAGATAGAGTTTATCACGAATCCTTCTTCCAAATATGATGCAGCAGGATCTGCAATCATCAATATTAAGCTTAAAAAGGAACAGAGAAAAGGGACTAACGGAAGTATTTCCACATCTTTAGGAACGGGTAAGTATGTAAAAAACAACAACAGTTTCAGTATTAACCACCGGAATAAAAAAATCAATATTTTTGGTAACTACAGCTTCGCCTACAGGGAAGCTTATAACGGCCTTGTACTGGACAGGAACTTCTATGAAGAAAATAATTTTAAAAAAGCATATGTGCAGGACAACTATCTGAAATTTAAATTCAACAGCCATGTTGCCAAAGCAGGAATGGATTATTATCTGAATGACAAGAACATACTGGGCTTTTCTGCAGGTTTGGTTTCCAACAAATTCAATGTAAACGGAGATAACTCCAATGTAACGTTAGGCAGTAACTATCTTCCGGAAAGTACATTTACAACAGTCAACAGATCGAATGACCGCTGGACCAATCTTTCATTTAACCTTAATCATAAATACACGATAGATTCCCTGGGATCTGAAATTTCTACCGATTTCGACTATATCAATTATGCCAATTCATCTTTACAGAGTTTTGATACCAGTACCCATGATATTTCCAGTGGTACAGATAACCTTGATATTATTAAAGGAGATATGGATGGCAAGTTAAATATTTATTCTTTAAAGTCTGATCTTACGAAAAATTTCAGTAACGACTGGAAGCTTGAAAGCGGAGTGAAAACCAGTTTTGTAAAAACAGATAATGATCTGAAATTCTTCAACGCAAGCTCTGGTATTCCTGTTCCGGATCTAAGTAAAACCAATCATTTCATTTATAAGGAAAACATCAATGCCGTTTACGGAAATGTGTCTAAAAAATGGGAAAAATTTAAAGCCACGGCAGGGTTAAGGCTTGAAAATACGAATGTAAAAGGAACTCAGATTACAACCAATCAGATCAACAAGAGAAATTATACCCAGCTGTTTCCAAGCGCTGTTTTCAGCTATGACCTGACGGATAAAAGTAATCTTGAAATCAATCTCAGCAGAAGGATTACAAGACCAAGCTATAACCAGCTGAATCCCTTTAAATTCTATCTTGATCCTACCACCCTGAAGGCCGGAAACCCGGATCTTAATCCACAGATTACGATGAATTATGAACTGGCCTACAGTCTGAGCAATAAATATTTTGCCACATTAAGCTACAGCAAAACTTCTGACAACATTACAGATATCTTAAAGCCTGTAACTGAAAATGGACAGGTGGTAACGGTACAAACGATTGAAAACCTGAGCTCTGCCTCTTATTTCGGATTAAACCTGATTGCCCCTGTAAAAGTGACGAAATGGTGGGAGATGAATAACAGTGCCAATTTCTATTATGGTTCATACACAGGAAATGTTTCAGGAACGCAGATCAATAACCAGGGAAATTTTACATTCAGCATCAACAGTATTAATTCTTTTAAACTGGGGAACGGTTTTACGGCAGAACTTACCGGAAATTACAAAGCAAGAGAAGTGTATGCTTACCTGAATATGAGACCGAACTGGTACCTGAATATCGGGGCACAAAAGAAGTTTAACAATAACAGTGTTCTGAAACTTTCTTTCACCGATGTATTCTTTACGAGTAATCTCAAAGGGCAGACCGTTTATAATGATTACCTCGAAAACTTCGCAGTAAAAAGAGATACGCGTGTAGCCACAATCTCCTATACCTACAATTTCGGTTCTTCTAAGAACGGACAGCCCAGAAAAACGGGAGGTGCTGAGGATCTGAAGGAAAGAGTGGGAAGTTAATAACTACAGCCATTGCGAGGCGAAGCAATCTTACCTTTGAAAATTTAATTAATGAAATTATTTCAATGCTTTGCAATGACATAAAAGCAAAAATCCCTCAGTTTGAGGGATTTTTTATATTAAGAATGAATCTTATTATGCTTCGTTAGAAGGAGTCTGATTTTCCACCGGCTTTTCGCTTTGTGGTCTCTCACCTTGCGGCTTTTGTCCTTCAGGTCTTCTCTGTCCTTCCGGTCTGCCCTGTCCTTCGTGTCTTGGTTTTCCTTCAGGCTTCGGAGGTCTTGGTAAAAGCACTTTGCGGGAAAGCTTCATTTTCTTACGGTCATCATATCCCATGAACTTCACCTCTACCTCATCACCTTCTGCATATGGAACTTTGTCAAGACGGGCCCACTCGATTTCAGAAATGTGAAGAAGCCCTTCTGTTCCTTTAGCAATCGCTACAAATGCTCCGAAATCCATTACTTTTACTACTTTACCTTTGTAAACTTCGCCTACAACCGGTACGAAAGTAATTTCATTGATCTTGGCAATAGCAGCATTGATTTTTTCTCTGTCTGTTCCTGCAATTTCGATACGTCCGATTTCTCCGATTTCCTCAATTGCAATAACAGTATCTGTATCTTTCTGTAACTGCTGAATAATTTTTCCACCAGGCCCGATAACAGCACCGATAAAGTCTTTCGGAATTTCCATTACCACCATTTTCGGAGCGTGAGGCTTCACGTCTGCTCTTGGCTGGGAAATCGTTTCCGTGATTTTATTCAGGATGTGTAATCTTCCGTCTTTAGCCTGCATCAAAGCTTTTTCCATGATGTCCATAGAAAGTCCCTGGATTTTGATATCCATCTGGCAAGCTGTGATACCGTCTGCAGTACCTGTTACTTTGAAGTCCATATCTCCAAGGTGGTCCTCATCTCCTAAAATGTCAGAAAGCACCGTCCATTTTCCTGATTTTTTATCAGTGATAAGCCCCATTGCAATTCCTGAAACAGGTTTTGTAATCTGAACCCCTGCATCCATCAATGCCAATGTACCTGCACAAACAGTCGCCATTGAAGAAGATCCGTTAGATTCCAGGATATCGGAAACAATTCTGATTGTATATGGATTTTCTGCAGGAATTACTGCTGTTAAAGCTCTCTGAGCTAAGTTCCCGTGTCCTACTTCTCTTCTTGAAGTACCTCTTAAAGGTCTTGCTTCACCGGTTGAGAACGGAGGGAAGTTATAGTGTAAAAAGAATCTTTCATCATGCTGCGTGATTACGCTGTCGATCATGTTGGCATCTTTTACCGAACCTAGAGTTACTGCTGTCAACGACTGAGTTTCACCTCTTGTAAAGATCGCGGAACCGTGAGCTCCCGGAAGATAATCAATTTCTGACCAGATCGGACGGATCGTCTGTGGGTCACGGCCATCAAGACGGATATTGTCTTCAAGGATCATCTGACGCATCGCTTCTTTCTCTACATCATGATAATATACTTTTACGAAAGGAGTTACTCTTGCCAGTTCTTCTTCGTTATCAGCGTACTGGGCTAAGAACTCTTCAAGAACCGCTTTGAATTTTTCTCCTCTTTCTTCTTTATTGGATGGAGTTTTCGCTACTTCATATACTTTATCATAGCACTCTTTCCATACTTTTTCACGAATTTCTTCATCGTGTTCTTCGTGATTGTATTCTCTTTTAGGGAAAGCTTTTCCAACTTTAGCGGCCAATCTCTCCTGTGCTTCGATCTGCTTTTTGATCTCCACGTGAGCGAAATTGATTGCTTCAATCATTTCCTGCTCAGAAATCTCCTTCATTTCCCCTTCTACCATTACGATGGAGTCTTTAGTAGCTCCAACCATAATGTCGATATCAGCTTTCAGTAAGTTTTCATAGCTAGGATTAACTGATAATTCTCCGTCAATTCTTACTACTCTTGCTTCAGACATTGGCCCGTTAAAAGGAATATCTGTAATCGCAATGGCTGCAGAAGCTGCCAGACCTGCCAATGCTTCAGGCATTACTGCTTTGTCGTAAGAAATCAATGAGATCATCACCTGTACTTCCGCGTGGAAATCTTCAGGAAAAAGAGGACGTAATACTCTGTCCACCAATCTCATGGTAAGCACTTCATCATCAGATGGCTTTGCTTCTCTACGGAAGAAATTCCCTGGAATTCTTCCACCTGCATAGAACTTTTCTCTGTAATCTACCGTTAATGGTAAAAAATCTACACCAGGATTTGCTTCTTTGTTGGCTACAACTGTTGCTAAAAGCATTGTTCCGCCGCATTTCACCACTACAGATCCGTCAGCCTGCTTAGCCAGCTTTCCCGTTTCGATAGTGATTTCCCTGCCGTCTGCAAGGGTAATCGTTTCTGTAAACGCTTGAGGTATACTCATAAATTTGCTTCTTTATACTCCGTATTGAGTATGATTAATATTTAAACTCTTTAAATTTTCGTCTGCAAAGGTACTATATAATAATGAAATATTAAATTTTTCGATTGCATAAATAGGCTCTTAAAATACAAAAAATTGGCTATCAATGATTGAAGATTTTACTATTTATATCTGAAATCCCGTCTTATTCATGATTTATGAAAATAAAAATCAGTTTTTTTGAAGATAATGTATTGAAAAACCCTGCTGTTTTTGTATTATTGTCTCAAAAAATGAAAATAAGGATCCGGATTTAAAAAAAATCCGTTTTATTATAAAAACCAGTAAAAATTATTGCAAAGACATAGGCTGATGCCTATATTTGCCCTACTTCACCAATTACAATGCTGTAGGCTAAAAAAGTTAAGGAATTATCCTTATACAGATAAATACATGTTTATGATTAATAAAGAAGTACAATCCAAAGGCAGGAATTATACGGTTCCATTGATTACCATCACCCTGCTGTTTTTTATGTGGGGGTTCATCACCTGTATGAATGACATCCTGATCCCCTATCTGAAGCAACTTTTCAGTCTTACCTTTTTCGAATCCATGCTGGTACAGTTCTGTTTCTTCGGGGCTTACTTTATCGGATCTCTGATTTATTTTCTGATCTCGATCACGAAAGGAGATCCCATCAATAAATTGGGGTATAAAAAAGGGATTCTTTTCGGAATTTTCCTGGCGGCGCTGGGCTGTGTACTGTTCTATCCGGCAGCTACATTTTCGTATTATCCGCTGTTTCTGGGAGCCTTGTTTATTTTAGGACTGGGCTTTACCGTACTGCAGATTACTGCCAACGCATATGTTTCACTATTAGGAAGTGAAGAATCTGCCTCAAGCCGGCTGAATATGACACAGGCATTCAATGCATTCGGGACAACCATTGCACCAGTGCTTGGGGGGCATCTTATTTTTGAATTTTTCTCTTCTCCGGATGGGTCCTTCAGTGCGGTAGCCACAAGAATTCCTTACCTTATTTTCGCAGGAATCCTTTTGCTGGTAGCTTTATTGATTTCAAGGGTTAAGCTGCCTTCATTCCAGATGGGTGAAGAAGAAGTGGTAAAAGGCTGGGGAGCACTTGAGTTCAGTCACCTGAAATTCGGGGTATTTGCAATGTTCTGCTATGTGGGCGGAGAAGTTGCTGTGGGAAGTTTTATCATCAGTTTCCTGGAACAGCCACAGATTATGGGCTTTAATGAAATCATCAGTAAAAATTATCTTTCTCTATATTGGGGAGGTGCTATGATCGGGCGTTTTCTTGGCGCCATCTCTTTGAATCAATCTTTAAGCCAGCAAAAAAAGGCAGTTTATATGCTTGGGGCAGCAGGAGCTGTTTTCCTTGTCATCTTCAGTATTGTGAACCTTACTTTTTCCCAGATCAGCTTTTTCCTGGTATTCATCGTTCTTAATTTCATTGCATTTTTTGTGGGTAAAGCGGCTCCTGCAAGAACGTTATCCATTTTTGCAGCGGTCAATGTTGCTTTATTGATTTCCGCGATGATGAATCATGGTGAACTGGCCATGTACAGTATTCTGGGAATCGGAATTTTCAACTCCATTATGTTTTCCAATATTTATACACTGGCTATTTCAGGATTGGGTAAATATACCAGTCAGGGATCTTCATTAGTGGTGATGGCCATTTTAGGAGGAGCTATTGTCCCTATTTTCCAGGGATATCTCGCAGACCAGTTTGGGGTACAGCATTCATTTATTATTCCTGTATTCTGCTATCTGGTTATTCTGATCTTCGGAGCATATTGTACCAAATATCTTGGTCATGTGGAAAGTACTGAAGCCAAAGCAGGTCATTAAAATCAACTGTATTAAAATATATAAGCGGAATATCTCAAAAGTATTCCGCTTTATTTTTTCATACTCCGCAATGTAACTTTCCCATCAGAAAAATGACTCATCTTACAGAACAGTATTATAATGAAAACACAATTACAGCTTGAATACGCAGCATTTCTATTGTTAGGAATCTATGCTTTTGCCCAGACAGGATATTCCTGGTGGTGGTTTGCCGGATTATTCCTTGCACCGGACATTTCCATGTTGGGTTATACGGTCAATAATAAAACGGGTGCTTTCTTTTACAATCTGTTCCATCATTTTGGAGCTGCCATTATCATTTACCTTGCAGGTACAGCGCTATCCCTCTCCTATATACAAGTGGCTGGGGCCATCTTGTTTTCCCATTCTGCTTTTGACAGAATTTTAGGATACGGTTTGAAATATCCGGACAGCTTTCAGAATACGCATTTGGGAAAAATTGGTAAGAAGGCTGAGTAGTTTAGGGTATAAAATCACCCCGTCAAAAATTCTTTGAATTTTTGACACCCCTCCGGAAGAGAGAATTATTCCCCCTTCAGTTGGAATATTTGATCTGTATTTAATACTCTAACTATTTCGACTGGATTCTACGGAATGACAAACTGCATGGATAGATCACGTTACAATTCAATTGTGAAAATCAAAGATTTTAAGAAACTTAAGTGGTTGGTTTTCTCAACCATTCAGGAAAAATCCCTTGTCGTATAAAAACAAAAAAGCAACCTCTTTCGAAGTTGCTTTTTGTTTTTGAAAATCTTTATAGATTATTTTCTTAAACCTAGTTCAGCGATGATCGCTCTGTATCTTGCGATATCTTTATTTTTAAGGTAATCTAGTAATCTTTTTCTTTTACCTACCAATTTAACCAAAGATTTTTCAGTGTTGAAATCTTTGTGATTGCTCTTTAAGTGAGCAGAAAGGTGGTTAATTCTGAAAGTGAAAAGTGCAATCTGTCCTTCAGCACTTCCTGTGTCCTGTGCAGATTTTCCGTGTTTTGCGAAAATTTCCTGCTTTTTGTCTGTTGTTAAGTACATTCCAATATTGTTTAATGATTATTATGTAACGGGTGCAAAATTACGACTATTTTTTGATTCTGCAAACATTATTGATTTCATGAATCAAATTTGATAGAAAAAAATGTTAAAAAAATCTTAATAAATTGTATGCAATCCAACGAAAAGGCAGTAATTTTGCATTCGAATTACAAATGAAAAAAATTATATTCTTTGCAGCGGTCACTACTTTTTTATTCATCGGATTTACTTCGGTAAAAGCCCAGAAAAATGCTGATGACAAAATTAAAAAAGTTCTTTACTTCAATCCCGAAGTAGAGCCGGATATTGATGAAATAAAAGATCCCACCAACAATGCATTCTTTGATGCTGTTACCGATAATTTCAGCGGCAGAAAAAATAAGATGCTTCGTGCCGAAGTTCAGATTCCCTTTGACAGCATAGACAAACAGACTATTGTAGACTATTGCCTCAATAATGATGCTGATTTTGCCATTGTTTCCAAAGTAAGATATTTCAAAGTAGGTTTTGGCAAATATGTTTTTTCCAATCAGGTAGTGGTAAGCATGAAATTATTTGGCGCTGATGGCAACCTGGTCGCTGAAACGGATCACGATACCTACCGGAAAAATATGCGTCTTCTCGGCTCTACCGTGAATTCAGTTAAAATAGGAACTGAAGGCGCTATAAAAGGAATCATCAAAAAACTGAGAAAACTGAAACCTACGGAAGCCGGGCTTTAAGGTTTAAAGTTTAAGATTGGAATATACAGCCTTTCATCATCCATGGTGAATTTTGTTAGGGAGATTCATGGACTTACCGGACAAATTTATCATTTATCATCATCCTTATATTCTCATTTATATCTTCCTAAAGTAGTTTCCCTTACCCTGAATTATAAAAATTTTCACATTATATAAAAGCACTTATTCGCACTTACGGATAAGTGTTTTTCATTTAAAATACACCATAAATTACTGATTAACAATTAAATATTTTCACTAAATAAGGAATTATTAAATATTTTTTACTATTTTAGTTCAACATTAAACTAAAATCATATGAAAAATCTAAAGAAACTCAGTAGAGAAAAAGCAAAACAAATCAACGGAGGATCAATGGAAAGATGCAGTGACACTAATCCATGTACTGTAGGATGGTGCTGTTTTGGTGTTTGCTCACCATTCATCTGCCTGGAGTAAAAAAACTTTTAACGAACTCACTTAAAATCAAATCACATGAAAAATCTTAAAAAGCTCAACAGACAAGAGCAAAAGGAAATCAAAGGCAGCGGGCCTTTCAAAAGATGTACAGAACATTTCGAATGTCCGGGCGGATCATGTTGCCACAACATCTGTGTTGTCAATCCATGTCCTCTGGAATAATATATGATCATTACAGACACCTGCATTTGTAGGTGTTTTTATTTACATCATCAATAAAACATTGGTTTACAATAAAATATTTTCACCCACAATTGAATAATATAGAAATATTTATTATTTTAGTCTGACATTAATCTAAACTATAACTATATGAAAAATCTAAAAAAACTAAGCAGAAATGCTGCCAAAGAAATCAATGGCGGCCTCGGACCGTTCAGATGCAGCATAACAAGACCCTGCTCTGTTGGATATTGCTGTAACGGGGAATGTCTGGATCATGACTGCATGATAGAGCCTTAACTAATCTCTTCATCATTATGAAAAAATCACATCTTAAAAGACTCAACAGGCAGGAACAAAAAGGAATCATCGGAGGCGCAATAAAAAAATGTGGCGACGATTCGGATTGCGGACCTTACAATTGCTGTGTAAACAGCGTCTGCACCTTCATTCCTACTTCAGAATGCGGACCAATTTAAAAGAATATTGGACTTTAAATTTAATTTTTGAACATCTGCCCAGGCAGATGTTTTTGTCTTATACAGAAGCATTAAAGTTTAATTAATCCTTAATTTTGCCACTTTATTGCTTAGTCTTAAAAATTTGAATTATTTTTGCATATCCAAAAAATTTCACGTTTTGAATTCTAGAGACGAACTTATCTTCAACCCTGCCGATATTGCCGAAACTCTCAGCGAACTTCCTGCTGATGAGAGGCTGCTCGCGTTCCTGAAGGTTCCGAAAGAGTACAAAGCAGAAGTTTTTTCACACCTTGATCCTGATTTCCAGGAAGATACCATAAGAAGTATCGGAAGCGATGAAGTTTCTGAAATCCTGAATGCAATGACTCCGGATGACAGAACGGCTCTTTTCGAGGATTTTCCGGATGAGCTGATCAAGTATTCCATCAACCATCTTAACCCGCAGGAAAGAAGAATTGCTTTAAAGCTTCTTGGGTATAACTCAGATTCTATTGCCCGTCTGATGACTCCTTATTATATTCAGATCCGTAAGGAATGGACGGTAAAAAGATGCCTGCAGCAGATCAAAAAGGTAGGAAAAAGAGTGGAAACCATGAACTACCTGTATGTGGTAGATGAAAGAAACCGCTTAATTGATGACCTTGCCATCGGAACTTTACTACTGGAAGAAGAAGACACCCTGGTTTCTGATATTACAGACAATCATTTCGTAGCGATTACCACTACAACTTCAAAAGAAGATGCGGTAACGTATTTCGAAAAGTATGACCGCGGTGCCCTTCCTATTATTACGGAAGCCGGTGTTCTTGTAGGAATTGTAACGATTGACGACATTCTCGATCAGATTGAGCAGCAGAACACGGAAGATATCCAGAAGTTCGGGGGATTGGAAGCACTGGACCTTCCCTATACGCAGACATCATGGACCGAAATGATTAAAAAGAGAGCAACCTGGCTGATCATTCTGTTTGTTTCTGAAATGCTGACCGCTTCTGCGATGGGATATTTTGATAAAGAAATTGAGAAAGCTGTTGTGCTGGCTTTATTTGTTCCGTTGATCATTTCCAGCGGAGGAAATTCCGGATCACAGGCTGCAACGTTGATCATCCGTGCCATGGCGCTTCAGGAAATCAATCTGAAGGACTGGTGGTACGTCATGAGAAAGGAGATCATTTCCGGATTATGCCTGGGGGCAATTCTGGGAGTTATCGGATTTATACGAATCATGCTCTGGCAGCAGATTGGTCTTTTTGATTACGGCCAATACTGGGTATATGTAGGATTAAGTGTCTCTGTTTCCCTGATTGCCATTGTTTTATGGGGTACATTATCAGGTTCTATGATCCCGTTTGTCTTAAAGAAATTAAATCTTGACCCTGCCACTTCTTCTGCTCCGTTCGTAGCGACATTGGTGGATGTTACAGGACTTATCATCTATTTTACGGTAGCCGGACTTTTCTTAACCGGAAAACTTTTGTAATTTTAGGCATCATCTAACATGCCAATATGAAAATCGTTTCACTTGTACCTTCTATTACGGAGGCATTATTTGACCTCGGACTTACCGAAAATGAAGTGGTAGGAAGAACAAAATTCTGTATTCATCCTCAGGAAAAAATAAAAAATGTATCGGTAATCGGCGGGACAAAAAACATCAATATTGAGAAAATTAAAGCCCTGCAGCCGGACCTTATCATTGCCAATAAGGAGGAAAACGTAAAAGACCAGGTGGAAGCTTTAATGGATGATTATAAAGTAATGGTGACTACTATTGACACCATTGAAGACAATTATTACCTTCTTAAAAATCTTGGAAAACTTTTTGGGAAAGAGGAAAAAGCCCAGCTTTACAATCTTAAAATTTATGACGTCCTGAATCAGGCCAAGCTTGACAGTCCTGTTAAAACAGCATATCTTATATGGAAAAATCCCTACATGACGATTGGTTCTGATACTTTTATTCACAGGATCTTATCGGAAATAGGTTTTCAGAATATTTTCAGGGACAAAACCCGTTATCCTCAGATCACTACTGAAGATCTGGCGGATGCTGATGTCATTATGCTTTCCTCTGAACCTTTTCCCTTTAAAGAAAAACATATTGAGGAACTGAAGGCTTCCTACCCTGATAAGAAGATCATGATTGTAGACGGAGAGGCATTTTCCTGGTATGGAACCCATATCGCAAAATGTGAGCAGTATTTTAAAGAATTACTGGCAGAAATTCATATGATGCAGCAAAGCTGATTATTTTTAACCTTAAAAAATTTTAACCCCGCATATGTCTGATACCATTATATTATCTGAAGGAGCAGAATTTGATCACGTTATAGAGGAAGTTTCCAAATGCATACACCTGTATGTGATGGCTTTTGAAAAAGAAGAAAGAACCGTCACGCGGGTAGATAAGCGCGAAAATATGTATGGCGGAAAAGGAACGGTATATATGATCCAGATGTTTGATCAGAAAGAACTGGCCAATAACCGTCTGGCCGCCTATATGGTTTTGTTGAACAAAGGAGATGAATCCGGGTTTCATACCCATAATCTAAGAAATGAACAGGAGCTGTATGTAGTTGTTCATGGAACCGGAGAATATCGTGAAAGGACCGGAACAGAAGGACCCATCCGAAAGAAAATTCTTCACAAAGGAGATATTACGGCTATCAGTTCGATAGGATACCATTCTATAGAAAACACAGGAGATGAACCTTTAATTATGTTTGTAATTACGACCAATAATCCATAAAAAACTCCGGCTTGAGAGCCGGAGTTTATCTTATATCATTTTGAAACTGAATTACAAAATTTTGGCGACTTCGCCACACAGCCATTCCAGCAATTCACGGTCTTCGTTGGTGAACGGATCAATGGTATGGGAATCAATATCGATCTGACCGATATTTTTTCCATCCTTAAAAATAGGAACTACAATTTCCGCCTTTGTATCGATAGAGCAGCTTAAATAATTGCTTTCTTCATGCACATCCGGAACCACAAAAGTCTCATTGGAAACCGCAACCTGGCCGCAAATTCCTTTTCCGTAAGGGATGATGGTATGATCTGTAGGTGCGCCTACGTAAGGGCCTAAAATCAACTCGTCCTTATCTCCGTTTTTGAAATAGAAACCTGTCCAGTTGAAGTAGGAAATCTCCTGATCCAACAGGTGGCATACCTTTTCAAGCTTTTCTTCTGTATTATGTTTAGGACTTTCAAGAATTGAGGAAAGTCTTTTCTTTAATTCTGACATTGTATATATATTTTAAGAGAATTGTTTTAGGGAAAGCTCTTCTTTGTATCCGAACATTCCACGCTCTTTAATCATTTCTGCTACGCCTTCCGGAACCTGAGTTTCCCAGCCTTTCACACAACATGCAATTTTTCTCAGTATCTCCCTGGAATAAATTTCCAGAAACTCCGGATTATAGTTGGTGATATCCACAATACGGTTGTTGTGTTTGAAATATTTGTATAATTCTTTCAGGTTCTCTTCTACTTTCAGGTTTGAAGAATCCAGCAGCTGATGTGTTTCCGGATCTTTATAAGGATACAGGTAAACCCTCATCCCGTTTCTGAAAAATTTCCCGAATGCTTCCAGAATTCCTCCTGACAGATTTTTATAATATTTCTCATCGAATACCATCAGCAGGTTATTTACTCCCATTGCTACCCCGATATCCCCGCTTGTATAAGAAGCGAAATAATCAATCAGTCTGTAGTATTCAGAGAAGTTTGAAATAATAACGGTATATCCCAGTTTGCCTAAAATATCCACTCTGTCAAGGAAATCCCTTTCATCAATATCTCCATCTGCCCTCAGGTTGGAAATCGTGATTTCGATAAGGACTTCTGTTTCTTCATGGGTACAGGTAGCATCTTTGAAGAACATATCCATACCGTTTTTAAGCATGTCAATATTTACTTTCGTTACCGGCCTGAAACTTCCTCTTACCGCGAAAATATTTTTCTTGTACAGTACGTCTGCCGGCAGCATATTATTCCCCTGTGAATTGAAAATTACAGCATCAGTCATTCCGTTTTTCACCAGCTGAAGAGACATCAGCCTGTTATCTACATAAGCAAAAGCAGGCCCGCTGAAATCGATCATATCAATCTCCAGGTTATCTTTTGCGATATCGTCGTATAGAGATTCTACTAAAGTTCTTGGGTTATCAAAGTAATTGAAAGCTCCGAAAATAAGGTTTACACCAAGGTTTCCTAAAGTTTCCTGCTGAAGAGTAGCATCATTTTCCTTAAATTTTACATGGATAACGATCTCATTGTAATCTTCATTTTCTTTGGTCTGAAAACGGATTCCTACCCAGCCGTGGCCTTTTACAGTTTTATCAAAGTTGATGGTTGTTACTGTATTGGCGTAAGAAAAGAATTTTCTATCCGGATTATTATCCCTTGAAATTCTCTCTTCAATCAAAGCGACTTCATACCGAAGCATTTTACGAAGTCTGTTCTGGGTAACGTACCTGTTTTTTACTTCTTTTCCGTAGATGGCATCACTAAAATCTTTGTCATAAGCAGACATTGCCTTAGCAATCGTACCGGAAGCTCCCCCTGCTCTAAAAAAGTGGCGAACAGTCTCCTGCCCTGCTCCAATTTCTGCGAAAGTACCATAAATAGTAGGATCTAGATTAATTGTTAATGCTTTTTGTTTAGGAGTTAGTTTCTGATACATTAGGACATGAAATTTTTTGTAAATTTACCAAAATTAAACCAACCTCAAAACAAAATGAAGTTGAAATTTTTAGGAACCGGTACTTCTCAAGGTGTACCTGTTATAGGCTGCACATGTGAAGTGTGTACTTCAGAAAATCCCAAAGATAAACGTTTACGTTCTTCCGTGATGGTTACTACGGAGGAAAATAAAAAAATACTGATCGACTGCGGTCCGGATTTCAGGCAGCAAATGCTTACCAACCACGAACACACTGTAGACATTGCATTGATTACCCACGAGCACAATGATCACGTCATCGGACTGGATGATATGCGGCCACTGATTTTTAAAAGCGGAAAAGATGTTCCGCTCTACTGCTATTCCAGGGTGGCTCACGAAATAAAAAACAGATTTCCATACGCTTTTGCTGATGTGAGGTATCCCGGAGCACCCGCTTTTGAACTTCACGAGATTGAAAATAAGCCTTTTGAAGTATTGGATACGGAAATCACTCCTGTAGAAGTGATCCATTATAAAATTACCGTCTTTGGGTATAAGTTTAAAAAACTGGCTTATATTACGGATGCCGGTTTTATTTCTGAAACAGAGAAAGAAAAACTGAAAGATCTGGATGTTCTGATCTTAAACTGTATCAGAAAATTTGATCCCCACCCTGCCCATTTTATTCTTCCGGATGTTATTCAATTGTTTGAAGAGCTAAAACCTAAAAAATTATTTCTAACCCACATCAGCCATCACCTGGGACTGCATGACATTGAAGATAAGGAGCTTCCGGCCGGAATACACCTTGCCTACGATGGTCTGGAACTCAATTTTTAAAATTTTTCTTCAAAAACCTTTTGAACATTGAAAAAAGTTCCTATATTTGCACACCAATTTGAAACAAACATTACGTTTGAAATCAACATCAAGCCCAGGTGGCGGAATTGGTAGACGCGCTGGTCTCAAACACCAGTTCTTAGGAGTACCGGTTCGATCCCGGTCCTGGGTACAAAAAAACCTCTGAAATCATTTGATTTTCAGAGGTTTTTGATTTTTAGGGTGGCCAAAAAGGTGGCCAAAAAAAATTATCTTTCATATTAATTTAAATAGACATCCTATCTATAGCATCCCTTCGTTATCCCCAATCCTTCCACATAATCTTTTATATTGTATACTGCAAACACTAGAAACAAAAGCTCATATTTTAATTAACAACTATTATCAGCCAAAGAAAACAACATAAAATCTAAAATTTTAAACATAACGATAAAAAAATCGCTAAAAATTTTGACGATAAAAAAAATGTTATATCTTTGACGAGAAATAAATCGTCATATGAACCAAGATCTATTATTAAGAAACAACACAGGAATAAAATCCAAAGTAAATTTAATTGAAGGGTTTGTCGTAAGAACCAATCAATTTGAATTACTAAAGGAAAACCTGCTTAAAACCTCAGAACCCAGCAATGTCATTATTATTGGTCAAAGAGGTGCTGGTAAAACCACGCTTATACATAGACTTAACTATGAAATTATCGATGATGCCGTGCTTCGCAAGAAATATATTCCAATAATGTTTAGTGAAGAACAGTATAGTTTATCTGATTTAACAAATTTATGGGAAACTATTGCAACAACAATAGAAGACAGCTTCTATCAGGAGTCTTTATCTGAAACAATTGCAAATATCATTGATAAAGAAAAGGATTTTGAGCAAAAATCATATGATTTTTTAAGAAACTTCCTAATCGAAAAAAATAAAACGGCAATCCTTTTCATTGAGAATTTTAATTTTTTCTTGAAGAAAATATCAGACAATGAAAAGAAAAAGCTATTCAGAATTTTAGAATCCGATTCGAATTTTAAAGTCATTGGCACATCAACAACTTTTAATGACGGAAATATCGATTTTCAAGAAGATGAATATAAATTTTTAAAAATTATTGAGCTTGACAGTTTAAATAAGGCAGATTGTGAAAAACTACTTATAAAGATAGGTCAACAATATGGAGAAGAGCAGCAAATTCGTAACATCATAGAGCAGCATCCAGGAAGAGTTGAAGCTTTGAGACGCTTGACTGGAGGTGTTCCTAGAACAATGTCATATTTATTCCAGATTTTCATGGACAATGAAAATGGAAGAGCTATAAAAGATCTATATTTATTGATTGATACACTGACACTCCTGTATAAGTCAGAACTCGACCAATTATCAACACAACAACAGAAGGTCGTTGATGCTATAGCTAGAAAATGGGATGCAATTTCGGTTAAAGAAATTGCAAAAAAAACCAGATTAGAAAGTAAAAATATTTCCTCCATTTTATCTTATCTGGAAAAAAATCAATTTATCGAAAAAATACCAACAAATACAAAAAATCACCTTTACAGAATTAAGGAGAGATTTATGAATATTTGGTATTTAATGAGATTTGGTCGTAAAAATGACAAAGATAATGTTGTGTGGCTCGTTAGATTTTTTGATGCTTGGTGTGACGAATCAGAATTAACCAAACGTGTAAAAAAACATATCAACAATCTTAAAGGAGGAAATTACGACATCAATGCAGCAATTGATATGGGCAATACATTTTTGTCTTGTGAAAACTTACCAGAAACTCTAAAAGAAGAATTGATTAAAACCACCAACTCAATTCTTCCGGATCGTTTATTAAAAAATACGAAAATATCCGAATCAGGATTATTAGACAAAATAAAAAACCTGATCAAAAAGAATAAGTTTGAAGAAGCTGAAAATCTATTAGAGGACATCAAAATCAAAGATGCAAACTATTATACAGTAGCGACATCACTTTATATATTTAGTAATCAGATCAAAAAAGCAAGGGAATCTGCCAAAGAGGCCTGGGCATTAGATAATCAAAATGCTCAGATGGCAATTACTATAGGTACTTTTTATGAATTTCAAGATGACAATTTACACGAAGCTGCAAAATTTTATAAATTAAGTTTAGAGTTACCAAATGCACACGGATATGCTGCATACCGCTTGGGAGATATTGCTTTAGAATTAGAAGATAATTTTGATGAAGCAATTAAATTTCATGAAAAGGCTATTTCCATGAAGTTTAAGTTATCATTAAATTCTTTAGGCGATATTTATGCCGAGAAAGGAGATTACGACAAGGCTATTCAATATTATAATGAAGCAATTACTGCCAAAACCGGGGCACCTTACACGCGTTTAGCACGATTGTTTACAATGACCAGAAAACCGAAGGATGCAGAAAAAATGCTTTTACTAGCAATAAAAGCTAAAGAGGAGCACAGTAAAATAAACCTTGGCAGATTTTACTATCTAAAGCCAAGACCAAATTACAGGAAAGCAGAATTAGAACTTAGAAGTGCAATAAACGAAGGAAATGACGATGGGTATGTAGAACTAGCTCGAATGTTCTTAAAGATGAATCAAACTGAAAAAGCTATTGAAGTTCTTGAAGAAGGTGTTGAAAAAGGAAATGCTGATTCTGTACATCAGCTAGCACATGTGCTAGCGATAGAAAAGCAATATGACAGGTCAGATTTCATGTTTGAAAAAGCAAATGAGATGGGTGAACTTGATGCATTAGGATGCTGGGCTGAAACGATATTTAATGAGTTTAGAAACGATAAGAAGCAGTATGCCTTAGAACTGATACAAAAAGCACTAGACACAGATTTAGAACCTTCACCAAAATTAACATTATTACATGCTAAAATATTGCTCTGGAATGGAAAAGTAAATGAGTCTCTAGAAGTTATAAAGGAACCAATTCATAAGCTGATTGATGATATTGATACAAGAAGGGGCGAAACATTATACAACAAAATATTTGCTGATTTTGTAACATATTTTCTGTTGTTAATTGTTAAAAAAGAAAATACTATTTTATTGAATCTATTCAAAGAAATAGAAGATCTTGAAATGATTTTCAAACCAATTTATTTTGTTCTAATGGAAAATGTACAGGATGATTTCCCGAACGAATATTTGCGAGCAGGAAAAGAACTAAAAGAAACAATATATGAACTAAAGGAAGAATTAAAAATTTTAAAAGAAAATTTAGAGTAGAATGATATAGAATATTAGAAAATAAAAGTCCAAGAAATTCTCACCCTCCTTGAACTTTTGTTAATCTCTCCGAGTTAAGATACCTTAGAGAAATTTTAGATTTGTTATATTATAACGCACAAATATAATAAAAATTGTGTTTAAACAACATTTATAATAATTTCTTTAAGAGGTGGACTCTGCCACTACTAATATTTCTAGCAGAACTTTTTGGAATTAATTATTAATATAAACAAGTTTATAACAATTTTTATGCAGAACGCAACAATAAAATATTATCCCGTAGGAAACGGAGATAATTCATTAATCACTCTTGAAGACAAAACAACTATTATTGTAGATTGTAATATCAGAAACTGTGTAGACGATATCTTTGATGTAAAGAAAGATCTTTTAAAAAATCTTCAAAAAGACAATGGAATTCCATTTGTTGATGTTTTTATATTAACTCATGGAGATCAGGATCATTGCAGAGGATTTAAAACCCATTTTTACCAAGGAGACCCAAGAGATTATTCAGATGAAGATAAAAAGAATAATTTAATCCGTGTTGATGCAATGTGGTTTTCACCAATGATTGCAGAAAAGCATACTAATGAAGATGAAGATGCATATCAAAAAGAAGCAGAGAGAAGATTAGAACTTCACAGAAAAGGCTCTCCACAAAAAGATAAGCCCGGTAACAGAATCAGAATCATTGGTTATGATGGAAATAAGGACTATCAGGACTTAAATCACTTAAGATCTACTCCCGGAACCGTTGTTTCTCGCTTCAATGATAAAGACCAGAAGTTATTTTCTGTTTTTATTCATGCACCTTTTAAAGAACACTTGGAATCAGAAGGGGATGACAAAAAGAATTCCACAAGCATTGTGTTTCAGGCAAGATTTAAAAACAATGAATATCAACAAGACTTTTCAACATTAGCAATGTTCGGAGGAGACTCCGATCATACATCATGGGATATCATCTTGGACAAAACCAAGAAACATAATAACAGTAAGGCCTTGGAATGGGATTTATTTCTTTCGCCACATCATTGCTCTTGGTCATTTTTTAATGATCGTCCTCAAAACGAAAATCCAACTCCTAAAAAGACTTCTTTAGAAGCGTTGGATTATAGAAGAAATAATGCTAAAGTTATCGCATCCAGTAAAAAAATATTGGATGACGACGATAATCCACCTCACTATGAAGCAAAAAGTGAATTTGTTAAAAAAGTGGGTTCTTCTAATTTTTTAAACACTTCTACATACGAACTTATTAATAAAGTTCCTCAGCCTATCGTTTTTGAAATAACATCGTTAGGAGTAGTTAAGCCTAAGCAAGGAGAAGGCACAGCAAAAGCTGCTGGAACTGCAGCATTAGGAATTGTAAATACTACATCTAAATATGGAAGTCATGACATATAGCAGCACCCTGCAAAAATATTCCGGAGAAATAGAGAATCCTTATTTAAAGGATTCTCTAGCTTCGCTGGCGCGTTTAGCAGGAAGAAATCTTGATATTTTAGACTGGGGAAATCAAAGAATTGCAGTTCCGTTCGAAATTAATGTTGATCTTCCAAGTTTGGGCACTTATGGAAATATTGACATCAGACACATTGAGCCAATATTAATCGTTTTCAACATTATGGATTATCCCGAAAAAAGCCCCAGTATTTATACGGATAGACTTGATTTTCCAAAAAATAGTTTAGCTCATTTATATATCGCAAATAACAATCGACCACCAGCAATTTGTTACGTTCGGGAAAATGCTGATGAGTGGTATGCAAACAAAAGAATTAATGACGTAATTATTCGGATTAGTAATTGGTTCAGAGCAGCTGCGGTTGGTGATCTAAGTGAAGATGGAGATCAGTTTGAACCTTTACGACTTGAAGCATATTATAGTACTATTTTGTATGATTATGATATGATTGTTAAAAAAATAATTGAACAAAATCCTTTTCCTGTAAGCCAGAATTTATCTATCGCACAGTTCGAACAAATTAATCATGAAAATAAAAGATCATATAAATTTATAAGTCAACTGACTCCATCAAACTTTAAGTCATTGTTGAACGAAATCCAAGAAAATCATGAAAAAAATAAGGAAGATAAATCAAAAAGAGACTTATGTCTAGCATTTGTATTATGGAATGATGAAAAAGACGTAAGTGCAAAATATGAAATTAATCTTCCAAGAACTTGGAAAGATTTTGTAGTATTTTGTCAAAAATACTACATTTCTTATGAGCATTTAGAAAAACTAATCACAGAAGGCCCTTTTTTACCTTTCCCAGTCATCGTAGGTATCAAACGTCCCAAATCAATTATAGGTTACGCTCATGATTTTGAACTGTTAAATTTTGAATTCAATATCTCTGAAAATGACATTGTAGATGGGAAAATTTCTGGAAATTTTTCAATAAATATTTTATCGCACAATCAATTTTTAACAATACAGCAAGCTGAAAAAATTTCAGATTTTAAAAATGATTTAGGAAGAAGTGTTGTGTTTGGGTGTGGTGCACTTGGGTCAAAAATAGTAATGCATTTAGCCCGAAATGGTATTATAAAGCTAACATTATTAGATCCTGACGATGTATCATCACACAATTTAGTTAGGCATGCGCTTTTCGCTGATAGTATTGGTGAAAATAAGGCAAACGCATTAAAAAAGAAGATTAACGAATTGTATCCAGATCAAGAAACAGAAGTACGTTCAGGAGTTTCATTTAAGGACGGATTAATCTACGAAAAAAAGACTTTCGAAAAGTATGAATGGGTTTTTGATTTTACAGCATCTGAAGCATTTTTCAATAAACTTTCAGTATTACGAAGTCTTTCATCCTGTAAAATTGCAAGTGCATCAATTACAGATCATGGAAATTTAGGTTTATTATACAAAGAGGGAGTAAATAGAAACCCAAGAATTGATGATCTTCAAGTCTATCTACATTCTAGTGCTAGTGATATACCTAAAATTTCTGAATGGCTCAATAGAGAACAATTCGAAAATTCTAATAATTTATTAGTAAGAGTTGGAATAGGATGTAATTCCGAAACTACATTATTATCAGATGAAAAAGTGTCATCTCATGGAGCCTACTTTACTGGAGTATTAAAAAGAGAAATCACTTCATACACTGAAGAAGGGAAGATCTATATTCATAGAATTACAGATGACAATCATTACAAAATTGAGACAGAAGAGATGAATATTAAACCCTTTGACGTTTATTCTGCTGTGAATAGTGATTGGGAGATTAGATTTAAAAATGAAATTCTTGATTATGTTAAAAAGCAGGCAAACAAAGCAGGAAAAAGTGAAACCGGAGGTGTTTTTCTAGGACAATGCAATCATAAAACAAAAACTATTTATGTAACAGATCTACTTGAAGCACCGTCTGACAGCAAAGGAAATTCTTCAATTTTCCTTAGAGGATTTAAGGACTTATCAAATGAAATTGATCTAATTAACAAAAAAACAGGTGGTCAGATCGGATACATTGGAGAGTGGCATTCACATCCTGAAGGTCCTGATTGTCTCAGTTCAACCGATATGCAACGTGTCGGGGAACACAAGATAGAGCTAGAATCATTAAGAACACCATTACCAGTATTTCTATCGATAATTACTCCAAATGGTTTTTACCCATATATTTTTTAATATGCAAAATGAAGTTAATTTAAAAAGTAAAAACACAACGTTATTGTGGGTGTTTTTAGCAGCAAACATTATAATTATTCTGACTTTAATTTTTCCAAAGTTTCTTGAAAAATTTGATGTATTATTATGGACAAAAACAATAGGAGCAAGTATAGCTCCTATTATATTATTTTTACTAAATGGGTTATTATCTAGTCATCAAAAAGCAATTATAATTTTTTGGAAACTACAAGATCCTTTACCCGGTTCAATGGCATTTTCAGAATTAAGTAAAAAAGATTCGAGAATTGATGCCAAACAACTAAAGAATACATTTGGAAACTTACCAAAAAAACCATCAGAACAAAACAAACTTTGGTATAAAATATACAGAAAAAATTCTACTAACGCAGTAGTAGTAGATAGCCATCGAGCTTTCTTGTTAGCAAGAGATCTGACATCATTAAGTTTTTTACTAATGTTTTGCATGGGAGCTTTAGCACTTTTTTTTATTCTGCCAGTATATAAATATTATTACATGCTATTTCTAATCATGCAATATTTTGCAAACTTGATTAATGCTCGTAATAGAGGAAAAAGATTTGTAACAAACGTTCTTGCAGTTGAATCGACTGTTTTGTAATTGAAAATTTTAACCTTTAGTTAATATATTGTAAATATTCTTTGAAACTTAATATAGAATACTGGTCTGTATTTTTTACAGCATCACTGATCGCCTTATCAGAAGAAACAAAATATAATTTGTTACAATTTATTGTTTTAATCCCAGTATTCAACATTAATTGTATATCCCAAAGAAAATTGCTTCGACTATCTTCAAACATATTAAAATCACTGTTAATAACATTTTCAAATACCTTTTTATATAAAGTTATATATGCCGGAAAAAATTTCACAAACTCTATTGACATATCTCTTAACGTATTAACATCTAAAGATGTTGTAATTATATTTTCTTGTTGTAAGAGTTTATGGACTATTGCAATATAACCTCCTGCCAACTCCAATGAAGTTTCTTCAGATCTAATTTTATTAAGTAGTTTTGTTCTTTTACTCTTATCGTTCTTAAAGATATTCCAATCAACACTATCTAGATCATTATGCTTAATAAAAGATAACATAGTATTTGCAAAAACATTTTCAGCTTCCAATACATGCATCTTAATAAGATTAAGATTTTTTTGAAATTTTGTGAATATATAATTCGTAGGTTCCTTCGCAAGATGAAAAGCAATTTGTACAAGAGCCTGATAAGATTGTTCCTGCCTAGGAAGCATTTTATTAAAAAAGGACTTTGCAATTAGCATTTCCGGTCCAGCTAACATTCTATATGTCTTACCTTCATCCTGACTACAATGTAAATCCATCGCCTTTATTGCTTTTAGGCACTTATCAAATGCTGGATCATTTTTATCAGCAACATGCGCAAGTAATTCTTTTGCAACAATTGGACTTAATAAAGTTCCTATACCCAATCGCCTCTCTTTACTTTTAATTTTTTCAATATAGTTATCTAAATCATTATAATTTTATCTTGAACAAGATATCGATAAGCATTGGTATCAAAAATAACATTTTCCAAATGATATAATATTTTTATATAAATTTATTATTACTATTTTTTAGTTGGGTTTTCCAAAGGATGAAAGGCTGCTACTCTACCTGTTTCTAATATATGAAGAGCATAGTGGTTTCCATTAAAATATAAACTTTTATCACCATATAATCTAAAATCCTTGCCCTCTTTTAGTCTTTCATTAATTTGTGGAGTAAGACGATCAATAGCAATCTTCAAGATCCTTTTGATATCTTCTTGAGTATATTGAAATTTAGTTTTGGTTTCGTGATGTCCTTCGATTGCAAGTTCATCACAATGTCTCAAGTAAATATGTAAGAAACCTTCATAATCCCAATATATTGGTTTTTCCATATGAAAATATACAAGGCTTTCATCCTGAAACTGTACAGTTGACTTCATCAATTCTTTATATATTTCAGGATATTCCGTTTCAAAAACTTCTAATTTTTTATTCGTTGATCTTTTAATTTCATATTTGATAGCTTCTATTCTTTGCTCTCTTCGAGATTTTAAAAGATCATTAAATTCTGATAGTTCTTCGGGTTTAATTATTTTTGAATTAAATTTAGCTTCTAATTCATAAAGTCTGACAATTGACTTTAATGAGCCATCTGGATTCAAACTGTGTTCTTTTATAATATCAACATTTTGGGATTCAGGATCAAAAAATATTGACAATGCACAAAATCTCGCCCATTCATCATCGATTAGCTGTTCACCATGTTTAACTTTTTGGCCATATAACCAGAAAAAAGCACTATTAGGATCAAAATCTGTGGGATCAAAATTTACCGTAATTGTATTAGGAATTTCTTTTCTTCCTGGTTGGTCATAGCTTTTTACTTTTGGTAGATTAGTTGTTAATATCTGATATACATCACTTGACCTAAATCCTAATTCTTTTAATTCTATCTTTTGTTGTATTGTTAAATCTTTTTCTTGATCGCAATCAATTTTTATCAAGCCATCAGTTCTCTGAGTAGTATTTTGAGTAAGTAAGCTATCAAATTGCTCTCTTTCAGATTTTAAATATTTAATTATGCCTGATATATTTCTTCCGAATTTTTTTGCGCTTTCAGAAAATTTGTGAAACTCAATTGAAATATATTTGTCGTACTGACCATACATTGCGTAAAGATCTTCAGATGAAAATTGAAATTTTTCTTTTAGTTGATCATTAATATCTTTTTGAAATTTTTCTGTTTCAACCTTATACCATTCTATTTTTGCTTTCAGCTCTAATTTTTTAATAGTTTCGCTCTCTGGCAATCTTTTCAATTCTTCAATTGCACTCAATGATAGCCCATCAATCATATCACTTAACAAGTATAATGATCCATCAGTTATTTTATGTTCAATTCCAAACATGCACTATAGTTTTCTGGTTAAATATCAAATTTATAAAATTCTATTAAAATCTTGCATAACCAAAGTACTAATTTTAAAGAGATTACATTAAATATTCATCATTGTAAAATTCTGTTATTTATTTTTATAATAAGCGGAACTTTAATGTAATCATAAATACTACAAAGTTCCAATTCTAATAAAAAATTAAGATACAAAGGGAAATTTGAAATAAGGAACAACGAACGACAAGCGTTTTGAAGAAACGAGCAGTCTGAGGAAGTGACGACTGAAAAATTTAATGTATAGTAAAAAGCTTTTAATAAATAGTAAGCATTAAATACTTAACAATCATTCAAAAGTTGTTTTTTTAAAAAATATGCTTACTTTTAACATCGAAAAAACAGGGTAAAGAAAATCTGAACAGCTTATTAAGCAGGGTTTTAAAAATCTGAACAGTTTTTTCATTTTGAGTTAGAATAAACTCGTAAAAATCCATCTCTGAAATTTTAGAGATGGATTTTTGAATTAGTATATTTTTATAGTTGATATCTCTTATTATGTAGATCTGATAAATAATACTGTCTTATTTTATTTCCTAATAGTAATTTTTTTAATCTCATTCTCCTTTTTACAATTATAGCAACATAGCTTATTCTGAAAACATTTAATAAATTATGATACTTTTTAAGCGGCTTTTCTTGATTATTAATTTTGGTAATTGCATCATCTATTAAGCTTTGTATATTATGATATTCTTTAAAAGGAATTCTCAAGATATTTATTCTATTTTTCAAAGCATATCTATTTGAGTTTTTGATTCTATAAATCGCTTCTATGGAATAAAGCATTTTAATTACAATAATAGAAGTTTGTCTAATTATAATATAGTTGGAGAAGGTCAGGAGAAGGTTAGATTATTCTTAACAATCTTGATTGTAATGATAACTTTCAGTATATTTATATTTACAATTACAACTAATGTACGACACTTTAATTGAATACATCAATTCCCGGGTCTCCAGACCCTTAGCAGCTAATGAAATTAACATTATAAAAAATAATTTTGTTCCTTATAAACTCAAAAAACGGGAATTCTTTTTGCATGAAGGGGATGTAAGCAGTTATATGGGATTTCTTGCTAAGGGTTCCATGAAAAAATACAGTACAGATATTAAAGGTACCGAACATATCATAAGTCTTTATATTGAAGGCTGGTGGGTGGGTGATCGTGAAAGTTTTTCAAAGCTTTCACCCTCTTCCTTCAATATTGAGGCATGTGAAGATGCTGATTTATTGGTCTTAACAAAACAAGCCGGAGAAGAAGTATTCACACTTCCTATCATGAATGAACTTACCCGTCATTTGGACCAAAATTATTCTTTCGCCACTCAGAAAAGAATCAATGCTGCCATAAGTATGACAGCAGAAGAGCGATATAATATGCTCATTGATAGCTACCCTGAGTTTTCGCAACGATTTCCACAGCATCTGATTGCATCATATTTAGGTATTACGCAGGAAACGCTGAGCAGAATTCGATCCCGAGCGGTCAAAAAATAATCATGCTTTATTGACAATAGGAATTACCTTTGTCCCAATTAACTCAATCGCCCTAAGCATATTATCTTGACTCAGTCCGGGATTATCCATCTGAAATGTAAATCTTGATATACCGCCTAACGCCTCACTATGCCGTAAAATCTTTTCTGCAACTTCTTCTGGATCGCCAATAACATAAGCTCCGGCAGGAGCAGCCTGAACTTCAAACATATCCCGTGTAGGAGCAGCCCACCCTCTCTCCTTTCCAATTTTACCCATCATTTCCTGGTAACCAGGAAAATAGATATTTTTTGCTGTAGTTGTTGTATCCGCCACGAAGCCCAGCGAATGTAATCCTACTTTAAGCTTTTCCCGAGGATGCCCGGCTTTTTCTCCGGCTTCATAATATAAGTCTATCAATGGACGAAAACGATGCGTTTCGCCTCCGATAACAGCCACCATTAATGGAAGTCCCAGGATTCCGGCCCGCATAAAAGATTGTGGAGTTCCTCCTACTCCTATCCAAACTGGCAATTGTTCCTGTACCGGTCTCGGATATACTGCCTGTTGTTTCAGTTCAGGACGGAATTTCCCGCTCCAGGTCACAGTTTCATTATCACGGATTTCAAGAAGCAATTTAATTTTCTCTTCAAAAAGAGCATCATAGTCCTGAGTATTGAATCCAAATAAAGGAAACGCATCAATAAATGATCCCCTCCCGGCTACAATCTCAGCCCGGCCTTTGGAAATAATATCCAATGTTGCATATTCCTGAAATACTCTTACAGGATCAGCCGCACTAAGTACTGTAACAGCACTTGTCAGCCGAATATTCTTAGTCCTCGCTGCCGCTGCTGCCAATATTACTGCCGGAGACTCATCCAAAAATTCTTTGCGGTGATGTTCTCCAAGCCCAAAGACATGTAATCCGGCCTGGTCTGCAAACTCTATCTTTGACAACAAATTTTCCATAGCTTCAATATTTTTCTCTGGACGCAATAAGCCATCATACGCACCGGTAGCAATGAAGCTATCTATTCCTATTTCCATTCTAATTGATTTTGTATTATGAAATTTCCCTTATATAAAATATGATCTAATTTCCATTTTTTGAAGCTTTAAAACGATGACCTATATCAAGAAAAGTCTGGTGCTGTATGGTTAAACATTTTGCTTCCCCTAATCCTTATCAATACAAAACTTCTACTACAAATTATGAAGCCACATAAACATAGGTTCCAAAGAAAAATAAATTTAAAAACTAAAAATCAAACACATACACTCAAAACATCATCCAAATCTGCAAAAAAATGATTTAATGTTCCAGCCAGCAGTTCACCAAAATCCAAACGGTGCCATTTTTGATTTTCAGAGGCTTTTGTTTTTAGTAAGTTAAAAAATTGCCTAATTAATAATTTCACACTTAAAAAGCTCAAGTCATAACAGATATAAGCGTATTTGAATACTCAATAAAAAAAAAAAGAGAAACTTTAATTCTCTTCTGTACCTGCAGATCCCTGAATTCTCTTAATAATCAATTTTCTTAACCGATCTTCGTGCTGATCACCCCACTGTCCCAAAGCACTTACAACAGGAATCAGACTTTCACCAAAATCAGTTAAGCTATATTCTACTTTTGGAGGAACAACGGGATAAATTTTCTTGGTAACCAGCTCGTGGTCTTCCAGCTCTTTTAGCTGAATGTTTAAAACCCTCCGTGATGCATCCGGGATCTTACGCTGCAATTCACTTGGTCTTTTATGTCCCTGATAAATAAACCAAAGCAGGCGTATCTTCCATTTGCCGTAAAGTACTTCACCAATCAGATCAAGACCGCAATTTAAGTTCGGAATTATTTTTCTCTCATACATAATGTAAAATTAAGCCTATGTTCCCATTTGCACAATAGGGGAATAATTTATCCCTATATGAATCGTAATTCCGTACTTGTCCGAGCTGTTTTTATACCTCAATTTTGTCCTATAAATAATTCTTAAAAATGGAACAATTTAATTACAACAATGAGTTATCAGGCAAAATTGCATTGGTGACAGGAGGTACAAAAGGCACCGGAAAATCAATAGCAGAAAGATTGCTGCAGGCTGGTGCAACGGTTATTATTACCGCAAGAAATGCACCTGAGCAGGAAAACAGCAATCTGCATTTCATTGCTTCCGACCTGAGCACAGCAGAAGGCTCACAAAAAGTAATCAGCGAAGTGCTTACGAACTACGGAAAACTGGATATCCTGATCAACAACCTCGGCTCTTCATCAACACCTGCCGGTGGATTCTATGCATTAAGTGATGAAGACTGGGAATCAACCCTGCAGGCCAATTTGCTTGCTCCGGTTCGGCTGGACCGAGGATTTTTACCACAGATGATTGAACGAAAAAGTGGTGCTATCATTCACATCGCTTCAATTCAGGGTAAATTGCCTCTTTATGATTCTACTTTGCCTTACGCAGCTGCAAAAGCTGCCTTGAGAAACTACAGTAAAAGCTTGTCCAACGAAGTTACCCCTAAAGGTGTCCGGGTGCTGACTGTTTCACCAGGCTGGATCAATACGACAGCTTCGGAAGCATGGCTGGGAGAAATTGCAAGAAATTCGAACAGTACGATAGAAGAAGCGCAGCAGGGTGTAATGGATGCATTGGGTGGAATACCTTTCGGAAGACCTGCCGAGCCGGAAGAAGTAGCGGAATTCGTCGGTTTTCTTGTTTCACCAAGAGCCGGCTATTTAACAGGAACTGAATATGTAATCGATGGCGGAACAGTACCAACAATTTAATCATCCCTAACAACAGAAAATATGAATTTACCAAAAGTAATCACCGAACTGGTAAGAGCACAGAACAATTTCGATAGTGCTGCCTATGCCGAATGTTTCACGGAAACAGCTGTAGTCTTTGATGAAGGCAAAATCCATAACGGAAAAACAGAAATTGAAAAGTGGATTGACAAATCCAATAAGGAATATAAAGCACGATGGAGCCGCTGGATTATATCGAAAAAGAAAATATCCTATCAGCGGAAATTTCAGGACCATTTCCGGGCAATCCGATCATTTTAAAATTTCATTTTGAAATTAATGACGGAAAAATTCAGCAATTAAAAGTGACAGATTAAAAGAGATTCTGTATCAGAAAATGACGTACTATAAGAATCATTTTCCTATTCTCTGAAATGATGTCCAATAAAGTATTGTTCATAAAAAGAGTCTGTTTCACGAGTTGTGAGACGGACTCTTTTTTAACTTAAATTATGAATTAAACAGTATATCCTTTCATATTCAGTCTTTCCTCCTGCAAATCCAATATTCTGAGATGTTTTCGGATGATATTTTCATCCAGTAACAGTTCTTCGCGGTTTTTATTGATAAGCCAGTTTCTTTGGGTGTCGAGAATGTCAATATAAATATGTCTGTATTCTTCGTAATTTAAAATAATTTCAGAACTGCTCAACTGATTTTCATATTTCTGTAACTGATCTTTTAACGCCGGAAAACTTTCTATTTTATCAGCATAGTCGCTCCGGATTTTATCAAGCGCTACTTTTGCCAGACTATTCTGAATGTCATAATCTATCTCTTTCGCACTTCTTATGAAATCGCGGTCTACCGGAGGAAATTTCTTAAGTAAAAAAGGAAGGGTAAGCCCTTGTAAAAGCAGTGTTAACAGGATTACAATAAATGTAATAAACAGGATCATATTTCTTTGAGGAAACGGAGACCCATCATCTAAAGTCATAGGAATGGAAAGTGCTGCTGCCAGGGACACTACCCCCCGCATACCGGTCCACCCAATAATCAGAGGAGTTTGCCAGCCCGGTGACTGAGGATCAGCAACGGTGATAAAATTCCTCATAATCAAGGTGGTCAACAGTGCTCCATATCCTGCCAAAATCCGGACAATAATCAACACTATAGTAACTGCAATTCCATACCCTATCGCAGTATAAATATCTGTATCACCTAGACCGGAAACAATTTCCGGTAAATCTAAACCGATAAGCATAAAAACAATCCCGTTCAACAGAAAACAAAGACTTTCCCATACCGTTACGGTACGTATTCGGGATGCACTGCTTAAAAAATCATGACTCCGGTAAGAAAGAAACAGTCCTCCGGTTACCACTGCCAGAACTCCGGATGCGTGCAGCTGTTCTGCAGCCAGATACATAGAAAACGGTGCAATGAAAGTCAGCAGAATATCTATATTTGAGTCGGTAGGTAACATTTTATGGATTTTCAGAAAGACATATGCAATCGCAAGCCCGATTCCAAGGCCTCCCAGGCACATCCATACAAAACTTCCTGCTGCTTCATGCCAAACAAACTGTCCGGTTGCAGCAGCAATCATAGCAAACCTGAAAATAATCAAAGAAGAAGCATCATTCAGCAAACTTTCACCTTCAAGAATGGAAGCCAGTCTTTTCGGAACCTTTACAAATTTCAGAATGGCTCCGGCGCTAACGGCATCAGGTGGAGAAACAATCCCGCCCAATAAAAAACCGAGAGCCAGAGAAAACCCCGGAATAAAATAATTGGCAAAAGCGGCAACCGACAATGCGGTAAAGAAAACAACTACAAAGGCAAAGCTGAAGATAATCCTGCGCCATCTCCAAAGTTCTTTCCATGAGGTTGACCACGCAGCTTCGTACAGTAATGGAGGTAAGAAGATGATAAATAGTAATTCCGGCTCTACTTTAATGGATGGCACCCCGGGAATAAAACTTATGATAAGCCCGGCCACGACCAGTAAAACAGGATATGCTACCTTAATCTTATTAGCCAGCATGATAAGCATCGTAATCAGGAAAACCAGGAACAGATAAAATTCAAAGTCTTTAAGCATAGGAAAAAATTTGGATACTTAAATATATATCAAATTTTAAAAACTATACCTTTACTTATCGCAGCCTCATCAGAAAAACTGTTATTTTTTTCGCTTGTACTGCAGCTGTACCAACCCGGTTTCAAATGTTTTTGCTGTAATAAATTCAATTGAGCTTTCAGGCCGGCCGTCTTTAAAAAGCTTTGTCCCGTTGCCTAATAACACCGGAATCACCGAAATAATAAATTCGTCTATCAGATCATGCTTCAATAATTCATTTATTATTTCAGCACCACCGTCACAATATATATTTTTTCCTTCACTGGATTTTAAATGGTTAACCAATTCTGTAATATCTCCTGTATAGAAAGTCGTTCTGCCCTCTTTCGGCCTTGCTGTTCTTGTGATTACGTATACATCCCGTTGCCCGTTGTCATAATGAGATGAGCCGATTTCTTTCAGTACATAATCATAGGTTTTTCTACCTATAATAATGGTATCAATTCCGGAAGTAAAGTCCGCATAACCGTAATCCTCACCTTCTTTTTCAACTATCTTCAGAAAGCTCAGGTCATCATTAGGTTTTGCGATGTAGCCATCTAAGCTCATTGCAATGAAAAGTGATAATTTTCGCATCGGTTTTGATTTTAATATTGAAGCAAATTTACTTCTATACAACGATCTGTACTTTGTAAAAATACGACACATTAAAGCAATGAGGGCGCAAGTCCAGTATTCTTCTTGATTTCATTGGTAAGATGCGAATGATCATAATAACCGCATTCAAACGCAATTTCCAATAAGCTCCGGCTTTGATTTGAATTTTTGATCAAACTCATAGCATGCTGAACCCTGATAATATTTGAATATTCTTTGGGTGATAATCCGATTAGTTTTTTAAAATTCCGCTCCAGTTGTCTTACCGTCGTAAAATGTATTTTGGCCAGCTCGTTACTCCTTATGTTTCCATTGCTTGAATGTATATGATTAAGTACTTCCTGCAGCCGGATATTTTTGCTTTTGAGTCTCCCGGAAAAGAACTGGTCAAAATAATGGAAAGGATTGTCAGATGTTTTATCAACATTAAAGGAATTGGCTTTTTCAAATTCAACAGTGGCATTTGTTAATTCATTTTGTGAGGCAAAGCTGTAAAAATTTGTAAAAGTGGCAGGTTTCAGGCATACTCCTGCTAAATGGGTTTCGCTGTCGATAAAGCTATCTTTAAAAGAATTCATGGCACCAACTACATAAGTTTTTCCATATTCCATTGAGAGCAATCCGTTATCCGTTAAGCATTTATTTCCCAAATTTATGAGTATACCCGCACAGCCATCAGGGAAAACCCTTTCCCATTGCCTCTCTATTTCATTTCCCCTCAATTCCCAATAGAAATGAATAAAAGGTTCTAATTCCTTACAAGGCTTTATTTTTTTGTACTGCATGGTTTATATTGTTTTTTCACAATAACACTCCGTTTTTTATAATTACTTCCGTACAAAAGCTTCAGGTTTCCGCTTCAATTTGTTTAGCTAGTGTTTGTTTTCTATTTCTTCAAAATACCTCATCACTTTTTCTTCAGTGTTGTTTTGCAAATGTACTTTACTGCCAAAAAGTTCTGCCCTTAGATCTCTATATAATGATACTGCGTTTCTCAAACTTTCCAATAAGGATTGTCTGTTATAATCCGGAATGGTAAGTTTCAATTTTTCAAGATCAGGAGTATCTAAAGCAGTTTCCACTTTTCTCACACCGCGAGGTAAATTTCCGTTTTTTATGTGGAGTAACGGCCCCAATACAATCATGCGCAGAAATCCCATAAAGTCATATGCTTCAAAATATTCTCCACGTCCTATTTTCAGTAATGCATAATGAATCCAGGTCCAAAAACGATCCTCAATCCACTGATAATCCGGATAGGGAAACCCGGCTTCTGTATGATGAATGATGTTCGCAAGTTGTCCACCCTTATCAATGAGAAGAGTTGGGGTTTCAATACGGCTCTGAAATTCTTCAGGGGTTAAAAACTTGATATCCACGTGCAAAAGCGGATTGTCATACAGGCATATCAATAATCTCGGCTCTCCCACGTGTTCTCCGGTAAACCCTGACAAAAAATCTCCCAGCTTTCTTGCATAGCCAAGCATTAAATTCTTATCGTCAGAAATTTTTTGTCGGGTTACAAGAATGAGATCCAGGTCTGAAAATTCATCTATTTCACCGGTAAGCCAGGAACCCGCAACAGCTAAGCCAATAACATTTTCGTCCGGTTCTAAAATCTCTTTTGCTCTGTTAGCGAATTCTTGTTGTATCATTTATTATCAGTTCTCTTTAAGTTACATGTAAGCATAAAACCAGCTTTTTGCAGTATATTTTGATGCCTTTTAAATATACAAAAATATCCCTTTTGCAGATTATTTCTAAGCCAAACACAATGATAGACTGTTCATGATCAATTTCAACGGCTGAAAAGATTCCGGTTTTTTCACAATTTCGGAAAGATAATCGGTTGGGGTTGGTCTATTGTAGGTGAAACATTTACTTCATAAGCAGCAATATCAATAGGTATTCAAAAATTCCGAAACCCTGTCTTAAAAATCCTTAAGCAATCAACTGCCGGGAAGTCTGAATGCGAATTGCCGTAATATTCTCCAGAGCAAAAGCTACACGGACATCACAGCCTTTACGCTACACTAACCCCAAAAATACGGCCCACCAATGCTGTAATTCCCATGGCAACAGTTCCCCAAAAACAAATCCTCAATACTGCGATTTTAATATTTGAACCTCCGGCTCTCGCAGAGATTGCTCCTAAAAGCATTAGGAATATGATTGAAAACCCATATTGGAAATACACCATTTGTTTAATAGGTGCCAAAAGGGAAACCGCAAACGGCAATAAAGCCCCTACCGCAAATGAACCGAAAGAAGCCATCGCCGCCTGCAAAGGTTTGGCCTGTGTGATTTCGTTTATTCCCAGTTCGTCGCGGGCATGTGCTCCCAGGGCATCATGTTCAGTAAGTTCAATTGCTACCTGCATGGCCGTTTCTTTGGTACAGCCTCTTTTTTCATACACTTTGGCTAATTCTCTGAGCTCTATCTCCGGCATTTGTTCAAGTTCAAGCTTTTCGCGCATCAGATCTGCTTTTTCCGTATCTTCCTGAGAGCTTACGGAAACATATTCACCTGCGGCCATAGACATTGCTCCGGCAATCATACCTGCCAGCGCTGCAAGGATAATAATATGCCGTTCGGGCTCTGCTGCCGCAACTCCAATAACAATACTTGTGGTGGACAATAACCCGTCGTTGGCTCCCAATACGGCAGCCCGGAGCCATCCTACCCTGTTTACATAATGTTTCTCCAGCTGATGATGCATAACTTTTTGTTTTGATAGCACGTTAAAGTTACCAAATGTTTCGTCAAGAATCGTTTTAAATTAAGGCATTTAGGATAAAGTCTTTATATTTTGAAAGACTTTTTTTGTGATACTGATCTTATTATAAAAATCCAGTAAACAATGAATGTTACTTCAAGAATAAAGTCTATCATATAAGTCCATCTGATTACGTCATGTATATAATAATAAAGATCAATTCCAGCGAGTCCGGCAGAACAGAGTATAATGACCAGCATAACCAAAGCACTCCGCCTTATTTTCAAAACATATAAAATAAGGAAAACATAAGGTAAAATCAGCAAGCTGACCGTTTTCACCAGCCATATATCCGTCTTGGGACCAGTAATTTTCAAAAAGCTTTCAAGGTGAACAAATGGCCATACTGCGGTAAGCAGAAAATAAAACATCTGAACATAGGCCACTAAATATTTCTTTTTCATGAAGCATGATATATTAGGTCCATTTTCAATACATAATCCCTTACCCTGGATCGTCTACTTATATCTGGGGCAATTCATCTGCAGATTTTCCGGCCGGTTGTTATCCGGTATATATTTCTCTCTGCGCTGTTTTTCAAGATCTTCATAGAATCTGTGAAGCTGGCTCAGCTCATCTTCTGTAAGGTTTTCTGTTTCCCTGTCCTTATCTTTACTTGCAGCCATCAGTTCATCAAGCTTATGCTGAAGCGTTTTTATTTCTTTATTCTGTGTATTCCGGATAAAAAGTACAGCAAGTCCTGCAATACCTAAAAAAGCACTTCCTTTAAAATACTCCCGCCAATCCGGCCATCTGTCTAAAATATCTTTTATCATAATTTTATTTTAAAAATTTATTTAAAAACAAGTCATACAGATTACTCCATATGACAAGTTTCAACATTAATCTATAAATCTATGCGAATCAGAAGAAGATCTTCCGGTTTTCAATTTTAACAGTATTATTTCCTTCCAGCATTTTTATTGTTCCTATGGCTGTTTCTACACAAAGCCCGCTGAAGTTGAGCAATTGTTGTATTACACGGCAATTACTGAATATTGTAACTTGTTATTTCATAATAGAGTGCCCACGCTGCAAACACGATGACAATAATCCATATCCAGAAAGGAATGGTTTGCGGTGTTTCACTCCCATTGATCAGGAAGCTTTTCTGGTTCCCTTTGTCATACGCATTGATCATCAGAGAAAGCGTACCATCTACCACATCTTTATTTTTAAGGCCTTCTATCCGTATTGCAGGGCCATTGGCAACGGTAAACTGTATGTTTCTGATACCTTCTCTTCCGGATGGCGAATGGCTTACGATCTTAAGAGTATGCTCTCCGTCAGTGAGCTTTTTGGTATCCAGATCAAAAACAATAGGGGTGTCCAGCTCTGCAATGGGAGCCGGATCGTCATCGATAAATAAAAAAACTTTGCTTTTATCTTTTGTCATGATCTTTAATTTTCACCTGAAAAAACGGAGTATTTAATATGGGATTTATCTTTTTCTCCTGGTTTGAACAAGTATTTTGCAGAAAGGATAAATGCCAGTACTGTTATCAATATGACAAATCCTACGATAAACCAGTCCCAGTTACTTTCCGGGCCGGTTCCGTGGGTAAAGTTTCTTGTTACTTCGGGCTGCTGAAGTTTACAGGCATCACAGGCAAATGCATAGACTGTAAAGAATATTCCAGACAGGACAGCTATCTTTTTTAAAACATTTCTCATTGTTATTTTATTTTATCCATTATTGTTTTTACTTCTTCAGCGGTTACCTTTTTGGCATTGTTTCCCCAGCTGGTCCGCTCATGGTTCATAATGGCAGCTACATCTTCAGGAGTGAAGTTGGCATTGGTACCCACAGGCGGCATGGTCGCAAATTCCGGCCTCGGATCATAGCCTTTCATGATGATGGTGACATACAACTCAAGGTCTCCTCCTGTAACCACAGGGCTTCCTTTCAATGGTGGAAATGCTCCCGGAACCCCTTCTCCGTTAGCCTGATGGCAGCTTGCACAATTGGCGGTAAAGAGCGAACCTCCATCCGGTAAATTAGCATTTCCTCCCTGTGCTGCGCCTTCTTCTTTTTTCTGTTTATAGAGGAATGCAGGAACAATAGATTTATCCGTATAATCCGTTTGTTTCAGGGATTTCAGATAAGCTACCAGCAGAAGGGCTTCAGGACCCGCAACAATTTTTTTGTACCTGGGACGAAATTTTTCAGGAACTTTCACCTCAACATCTCCAGGCTGAAGATAATCCCTCTCTATAAAAAGCCAGGGATAGGCAGGCATCACAGATTCTTCAACGGCAGCTCTCGGCTGATAGAGATGAATCAGATGCCATTCTGCACTGGGCTGTCTTTCCCCGATACTGGTGAGATCCGGCCCGGTTCTCTGGGTGCCCATCAGATTGGCTGTGTTTCTCCAGAAATCTGTCCGGGTATTGATGGCAAAATCCGCCGGTATGCTTGGTCTTTTTCCGAAAACATTATCCATTTCGACATTTCTGACCTGCTGGGTATGACAGGCAATGCATCCGTTATCTATATAAACCCTTTTACCGGCCTGCTCCTCTTTTGTCAGAATTTTAGACTGTCTTGGTAAAGGCTTATTGATCTTCTGGTTCTCCAAAGCAGGGAATATGGCAATGTAAAGGGTAAGTGAAACAAAAAGTAAAAGTGCAGAGCCGAAAAGGATTCTATGGTCGTTTAAAAATATCATGATGCTGATCTTTAAGTGTTAAACTCTGTATTTCCAAACTGTTTCTTTGCGGCCAGAATTTCTGCAGGTGTCCTGGGAACTCTTACCTGATTTTCTTTTCTTACCATCCTGTAAAAATTATAAGCGAAAATCAAATGGGACAGCCACATCAATGTTCCTCCGATAGCTCTCCAAAGCCAGAAAGGCGCCATATTGATCACCCCTTCAATGAAAGGTTTTTTCTTGATCCAGAGTTCTCCTGTCTGCGTTCCGCCAATCATTAAAGCAATAACATAAAACAACAGCCCGATCAGTGCAAACCAGAAATGGATTCCCACTAAAAGCTTCGGAGGTTCCTTTCCTGTAAGCCGGGGAACCAGCGTATAGAAAAATCCCCAAAGCATAAATGTGATGATTCCATACATGGTAAGATGTGAATGCGCTACAGTAAAATCCGTAAAATGCCAGAGGAGGTTGGTATACCTGAAAGCTTCCACCGTTCCCTGGAATGATCCTGTAAAATAAAATATGATCGCCATGAAGTAAAACGGAAGTGTGTAGCTTGTCCTCAGCTGATACCAGGCTCCATTAAATGTCAGAAGGAAGTTGGCTGTACCCGCCGCCACAGGAATCAGCATCCCTGCACTTGCAATGATAGCTGTTGTCTGCAGCCTCCATGGGATGGCACTGAAAATAAAGTGGTGGGTTCCGATCAGGGTATAGAAAAAGGTATGGGTCCAGAAAGCCAGCACGCCTAAGCTGTAAGAATAGATAGGTTTATTCAGCTGCTGTGGTAAAAAATAATACATCAGTCCCAGGTTGATCATCATGAACCACATTCCGATAGCCTGATGCATATAATATCCCTGAATAATGGTCTCTCCTACCCCGTCCTGCCAGATAGGAATATAAGCGATAACTATTACAATAACAATAAACATTGTCCCTGATACAATATACCAGTTAGATAAATAAATTTCTTTGGTTTTTCTGTGTGCAATGGGTTTAAAGAAATTATGCAGTGAGAGCGCCACTCCTATCCCGAAAGTAATCATGATCGGCCAGATATATTCCCGGTATTCTCCCCCGCCGTTATTTACTCCTGAAAGTACGGAAATTGTTCCGGCAAGAACAGCTGCATTGACCAGAATAAGAGAAAGATACCCCTGTTTTATATTAAATTTCTCAACATTGCTTACCCGCGGTATCACATAATGAGCGAAACCCAGCATCCCCAGAGATGCCCAGCCCCAGAATACAGCATTGGTATGACCCGGCCTAAGCCTTCCATAGCTGAACCAGCTTGTATGCTCTATATCCGGGGCGACCAGTTTTATACCTGCATATAATCCGAAGGTTGTCCCCAGCAAAAGCCAGAATATGGCTGTTCCCAGAAAATAAAGAATCAGGCGGCTCAGTTCAGGAGAAATATATTTCTGAAATGAAGATGTTCTCCTTTTGGTGGGAAATACCCTTAACTCTTCAACAGAATTGATGTTTTGTACAACTCCTTTTGTATCTGCAGGCGGCAGGGTACCTGAAAGACCATTTTCCGGAAGGCCGAAACTGAGCTCTTTTTCCCGTTGTTCATAATCTTCTACTTCTTCAGGAGAAAGATTTTCTATTTCTTTTTTTCTCTCAGTAAATTCTTTCCGCCTTAATATTTTAGCATAGATGGATAAAAACTTCAGAACCACAATGATAAGGCCGGCTACAATGACCATCAAAGTAAGCAATAAGGTAATCTGTATTCCTGTTTCTTTAAATAATGAGATATCTGCCATAACAATAGTATCATGGGTTAATAAGTCGTGATGTCCCGGTTTATATCTTAATAGAATTCTTTACTGATCTCTTTTTTAAAAGAAATCTATCCCGCTTTAAAACGTTAATGGCTGTAAATACGATTATTTACTTCTTTTAATAGAATCTACGTCATACGCAGAGCTGTCCACCGTAGGAGTTTGATCTGCCGAATCCGGTGAAATCTGGGCAGAGCCGGAGGTAAGACTGTCAGATGCCATAATGGTATCTGTATTGGTCCGTTGTGTCTGAGGTTCTTTTTTGCAGCCGACGACAAAAAGGCCGGCAAGCACAATGAATGATACAATGAATTTCATATAATTAAATTTTGTGGTGTGTGTAGGTTCAAATGTAGACAACATACTCCTAACGCTTTATGACTCAGATCATAGAACTCCCGGACAGTAGTGTTTTTCCCGGAAAATCCTATTTTCCTATCTTTGCAGCAATGAATTTATTATATATCAACTGGGACATCAATCCCGAAATCGTCAATATCCTGGGAATTCCTATCAAATATTACGGATTACTGTTTCTCGCAGGGCTTGTTTTGAGCCTGAATATCTTAAAACGCATCTATAAGAAGGAAGGTCTCAGCACGCAGGCCCATGAAGCTTTATTCTCCTATGCACTGATAGGAATTCTGGTGGGAGCCAGATTGGGGCATTGTCTTTTTTATGATTTTGATTATTATTCTCAGCATCCGCTTGAAATATTTTTACCCATTCAGAAAGGTCCGGACGGAAGCTACCACTTTACAGGATTTGCGGGTCTTGCCAGTCATGGCGGCGGTATCGGTCTGGTGATTATGCTTCTCATTTATGCGAGAAAATATGCTATCCCATTTATGACCGTTCTGGATGCAATAGCCATTGTACTTCCGTTGGGAGGTACTTTCATCAGGCTGGCCAATCTTATGAATTCTGAAATTATCGGAGTTCCTACTGATGTTCCGTGGGCTTTTATATTCCGTCAGACAGATGATCTCCCGAGACATCCGGCCCAGCTTTATGAAGCGATTTCTTATTTTATTATTTTCCTTGCTGTGTATTTCATTTACAGGAAGAATATCTTTAAAATCGGAAAAGGATTTTACTTTGGAATCAGTATCCTGCTGATCTTCATTATGAGAATTCTGATAGAGTTTATCAAGGTAGATCAGGTAGAATTTGAGCACGGAATGATCCTTAACATGGGGCAGCTTCTGAGTATTCCATTTGTTCTTCTTGGATTATTCTTTATTATCAAAAGTATACTGGAGAAGGGAAAGATTAAAACCGCTTGATTTATTATTTCTTTACAAATAAAAACTCACTGAAAGCTGTTTTCAGTGAGTTTTCTTTTTAATGGATTTTACAAAATATTATCTTGTTGTATATCCACCATTGGCAAAAATGGTCTGCCCTGTAATCCACCAGCCTTCTGTCACCAGAAATTCTACCAAAGGAGCAATATCTTTAATATCTGTCAATCCTCCCAACGCGGATGCTGATTTATGATAAGCTACGGCATCATCCGTTTCCTGCCCGTAGAAGAAAGGAGTATCCATTGGGCCGGGAGCCACTGCGGTTACGGAAATACCTCTGGCTCCAAATTCTTTGGAAGCTGCCCTTGTAAAATGCTCTACCGGTGCCTTTGCCCCTGCATATGTGGAATACAACCCGGTGTAAGCCGCCAGCAATGATGTAACGATCGTACAGATTTTCCCATGGTCATTCAGCTTTTTACCGGCTTCCTGCAAAAAGAAATAAGCGGATTTTGAATTGACATTGAACATGATGTCATATTCTGCTTCTGTAGTTTCTGAAAATGGTTTTTTAAGCACCATTCCTACAGTATTGATGGCAATATCGATTCCTCCGAAACGGGTAATGGTTTCATCAAAGAACTTTGTGATATGATCTACTTTGGTAAGGTCTCCCTGGAATAAAAATGCTTCTGCTCCCAGTGCCTGTACCTCAGCCAGTGTTTTTTCGCTTTCTGCTTTTGAGCTTTCACTGTTGTAATGGATGGCCAGTTTTGCGCCTTTTGCAGCGAAATCCCTGCTTAATAATCCTCCCAGGTTTTTACCGCCTCCTGCAATTAAAACAACTTTTCCTTTTACATTTTGTGTTGACATTGTTTTTATTTTTAAATGTTAATGAGACAAAGATGGATAATAAAAACGGCCTCAACATGGTGAAATTTTCGGAAATTTCATTTTCCTGTGCTATACAGAAAAAAACATTTACTATTTTTATGTAAACAATAGTTGTTCAATAGAATGCTATTTACCAGCCAGATACGTCCTGAGAGTATCTTTTTAATTTAAACACCCGGCTATAATTCCCAAACTCATATCAATTTTAGGCATAACATTTGATACCTTCCTCCCGTATCACGCACCACCACTTCATTTTTAATATATTTTTTTATAATCCTCAGGTTTCTGGGGATTTTTTTGTAAGATTATTACCACTTTACGGATACGCTTACATGTACAGCATAACGTATCCTGCAACACTATTTCTGATAATCAATCATTTAAAACCTGATTATTCATTTTATTGTTGTATATTTGTACGTAATAAACCGAGTCACTACTTTGTTTTCTGTAACGACGCGAATATTTTTATTCAGTCTTTGCCTTTTGAGCAGCCATATTTTTAACTTTTATTCTTCTATTAAGAACAATACTTGTCGCGAATTTTAAAGCTCTGTATGATTGAAATATCCAGGACAGGAAACATCGGCGGGCTTTATAGGTCTCATGCAGGCCAGATTGAACCGATTAATTTATAGAAACTAAATACTAAAAATAATTTATGGCAGATTCTTTTTCTAAAAAGGAAAATTTCAAGAAAAAAATTCAAAAGCAAAAAGAAAAGGCGCTAAGACGCGAAGAACGTAAAACGAACAACAACAAAGGGAAAGACATGGAGGATGTATTCATGTATGTAGATGAATTCGGAAGATTAACTTCTACTCCCCCTGAACAGAGACAGGAAGTAAACCTTGATGATATTCAACTGGGTGCAGCTCCTATCATTGAAGAAGATCCAAGAAAAACAGGAATTGTTACGTTCCTGAGTGAAAAAGGATATGGTTTCATTACTGAAGATAACAGCAAAGAAAACATCTTTTTCCACAACAATAACTGTGCAGAGCCGGTGAAAAAAGGAAACAAAGTATCTTTTGAAAAAGAGAAATCTCCTAAAGGATTTTCTGCTGTTGAAATACAGCTTGTTAAATAATACGTACCTGTAAAAATGTTTCTGTGTTAAAAGCAGATCCGTTTTAAACTATACACAGAGAGACTGTCCTTGCGGACAGTCTCTTTTTTTAGGGACATATAAAAGTTAGATTCTAACGCAATATTCTTGAATTATTTCAAATATCCTTACAGGCCCCGTAGAATACAGTGAAAATTTAAATATAAAAGAAGCTGCCATTTCAGGCAGCTCCTCTCATCGTAAAAAAAGTAAAAATTAATCCAGTTTTCCCCCCAGTGCTTTAAACAGCAGGACGTTATTTCTGGTATTCTGATGCTGGAACTGTAATAAGTCCAATTCAGCGGTTAGTTTGCTCTTCTGGGAATTGATCAGTTCAAAATAGTTGGCATACCCTGTAAGGTACAGATCATTGGAAACCTCAACACCGCGGTCCAGGAAACCTACTTCTTCTGATTTCAGTTTCAGAACACGTTCATAAATTTTTGTTTGTTTCAAAATAGACTGAAGTTCATTAAAAGCAGTGGTAATACTTTTCTGATAGTTTAAAAAAGCAATTTCCTGCTCTTTGCTGGCTACTTTAAATTCATATTTCAACTGTCCTTTATTGAAAACAGGAACCATCAATCCTCCCAACAGCTGTCCGGCCAGTGAACCTGGCTTAAAAAATGTTTCCACGGAAAAAGAATTCAGTCCGAAACCGGCTCCCAGGTCAATCTTAGGATAAAAAGCAGCTCTTGCCGCCTTTGCATCAGCCTGGGAAGCTTCTAAAACATAGTAATTCGCTGCTACATCCGGCCTGGAATGGATTACATTTTCCACGTTAATGGTTTTATTTAAAACATCCATATTGGTAGGCATTAATACTTTCCCCCGTTTCACCTCTCCGCCATAGCTACCTGTCAGGGTTGTGATCGCCTGCTCTACTGTTACGATTTCCACCCGGATATGTTCAATCTCTGCAAGCCAGTTATTGTTCTGTGCCTTGAACTGCTGTACTGCCAATTCGGTAGCTTTACCTACTTCTCGCTGCGCTAAAACAATTTCAAAGGCTCTTTGCTGAAGATTGTAGTTCTTCTGATAAATAGCAAGACGATTATCCAAAGCTACCAGCTGATAATACAGATTGGCAATATCGGTGAAAAGCTCTACCTGCAATAATCTTAATCCTTCTGTTGAAGCCAGATATTTCTTCTGGGCAGCAATCTTCTTATTTTTCAGTTTTCCCCATGCATCAATTTCCCAGCTGCTTCTTGCTCCCAGCCAGTAATTAGGCGTAAAATCCCTGTTAATTTTCTGGTCTTCCGTAATATTAGGTGAAAGATTGGTGTCATAATTTCCAACGCCTTCCATTGTATACTTTCCGTATCGGTTACCGGAAGCATCTATTCCGACTTCAAGGGAAGGCAACAGGTCCATCTTTGAACGTTGAAGAAAACTGTTGGCAATCTCCACTCTTTGCTGTGCAATCTGGAAATCCGGATTTGCCTGTACCACCTTATCAAAAAGCTGAAGCAGATAAGGATCCGTAAAATAAGCCTTCAGATTGATCTGCTGAAATTCATCCGGGTTTTTGTTTTTATCGGTTTTAATAAACTCCTCTGGTAATTCCTGAGCCTTTTTCAGTTCTGCTACTTTGGGAACAGCACATGAAACCAGGCTCAGAGAAGCAATCCCATACAATATATTTCTATGATTTAATCTTTTCATCTTTCTTCTTATTTTCAAGTTTTGCAAAGAATATATACAGTCCCGGAATCACCACCAGTCCGAAGATGGTTCCGATCAGCATTCCCCCGGCTGCAGCAGTTCCAATAGAACGGTTACCGATTGCCCCGGCTCCGGATGCTATACATAAAGGGATAAGTCCGGCTACGAAAGCAAAGGAGGTCATCAGGATCGGTCTCAGACGCTGTCTTGCCCCTTCAATGGCTGCAGGAATGATATCAAACCCCTGTTTGTTTCTTGCCACGGCAAATTCCACGATCAGGATGGCATTTTTAGCTAAAAGTCCGATCAGCATGACCAGGGCTACCTGTGCATAAATATTGTTATCCAGCCCTGCAGCCACCAATGCGATATAAGATCCGAAGATTCCTGTTGGAAGACTTAATAATACCGGCATTGGAAGAAGGAAACTTTCATACTGTGCCGCCAGTAACAGATACACAAACAAAAGGCAGATGGCGAAGATATAAACGGTCTGGTTTCCTGATAGGATTTCTTCCCTTGTCATTCCTGACCATTCAATATCAAATCCTCTTGGTAATGTTTCTTTGGCTACACGTTCTACTGCTGCAATGGCATCCCCGGAGCTGTAACCGTCTGCGGGTTCTCCGTTGATCATGGCAGACATATACATGTTGTACCTTGTAAGCACTTCAGGGCCGTATACTCTTTCGATGGTAATGAAGGTGGAGAAAGGAACCATTTCGCCTTTATCATTTTTTAAATATAAATTCAGAATACTTTCAGGGGTATCCCTGTGTTCAGGACTTGCCTGCACCATCACTTTATACATCTGGCTGAAACGGATAAAGTTCGTAGCGTAGTAAGATCCCAGCATAGTTTGCAGCGTAGACATAGCATTGTCTACCGATACACCTTTCTTCGCTGCCATATCATAATCCACATTGATCATGTACTGTGGGAAGGTAGCATCAAAACTGGTAAAACTGTTCTGCAGTTCGGGCGCTTCATTGAGTTTTTTAACAAAATCCTTGGTGATCTTATCTGTGTTTTCAATGGTTCCTCCGGTTCTGTCCAGCAAACGCAATTCAAAACCACTGGTATTTCCGAATCCGGGAACGGTTGGCGGCGCAAAGATTTCAATCTGGGCATCTGCAATACCTTTTGTTTTCTCTGAAAGTTCTGCAATGAGATCATTTACTGAAATACTTCTTTCTTTCCAGTCTTTAAGGTTAATCATCGCCATACCGTAAGATGAACCTGCAATTTCTGTTACGATACTGTATCCTGCCAGTGTGGTTACGTTTTCTACTCCTTTAATCTTCTTGGCAATCACCGTGACTTCATCCAGTACTTTTTCTGTTCTCTCTACGGTTGCTCCCTGTGGAGTGGTTACACTTACATATACCATTCCCTGGTCTTCCATAGGAATAAATCCGGTAGGCAGGAATTTACTGGTCACAAAAGTCAGTCCGATGAATAAAAACAGCAGTCCGAAAGTTACTGTAGTTCTTGTAGCAAATTTTGATAAAATACCTACATAACTATTTGTCAGTCTTTCGAAGCCAGTATTGAAACTCTGGAAAGCCCTGTCGATAATTGTTTTCTTCTTATTGTGGTCATGAGGCTTTAAAATAATAGCACAAAGCGCCGGAGTAAGCGTCAATGCATTCACCCCTGAAATCACAATACTGATGGCCAATGTTAATGAAAACTGACGGTAAAATACTCCAACAGGCCCATCCAGGAACGCCACAGGAATAAATACGGCAGACATCACGATCGTAATAGCGACTACAGCTCCTGCAATTTCTTTGGTGGCACTGATGGTGGCATCCAGCGCGTTCATTCCTTCCTCCATTTTCACATGGACAGCTTCAACGACGACAATGGCATTGTCAACCACAATTCCGATGGCAAGGACCAACGCAAACAATGTTAAAAGATTGACAGAGAAATCAAGCATGTCCATAAATGCAAAAGTTCCTACCAACGCCACTGGTACAGCCAGTACAGGAATTAATGTGGAACGCCAGTCCTGCAGGAAGATAAATACCACAATTCCTACCAGAATAAAAGCTTCAATAAGGGTTGTGAGTACCGCACTAATGGAAGCATCAAGGAATCGGGAAACATCATAAGCCATGTTATACTCCATTCCCGGGGGAAAGGAGGTGACTTTCAATTCTTCCATTTTTGCCTTTACACTTTCGATTACTTCAGAAGCGTTGGAACCCGGACGCTGTTTCATCATGATGGATGCAGAGGGTCTTCCGTCTGTTTTGGAAACCATTCCGTAGTTCATCGCCCCGAATTCAACTTTGGCAATATCTTTAAGCTTTAAAATGGTTCCGTCCACATCAGACCGGATCGGTACTTCTTCATATTGCTTAGGCTCAAAAAACTTTCCTTTATATTTAATGACATACTGAAGCTGGCTTGAGGTTTTACCAGAGGTTTCACCTACTTTTCCCGGTGCTGCGGAAATATTCTGTTTTTGCAGGGAAGTGATTACCTCGTCTGCGGAAATATTGTAAGCAGCCATTTTCTGCGGGTCCAGCCATACTCTCATCGAGTATTCCTTCTGTCCCATGATTTCTGCACGTCCTACTCCATCAATACGTTTCAACTCCTGAAGGACGTTAATATCCGTAAAGTTATAGATGAACTGCTCATCCTGGCTCGGGTCTGTACTTGTGATATTAAGGTACATCAGCATACTGTTCACCTCTTTTTCAGTAGTTACCCCGGCTCTGATCACCTCTTCAGGAAGTTCATCAAGAATGGTTGTTACCCTGTTCTGAACGTTTACTGCTGCCACATCAGGGTCTGTTCCTACTTCAAAGAACACCTGAATAAGGGTAAGCCCGTCATTGGAGGTTACCGTAGACATATATGTCATTCCCGGAACTCCATTGATTGCCCTTTCCAAAGGCAGCGCTACCGCATTGGCAGACACTTCGGCATTCGCTCCTGTATATTTTGCCGTAACGGTTACTGAAGGCGGTACAATATCGGGAAACTGGGTGATCGGCATTTTCAGCAACGCCATGATTCCCAGCAGTACAAATAATATGGAAATAACCAACGAAAGAACCTTTCGTCTTATAAACATTTCTACCATTGATTTAAAGATTATGAAAGGTTAATACTTCTTTTTGATTTTGATAATATCACCGTCTTTCAAAGACTGTGTTCCTTCATAAATGATTAAATCTCCTTTTTTAAGACCGCTTTCCACCATATAAGAATCTCTTAAGGTAGTTCCGATCTTAATGCTGGTCATTTTCACTTTATTCTGCTGATCCACTACAAAAACATAGGTCTTATCCTGGATGGAGAAGGTAGATTTCTGTGGAATAAGGATTGCGTTATTCTGCTGTTCGGAAATGATAAGCTTCCCGGAAGTACCGTGTTTGATGAGGCGGTCCGGATTCGGGAAAAGCACTTTATAACGGATAGAGCCTGTAGTTCTGTCGATTTCTCCTTCAGCTGTTTTTAAAGCACCGTTGAACTGATAATTGGCTCCGTTAGGCAGCATCAGTTCAATCTTCTGGTGGTTCCCGATCTTATCATTGGCCAGGAGCTCAAAATATAAGTTTTCAGGGATGGAAAAGTAAGCGTATACTTCGTTCAGTTGGGAAAGTGTGGTCAATAATGTTCCGTTTTCCACTAAACTGCCGTCTTTATGGGGAATCACGTCAATTACCCCATCAAAAGGTGCTGTGATCTTTGTAAAGCCTATTTTCTGAAGAACTGCCCTTTTTTCAGCATCGGCAAAAGCATGTTTTGCTTTCGCGGAAGACAGTTTTGCTTTTACCATTTCCAGCTCGTTATTGGCTACAAATTTCTTGGCATGAAGACTCTGAATCTGCTTCAGTTCCACTTCTGCGATGCGGACATCTGCTTCAGTCTGCTTTAATGCTGCATTGGCTTTCAGAAGCTCCATCTGCAATTCAGCATCATTGATTTTAAATAAAGCCTGCCCCTGGTTTACAAACTGGCCCTCGTTGACATAAATATGCTGTATAATACCTCCGATTCTGGAACGCATTTCAACATTCTTTTTGGCCTGGATATCTGTGACAAACTGGTTGCTCACCAATGTATCTTTTTCCTTGATTTCCAGTACGGGAACTTCTTTTTCTTTCTGATTGTTTTTTTCCTTGTCTTTACTGCATGACACAGCCAATAATGTTGCAAGAATGCAAATTATTACGTTTTTACAATACATTTTTAAATGTTTAAATTATAAGATTTCCGTTAAAAGTGATTTGGCTTTCAGAAATTTAAACTTAGTACAGCTGGAGGAGATGGAGAAAGGATTTAACCCCGCAAATAATGGAAACCGCAATTTCCGGAAGGGTAATTTTCGGAATAACTTTTAATATCCCTGAGAAGTCTGCCACTGCAGAATCATTTTTTCTGACTGAGTGTTTTACAATTTTTGAAGCAGCAGGCAGAGCATGCGTGTTCATATCTGCTTCTTCATAAACATCCAGAACATGAATATTCGTTACAGGAGGGACATGAGGAATATTCTGCAACGATTTTTCTGCCCAATTCGAATTGAAAAGGGAAAAAACCAGTATGATATAGAATAAGAAAAATGACCTCAGAGCTGCCATGTGAATCAGAATACTTTAGTTTTTCAGTAAAACGATAGTGGTGCAAAAATAGAGATTTTTACTGGAAAATCCGGCCATTGAACTGTTAAAAAAACTTAAACAATGAGTGAATAATCCTGCCCATTCATATTGGGATTCTACGGAATGACAAATAGAATGCGAAGTCTATTCATGCAGTCTGTCATTCCGAAGGAATCCAACTTCTAAAATTCCGGATGAAAATTGGCATTAAGTTTTGGCTAAAGCCAGATGAATTCTGATTTATTATTAACGGGCTAAAGCCCGTTTCTATTGAATTATTTTCTCATAGATTTCACACATTAAGTAGATTATTCTAAAGGCTTACCACCCAGTTTGTCATTCTGAAGAATATAATTGGAATCGTTAAAGTTTCGGCTAAAGCCAATGAAATTCTGGTTAACGTTTTTAAACGGGCTAAAGCCCGTTTCTATTGAATGACCAAAATTGTCTAGTTAGAACAATTTACTGAGTACTCTGAATCGGTAATCAAAAATATGTTCCAGTTTCTTTCTGACGAAAAGGCGATGGGCAATTTCTCCTAAAAATCCCATGGGAAGTTCATAATCTATGGTATCTCTCATCAGAACGCCTTCTTCATTAGGAATAAATTCATGATGGTGGTTCCACAATTTGTAGGGACCTTTTTTCTGAAAATCGATAAAGCTTTTACGGAAATCAACGTGGGTGATCTCAGTCTGCCATTGCATTTTGATTCCGAATAAGGGAGAAACATAATAATCGATGAGCATTCCTTCGTAGATTTCATCATCTTCCATTTCCGTCAATACAATAAAGCCCATGTCTTTCGGGGTAATTTCTGAAAGATTGCTGGCTGAGGAAAAGAATTTCCATGCTGTTTCTATATCACAGTTGAGCTGTTGTTCGCGGAAAAGGGTATGTTTCATAAGGCGGAACCGGTTAACCTGATTGTTACGAAACAAAGGTATAACAAAGATTTAATTATAGATCCACATCAGTACAGGTTTTCCAGACTTTTGAATCATCGGATCAATTTCCTTCATGGCGTTGTTGGATACAGTTGGGCAACCCCAGCCTTCCGGTGAACCTTTGGGGAACACTTCCTCATCACTCATCAGATTCCATGAATGAAAGACAATATATCTTTTTAAAGCATTACTGTTGGTTTCTTCAAGGCCGTGCATCAGGTATTTTACATTGATTCCCCAATCGCTGTACCCTCTTCCTTCCAGTTTATATTTTCCTAAAGAAGATAGATGGCTTCCGTCTTCGTTGCTGAATTCCGGATTGGCTTTAGAATCATCTTTACTCCATGAATTGGAGCCGCAGCCATGGCCTACCAGATATTTTTTTGAAATGTTATTGTTTTTAAAATCCCAGACAAAAAAACGGTTAACCCCGGAATGAAGGCTCATATCAATCAGAATACAGAAATCACGGTTAAGATTCTTTGAGGTACAAAATTCCAGGGCTTCTTCAGCCTTTATTTTTAGCCTGGAAAGATCGGCTTCAGGTTTCTTTTCGGCAGCAACAGGTGTGTCAACCGTCTGTATTGTATTTCTGTTTTTCTCCTGAGAGCATGAGCATATCCAAAAAACAACAAAAAACAGACAAATCCTTTTCATGAGTTATTTATAGTGCTGAAAAATTCCAAAATCTGTGGGTGTCCAAAGTGCTGCTTTTTGTCCGGCAGCTTTTAAAGCGTTATTTGACCAGGTATTACAGGTGTAAAGAAAGCTGTAAGTCCCTTTGGCATCATAAAAGGCATCATTATCACCATATACCGCATTGGTTGGAATTAATATGAAGTTACCGTTCTGGTCCCTGTCGAACTTATCTTCTACGTATTTCACCAGTTTCTCATACTGCCCTCTGCTGATCATAATCATCTTGCAGTCTTCACCTTCCTTCATTGTATTGTAGTAGGTACAATGCATGGCAGAATCACTTAACCAGAAGGCTGCTTTAACGGCTGTAGAAAACTTAAGGTCAGCCCATGTAGGGGTATCCAGGTAAAAACCTTTGTCTCCCCATCCTATTCCGATATACTGATAGTCTGTTTTTTTTGATTTCGTATTGGCAAAAGGAATTTTCCGGCTCCAGTCCTGAAGATCATTTGTCACCGGCATTACGATATCCGTATGCACTCCGTTGGTATAAATATAGATCGGGATTTCTTTCTTCTGTCCGTCATCTTTTGCTGAAACGGGAATATAAGGAATCAGCAGTCCAAGGATTACATAAATAATGACAATTCCCAAAATAACGCCCACCACTTTCAGGAGATACATTAAGATCATTTTCACAGTCATGTTTTTTAATAAAATTTAATCTGCAATTTTTGGTAAAAGTATTTGTTTTAATCGAAAAAATGGCTATATTTAGTTACGAAATATTTACAAATATGCGTAAAAATACCAAATCCCAAAAAAGATTTAAAATAAGAGTAAAAACTGCTCCTAAAAGAATACAAAAAAGACGTTGATTTTCGGTGAGATCTTGATCTCCTGAAAATCAATTTTCTTTATAGGAAAGGCTTTTCAAGAAACTTATTGATATAATCTTTTACCTCCTTAAAGCGGAAAATTTAAGGAATGGCCGGTTATCAGCTCTGGTTTGGAAATTCAAAAAATTCCAAAGGAGGAATTGTCACCGAAAATTCCGGAAAAATCAGTCAGACGACTTCTGTAAAAACTCAATATTTCTCTTGAGCCCTGCAAATTTGGTCCGTTTTACGGGAGATTTTCTGAAAATTTCAGAGAAAATTTCCTGGGTAAGCTCTTTCCATTCTCCTTTTTTGAAGTTTTTCAACGCTTCGTTTGGCTGAAAACGGCTTTGTTTATTGGGAGCTGAGAAGCGGTTCCATGGGCAAACGTCCTGACAGATATCACAGCCGAACATCCAGTCTTCCATTTTATCTTTAAAATAATCAGGAATTTCGTTTTTGAGTTCTATGGTTGCATAAGAAATACAGCGGCTTCCGTCAATAATTTTCTCGGAAACGATAGCATCTGTCGGGCAGGCATCAATACATTTCCTGCAGGTTCCGCAATGATCTGTGGTGGCATGATCCGGAATCAGTTCAAGATCACAGATAATTTCTGCCAGAAAGTAAAAAGAACCATTCTGTTTGGTAATAAGATTGGCATTTTTTCCTACCCAGCCAATTCCTGACTTTCTGGCCCAGCTTCGTTCCAAAACCGGAGCAGAGTCAACAAAAACCCGAAATCCGAACTCCCCTATTTCTTTCTGCAGTTCCGCTACCATCTCACGGAGAATTTCTTTGATTACTTCATGATAATCTTCTGCATAAGCATATTTTGAGATTTTATAATTCTCCAGTACCGGGATTTTCTCCTCAGGAAAGTAATTGTAAGAAAGTGAAATAACAGATCTGGACCCTTCTACCAGAAGACGCGGATCAAGTCTTTTGTCGAAATGATTTTCCATATACTTCATTTCGCCATTATAATTATTCTTCAGCCATTTTTCAAGATGAGGGGCATCTTCTTCCAGAAAATCAGCTTTGGAAATACCACAACTCTGGAATCCAAAACTTTTTGCCTTGGATTTTATCAGTTGGGAATATTTTTCGGCGCCGGCATTCATTAATTTCACACTGCAAAATTAAGATTATTTTATCAATCTGATCATTGACATCGAAGTTCCGCTTACGGCCGGCTTCCTATCTCTTATTTTCTGAAAAATTTATGTTTTAATTAGGATTTTTTTCAAAAAAAAATTGCGTAATTTCGTTTCTGATTTTAAAATAAACAACTATGTCTTTAATAGAAGTAATACAATCCGGAAACTATGAATTGATCGACGTTCGTGAGCCAATGGAGCTTGAAATGGACGGTAATATAGATGGAGCCAAGAATATTCCTCTGGGTGAAGTAGAAGATAGACAAGATGAGATTCTATCTATTGAAAAACCGGTAGTCCTGTTCTGCAGAAGTGGAAACAGAAGCGGAAAAGCATTGGATTATCTTAATGCTCAGGGATTAAAGGACGGTTATAACGGCGGAGGCTGGGCTGAGCTGAAGGCTGTTCTGGAAGCAAATCAGGGAACTTTTTAAAAGTTCCTTTTTTTATCCCTTTATTTCTATGAATCTGAAAAATCAATTTGAACAGCTGTGTTCTGCTTTTACAGAAGACAGACAGCTAATCAACAGTCTCTGGAATGAAATTGAAACCAGATATTCTGAAAAAAGCAGGTATTACCACAATCTTCTTCATCTTGAAAATATGTTCAGGGAGCTTGATGATGTGAAGGGTAACATTTCCGGTTTCACAGCAATTTCTTTCTCCGTATTTTATCACGACATCATCTATGATGTCACATCGAAATCCAATGAAGAAAAAAGTGCCGCTGCTGCAGAAAAAAGACTTACTGAACTTCATGTAAATAAAGATGATATTTCAGTGATTTCGGAACAGATTATTGCTACAAAATCCCATCAGCTGTCTGTTCATAACGATACCAATTATCTTCTGGATGCAGACCTTTCTGTGCTGGGTAAAGATTTTAAAACTTATATGGAATACACCAGGAATATAAGAAAAGAATATTCTGTTTATCCCGATTTTCTATATAAACCGGGACGAAAAAAAGTCCTTAAACATTTTCTTGAACTTGAAAGTATCTTTAAAACAGAATATTTTAAGGAAAAGTATGAGGCTCAGGCAAAAGAGAATATTGAAGCCGAGCTCCGGTTACTGTAACTGCAAAATGCAGGATCCTGTTTTGCATAAAACAAAGACATCTCAGTGATAAGATGTCTTTTTCTATTATGAATATTTATTGCAGGTAATTACCGATAAACGCTGTCGCTTTTTGCAGTACAAGCTCAGGAACTTCTTTATGCGGTGTATGTCCGGTCCTGGGAATAATATATTTCTCAGCACTTCCACTCACCTGAGTAACTGTTTTTTCTACCTGATCCAAGCTTCCGTATTCGTCTGTTTCTCCCTGAATGAATAATAATGGCGCCGTAATGTCTTTCAGGAGATATTCAATATTCCAGGTTCTGTAATCATCCCGTGTCCAGGTTTCTGTCCAGGCTTTGAATAGTGTTTCTACCTTATCACCATGATATTTCTGAAGCCGTTCCGGAAGATTTGTTGTTTTGTAGGCTTCCCACGCATCATAGATGCCTTTTAAAGTAATGTCTTCCACAAAAATATGTCCTGCTTCACAAATGACAGCTTTTATTCTTTCAGGATACTTTGCAGCCGTGATGAGAGCTATTGTCCCGCCATCACTGTGCCCAAACAGAATAACGCTATCAATATTCATTTCAGCCAGCAGGTCATTCAGCAAATCGGCTTCCAGCTCCATATAATTTACCGGTCTTTCATGAGTAGGCAAAGGGTATGATTTTCCATATCCTAACCGGTCATAAACAAGGGTATTGCACTGTACGGCTTCAGCGAGTTTTACAGGAAAATCTCTCCAAAGCTGCACTGAGCCTAATGAGTCATGCAGAAAAACAACCGTAGGCCTGTCTTTAAACTGATTATTATGTTCTATATATAATTTTTTATCCTTTACATCAATTATTCTTTCCTCCATTGAATCAATTATATTTAAAACGTTGGCATTTTTGTTTCTTCAAATTCTTTTAAAAGATGATTGAAAACAGTTTCCACCGGAAGAATCTCATCAATCAAAGCTGAGACCTGCCCTATTTCGAGTTCTCCGTCTTCCATATCTCCTTCGAACATCCCGCGTTTTGCTCTGGCTCTTCCTAATGAAGCGATTAAAGCATCTTTGTTTCTTCCGCTCTGATAGATTTCTTCCAGCTCATTAAAGAATTTATTTTTAACCATTCTTACCGGTGCCAGTTCTTTCAGGGTAAGATGCGTATCTCCTTCCTGAAGTTCCGTGATTTTCTTTTTCCAGTTTTCATGGGCGCTGGCTTCTGTAGTAGCAGCAAAACGGGAGCCTATTTGCACACCGTCTGCACCAAGAATCATCGCAGCTTTGATCTGTGAGCCCAGGGCAATTCCTCCTGCAGCGATTAACGGCTTAGAAATATGTTTTTTAACATTGGGAATAAGACAAAATGTTGTTGTTTCATCTCTTCCGTTGTGCCCTCCTGCTTCAAACCCTTCTGCCACAATAGCATCTACTCCGGCATCTTCACATTTCACAGCAAATTTGGTAGAGGAAACTACGTGAGCTACTTTTATTCCTTCTTTCTGAAGGGTTTCTGTATAGGTTTTAGGGTTACCGGCTGATGTAAAGACAATCTTCACTTTTTCTTCAAGAATGATCTGAATGATCTCCTCAATATTGGGATACAGCATAGGCACATTTACCCCGAAAGGTTTATCTGTTGCCTTTTTGCATTTCTGAATATTTTCTCTGAGGATATCAGGATACATACTTCCTGCTCCTATGATCCCCAATCCGCCACAGTTGGAAACAGCCGAAGCAAGTCTCCATCCTGAATGCCAGATCATACCTGCCTGGATAATCGGATATTTAATATTAAAAAGGTGTGAAATTCTATTTTGTGTCGCCTCCATCTCATGAAGTTTTTTTGCAGCGTTGAAATCTATAAAATTGCTCATGCGTAAAAATAATAAAAACAATGGTTTTCCGGGAAATATCTGTCAATATTTTCCATCACGGGTTTTTGTCTTTATAACGTTTAGTGATAAAAAAAACCTTCAGAAATTCTGAAGGTTTTGATTTTATTTTGTCATGGATTGTTTCTTCCAGTTCGACTTAAAGTTACAGCTGTCGTAACGCCCGTCAATTGAAATAAAAGTTGTCGGTAACTTGGAGTTGACAAACTTTTCAACCATTTCACTTTTCTTTTTATTCAGCGCCATCTGCTTGATTCTGCTGAAGTCTGTTTCCAGTGTAATCTGGTGAGAAGGAATCACATCTTCCACTTTGATGATCTTGATTTGCTTTCTCTTGTTTTCTTCGTCTTCAAAAGCAGTTGTGATATCTCCTTTGTTCAATCCGGCCAATTCATAGCTGATTGTTCCGGGGATACTTTCTCTTTCAATTTTATCAGAACCATCAGCTCCCGGAATTATTCCAGCGTTGAATTTTGTTCTTTTATCATCTGAGAATTTAAAAGCAGCATCTTTAAAAGTCATTTTACCATCTATAATAAGACCTCTGATACTGTCTAATTTTGCTTTTGCAGTTTTGATCTCTTCATCAGTTGGAGTGGCTTTTAACAAGATATGTCTTGCGTCATACACTTTACCTGATCTTTTCACCAACTGAATAATGTGGAATCCGAATTCAGATTCAACAGGATCTGAAATTTCATTTTCCTGAAGGTTCAGTGCTGCAGCCTCGAATGGCTTCACCATCTGTCCTTTGTTGATATTTTTATATAATCCACCGTTAGCAGCTGATCCTTCATCTTCAGAATAAATTCTTGCCTGGCTTTCAAAAGTTTCCCCGGCAAGGATATCCTGCTTGATTTTTTTCAACCTGTTGATAAGGTCTTGTTTATGAGCTTCTGTAAGGGATGGATAAATCATAATCTGAGCCAGAGTAACTTCATCTTTTACCTGTGGCAGCTGTGTTTTATACATATTGTAGAAGTCAGTTACCTCATTTGGAGTTACGTCTGCTTTATCAGTAACTCTCTGGTATTTCGCCTGCCCGTAGTACTGGTCTGTGTCTATCTTCTCGATAGCATTTTTCATCTCATAGGCATTTCTGAACTTATAAGCGGCCAGCAATGTCTTTTCATCCGGAAATTGAGAAAGCAACTGACGGTATTTTGCATTAGCCTGTTCTTTGATGGCTGCAGAACGGTTTTCAATTAAAGTATCTTTTTTTGCTTCGTATACAAGAAGCTTATTGCTGATAAGGTTTTCCAGGAACTCACATTTGTCTGTGTTGGCAGCTCCCTGCTGTTTACCATAATTCATCTGCTCGATTACATCAGATTCCAACACAATCTCATCTCCGATAACAGCTGCAATACCATCCACCAAATCTCCTTGTTTTAGCTGGGCATTCATCATATTTGAAGAGAATATCATGATGAAAATCCCAAGAAGAAAAGTGATTTTTAGTTTATTTGTCATTTTACTATTTTAACAAGTTGCAAATTTAGAATTCTTAACGAATTTCACTCAATTTTTTATTATAAATATTTCTTAAAAAGACTTATTTACTGCAGTTCAACATCAAATGTCGTTAATTCTTTGAATTGTCTCAATCTGCTGAACATATCTGCTTCATTTACTTCTTCTATTCTTTCAGTTCCGAATTTCTCTACGGTGAATGAAGCCATTGCAGACCCTACAATAAGGGCAGACTTCATCGTTTCGAAATCAATTTTTCCTTTTTTAGCAAGATATGCTGCAAATCCTCCTGCGAAAGTATCTCCGGCTCCTGTCGGATCAAAAACATCTTCCAATGGAAGCGCAGGGATAGCAAATACTTTATTGTCATGGAAAAGTAAAGCTCCGTGCTCTCCTTTTTTGATAATGACATATTCAGGACCCATTGTGTGGATCTTTTTAGCTGCTTTTACCAGAGAATATTCTCCTGAAAGCTGTCTTGCCTCTTCATCATTAATGGTAATTACATCTGTTTTGGCAATCATATCCATTAAGATATCCCAAGCAGAATCCATCCAGAAGTTCATGGTATCAAGGATAACCAGCTTAGGACGGTTGTTCATTTTTTCAAGTACAGATAACTGAACTCCAGGGTGTAGGTTTCCAAGTAACAAAATTTCGGCATCCTGCATTGAATCAGGGATCTTCGGATCGAAATTCTCAAGAACATTTACTTCTGTAGCCAAAGTATCTCTTGTATTCAGATCGTTGTGGTATTTTCCGGACCAGAAGAATGTTTTTCCTTCTTTCACGATTTCAATTCCTTCAATGTTTACATCCCTGTTGGTGAACATATCAAGATGTTCCTGTGGAAAGTCTCCTCCTACTACAGAAACAATTCCGGATTTAACGCCTAAAATTGATGAAGTGATCCCGATATAAGTGGCTGCACCTCCTAAAATTTTGTCCGTTTTACCAAATGGTGTTTCAATTGCATCAAATGCAACACTTCCTACAACTAAAAGTTTCATATATTTTTCAATGTATATTAAAAGTAATTATTTTTTCCATTCAAAAGTGTCCAGCAGGTGTTTCATATCATTTTTGATATAGTTCACTGCAGGGGCAAGAGAGTCCGGTTTCGGTCTCGTATTAAAGTATAAGTAAGCAGTTACGAAGTGTTTCGTACTGTCTGTAATGTAGAATTGAAGATTGGAAGCACTTTGTCCTTTCAGCTCGTAGAAGTTCCCGTATACTTTTTTTTCAGGGTATTCAAAGGATTTTGTATCTATGGAACTGGCTTTGATGGTATGCTCATATACCATTTTTTCAGCTTCCTTAATATGGTCTGCAAAGTCATTTTGTATCGGATAATAGGTAACGAAAATTTTGGCTTTCATTTTCGGATAGTTCAGGTAGAACCAGCAGGGCTTTTTGGCTGGTGCTATGGAAGCAAAGTCCGAATACTCGAAGGTATAGGCGCAATCGTTTTGAAACTTCTGGTATTTCGGTGCAGGATACTCAAGACGCAGTTCTCCATAAGGTTTTGGTGAAGGGTCTTTTCCACATGAAATTAAAAGCAGCGATACAAAAATAAAAATGACTTTTTTAATCATTTTGCAAAAGTACAAATTAGATTTCAGATTTAAGAAGACAAATTTCAGTCTTTCAGAGAGTTTTGAATGTAATTTTCCAAAGGTTTCGGAAAAGATTTTTCATGAGAGCCTTCAACATCTGTAATCAGGTATTGATTTTCAGCGATAAAATGATTCCAGATCTTTTCTGAAGTAACCTCAACATTCAATATTTCAATGCTTAAATTTTTGTGGGTCAGTTTATGGGTAACGGTTTTTGAACCTGTAACAAATGGTTCCATATCAGCAGAAATAGTGGCAGGAAATTCAAATAATTTCTTCCAGATAAAATCGTCCGCTCTCTGACGGATCAGGAACTTGCCGTTTCTGTGTACAAAATAATAGGTCAGAGCAAGATCTTCGGCTTTTACTTTTTTTGTTTTTACCGGATAATCTGAAATTTTCTGCAGGGAAAATGCCAGGCAGTCTTTATTGAGAGGACATTCTCCGCAAAGCGGATTTTTGGGCTTACAGATCTCTGAGCCTAAGTCCATCATAGCCTGGTTAAAATCTCCCACATTTTCCGGCATTACCAAAGCAGCCAGTTCAGAAAAATAGGTAAACGCTTTTGAATTCGAAATATCAAAATCATCAGCAAAAAGACGGCTCAGAACACGGTAAAAGTTTCCGTCAACAGCAGGTATTCTTCCACCAAAACAAATGCTTGAAACAGCTGCTGCAGTATATTTCCCTACTCCTTTTAATTTCAGGATTTCTTCGTATTGGTGAGGAAAAACTCCCTGATAATCATTCATGATCTGCCGGGCAGCCTTGTGGATATTGATTGCTCTTGAATAATATCCTAATCCTTTCCAATAGAGTAAAACTTCATTTTCTTCCGCTTCTGCCAGCGTTTTTACATCGGGAAATCGTTTAATGAAATTATTGTAATGATTCAGGCCCTGATTAATCCTAGTCTGCTGAAATACAATTTCACAGATCCAGATCTTATACGGATCTTTTGTCTGTCTGAAAGGCAGATTTCTCGCATTATTCCTGTACCATTCCAAAAGCCGGTTTCCTATATGAAGAAACTCTGAAGCCGTTTTATTTTTTTCCAAAAACCAATCTTGTTTTAAGTCATTGAAGAGATGCTCTCTCTTCATCTTATTTTCAATGCTGCAAAGATAGGTTTATTTTATTTTTTCTTTACATTGTATACCGGAGCAGCTTTTAACCATTGGTATTTAAGATTTCTGTCTTTGGCAATAAAGCGGTATCCTTCAAGCTTTTTCAGATAAACATACATAGAATCAGTGTTTTTTATCTTTAGTTTATATTCCGATAAAAACAGCATTGGCATTTCTACAGCAGAATCTCTTACTGTTTTCAATACTTTTCCTGATTTTACTTTATAAAGAAAAAATGATTTCCCACGCCCTTTCGAGCTGTCCGAGAGCTTAACCTCTGAACTTGCAATCACCAGCTCACTGCCATCAAAGCATTCATCTTCATTCATGACATATGCTTTTCCTTCCTGATGCTCATCTGCAAAAAGATCATTTTCGTAATGACCCGGGCTTTGGTATTTTTTTTCACAGCTCATCATAAGTACCATCAGCAGAACCGGTAAGATAAAGATCAGCTTCTTATTCATATTACATTTCATAGGTGTTGGTTGAAAAAAAACCGATGTAAAATTGCATCGGTTTTTGTTATATAAAATAAGTTTAATTCTACTCCTGAGTATATTCTGCATCCCATTCGTTACCATCATCTCCTTTGTGTCCGTCAAGTTTAATAACGAAACTTTTTGTAGGGAAATAAGGTGTCATACGGATATCCAGCCATACTCTGTCTTTGTTTACTCTATCCTGCTCGAAACGAACAATTTTGAATTTTTCGATCAGCTTGTCCGGTCCTTTGATATTGTCAAGGAACGTTACAATCTGTCTTCTTAAATCATCCTCATTTTTAGCATTCCAGTTTTCGAAGGCTCTTCTGTTCAGGAAGTCAAGCAATACTTTGGTTACATAGTCGAATACACGAACTACGGAATATGTCTGAAGACCGATATTGTCTCCTGTAAACAATGTCTTTGCAGAGAAAGCCATAATTTTTCCGTATTCGTTTACCATGGGTACAAGACCCATTTTTTCCAGCTGAGAAATTTCACTTTTCTTCAGTTCGAATTTTACTGCGTCTACTTCGTTGATATTACCATGCTTCTTACCTGCTGCTACCTGAGACATCAGTGTTTTATGGATTTTTCCTGCTAATGAAGTGGAAGGCGGAAGTTCTACGTTTTCCTCTTCTCCTACTTCTTCAGCTTTACCACGTCCTACAAGCCAGTTACACGTCATAATAACGTTACTTCTGTGAAGCTCACCTCCTGTAAGGTTTGCAGAGTGGAATAAGTCTACAACATCATCCGGTTTATCAAGGTTGGCAAAGTCTGTAACCATCATTACTTTGTTTTCGTTACAGATTTTTGCCCATTTCTCGATTACCTTATTTGATCCTAAATATCCTGGTATTGCAAGGATTGAATAGTTATCTCTAAGGTCAAGACGGTCATAATAATTTTTAAATTCTTCTGAAATGGCATCAATGAACAAAGGATTATCCAGATCGGAAACCTGCTCAAGGCTTGCATTTACGATACTTACGTTATCCACTTTATCCAATTCTGTATTTTTATAGAATTGTGCTACTGTTCTGTAGTTGGTTTCCAGCATACGAACAGCGTCCAGTGTATTTTTTAAGTTTTTCTTTAAGTTCTGATCGGCCTGCTGTGCTTTGGTTTTGCACGTTTCAGCCATTTTATCTGCTGATTCATTACCCTCTAAAAGGCTTACCCAAAGATTGATCTTCTGAAGAAGCTCTTTTCTTTCTTCTGCTTTATTGCTGTCATTCAGGAAGATTTCTTTTCTTGCCTTTCTTGTTGGGTTCATATTGGCAATACCGTCTACAACGGATTCAACAAAGCCAAATCCTCCCATTTTATTGAGCTCTGCAAGCGGGTTGCCCTTCGGCTGCCCTGCATGTTGCTGCTGCCCCTGCTGCTGGCTTTCTTGTGCCTGTAATTTGCTATCCATGATTTAATGTAAGTCTTTAATTATTTTTCAAGTTCTTGTGCCACTTCTTTCAATACTTCTATGAACGCCGCTCTGGTCTGATCGTTCTCCAGCATGTTGCGTAGAATTTTGTTGGTTTTCAGCTGACGTACTATTTTATTGTACTGCTCCTGTTCCATACTCAGCTGCTGCAGATAATCTGACTTCTGAGTAAGGCTCTTCGGAGTAAAGTCTCCAAGGTTTTGAAAACGGAATTCCTCTTCTACTATTCCACCATCTTCTGTTTCGTGCTGTACCGATACTGAAGGCTGGAAATGTCTGAAAACGTCTTCCACTGTTTTTAATCCTGTTACGATTTCAGGAGTATAAGACTCTTCTGTTGTAAGTTGGCTTACTATCAGTGATTTATTTTCCTGTATTTCCTGAATAGCTTCATTAGCGTCTACTTTTACCTCGTTTCCGCCAACACCATAATTAAACATTGCCATATTATTGTTATTTTGAGATTTACTATTTTGGTTTGGATCTGTCTTTGAGTAATTTACAGATGAATCGAATAAATTACCAATCCAATGTTTAAATTTAAAAAAAAACTGTAACATACAAAATTTTACTAAGATTTTTCTTGAATCATGTAAATTTATAAATATTTATTCAACATAAAATCACCATATTACGATATCACTAAGCTATGAAAAAATAAATAAACTCATTCAAGAAAAATAAAATAAAATTTCTGTTTGCTTTATTCCCTACAAATGTACCAAATGAATATTAAAATAAGAATTCCTCAGACATTACAAAAAATATTCTTTATATTTAAACAAAGTGAACCGTGTCATGAAAGATGTAAAAATTGCGTTTAGAAAGCCCATATTCCCTGTTTCAGAAGCATTACATCAATATCTGGAAAAATATAACAGAACCACTAAGATCAGATTTCTGTATGAAGACCTGCTGAGGTTCAGTGACAGTGTGAGCATTCTGGATAAAGACGGCAAAGATACATTGTGGCTTGGGGTACTGTATTCTGAATACGAGTTTAAAGAAATAGAAGCCAATTTAAATAAAATTTATACCCTCCTCCATTCTGATGGAGATACCGCTACGCTACCTTATCTGACAGTAGATACCATCGATTTTTGTACTTTCGGGAACTCTAAACCGTTCCGGATCAGGGTGAGAAATGTATTGAATGATAATTATACCTATTTTTATATTAAGCAGGCTGATGCCTCACGAATATTCGGGCTGGAATTTGAAGACCTGCTTTCTCCCAACCGGATTAATTTTCTGGTGTACAAAAACACGTTGATAGAAGAGCATATTTTAGGAATTCCGGGAGATGTTTTCATTCAGAAACATTTGGCTAACTGTTCCGAACTGGAAAAGGCACAGATTTCCAAAGAATTTGTGAAATTCAATGAGCGCTGCCTTATCGGGCTTCTTGGCGATATGCGTTCTTATAATTATGTGGTGATTCCCATACATGATTTCGACCAGGTTATTTACCGGATCCGTCCTATTGATTTTGATCAGCAGACTTATGAAGGCAATCTGAAAGTGTATCTTCCGCAGTATTTCAAGGAAAACAATCAGATGGTGAATATGGTTCTGGAAAAACTGAAACCCAGTTCAATAGAACAGTACCGCAAGGAAGTACGTTCGCAGATCGTAAAAAGGGTGACCAGCAGTAAAAACCGGTTTGATGAACTCATTGCTATCATGAAAAAAGATAGTATTGCGCCTGAAGCTAATGTGATAGAGCTAAGAACTGCTTTGCAAAAACTGACCTATGATGTCAATTTCAAGTATTGTAAAACCATGGGTGACATTATGGAAACCGGAATCAGGTTTGTGCTCCGGAATTATAAGAGAGAATATTAAAAGAAAACCCATCCCAAGCAATATGAAATGGATTTTTCTTTTCTAACAATTTAAGGTAAAATTACCAGATTTTTATTCTGTCCTGAGGAGCTTTATACATTTTGTCTCCCGGTTTGATATCAAATGCTTTGATAAATGAGTCCTGGTTTACCAGCGGACCGAAAGCCCTGAACATTCCCGGAGAGTGCGGATCTGTTTTAACCTGATTGATCATATACTGATCGGTAGCTTTTGTTCTCCAGACAGTTGCCCAGCTCATGAAAAACCTCTGATCCTGCGTAAATCCGCTGATTTTTCCAGGGTTTCCGTGATCTTTCAGGTACATCTGAAGAGCATCGTAGGCTACGGCTACTCCTCCTAAATCTCCAATATTTTCGCCACTTGTAAATTTACCGTTGACGAAGCTTCCTTTTACTGGTTCGTAAGCACTATACTGAGCTGCCAGCTGACCTACTTTTGCATCGAAGTTTTTACGGTCAGCATCTGTCCACCAGTTATTAAGATTACCATCTCCATCGAAACGGGAACCGCTGTCGTCAAATCCGTGAGAAATCTCGTGACCGATAACGGCTCCGATTCCTCCGAAGTTTACTGCTGCATCAGCTTTAGGATTATAGAAAGGCGGCTGAAGAATAGCTGCAGGGAATACAATTTCGTTATTTGATCCGCTGTAGTAAGCATTTACAGTCTGCGGAGACATGCCCCATTCTGTTTTATCAACCGGTTTTCCAACTTTATCCAGACTTCTCTGATATTGCCATGCTGCCACATTCTGAAGATTAGAATAAAGAGTGGCGCCTTCTTTAGGAGATTCTACTTTCAATTGAGTATAATCTTTCCATTTGTCCGGATAAGCAATTTTTACAGTAAACTTGGATAATTTTTCCTGAGCTTTTACTTTGGTTTCAGGAGACATCCAGTCGATATTGGCAATATGTGTTTTGAATGATTTTAAAAGGTAATCAATATACGTTTCCATCTGCTTTTTGGCTTCAGGAGTGAAATATTTGTCTACATACAGTTTTCCGAAAGCTTCTCCAAGAACACCGTTCACCAGGGTAAGCCCTCTTTTGTTCATCGGACGCTGTTCTTTTTGCCCCTGTAAATATTTAGCATAGAAATCGAATCTGATCTGCTCTAAGCTGTCATTCAGGTTGCTCGCATTTCCGTTAATGATATGATATTTCAGATAGTCTTTCAGTAATGGAAGGTTTTTCTGAGTAATGAACTGATCCATATTCTGGTAATATTTCAGTTCTCCGATGATTACTCTGTCTGTATTTACGCCTGCATCTTTAAGATATTTTGCAAGATCTACATTTTTAACAAGCCCCGATAATTCGGATACATTTTTAGGATTGTATCTTAAATTGGCATCCCTGTTCTGTTCAAGCGTCAGTAAGTAATTGGCTAACTGCTTTTCAAAGTCTACTACATTCTGCGCAGCCTGAGTATTATTTTTATATCCTAAAACTCCAAATAGTTTTCCAACATAAGTCTGATATTCAGCCAGTGTTTTAGTATTGGCATCATTTACCTTCTGGTAATAATCTCTTCCCAAACCAAGATCCGGACCGCCAAGATACACTGCATTCATATTGGAATTCTTCATATCTGCTCCCACTCTCCATCCGTAGAAAGAGTTGTCTCCTAATCTTGTGGCTTCCAGAAGGTATTTCTGAAGATCATTAAGGTTTTTGATGGCATCTACTTTGGCAAGATCTGCTTTGATAGGTGTCAGCCCTTCTGCATTTCTTTTATTGGTATCCATAAAAGAAGCATACAGATTCTGGATTTTCTGTCCTTCTGATCCTGCAGGATATGATTCTGTAAGAATTTTGTTCAAAATATCTAATGAAGCATCATCTACATTTTCTCTCAATGCATTGAAAGAACCCCAGTTTGCCTTGTCCGATGGAATCTGAGTAGTTTTCACCCAGTTTCCGTTCACATAGCTAAAAAAGTCATCCTGTGGGCGGACACTTGTATCCATATATGATAAGTTGATCCCCTCCTCTTTCACTTCTTCTTTTACCGGCTCAGCCACTGTTGCTGCAGCTTCGGTTTTATTCTCTGTCCCCGCAGTCTTAGCTGCACCACACGAATTGAGAAATACAATACCTGAAAGGGCAAGTATTCCAATATTTAGCTTTTTCATTAAAGATAATTTTTGATTTTACACAAACTTACCAAATATACAAACTTTAATGATATGTAGTGAATGGTAATTGATAATTCGGGATTTAAAGTTCAAGGTTTAAGGTTAGTGGATATGCAGACCACCCCGTCAAAAATTCTTTGAATGTCTGCCACCCCTCCAAAGGAGGGGAATGATGGAAGCCGTTATGACAAATAGGAGTCTCCTAATATCTAATATCTAACTCCTATCACCTGCTACCTATCAGCTGCCACCTACTTACTACCTAACATCTGCCACCTGCCACCTAAAAAACAAAACCGCCCATTGCTGAGCGGTTGTTATTTTTACCAGATTTTGATTCTGTCTTCCGGAGCTTTGTACAATTTGTCTCCTTTTTTCACGTCGAATGCTTTGTAGAAGGCGTCAACGTTAATAAGCGGACCAAAACTTCTGAAATATCCCGGAGAGTGCGGATCTGTCTTTACCTGATTCACCATATATTTCTCGCTCGATAATGTTCTCCAAACGGTTGCCCAGCTTAAGAAGAATCTCTGATCCTGGGTGAATCCACTGATTTTACCTGGATTTCCTTTGTCTTTCAGATACATTTGAAGGGCATCATAAGCGATGTTTACACCTCCTAAGTCAGCAATATTTTCTCCGTTTGTGAAAGTACCGTTTACAAAAGTACCTTTTACAGGCTCGTATTTATCATACTGGGAAGCAAGGGCTTTAGTTGCTTTTTCAAAGTTTGCTTTATCTTCCGGAGTCCACCAGTCTACTAGGTTACCGTCTGCATCGAACTGGGCTCCTGAGTCATCAAATCCGTGGCTCATTTCGTGACCGATAACCGCACCAATACCTCCAAAGTTTACAGCAGCGTCAGCATTCGGATTGAAGAATGGCGGCTGAAGGATTGCTGCAGGGAATACAATCTCGTTATTTACCGGGTTGTAATAGGCATTAACAGTCTGTGGAGTCATTCCCCATTCTGTTTTATCAACCGGCTTTCCTATTTTTGCTAAATCTTTGTTATACTGCCATTCCGTAATATTCTGAAGGTTCTTGTAAAGGCTTCCTCCTTTAGCTTCAGAAATAATATCTAATTTTGAATAATCTTTCCATTTGTCCGGGTAAGCAACTTTTACAGTGAACTTGTTCAGTTTCTGCATTGCTTTTTCTTTAGTGGTAGAAGACATCCATGCTAAGTTGTTGATATGAACAGCAAAGCTTTTCTTCAGGTAGTCAATCAGTTCCACCATCTGAGCTTTTGCTTCTGCAGGGAAATATTTCTCAACATATAATTTTCCGAAAGCTTCTCCCAAAGTTCCGTTGATCAATTCAAAACCTCTTTTGTTAAGAGCTCTCTGCTCCTGCTGACCTCTAAGGTATTTACCATAAAAAGCAAACTTCATATTTCCTAAGTTTTCACTTAAGTAAGAAGCACTTCCATGGATCATGTGGAATTTAAGATAATCTTTGATCACAGAAAGATCCTGAGCATTGATCAATTTATCAAAGTTCTTATAGAATCCTAATTCGCTGATAATTACCTTGTCAGTATTTACTCCTACTTTTTTAAGGTATCCGGGGATGTCCACCCCTTTTACCAACGCTGAAAGTTCAGCCATTGTTTTAGGATTGTACTGAAGGGTATTGTCACGGCTCTGCTCATTGGTCAGGTATGTATTCGCAATACTTTTTTCAAAGTTTACAATACCTTTTGCGGCCTCATCAGCATTTTTATACCCTAATTCTTTCAGCATTGAAGCTACATATTTCTGATATTCAGCAATAGCTTCTGTATTTTTTTCGTTTACTTTCTGATAGTAGTCTCTTCCCAAACCTAATGAAGCATTTCCTAAATACACAGCATTCATTTTAGAATCTTTAAGATCTGCGTCAACTCCCCATCCGTAAAGAATGTTCTCACCGTCTTTGGTTACAGAAATCAGGTAATTCTGAAGATCAGCCATATTTTTAATGGCATCAATTTTATTCAGGTTATCCTGGATAGGTTTGATTCCGTCTGCATTTCTCTTCTGCATGTTCATATAAGTAGCATACAGATCCTGGATCTTTTTACCTTCGCTTCCGTCAGCAAATTTATCTTTCAGAAGGGAGTTCAGGATGGTCATGGAATTGTTATCCGTATCCTCAGCCAGTTTGTTGAAGCTTCCCCATGTTGGTTTGTCAGATGGAATTTTGGCTGTTTTCATCCAGGTTCCACTCACATAGTTATAAAAGTCATCCTGTGGACGCACTGAAGTGTCCATCAGGCTAAGGTCTAAGCCTTTGTCTGTGTTATTTACTGCTACTTTAGCAGCTTTAGCTTGTGCGCTCATAGTCGTTTGAGTGCAGATCCCTGCTATTAAAAACAAAGAAAGCGTTATTTTTTTCATTATGATAACAATTTATAGAATATGTATGATTTATTTTGAATTTGTTACTTTTCAGAAAAACAAATTTAAATAAATAAGTTGGAAGCCGGAGGATGGAAGCTGGAAGTTATGGAAATCATAAAGAATGGTAATACGATCTCTACAATAACTTCTTGCTTTATTCTTCCCGCCTCCCGCTTTATCTAGGAAGTTGCTATCTCTTTTACATTTCCGGTTCTTTTCAGAAATCCCCAGGACTGCATTTCGCCTTTCAACGCTTTTCTTAAACTTTTAAATAATACAATATACATCAGCCATCTATACCCGAATCTCTGCGGAATAATATACAGCAGATTGATCAGCTTTTCCCGCTGCATAATGAATGCAATCAGCGCTAAGGAAGCATCCACTAAAAGGAAGATCAGATAATAGGTAAATATTTTATCTCCGTTTCCGGACAGGATTCCAAAGAACATAATCACATCTGCCAATGGCGAGAAAAATGGTATAATATACTGGAATAATAAAATATTCGGCATTGCCCAAAGCCCCAGTCCTTTATATGCGGGGTTAAGGAAAGTCTGTCTCTGTTTCCAGAACATCTGCATGATGCCGTATGTCCATCGGAAACGCTGTTTTAAAAACTGTTTTACGGTTTCCGGGGCTTCGGTTACTGCAACAGCTCTGTTTTCGTTGGCTACCATATATCCGGCTTTTAAGATTTTCACGGTAATATCACAATCTTCTGCCAGGGTATCGGATGAATAGCCTCCGGTTTCAATGATCACAGATCTCTTAAACGCCCCGATGGCTCCCGGAATTACTGTAATCGCATTGATATTGGCATAAGCAAGTCTGTCGAAATTCTGACTCGTCGTATATTCTATAGCCTGCCATTTGGTCAGCCAGTTTACTCTGTTTCCAACTTTCACATTTCCTGCAACGGCTGCAATTTTTTCTTCAGGGGCTGAATTTAAAAACCTTGCAATCAGATATTTTACGGCATCCTGCTGCAGTTTGGTATCTGCATCAATACATACTACATATTCGGCATCTGTCTGTGATATTCCAAAGTTCAGAGCTGTGGCCTTTCCTCCGTTTCCTTTGGTGAAAATTTTCAGTTTCGGGTGCTCAGGGAATGCTGCTTTTGCTTTTTCATAAGTGGAATCCTTACTTCCGTCATCCACCATAATAATATCAAAATTAGGATACGTCTGTTTCAATAAATTCTGCAGGGAAGACACAATATTCACTTCTTCATTGTAAGCAGGTACAATGATGGAAACTTTCGGATAGGATTCCAGAACCGGAAACTCTCCCAATTTTTTCTCTTTTTTTCTTTCTTTAAATGCCCAGTATGCCATCAGCATTAGTCTGATCAGTCCCAATACAATGAAAATAGTAAATAATGCTACGAGAAAATGACTCACTCCATAGATAACCGTAGCCAGCACAAGATTCAGCTGCATGATGTAATACGATTTCGTTTTAGGAACTTCAGGCATCAGCTCATTTCTGCTTTTGTGCAGAATGCTCGTAAGGTTGGTAAAATGATATCCCTGTTTCTGAAGAGCCGGAATCAGAATCTTTAAAGCTTTTACCGTTTCTTCCCTGGTATCTCCGCCTGCATCGTGAAGAAGAATGATATTTCCTCTCTCCTGTCTGATGCCGGCCATTACACGTTTTACAATTTCATCTGCTTTTATTCCCGGCTGCCAGTCTTCGGGGTCTATATTTTCCCCGATGTCCAGATAATTCTGCTGTCTGGCCAATGCCACCGGAATAATCTCTTCCGAAGTGGTAGGCTCTGAGTCGGCGTTGTAAGGTGCTCTGAACAGAATTGTACTGTGTCCTGTCACACACTCTATCAGCAGCCTTGTCAGTTTTAATTCAAGCAAAGCTCTTTCGGGACTTACTTTTGCCACATTTTCATGGGTGAACGTATGATTTCCTATTTCATGTCCTTCACGATAAATTCTTTTCACAAGCGGAAGGTTCTTTTCTGCATTTAAGCCTACCAGAAAAAAAGCTGCCGGAACATGATATTTGGATAATACATCTAAAACCTGCGGCGTATATGTTTCATCCGGACCGTCGTCAAATGTAAGCACAAGCTCTTTCTGAGGAGCACTTCCATATTTCTTCACTTCATAAGAACTTGGATAGGTAACATAGTTTTCGTCTGTGATAATTTTCTCTTTGGGATCAATTTCCAGCGCGATTTTCCCGTCATGGGGCGTATTCAGAACATCCAGCACTTCCCCATCCCCGATGTAATCCACCATGGTCTGTCCTTTTACATTTTCAAGCGTTTTTAAATTCAATTTGGAAAGGCCGGCAAATGTAAGGTCTTTATCATAGAAGTTCCATACCCTGCTGTCTTCACTTCCCAGCCTCCAGAGTGCAGTTCCTGCCAATGGATATTCTGAAGAGAAACGCATTGTATTGAAAATAGAAGCTGCATCATTGAAAAATATGGTATGGGTCAGATTTTTAGAATCCGTATAAGAGTAATTTAAATTAAACGTATTGTCATTAAAATCAATAACTGCTTTACTGGCACTGGCTTTGGTAATTGCCTGCATGTAAGTAACAGAAGTATTATCATCCGGATTGGAACTCCAGTCATACCCATAGGCTCCAAGGCCCAGGATAATTTTTTGTGGAGAGGTTTGTTTTACAATTTTACCTGTCTGTTCTTCGATCCATTTCTGAGAAGAAACCGGGCCGGCATCACTTCCTGCTGAATATTCATCATAAGCCATCAGCACAAAGTAATCTACATAGGGATTCAGTCCCGGAATATTGTAATCATCATTATCCGTCATGATATCCATAGTAACCAGCAGCTGATTCTTTTTGAAGGTTTCCGAAAGCTCTTTCATAAAGGCGATCAGGTTTTCATCAGAATTCAGATTCATATCCTCAAAGTCAATATTGATTCCTTTGAAGTGGTATTTTTTACATTGCCGGGTAATATTTTGAATCAGATGGGTTCTTTTCTGCGGATCATTAAGAACTTTTGCCAATCCTTCTGAGCGGAATTCCCTGTCGAAGTTGTTACTCAGCATCGGCATGGCAGCCACTCCTGTTCTTTTGATCACCTTGTACCCTTCCGGATCTACATTGGTTTTCAGATCACCCGTTTTAGGATCAAGGAAAAACCATTCCGGGAAAACAAGATTCACATGTCTGATATTTCTTTTCAGAGACATCAGCGACTGAGGATCCCATGCTACATAAAATGCGGAACGGATGCCTCCCGGAAACTGGGTCCAGTTTCTGTTCTGATTTTTATATCTTTCTGCTCTCGCCTTTTCAATTTTATCGAGATTGGTATGGATTGTTTTTTCAGAAATAAAGCTTCTGAAACCTTTATATTCTTTGGAAATTTTATTCTCCTGAAGATAAGGTTTATTGGCCGTGATAACAGCTTTATAATCTTCTTTAAAAGGAATTTTTGGACTTCTGTCCAGGGTCATCATCAGGCCTAAAGCAAGAAGAAGCAGTATTCCTATAAAAATAAAAACACGGCTTCCCCATTGTACGCTTTTCCAGCGTTTCTTGCTGCTGGTCTGAAAAATCTGTTTGGAATTTTCCACGATTTTGAAATTTATTGAATGGCTTTCAAAAAGTGTGAAAAACTGTATAAAAATTAATTAAAAAAAAATTAAAAAATAATCCTCTATCTAACTGTTTACAAGAAGGCTTACCAAATCCTGAATCACCTTCTGGGAAACAAAATTCATAAAATCTACTCTTTCCAGATGCGGCATGTATAATTTTGAGGTTACCTCCTGATCATTGATTCTGATCGTATAGTAAACTGTCCCAACATCTTTACCATCTTCTCCTTTTCCCGGGCCCGCAACACCAGTGGTAGAAAGGGAAATATGAGTTTCAAACAATTCCTGACAGCCTTTTGCCATTTCCTGTGCGACCTGTTCGCTCACCACGGTAAACTGTTCTACGGTCTTTTCAGAAACATTTAAAATTTTAATCTTTTTTTCTGTGGCATACGCAACCATTCCCCCAAGGAAATATTTTGAACTGCCGGAAACTGAAGTGATCATTTTTGCAAGTTCTCCTCCCGTACAGCTTTCTGCAGTGGAAATTGTCAGATTCCTTTCAGTAAGCATTTCCGCCAGAATTTTTTCAATTTTATCTTCAGATACTGCAATGACATGCCCTTCTACCAAAGGAAGCAGTTTCTGAATTTCCTCTTCTGTCTGTTGTTTCAGCAATTCTTCATTCTCACCGGAGGCTGTCAGACGAAGCTTTACGCGGGTGCCTACAGGAAGATAAGACAGTGCAATATTTTCGGGGAGCGCCAGCTCCCAGTCTTCAATTTTATCCGCAAGGATACTTTCAGGAATCCCTACCACAGAAACAATTCTGGTATGAATATAATGAAGCCTGAACCTTTTCTGCAGATAAGGAATAATCTGATCTTTTACAAGCGGTTTCACTTCATAAGGAACTCCCGGAAGGCTGTAGCACAATTTCCCGTCCTGTTCCATCATCATACATGGAGCCGTCCCGTAATGATTCTGAAAAACGATGGATTTGGTAGGAACGAAAGCCTGTTCCCGGTTTCTTTCAAGGATGTCTGCCCGTCCTCTCCTTTCCATATACCCCTTAAGATGACTGAAGGTCACCTCATCCAGAGCAATTTCATCATTGAAATATTCAGCCAGTGCTTTTTTGGTTTTGTCATCCCGCGTTGGCCCAAGCCCTCCTGTTGTAATGACTAAATCGCCGGCTTCAAAGGCTGTCCCCAATGCATTTTTAATGGTTTCAATTTCGTCTGAGATGGTAAGAATCTGGATAACTTTTATTCCTATATTTTTAAGTTCCGAGGCAATAAAATTAGAATTGGTATCTACCGTGTTTCCGGAAAGGATTTCATCGCCGATAGTAATCAGAACAGCTTTTTCCATATGCTTTTTGTTGAAAAAAATTCTATGCAAATGACGGAAAAATCTCTGGTCGCGGCAATATAAATTGATTTTTTCTATTTTTGACGGAATTTATCTAAAACTACAATAAGAATTATGTCTAAATATGATGATGCTTCATGGCATTATGGCGGTGATTTTCCGGAAGGACTTCCTCAGAAAAACGGAGCAACACACACAGGAATGTTCCTGAACTGGTGTATTTACAATAACCTTATCTCTGATGAACTGAAAGAAGATGCGGCAGAGGGAATAGAAAAAGTAAAACGAAGAGAAATAACCGGAGCTGAGTTTGTGATGGAGTACTGTGATGGTAAATTTTCTGAATATGACCTGAATGAACTCGGAAATCTTTTTGCAAAGGATTATTATGCAGATGATACCGTTTTTGGAAACAGATACAGTTCATTTGCTGATGATTATGTGAATATTTTTGATGCCAAGGCAGAGGAAAACGACTATGAATATGAAACGTTCTATCACATTGAGGATACCTATGAAAATTATGATCTGATGAAACAGGTTATAGATCACCGTTTTGAAGAATGGAAAGAATATATTAACAGCTAAAAGGCAAAAGGGTAAAATCGTAAAAAGAAAGATATCTTGGCTTTACGGTTTTACCCTTCCGTAATTTTGCTTTTTTAATTACTTCTCTCTATTGATTGTGCCTCACCCAGATCAACTCATCGGTATTATAACCGATTTTTTTTGCTTTCTGAATGAAACGCTGGCGGATGCTTTCAGGAATGCTGGTGGTGCGGGAAAGAAGCCAGAGATATTTTAAACTGCTTCCGGCAACGAGGGCATATTGATAGTCTTCATCAATATCTATGACATTGTAACCAGCCCAGATGGGTTTAAAAAATGAAACTTTGAGACGGGCTTCTTTCGGATCTTTCACAAATTTTGCTTCTCCGATGGATTCGTTCCATATTTTTTTAACGTAATCATACCCTTTGTTTCTGACCTGAACAGTCCCATCCGGATTCTCAGTATATTCTGCGGTCACATTATCCATATTTTTCTCGAATCTGTAATCAAAACGGGCTATTTCATACCATCTGCCCAGATATTTTTTCAGATCAAAATTCTTTATAGCAGATGCTCCCCTCGGAATTCTTACAGAACATGCATTGAAAATCATAAGCCCCAGGGCTCCCAACGAAACGGGAAGGATAATTTTATGAACGGTTTTCATGACAGAAATATTTTGATGGTTATTATTGAACGTCAAAAATAATGCCTTTGGTCTGTTAAGGACCCATAAATTCTATGAAAAGACTTTCAGGAAATTATCTTTAAAACTTCCTGAAACTTCTATTTCAGTATCGTCAGACAGCATTACTGTTCCGCTTTTATGATATGATTTTACAAATGTCGTGTTGATGATATGAGAACGGTGAACCCTCACAAAAGGGTTTTCCAGGAGATCATCAAAATGTTTCAAAAACCGACACACCATTTTCTTCGACCCATCGGTAAGGTATACCTGGGTAAAATTTCCATCTGCCTGAAGCCTTACGATATCTTCAGTTTTCACGACATCAAATCCCTGCAGGGTTGGCAGAATCAGCTGCTGTTTTTCAGGTTTCAACTTCAGATTTTCAAGAAGAATCTTATTCCGGTTGAGTTCTTCTTTTTTCTCAAGGCTTTCCGCCACTTTATTAACTGCCAGAATCAGCTCCTGAATATCAATGGGTTTTAAAATATAATAACTTGCCGATTTGTTTAAAGCCTGTAATGAGTATTGTGAAAAAGCTGTGATGAAAATGGTTTCGTAAGGTAATTCTTTAGTGGCTTCCAGCACATCAAAAGCGTTTCCAAAAGGCATTTCTACATCCAGAAACACCAGTTGGGGTTGTCTTTCGGTGATTAACGGAACTGCTTCTTTAATATTTTCAGCTTCGCCAAGGATTTCCACCTGCGGACAGTATTTGGTAAGATAGCTTCGTAAAACTTCTCTTGCTATGATTTCATCGTCTACAATTACGGCTTTTATTTTCATTGAGGTCAGATATTAGGTGGCAGGTAATACGTTGCAGGTGCAAATTAGGAATATTTAGCCAACTCTACAATCTTCAAAGAAACTTACAGAGTTATACACGTCCTTATTTACCCTAATTCATTAACAGCGCTTCAACCTCAATTCCGGCTAGTCAGATTGATTTGAATGGTCACCACAACACCCCTGTTATTTTCCCTATCCTGTACAGTGCAGGTAATATTTTTTTTATATAAATCATTCAGCAGATGAATTCTTTCCAGTGTATTTTTCATTCCTCTGCCCTCTCTTGTTTTCTGATGATGGGTTTTCTGTTTTTTACTTTCCTCGATTCCTATTCCGTTGTCTTCAATAAGGATTTTAAGATGCGATTCAGTTTTCTCAAAGCTTAATTTTAAAAAACCCTTATCCGTTCTGTAGCGGAGTCCATGCCAGACAGCGTTCTCAAGAAAAGGCTGTATAAGCATTCCCGGAACCAGAAGGCTCTGCATATTCAGACTTTCATCCACATCAATTTCGTAATCAAATTTATCTGCAAAACGTGTTTTTTCTAAAGCAAGGTAATTCTGGAGAAGGTCAAGTTCCTGCTGAAAAGGAATAAAATCTTCTGTAGAGTTCTCCATCACGCCACGCATCAGTTTAGAGAATTTTGTCAGATACTGATTGGCCTCCAGCTCATTATTGGTGGCTATAAAATGGTTAACACTATTTAAACTGTTAAAAATAAAGTGTGGATTCATCTCTCTGCGCAGCGACTGAAGAGCAATTTTCTTATTTTTCGTCTGAACTTTCTTCAGCGTTCTGAAAATGAAAATAATGAGTCCGGTGAGCAAAACCAATGCTCCTATCAGACTGTAATTAAAGACATTTTTCTTTCTGATAAGCTCATCTTTAAGCTCTTTTTCCTTTTCCAGCTGTGAGATGCGCTGTTCTGTATCTTCCAGAATTTTATTATCAACCAGGCTTCTGTCTTTGGAAACAAGATTCGGAAGTTTTCCCAAAAAGTCTCTGTACAGCTGCACTGATGCATCAATATTACCTGAAATTGCATACAAACTGTCCAGTTTTTTTACACTTCTCTGGGCTTCCAGCGTATGACCTTTGTCTAAGGCAATTCCATAAGCATTTTTCAAAAGATCTACCGCTTCCTTCGGATCGTTTTTCTTAATATAAATATCTGCCAGTTCCTGAATCTGATTGACTTTTTCCTGTGAATTTTCTTTTACGAAATCTTCTTTCAGCACTTTCTTTTTGGCTTCAATGGCTTTTTCAAAGTTTTTGTTTTCCACATAGAGATCTGCTAATTTCTGGTTGATAGCCAACGCCTGCTTAGGAGCTTCCTTCTTAGAAATTTTATAGGCTGTGTTCAGGTTTTCTTCAGCACTGGAAACATCTTTCTGCTTCAGATTAACATCAGCCAGCTGGCTGTAGCTTTCCGCAAGATCTCCCTGTTCACTCTCTTTTTTACTCAGGTTAATAGTATTCTGAATGGCTTCTGCTTTCAGTTCGGGTGTAGGAGAAGAAAGCCTTGCCACGTCATTAGAATTTACAGCCTTACTTTTTTCGCTGTAGCTTACCTGTGCAGCCATGCTGTAATTGCTTATGGCTGGTGTTATTTTATTCTGTTTCTCCTGTGACTGGGCTAATCTTCGGGCAGTTTTCTCAATATTAGGCTTGTCGTTGAGCTTTTCATACAGCTTTTTAGCTTTGGTATAATATTCTTCACTTTTCGGAAAGTTTCCGCTGTTAAAAAATGTTTCACCAATATTATAATAAGAATCTGCCTGTACAGGTTCATTTTTAGTATCCATTGCTTTTTTCAGCCTCTTTGTTTCTACCTGCACTTCTTCCACAGCAGTAGTGCTGCTGGCAGTAGTCTGGGAATATATGGTATTTCCCCAAAGCACCGGTAAAAAGATCATAAAGAGTGTAAGCATTTTCATAAAACAAAGATATACATATATATAGTCTGCTCAAAAACTATTCACCAAGTGAAAGTTCCATTTCACCAAGTCTCCCGTTTTCAGGCTTCTGATCTGTGTAATTTTACATCAGAATTAAAAATTTAAAAACAGGAAATTATGAAATTGAAACATTTTTTATTAATCGGAATTTTAACACTTGGAAGCTTTGTAAATGCTCAGGAAGTAAAGAAAAATGCAATTGAAGTAACAGGGGTTGCCGAAATGGAAGTAGAACCGGATGAAATTATCTTCAGCGTCGGAATAAAAGCAGATAATAAAAATGATCTGGCAGATAATGAGAAGAAATTATTTGATATCCTGAAAAACGCAGGTGTAAAGAACGAGGATATTAAGTTCAAATCAATGTATCAGAATATCTATTCTAAAGCAGCCAAGTTTTCTAAGAACTATCAGTTTAAAGCCAGTACAAAATCAAGTCTCAGTAAAATCTTTGAAGACCTGAATCAGAAATGGGTAAGCAGCCTGAATATTGCTGAAGTGAAGAATACTAAAATTGGAGATTTCAGAAAAACAGTAAAGATCAATGCTTTGAAAGCAGCCAAAGAGAAAGCAGATTATTTATTGGAAAGTATGGGTAAAAAGACAGGAAATGCACTTGAAATCATAGAAATAGAAGACTACACCAGTGATATGATCATGCCTGCAGCTTATAAAGCAAGAGCCAGCAATATCCAGCTGGAAATGGCCGATGCTCCGGTAGATTTTTCTTTTGATAATATTGAAAATATAAAGCTGAAATACAGCATTAAAACAAAATACGAAATCCTTTAAAATAACAGAAATAAAAAACAGTTCCTTAGGGAGCTGTTTTTATTTCATTACTTCTTCCCAACTCACCAAGTCAAATAGCAGCTTCACCCAGTTTCCTGACTTCAAGCCTTAAATAGGGATAATTTTACTTCAGGATTTTAAAATAATAGACAATAGAACGCTATTTCTTAATGACAAAGTTGTTTAAACTTTACAAACAGAAGTCATAAAAGGTTTCATTTTAAAACACCTGAGTTCACTTAAGTAAGTTTAAAGTGATAATGCAGAAAGTTCACATAAGATGAAAATCAAAGATTTTCACAAAACTTAGGTGTACTTGTTACGCTTAAGGTCCGGTTCTGAAAAACTGAAGTGTTTAAAACTTTTGTGCCTTTTGCGGCTAAAATAATGAATGTAAAAGTTTAACAACCTCTACAACAAATAACCCATAAAAAAATAACAATATGACAACGTTAAAAATCTTAGCACTTGCAGCGGGTACAGCTTTATTAAGCTCTGGAAACATTCCGGAAAACCGCTCTGTAAATAGTAATACTGACAGTCATTTACCGGTGCAAAAAACATCACTCATTCCGGTAACCTCAACTGTAAAAGACAATAAAATTCAGGTTGCCCTTTTACTGGATACCTCCAATAGTATGGACGGATTGATTGATCAGGCAAAATCCAGACTGTGGAATATCGTGAATACGCTGACGACCCTTAAGTATAACGGTAAGGCTCCCGAGATTGAAATTGCCCTTTACGAATATGGCAACGACGGAATCCGTGATGAAAATTATATCCGTCAGGTCACCCCTCTTACCCAGGATCTTGATCTTGTTTCTGAAAAACTGTTTGCGTTAAGAACCAATGGCGGCAGTGAATATTGCGGCGCAGTGATCCGTGATGCTTCTGCCAATCTGAACTGGGACAGCAATGATAAAAGTATGAAACTGATTTATATTGCAGGTAATGAAGCATTTGATCAGGGAAAAATAAATTATAAGGAGGTTGTTTCAAAAGCCAAAGGGAAAAATATTTACATCAACACTATTTTCTGTGGAAGCCGGGAAGAGGGAATCCAGACGTTCTGGCAAAACGGAGCATCATTGGGAGGAGGAAAATATTTCAATATAGACAGTGACAGAAAGGTACTTTATATTGAAACTCCTTACGATATCAGAATTTCTGAATGCAATGCCAAGCTGAATGATACTTATATCTATTACGGAAACCATGGTTCAGAATACAGACTTAAACAGATTACACAGGATAAAAACGCAGAAATGCAGTCTGCTTCCAACCTGGTGGAAAGAGCTGTTGCCAAATCTAAAAAGAATGCTTACAAAAATGATCACTGGGACCTGGTAGATAAGGCTGAAAAAGATGCGGGGTTTATTGCCACGGTAAAAGAAAGTGAACTCCCTGCAGAGTTGAAAGGAAAAAGCAAAGAAGAAATTCAAAAAATAATTGCGGTGAAATCTGCGGCCCGGGAAAAAATACAGAAAGAAATAGAGGAACTTTCCAAAAAACGTCAGACTTATATAGATTCCGAAATGAAAAAAAGAGGAACAGATGATTCTGACGATTTGGGAAAAGCTATTGAGAGTTCTATTCTTGAACTGGCAAAAAAGAATGGGTATAGTTTGTAGTTAAAGCGGGTCTCAACCCGCTTTTATGGTATCCGGCGCCTTTTGACAAAGTGATATTAATTTAGCTTAGATTCCTGTGGAATGACACCATTGAAATAATGATTTATCCATACAGTATGTCATTCCGAAGGAATCTAAGTAACCTTTTTTACATGAGGCATTCACAAACCTGGAGCTTAAAATATGTAAAAGATTCAAAATCTTTTGTGACTTTTGTGGTCAGTTTTTCCCCACAGATTTCACAGATGATTACTGTTAATATAAAAAATCAAAGATTTTAAAAACTTATGTGAACTTATTAAGCGCAAGGATATCTTCTAAAGCTTAATAATGTGTTTAAAAACTTTGTGACTTTTGTGGTAAAAAGATCATCTTCCAAACTTAAAATATCTTGATAACGGGTGCTTTTTGTTCTTCATAAATAAAGAAGCCATTTCCATTCCCGTTACGGAAAAAGTAATTCCGTTTCCTCCGAAGCCCAGCACAAAATAGGAATTTTTAAATTTTTGATGCTCACTGATATAAGGTAATCCGTCTTTTGTTTCTCCAAAAGTCCCTGCCCATACAAAATCAGGATAAAAATGGTAATCCGGTTTTATTTTCTTTAATGTTTTGATGATCTTTTTTTCTTTTTCATTTAAAATAGCATCACGTTGTTCTGCATTATAAAAGTCTTCATCTTCACCTCCCATCAAAAGCCTTCCGTCATCAGTCGTACGCATATAGAGATAAGGAGAATCGGTATTCCAGACTAATGTACTGCTGATATTTTTAAACTTGCTTTTATCAATTTCCGAAACGACAGCATAAGTACTTTTCAGGGTAACAAAGTTTTCCTGCAGCAGGTTTTTACTTTCGTAGCCTATACAGTAAATAATCTTTTTAGCTTTGATCTGATATCCGCTGTCTACCGTAACGAGATTAAACCCTTTATGCTCCTCTACTTCTACCATTTCGGTCTTATCAAATATTTTCAACCCTTTCTTTACATTATGCTGAAAAAGCTCATGTGCAAACTGAAAAGCATCGATACTTGCTCCTTGTTTAGATAATATCCCGCCGTAAGTATTTTCAAATCCGAATTGTTCCAAAATCTGATCTTCAGAGAGCCATTTCACTTCAAATCCTGCATTTTTTCTCGCCTCAAATTCTTTTTTCAGCCATGCTACATCTTTCTTTTTCGAAGCATAATATAGTGACTTCTTGCGTTTGAAACCTGCATCAGACCTTATGAGTTTTGCCAGCTTTTCTATTATTTCAATAGCGTCACTACAGGCTTTATAGCTTAAAACAGCTCCTTTTTTACCAATCTGTTCTATCAGTTCATAGAGCGGAACATCTATTTCGTACTGCAACATTGAAGTGGTGGCAGAAGTGCTTCCGTTACATATTTCCCGCTTATCAATAAGGATAGTATCATATCCGTCTTCTATCATCTGATGAGCGATCAGGCTTCCTGTAATACCACCTCCTACAATGAGAACATCACATGATTCATCTGATTTTAATGAAGGATAAGATGCTAACAGTCCGTTTTTTAAAAGCCAGAAAGGTTCATTTGATTTGAGATCCATATTAATATTTTACACTGAAACTAACAACATTTATACCTTTTTTAACAATTTTCTACTAAATTATGGTGTAATTATTGTTATTCTTTTAAACTGAACCACCATAAAATATTTATTATGATAACAATTATTCCAGAAGCCCCGGAGAATGTTGCGGCATTCAATGCAACGGGAGAAGTAACAAAAGAGGATTTTGAAAAACTGGTAATTCCGCGCGTAAAAGAAAAGGTAGAGCAGTTCGGTGAGCTGAATTATTTATTGTATTTGGATACCGATCTGGATAATTTTACCATGGGTGCGTGGCTTGAAGATTTGCTGCTGGGACTGAAAAATCTTACCAACTGGAATCGTTCGGCCATTGTTACGGATAAAGAAGGAATACGTAATTTTACCAGTATCTTCAGCGTTCTGATGCCGGGAGAGTTTAAGTCTTTCCCCAAAGAAAATTTATACAATGCCCTCTATTGGTGCAAAAACGGAGATGAAGTAGAGGCATAAACTTATTTTATACAAAAGAACCTGTTTCAGAGAGAAACAGGTTCTTTTTTTATTTGCAGTTATAATAACCGTACGCTTATTGATCACAGGAAACACATTCAGCAGCAGTTTCCTCTTTATTTTGGGTCTGAGCCCCGTACAGATACATATATCTTATACTTACAACCAGACCAATAAAGGTCATCCCCACTCCCACCAGTGAAGGATAATTGAATGAATACCCATATTCTAAAGGAATTCCACCCAGGAAAGCTCCCATTGCATTCGCAATATTAAAACCGGCCTGCATAAAAGCAGCGGCCATCATTTCACTTTTCGGGGCTGCTTTCATCATCATAATATTGATGGGTGATGCAATAGACATCGATAAAGCACCGCACATAAATGTCAGTACCAGAGCAATATTTTTATATTCTGCAAGAAAGAAAACACCTCCAAGAGAAATCATCATCAGGAAGATCAGGAGTACACAGGTTTTTTCAGGACCTAATTTATCTGAAACAACTCCTCCCACAAGATTTCCTACCACCATACCGGCTCCGGCAAGAACCATTACATAGGCCATCTGGCTGCTTTTGATTCCGGCAACAATGGTCATTAGGGGGGTAATATAACTTAACCATGTAAAAAGTCCTCCAAATCCGATTGCTGTAATAGTAAGCACCAGCCATGACTGTTTATTTTTAAGGAACTTCAGTTCTTCCATGAAATGAGTATTCTGGTTGGATTCCAGATTCGGAAGCCACAGTTTTAAAAATAAAATGGCAAAAAGGCCAATCACTGCTACGATCGCAAAGTACAGTCTCCAATGGAAGGTATGTCCGATATAAGTAACCAGAGGAACCATTGCGAGATTGGCAACCGTAAGCCCGGTAAACATCATGGATATATAAAACGCTTCTTTTCCTTTTCCGGCCATTCTTGAAGCAACCACCGTTCCTACGCCGAAGAACGCCCCGTGAGGCAGTCCGGACATAAAACGGATGACCAGCATACTGTTATATCCCGGAGCAATTGCAGAAAGAGCGTTAAACAGCGTAAAAAGGATCATAAAGGCCATCAGTACTTTTTTAGGTGGAAATTTTACAGAATACCCAATCAGAATTGGAGCTCCGATAACCACCCCCATGGCATAAGCAGAAATTAAATGACCGGCCTGCGGTATTGTAATCTGTAATGTTTTTGCTATATCCGGCAACAGTCCCATTACCGTAAATTCCGTAGTTCCTATTCCCAAACCACCGATAGCCAGTGGTATTATTCTTTTATCAATCTTCATCGTATCTAAATCTTTTCTGAATTAATTTTTCTTAATCATTTGATCATTTCTGTTTTGAAAGTGCAAAATTCGAAAGAAATTTTGAAATTCACTTCTCTTTGAATGATAAAAATTTGCTCCATATTAACCTTTTTATTTAATTTTAAATTCAGAAACAATCAAAACAGAACAAGATGAAAATCCAGAAAGAAATTATTGAATTTGAAAAAGGGAAATCATTCAAACTGTTTGCCCCTTCCCTGAAAAACTGTTTTTTCTGGCATTATCATCCGGAAATTGAACTGGTATATGTAGAAGCAGTGAATGGCATCCGGCATGTTGGGAAAAATATTTCAGGTTTTACAGACAGTGATCTTCTGCTGATAGGCTCCAATGTTCCCCATCTTAATTTTGATTACGGTATTCAGACCGAATGCAAACAGCTGGTCGTACAGATGCGGGAAAGCTTTCTTCAGGATGTCATTCTTCCTGTTCCTGAATTTGAAAATATTAAAGTGCTTTTAGAACGTTCCTATCTCGGACTGTCATTCTCCGGAGAAACCAAAAATACAGTTATTGAAAAGCTGCAGATCATTAAAGATAAAAACTCTTTTGAGTCTTTGATGGGACTAATAGAAATTTTACAGATTCTTGCAGATTCAACGGAAGTCAAAGAACTTAATAAAGAAGATACCAGAATCAAATGGTTTCTGAACGATAAAATCAGAATGGGGACCATCTACGATTATATTCACGAAAACTACGACACGAAACCTAATGTGAATGAAATTGCAGAAATTGTGAGTCTGAGCACACCGGCTTTCTGCCGTTATTTTAAAAAGCAGACCAATATGACATTTACAGATTTTGTCAACAATTACAGAATCAATCAGGCTAAAATATTTCTGCTGAAGGATCAGTCTGTAACAGAAGTCTGTTTTCAGGTAGGTTTTGAGAGTCTTTCTTATTTTAATAAATTATTCAAGCAGCATACAGGAGAAACTCCTTCTGAATTTAAGAAAAAGCATTTCAGACCTATTGAGATCAATGGAAAAATTGCTCCTATTACGAGGGAAACGGTTTGTAATAAGTAGGTTTGGCTAAAGGCGATTGATGATGTAATAGTTTAGAGCGGACTAAAGTCCGCTTCTGTTGATATGTACTTGACCACCCCGTCAAAAATTCTTTAAATTTTTGCCACCCCTCCAAAGGAGGGGAATAATGGATGCCGTTATTATATGGATTGCCGATCCTAATTCCCTAATCCCTATCATCCATAATCTGCAATCTGCAATCTGCAACCCACCACCTGCCACCTGAAAAACAAAACCGCTCATTGCTGAACGGTTTATATTTTAATGAATATGTTTTTCTGCGTGGTAAGAACTTCTTACAAGAGGAGAGCTTTCAACGTGTCTGAACCCTAAGCTTCTTGCAAAATCTCCGAACTCATCAAATTCTTCCGGAGTAATGAATTTTTTTACAGGAAGATGTTTTTTAGTCGGTTGCAGATATTGACCCAGTGTAATTACATCTACATTGGCATTTCTGATATCTTCGATAGTCTGGAAAACCTCATCTTTGGTTTCGCCTAATCCAAGCATTACTCCTGTTTTTGTTCTCCTTTGCCCGGCTTCTTTCAGATATCTTAATACTTCAAGGCTTCTTTCATATTTTGCCTGGATTCTCACTTCTCTGGTAAGACGTTTTACTGTTTCCATATTGTGGGAGATCACTTCAGGAGCTACATCTACTAATCTGTCAAGATGTTTTGTAATTCCCTGGAAATCCGGAATCAGGGTTTCCATTGTTGTTCCCGGAGAAATTCTTCTGACCGCATTTACTGTTTCTCCCCAAAGAATAGATCCCATATCTTTCAGATCATCACGGTCTACAGATGTAAGAACGGCATGTTTGATCTTCATTAATTTGATGGATCTTGCTACTTTTTCAGGCTCATCCCAGTTAACATCGAGCGGTTTACCTGTTTTTACACCACAGAAACCACAGCTTCTGGTACAGATATTTCCTAAAATCATGAAAGTAGCCGTACCTTCACCCCAGCATTCTCCCATGTTCGGGCAGCTTCCGCTTTGGCAAATGGTATTTAATTTATATTTATCAACCAAAGTTCTCAGCTCTCTGTAATTCTTTCCGGTAGGAAGTTTTACGCGGATCCATTTTGGTTTTTGAACGGTAGTGTCTTGAACTGAATTTTCCATTTCTAAAATTGAAGTTCAAAGTTAAGGATTTTTTAATGGAAACCATCAACCGGAAATATTGATGAAACTGATCATCCGAAATTCATTTGTATATTTATGGCTCCAAAATATTCTTATGAGAACAATATTCCTTCTTTTATTCGTGGTGTGTGGGACATTCTGTTTTGCTCAGGAACAACTGCAGCCGGCAGGATCTACGGTTATTGAAACAGCAGACGGCGATCTTGATGGTGACAAAATTCCTGAAAAAGTAATTGTTTACAATACAAAGGACACTACAGATATGGGAAACATCCGTGAAATTCAGATTCTGAAAAAAGTAAACGGAAAATGGACGATCCTGGAGAAATCAAGAAATGCAGTGATGGAAAGCCGTGCAGGAGGTATGATGGGTGATCCTTATGGAGAAACCAAAATTGAAAAGGGAATTCTGATCATTTCACAGAATGGAGGAAGCAGCTGGAAATGGGATGTAACGGACAAATACAGATTTCAGAACGGACATTTTGAATTAATAGGAACATCTTCTACCTCAGGAAGACCGGGAGATTACTGGAAGGATATTGATTTCAACCTTTCAACAGGACAGCTGAACTTTTCAAAAGAAGTAGAAAACACGGCTGACTATGGGAAGTCTTTAAAAGAAACCTATATTAAAAAAGGAATAAAGATCAATCTGCAGAATAGAAACCAGGAAAAACAGCAAAAGATAGTTCTTCCGAAAACAAAAGAAGAAGTGTATTTCTAAGTAATAAGTTTTGGCTAAAGCCTCTGTTGAATTTATATTTTAGTGAACGGGCTAAAGCCCGTTCCTATTGAACAGAATTGACTTTTCTGATATTTAATTATCGTCAAACTCATTATTCTTCAACAATTCGGCTAAGACTTTTTTAGCGCGCATTACCCGTACTTTTGTATTGGCTACTGAGATACCCAGTTCTTCAGCAATTTCCTTGATACTTTTTTCTTCAAAAAACCTCAATTTGATAATATCCTGATAATTGGCATCCAGGGATTCTATGGTTTTGATGATTTTTTTTTGCTCTTCTTCAGAGATCAGAAGTTCTTCCGGAGATTTTGCGTATTGGTTTTTGACCTCATCGAGATTTTCCACGGCATCTTCGGTGTCACGGTTCTTTTTTCTCCAGAAATCAATTACGGTATTCTGGGCAATGGTCAGCACCCAGGTTTTAAACTGAAAATGAGGATCAAACATATCCAGTTTTGAAAGCACTTTTGAGAAAACATTGACGGTAATTTCATCAGCATCATTTTCATCTCTCACTTTCTTCATGACAAATGAGAAAACGTCCACCCAAAAAATATTAATGAGTTTCGTCTGGGCCTTCTGGTCTTTATCTTTGGCCTTCTGGATGAGCAGGAATAGCTGTTCGTCGTTCATTACTAACAAATATAGATTATTTGGAACGAAAAACAAAGGATAGGAAAGGTAAAATGGTAAAAAGGCAAAATAGCAAAATGGCAAAATGGCAAAGCGGCAGATTAGTCATTTATCAGCACAATATCAAGATTGTTCAACTACAGCTATAAAAACCGCTTCACAATTTTACCGTTCCTCCTTTTTGTCTTTTCGCTTTTTTACCCTTAATACTTCTGAATTTATTATCTTTGCATCTTAAAATTTTAAAGTTAAAAATCAATGAATTCCTTTATAGAAGAACTGAAATGGCGTGGTCTGTTTGCCGATATGATGCCAGGAACCGATGAACAACTGAATAAAGAGGTAACTACTGCATATATTGGTTTTGATCCTACTGCCGATTCTTTACATATCGGAAGTCTTATCCAGATAAAAATCTTAGCGCACTTCCAGCAGCACGGCCATAAGCCTATTGCTTTGGTAGGAGGCGCTACGGGAATGATTGGGGATCCATCAGGAAAATCAGCAGAGAGAAATCTTCTGGATGAGGAAACCCTTTTACATTATGTTGACTGTTTAAAAAAACAGCTTTCAAAATTTTTAAATTTTGAAGGAAACGAGCCAAACAAAGCAGAGCTGGTTAACAACTACGACTGGATGAAGAATATTTCTTTCCTTGATTTTGCTAAAAATATCGGAAAAAATATCACCGTCAATTATATGATGGCTAAAGATTCTGTAAAGAAAAGATTTTCAGGAGAAGGCGGTGCAGACGGAATGAGTTTTACAGAGTTCACCTACCAGCTCATCCAGGGATATGATTTCCTTCACCTGTACCAGAACAACAATGTTAAGCTGCAGATGGGAGGTTCTGACCAATGGGGAAATATCACGACAGGAACAGAACTGATCCGTAGAAAAGCGCAGGGTGAAGCATTTGCATTAACGGTTCCTTTGATCACAAAAGCCGACGGTTCCAAATTCGGAAAGTCTGAGAGCGGAGAAAACTACTGGCTGGATAAAAAGAAAACATCTCCTTATAAATTCTACCAGTTCTGGCTGAACGCCACTGATGAAGATGCTGAAAGATTCATCAAGTTCTACACTTTCTTAGGAAAAGAAGAAATTGAAGCTTTAATTGAAGAGCACAAAACAGCTCCACACGAAAGAAAGTTACAGAAGAAACTTGCGGAAGAAGTAACGGTTTGGGTACATGGAAGAGAGGAATATGAAAAAGCATTGAAAGCTTCTGAAATTCTTTTCGGACGTTCTACTGCTGAAGATCTGGTAAGCCTTGATGAGGAAACATTCCTTGAGGTTTTTGACGGGGTTCCTCAAAAAGAAATTGCAAAAGCAGATGTTTTGGGAGTAAGTATTGTTGATCTTCTTTCTGAAAAATCAGGGTTCTTGAAATCTAAGAGTGAGGCACAAAGAGAGATTAAAGGAAACGCCATCTCTGTAAACAAACAAAAAGTAAATGATACTTTTACAGCCAATGAAACAGATCTTATTGATGGTAAATTCTTATTATTACAAAAAGGTAAGAAAAGTTACTTTATTGTAAAGGCTCAATAAATAAAGATTTCATTATATAAAAAAAGACTGTTTTACACAGTCTTTTTTTTGTTTACAGTCTATACAAAAGCCGTGAAAGAACTTCACGGCTCAGTTGAGAAAGCTACCATTTTTAAAACTTACTGTCATTGCTGACATCGTATAAGAGCTATGAAAAAACTGATTGATATTGAAAATAATTGTATTGTCCGGTTTATTAAAATTTATAGGTAAGTCCTGCCTTTCCTCCTGAAGCTACCGTTCCTCCACCCAGTTCTACATGCACTGCAAGGTTTTGGGTAAAGAAATACCTGCCTCCGATTTGCCCTGCAAAACCTACTCCTGAAGACTTGCCATCAAAATAATCGAAATCTGATCCGTTATATTTATAGGAAAATGAATTGTAGGCCAGGGTAGCTCCTGCATATACATCCCATTTGTTCGGAATTTTAAGTAAGGTATTAAAATGATAGTTACCATTGGCTCCTACGCCAAACCAACTTCCCTTAACATCTCCTGAATAATTTTCAGTAGCATAGCTCCCTTCAACTCCTACTGTAATATCATTGTGTATGGCGTAATCTACCCCCACAGAAACAGGCAGCCCCCATCCGTTTGCTACTCCTATATCCACATTGATCTGTGCTTCTCCTTTCTGTATTCTCTGTGCATGCATACTTCCGAAAAGTAAGATCATTCCCAGCATAACGATTCTCTTTTTCATTCTTAATAGTTTATTTTTTGTTATTGTCTGCCTGCAAAACTATAGGGCAGCATAACAGGATACAACCCTTAAAAAAACGTATTTTTTTCTACTGATTTTTAGGTATTTTCCTGTCCCGAATTTTTAATTATCTTCACATTTAATAAAAAACTATCCTACCAAACACGAAAATCAAAACAATGAAGAGATTATTCTGTCTTCTCTATCTTTTAATCCACTTTACATTACAGGCCCAGGGATTGTTTCCGCTTAATGAAAAGAAATATATTGACAGCCTGAAGATTTCTGTGAATAACACATCCGATAACACCTCTAAGGCCAATGCTTACTTTTTATTATCCAGCTATTATAAAATCACAGATACCACCGTAAGCAAAAAGTACCTGGAAAACGGTAAAAAACTTAGGGGAAAAGATCCCTTCACCGAAGCTATTTATTATTATTACGAAGGGTTGTACGAACAGGATCTGAACAATGAAAAGGCATCAGCATTATTTCAGAAAGCTATTACGGCATTATCAAAACTTAAAGGCCAGAAACCGGCTATGTACAGGGCTCTGTGCTGGTATAATTATGGCATTTTACAGAAAAATAAAGAAGGATACCCTTTTCTGATTAAAACTATGATTGAAAAGAGTATCCCCACTGCTGAACAGTACGGTGAAGGCAAAATATTGGGATTTCTCTATGCCCAGCTTGCGCTGATGTTTACCTATAATGCTGAGTTTGAAAAAGCAGGAAGATACAATGAAAAAGCACTTCAGATTCTTGAAAGGAAAGAGCCCAACTCTACTGAGCTATTCTATGCCTATCTTAATACAAGCAGTAATTATTGTTATCAGGCAAAATGCAGTATGGGAAAACAATTTCTGGATAAGGCAGGAAATATGGTTCGTTCTTATCCCGATTCTTCGTCAAATACTTTCTATTATTATAACAGAGTATTATATTTCATTGGTATTCAGCAACATGAAGAAGCCCTGCAGACTATTGAAAAAGGATTATTTTATGCTAAAAAATTTCATCAGAAACTGCAGATGCAGATGTTTTATTTTCATAAATATGACATTTTCAAAAAGCTGAAAAGATATGCCGAAGCCAAGAATCTTTTAGAAGAAATTCTGGCAGAAAAAACGCTTGCACGGGATCTTAACAACCGGAAAACCATTTACAGTCATCTTTCAAGCATCAATGAAATTATGGGAAATCTCGATGAGGCTTTATCATGGGAAAAAAAATATTCAACATTAAATGACAGCCTGAATGCTGAAAATGTAAAGCTGGAGATCAATAAACTTGAAACCAGGTTCAATACCTCTGAAAAGGAGAAAAAAATAGCTTTCCTAAATGCGGAAAAGAATCAAAAGCAGATGGAAGTGAATCAGAAAAATTCTTATCTGTGGCTACTGAGCCTTGTTCTGCTTCTTTTTTTGAGTCTTCTGATCTTCCTGTTCATCATTTACAGAAAAAACAAAAACCTGTCTGAACAGAAAGAAATCAACCTTCAGCAGAAAATAGAAGATATTAAACAAAAAGAAGAGCTCTCCCTTACCAAAGCAATTCTTGATGGTGAAGAAAGGGAAAGAGAACGTATTGCAAGGGATCTTCACGATGGTCTGGGCGGCATGCTGGCCGGTGTAAAGATCAATTTTTCTACCTGGTCCTCCAATCACCTGCATCCTGAAAAAGATCAGGAGTTTTATAAGATTCTGGGGCAGCTGGATAACTCTGTCAGTGAACTCAGGCATGTAGCAAGAAATTTAATGCCTGAATCATTGCTTAATTTTGGTTTGGAAACGGCAATCCATGACCTTTGTGAGTTCTACAGCAGAAAAAACCTTGAAATTGATTTCCAGGCTATTGACATTAATAAAACATTACCTTTAAACATCCAGCTTAATATTTACCGGATTGTACAGGAATTATTGGCCAATGCCGTAAAGCATGCTGAAGCCAGCAGTATTTTACTTCAATGCTCGCAATCCGGCGAAAAATTTCTGATTACCATTGAAGATAACGGGAAAGGATTTGATAAGAATATAAAAAACACTCCCCAAAGTATGGGCCTCCGCAACCTGAAAAACAGAGTTAATTACCTTAAAGGAAAAATGGAAATCAATTCCGATGATCAGGGAACAACAATTAATATAGAACTCAACATCAATGGAGAATGAAAAAATAAGTATTATCATCGTAGACGATCACCCTATCGTCATTGAAGGACTCAGAATGATGCTCAAAAGCCAGCCTTTTTTTAATGTAGCAGGAAGCTTTACAAGCGGAGCAGAAACACTTGACTTTATCCGGTCACAAATGGTGGATATTATTCTCCTGGATATTACTCTACCCGATGGCAATGGCACGGAACTCTGCAGAGAAATAAAAAAAATATCCCCTAATACTTCGGTCATTATGTTCAGTAACCGCTCAGAAAGGAGTATTATTATGCAGTCTATTCAAAACGGGGCAAGTGGTTATCTTCTCAAAAATACTTCTATTGATGAGCTTGTGATATGCATCAGAGGAGCACTTTCGGGTGACATTGTTTTCTGTAATGAAACCAAACAGATCATCAGCCGCCTTTCCCAGAATGATCTGCCTGTTCCCAGACTGACTAAAAGGGAAAAACAAATTCTACAGATGGTGGCACAGGGAAAAACCAGTAATATGATTGCTGAAGAACTGTTTTTAAGCCCTCTTACTGTAGATACCCACCGTAAGAACCTGCTTCAGAAATTCCATGCCAAGAACTCTACAGAATTGATCAGCCGGGCTATACAGCAACGGATGATTGAAGAATAAAAAAGACCGCTTTAAAGCGGTCTTTTTATATAATGTTAAAGTAAATTTTATGGTTCCAGGAAGCTGTAATCGATTGAAGCAACCAATACACCTTTACCTTTCTTCTTCACTGTTCTTGCCACTTCTCCATCAATATACAGGGTGATTGTCAATTCAGAATTATCATCCGGCATTGAAGCATTGGCATCAAGATTCAGCTGTGCCTGGCTGGAGTTCACAAAGAATTCTCCACTTGTCCAGGGTGAATTTACCGGTGTCTGCGGAGTATTGTAAATCGTATTCTGAGTTGTACCTACCTGGGTTACAACGCTTATAATATCTCCTCCTGCAGTTGTTTTCACTTCAAACTGAACCACATGATCTTTAAACTCCTCATCATCATCTTTTTTACAAGAACTGACAACGGTGATTACAGAAAATAATAAAACGAATAAAAAAGAAAGTCTAAGTAAACTTTTTGAATTGTAAAATTGCTTCATTTCTCCAAATAGATTTTTTAATGTTTCAAATATAAGTTTTTTATTAATATAAAAATAATTTTTATGAAAAATTTCCAATAAAGATTTCCAAATAATATCAAATCAATAAAAAGAAAAATAACCGGAAAAATTCAAAAATACAGCACAAAGAATCAATCATTATACATAAATCATCCTGCGGCTGAAGTTCATTGTATGAATAATAAAAGTTAAGATCCTGCATGTAATTTAATTATATTTGCTGTATGAATTTAGATTATCTAGTAAGAGAGCCGGAAAATATTACATCCAACACCCCTATTCTTTTTATGCTTCATGGCTACGGCAGTAATGAGCAGGATCTTTTCAGTTTCAGGGAAACGCTTCCCTCTGACTGGATTATTGTCAGTTTCAGAGCTCCGCATGATACTCAATTTGAAGGATATTCTTGGTATGACATCAATTTTAATGATCCTGAAAACTTTATCAATGTTTCCCAGGCAAAAGAGTCACTCAATGCAGTTCTGGAAAGCATACTAAAAATCATCAACCATTATGGGCTGATGGAAAGCAAAGCCCATCTGTGCGGCTTCAGCCAGGGAGGTATATTATGTTATGCTTTAGCCTTACAACATCCTGAACTTTTCAACCGCGTTGCCTGCCTGAGCAGCTATCCCGAGGATAAAATTCTTGACGGTATTGTAAAAGATAAAAAGAAACTGGAAGGGCTCCGTTTCTTTATTTCGCATGGTACTGATGACGCTGTGATTCCATTGGAATGGGGAAGAAAGGCTGCAGACCTCCTTTATGATCTTAGCTGTTATTTCTCTTTCAGAGAATATATGAGCGGACATGGCGTGAATCAGAAAAATTATATGGATCTTATGGATTTCTTTTCCAAATAAAGAAAGTGAACTTTAAAATAAATTCAACAAAAAACAGCACTTTATTGTAGTCTATATAAACATTCCAGCTTTTGGAATGTTTTTTTATTATCATATGGATAAATTTACTAAATTCAGTAAATGAAATTTAAATTGCTTTTACTGGGATTATTTCTATGCATTTTTGTAAATGCCCAAAACTCTTTTGAGCTGATCAATACTAAAAAAGCAGTTATTCCTTTTAAGTTTATCAACAACCTTATCTTTATTCCCATTACTGTCAACGGTGCGGAACTTACCTTTCTGCTGGATACGGGAGTCTCAGAAGCCATTCTTTTTAGCCTGGAAAATAAGGAACTCAAACTGAGCAATGTTGAAAAAGTTAAATTTTCCGGCCTTGGAGGCAGTGTAAGTATTGATGGTTTAAAATCCGAGCGTAATATGGGCAAAATAGGAGATAAGATTGTGAATACTTCTATGTCTCTCTATATTATCATTGATGAAGAATTTAATATTTCGCCTCACGTAGGAATTCCTGTAAATGGAGTAATCGGCTATCATTTTTTCAAAGACCATCCTATCTATATAGATTATGCATCCAGGAAAATAACGGTGTATGAAAGTGCTGATCTTTTAAAAAAGAAAATCAAAAGGTTTGAAGAATTCCCAATTACAATTGAAAAGGATAAGCCTTATTTATACGCCGGTGTAGAAATGACGAATGAAAAAAAAGATTCAAAATTACTGATTGACCTTGGAAACAGTGATGCCATATGGCTTTTCCCTACGCTTATTAAAAATTTCGTCTATAACAGACCTAATATTGATGATTTCCTTGGCCGTGGTTTCAACGGAGATATTTATGGAAAAAGAAGCCGTATTCATAATTTTTATCTTGGAGATTTTAAATTTGAAAAGCCGCTTACCGCTATGCCGGATGAATTTTCTATCCAGCACGTCAATTTAGTAGAAAACAGAAAAGGGTCTGTAGGCGGAGAAATTATGCGTCGTTTTACGGTTATTTTTGATTACCCTAATAAAAAACTATATCTGAAGAAAAACAGAAATTTTGATGATCCTTTTCATTTTAATATGAGCGGACTTGATTTTAAACAAGAAGGACTAGAATGGGAACAAGACAGAGTAAAAATTGAAACAGAAAAGTCAGTTTCTGTAGTTAATGTAATCTATAATGATTCTTTTCAATATAAATTCAGTCTAAAACCCATCTTTTCAATTGCGGGAGTGAGAAAAGATTCTCCTGCATTTAAGGCAGGACTTCAAAAAGGAGATAAAATTATCAGCATAAACGGATCCAGAACTTCAAATATGACTCTGGAAACAATGGTAGAACTTATGAAGTCTAATGAGGGACGAAATATCACTATAATTGTCCAAAGAAAAAATGAAGAACTGACATTCCGCTTCATGCTTGAAGACCCAATTCCTTATCAAGAATAAAAGTATGAAAACTGAAGAAACCACCTTAGACAGAATAAGGACCAGGCCAAGATTTAAAATGTTTACTCACCTCACCAAGGAAGAGTATGCTGAAAACCTGAAAAAATATATGGAAGAGCATAAAGATGAATTTTCCGGTAATATCAATAAAGAAGTTGCCACGATCTGGGTCACAACAAAGGACGACAGTTATTGGAAACCACGGCTTGCCTTACGTGTAGAAATTGAGGATGAGCATACCGTAATACGTGGAATATTCGGGCCTAGTTCTGCGGTGTGGACATTTTTTATGTTCCTGTACTTTTCTTTTTCTATTTTCTGGATGACTTTTTTCACCATGTATTACGTGGAGAAACAAATAAAAAGCGCCGAATACCCATGGGCATTGAGCGCTTCTTTTGTTATGTTGTTTTTTATTCTTCTTACTTATATCGCTGCGAGATTCGGGCAGCATAAAGGTAAAGATGAGATGCTTAAGCTGCGAAGGTTTGCTGAAGAATCTACTTTACAGTTTGAAAAGAAAATTAATTAGACTGAGATTCCACAGGTTTTTCATTCTGAATGGGTACCGCCATCGCTTTTGCTGCTTTGATAGAATCCACTACTTTTTCTCTGTTGCTTTGCTCTTTCAGCATTTTCGGAACTTCAGGTTCCAGAAGTTTTGTAAGTTCTTCAACAGATATATTATTGGCATTAGGATCATCCAGCAGATTTCTCCATGGTTTTCTTCCGCCCCATTTATAATCTCCGAATACCATTACTGCTGTACCTTTTGCTTTGGTAGTAGCTCCGCCGGGATTCAAAATCCAGGTATCAGCATAAGAATACAGCCATTGGGCATCTTTCCTCAGTAATCGCAAGCAGGAATGTGAAGCAGGATATCCGGGAAGGGTATATTCATGCCATCCAATTCCTCCGATATTATGAATATTGAAGTTATAAGGAAGTTTCCATTCGGTGCTCACTGTAGAAATAGCCAGTTTCTTCTTCCAGTTGGCGAAAGTAAGCCCTCTTGTGGTCTGAGCAGCTTTTTTACCCATACTGGTAGGTCCCCATTTTACAAGACTTCCGTTAGAATAAACTGCAAAAGCTTGTATAGGATATGAGAAGATGACAAACTTTTTCACCCCGCTTAATACATCAAGCTGCATAGGAAATGGTGAATAGGCCATCAGAGTTGTATCTATTTTGGCAGGAACTACCAAGGTATCAGCATTCCATTTGCTTTTAGAATCTAATCTGTTTAAAGCTAAAATAGCGGTTCGTTCTTCTACACTATATTTCTTGCTGAATTCTGCATACACAGAATCACGCATTTTTTTATCTTTTGGAAGAACAAAAGCATTATAGAACCCATTTTCCTGCATTACAGGAGGAACAGATTCTTTCTTTACCACGGGAACAGAATCTTTCTTTACAGAATCTTTTTCTGCCTCCGGCGTTTCCGAAGCAGAAACAGTATCTTTAAAAGTATCGCTTATTTTTTCTATTTCTTTTTTACATGAAACAAGGAAAACAGCGCATAAACATGCATAAAGAAAGGATTTTTTCACAGATATGTTTTTCATAAATAAATCGGCCGTTTAGTTTGGCTACCCAGTACAAATATCAGACCTAAAATTGAATCATAAAAGAGATTGTTAAAAATACCGTAAAAAAACGGTAATTTCAGACATTTAATAGAATATTATTCATCTTTCTGTTCTTTAATACTTACCATTCTAAAGTTCCGTTTTTATTAAAACGGTAAACATCTGATGCCCTCTCATTCAGCCCCGGCAAGCTGTCTTCAAAAACCGGCTATCTTATTTGTAATAGTAAATCCAATATACAACCTGCACCCAATAGAAAATAAATAAAAACTGAAAAATCACCGAAGCTGATCAGAATTCATCCTTAGCCGCGATTCTGCTTATGACCTGATATTTAATAATTTGTTAAAGATACCATGCTCATATTATCTATAATTTTGGCAAAATATCAGTTATCATGCTATACATCATTATGGTAGTTGTACTACAGGCACTTATCACTCTTACCCTGCTTATGTCCCTTATCAGAAACAGAGAATCTGTACTGAATATGCTTCTTCTTTATATTGGAGTGGTTACACTGGATATGGGATATGAATATTTTATCATTCAAAGGTTCGGCTATGAATCTGTTCTGTATGAAATTCCCGGAAGTCTCCGTGTTTTCAAAGGTCTTATTTTCCTTTACATCACCACCCATTTAATTCATGCAAAATGGAGAGATAAACTTAAGTACCTCATTGTTCCGTTAACGCTGGTCGTTATTCATCATGCTATTGCGATTTCTGCAAAGATGCTTGACCTTTCCTGGGCTGACCTGGCTATCAGTTCCTATAAATCTTATTTTGTCTACTACAGTTATTACTGGCTTACCAGCCTTATTTTATGTATTTATTTACTGACAAAATACCGCAAAAATATTACTCATCCTGCAGCAGGTAATTTCCGTTATCTGGTTTGTTATGTATTACTGGGTGTGCTGGTATTCTGGGCAGTTTATAAGCTGGGCTGGAATACTTTGATCTATCAGAAAATCTACAGTCTCCTGTTTCTTTTTCAGTTCGGGTGGATTTTGTACGTTTATATTGTAACGTACCAGCATAAGCCGCAACAGCAAAATACAGCCAATCTTTCTGCTCCCAGAGAAACCTATCTGTATAAAGATCTTTCAAAAATTGATTTTGACGCGGTACAAAATGCCATTATCTCTTTCTACCAGGAGAGTCATGATTATCTGGATGAGGAATTTACTTTAGACCAGCTTTCCGGCCATCTGAAAATAAGCAAGGCAGATCTAAGCATCACTTTTAATAAGTATCTTCATTCCAATTTTCACGAATACACCAACAGACACCGTATTCAGCACTTTAAGCAAATCTTACAGGAAGATCCTTCGGCCAGTGTAACAGATCTTGCATTTCAATGTGGTTTTAAGTCAAAGTCTACCTTTTATAAATATTTTAAAATGGAGTTTGACTGTCTTCCTTCTCAGCTTGTTCATTAGTTACAATTATTTAACATTAGCAACTCACTGGTTTACAATGCAGTTCACCTCGAACTCGAGAGAAACAGTTGGATAAAATTTAAATGAACCAAAACTTTTGCAGGAGCCGGCATCTTTGCATCAAACTTTATAAGGATGTCACAAGAAAGACTTTTTTTAACAAAAGCAGCATTTTTTCTTCTTGGGCCTTTGGCCTTTGCACAAACTACCGTTCACGGAACAGTAGTAGACAGCCAGGGAAATCTTCCCAATGCCCTGGTTTATATTGAAAACAGCGGACAGAAAGTAACTTCCGATACTGATGGTTCCTTTGTTCTTAATAATGTTTATGACGGCAGTTATAAACTTGTTGTAGAATATAAAGGATATGACAGTGTTTATATTCCTTTCACCGTAACGGATAAAAAGGAAGTGAATATCGGATTGATTAAATTCGGAGCTAAATTCAAAGAGAACAATCTTCAGGAGGTAGTTGTCACCAGTGTATACAAAGCATCACAGGCCAGAGCGATTACCATGAAAAAAAATTCCAACACCATTACGGAGGTACTTTCTGCCGATGCCATCGGGAAACTGCCGGACCGTAATGCTGCGGATGCCGTACAGCGGATGCAGGGAGTATCTATTGAAAGGGATATGGGTGAAGGACGCTTTGTAGCGGTAAGAGGTACACCTATACAATGGACTGCTTCTACCCTGAATGGAAACAGAATGCCAAGTGCCAGCGGTGATAATGCCAACCGGGGTATTCAGATGGATATCTTTCCCTCGGAACTTATTCAGAATGTACGTCTATCTAAGGCTCTTACTCCTGACCTTGACGGTGATGCCATTGGCGGAAATGTGGATTTTATCACGAAAACTTCCCCCAACAAAGAAACACTTGCCATCAGTATGGCTTCAGGCTACGTCAACATGTCCAAATCCCCCGCCTACAATACTTCCATCGTCTACGGAAATAAAATCACTGATAAGCTGAAATTCATTACCTCAGCAGTGATCTGGGAGCGTTCTACAGCTATAGATCAGATGAGAAATATTTACAATTATGGACTGAAAGATAAAACCGCTTCTTATTCTATCAACCAGTTACAGCTTCGTGATTATCTGGCGAACCGTAGAACTTTGGGATTCAATTTAGGATTGGATTATGAGATAGACAGCAGAAATAAATTATATGCAAAAGGCTTATACAGCCAATATAAAGACGGCCAGTCCGTAAGGGAAACCTATTTCAACTTTGACAGTAAAAATGTGCTGCTTCAGGCCCGTCATGCAGATTATCTTACTGATTTATATTCTATGCAGCTGGGAGGAAATCACCAGGTGGGACAGCGTATGCAGGTGGATTGGTCTTTGTCTAAGGCGCGTTCTGAGTTTAAATTTAACTCTCCGGACAACCTTGACCCTTATGAAAGAGGATATCCTATGGTGAATTTTATACAGCCAATGACCTATGGAAATTTATCTGCTGACGGAAGAAAGTATATGGCAATGGATGCGCCGGACGGGATCGGGGATACGGGAAGATATACCCTGCCCTATAACCAGCAGGTTATCTCAGCAGATAAGCTCAGACTTAACCAGATTATCCTGAGCCAGAACCGCAACAGTGAAACGGATCTTAGAGGACAAGTTGATATTAAATATAAAGTTACCAATAATTTTGAGCTAAAAATCGGAACAAAATACAACAACAAAAATAAAATTGTGAACAGTTCCCTGCTTGTCTGGATGCCTAAGTCATCATTGGGAATTCCCGGCGCTCCGGTCACTTATCTGAATCAGCTTGAGCGTGAAAATTTCCCATATAAAGGAGGTTTCATGAATCCTTTAGGTAATCCTTATAATGCTGTGATCATTGATCAGATAACAAACGGACAGATTGATCTGATGTACAGCCCAGCCACACAAAACAGCTTAGGACTGATGCAGGTGAGCAGTAAGGAAAGCAACTCCAATATTACCAGCTCCTACAAAGGTACTGAAAACGTATGGGCAGCTTATCTGATGGGAACCTGGAAAATTTCAGATCAGATCCAGGTATTGGGAGGATTCAGAAATGAATATAATGACGTTACCTTCTGGGGTAAAAAAGTAGTTTCTGATAAAAACAACAAAACCGAAGATATTAAAGACACAAAAACCTACAACGTAGTCCTGCCAATGATAAATATGAAATGGAATATCAGCAGTGACCGCATTCTGAGGCTGGCTTATACCCGATCTTTTGCAAGACCAGATTTCAATGACCTGAATCCCGGAACCATTGTGAATGATATTACCAATACCATTACCCAGGGAAATACCCGGCTTGATCCTACATTTTCAAATAATTTTGATCTTATGTTTGAGAATTACTTCGGAAAACTGGATCTGATAACAGCCGGGGTATTTTATAAGGATATCACCAATCTTATCTATAAAGACCAGTCTGTGGCAGATCTTGCAGGAAGAACCTATACATTCACAGCCCCTAAAAACCTGGAAGGAGCAAAGCTTTTTGGTTTTGAGTTCGGGATATCCAAACGTTTTGAAAACCTGCCCGGCTTCCTGAAAAATATTGGCTTTGAAGGAAATTACACGTATATCTCTTCCAAAATGAATATGCCGGTCTATGAAAACGGGCAGCAGACAGGAACCATGACGACCACTATTCCTAATCAGGCCAAACATATTTTCAATACCATTCTCTTCTATGAAACGAGTAAGCTTATGGTCCGCCTGGCCGGAAATTATAAAGGAAACTATGTAAGTGAAATCAGGGCGGCTGCAGGTGCAGACCATTATCAGTATTTTGATAAAAACTTTACGGTAGATCTTTCCACTTCTTACAGCCTTACAAAGAAAGTCCGCCTTTTTATTGAGCTTAACAATATCTTCAATGAACCCAACCGCTATTATATGGGCACTAAAGACCGCGTAGAAAATATTTCTTACTCAGGAATACGCGGACAGCTGGGATTCAATTTCAATTTTTAATTAAAAATTTTTATTCATATGAAAAAGTATATATATGGAGCTGCATTTTGTATGACAGCACTTGTACAGGCACAGGATAAATGCCAGGATATAAGAATCAACCAGCTGCAGGTTGTAGGAACGCATAATTCATACGCCCAGCCGGCAGATCCCAGAGTACTGGAACTGGTGACTCCAATTATCAACGGGATGATGCAGAAATACAGCAGTATGATGTCTGAGGAACAAAAAGCCAGGTTTAAAGAATATCATCCCTACGGAATGGATTTGAAAGAAGGGCTAAATTATAATCATCCCGGCTTCACAGAGCAGCTCAATGCCAACCTGAGAGGGCTGGAAATAGATGTTTATTATGATCCGGAAGGCAGCAGATTCAGCCATCCTGCAACGTATGAGATGCTAAAAGCTAAAGGATTAAATGACCTGGCTCTATTGAATAGCAAGGGACTGGATCAGCCGGGATTCAAAGTACTCCATATGGCAGACATCGACTTCAGGACACACTACCCTACTTTAAAAGATGCCCTTATCGCTCTTAAAACATGGTCTGACCAGCATCCCGGACACACCCCCGTTTTTATGATGATTGAAGCCAAAGACTCCGGTTTCCCCATTCTTGAAAACAGTACAAAAGTTCTTCCATTTGATAAAAAAGCTTATGATGAACTGGATGAAGAAATTGTAAAATATCTGGGAAAGGATAAGATTATCACCCCAAAGGAAGTGCAGGGTAATTTCAAAACGCTGAAAGAAGCTGTTACCCACAACAACTGGCCAAAGCTTAATGACAGTAAGGGAAAATTCATTTTTATGCTGCTTCCCGGAAGCGCCGGAACTCTTTCTTCCAAAAATAATCCTTATTTAATTGATGGCTCATTAAAGGAAAGAATTATGTTCCTTAACAGTGAACCGGATGATTCTTTTGCTGGATTCATATTAAGGGATAATGCTATTGTAAGACAGAAAGAGATACAGAATCTGGTAAAACAAGGTTATATGGTAAGAACCAGATCTGATATTGAAACGTACGAAGCCAAAACCAACGATTTTACAAGATCCAAAGCAGCTTTCAGCAGTGGTGCCCAGATTATTTCCACCGATTTTTTCCGCTCTGGAAACAGCTATGGAACATCCTATTTTGTACAGCCTCCTCAGGGAAAAGCTTATCTTAATAATCCTTTAAATTCTTCCTGCAGATAAATATCAAGATTCTGACGAATCTCTTATTACAAAAAAAGTCTTCTATTTCTAGAAGACTTTTCGCGATCCGGACGGGACTCGAACCCGCGACCTCCGCCGTGACAGGGCGGCATTCTAACCAGCTGAACTACCGGATCAATTAAAAATTGTTGTTTTTAACTGGCGCAAATATATAGCTTTTTTTAAATTTTCCAAAGAAACAGATTTCTTTTCTTTCAAAGCTATCTGTAAAATACACATTTTCAAATATAAAAATTTAAGATATATCTGCTATTAAATACCCTTTTACCAAATTTTACTTAGAAAATTCAAGAAAGCCGATTATAAAAACACACACAAAATCAACATTCTTGTTACTTTAAATTCTAAGATGATAAGTTCTTCGTACTATGTAAGGATATTCTTTTTGTTCTTATCCTAAAACTGAATGTTCTTTTTTATTTGGAAATACCTCGATCATAACTTTTTCAATTCTTTCTCTCTCCTCATCAGATAAATTAGATCCTGAAGGCAGACACAGGCTGTTTTCGAAAAGAGTTTCGGCTACTTTTCCTCCATAGTATGGTGCATCTTCAAATACAGGCTGCAAATGCATCGGCTTCCAGATAGGTCTGGATTCGATATTATCTTCCAGAAATGCCAAACGTAAATCTTCACGGGATTTTGATGTTTTTGTTCCGTCTATTGTAATGACAGACAACCAATGATTACTGTAAAAATCAGAGTTTGGTTCCGAAAGTAATTCAACCCCTTCTATTTTTTTACAAACTTCAGCGTAAAAATCGTGCATTTTTCTGCGCCCTTCTACTCTTTCTTTCAATACTTCCATCTGCCCACGCCCAATACCGGCACTGATATTACTCATTCTATAGTTATACCCGATATGTGAATGCTGATAATGTGGAGCTTCATCTCTGGCCTGTGTGGAAAGAAATACAATTTTATCCTTATCTTCCTGGGAATGGCATACCAGAGCCCCGCCTCCAGATGTCGTAATTATTTTATTACCATTGAATGATAAAATACCAAAACGTCCAAAAGTACCACATGCCTTTCCTTTATACTGAGAGCCTAATGATTCTGCAGCATCTTCAATTAAGGGAATGTCGTATTCTGCAGCAATTGATAAAATTTCATCCATTTTCGCCGGCATCCCATAGAGATTGACAACAATAATAGCTTTTGGTTTTTTACCTTTTGCAATTCTGTCCTCTATGGCCTCCTTCAACGCTGCCGGGCACATGTTCCAGGTATCTTTTTCAGAATCTATAAACACGGGAGTAGCTCCTAAATAAACAATAGGATTGGCAGAAGCTGAGAATGTCATAGACTGACATATTACTTCGTCACCATAACCAACATTGCATTCCACTAAAGCCAGATGCAAAGCAGCAGTTCCTGAGGAAAGTGCAGCTACTTTAATTTTTTCATTTAAGAATTTCTCCAAATCCTTTTCAAAGCCATCAACATTTGGTCCTAAAGGTGCGATCCAATTGGCGTCAAACGCTTCATTAATATACTTTAATTCATTTCCTCCCATATGGGGGGAGGACAACCATACTCTTGATTTCATAATCTTAAATTTTTAAACTTCTACTTTTTATTATTCTTCCGGGATTGCCTACAACAGTACAGCCATCCGGTATATCACTGATAATAACCGCTCCGGCTCCAATGGTGCACCATTTCCCGATTGTTATACCCTGTATTACACTGGCTCCGATTCCTATGTGGGTTCCTTCCCCTACATATACATTGCCTCCCAATGCCGCATTTGGAGAGATGTGCACAAAATCTTCAAGGATACAATCATGGTCAATTGAGGCATTTGTATTGATGATACAGTGTTTTCCTATTCTTACTAATACATTAATAGTAGCACCGGGCATCACGATAGTCCCTTCCCCTATCTTTACTCTTTTGGATACAATTGCTTTAGGATGGGAAAGTGTAACATAATTGAACAGCTCTCCCTGCTCAACTATTCTTTTCCGTATCTTGTTGTTCCCTATAGAAATAACGACATCTATGCCATGTGATGGAACCTCGTTAAGAACAGGATAGTTTAATACCTTCTCTTTCATTAAATTTTCATCAATAAAAGCCTCAATATTATAACCACTCTCTTCAGCCACTTCAGCCACAACCTTACCATGACCACTTGCTCCGTATAAATACATGCTTGTCTACTTTTTTAATTAATTATTCCCTTTAAAAGCTTCTACTGTAGCTTGATCTACCTGGTTTATTCCTTCTCTTATCATTACTTTTTTTATCGTAAGAAGGATCACCTTACAATCTATTGCCAAAGACAGATTATCCACATACCATACATCCAGCTCAAATTTCTTTGTCCAGGAGATTGCATTTCTTCCGTTCACCTGCGCCCAACCTGTAATCCCGGGACGTACCGTATGCCTGCGCCTCTGAGTTTCGTTATATAAAGGCAGATATTGCGGCAACAAAGGGCGTGGTCCTATAATTGCCATATCTCCTTTCAATACATTGATCAATTGCGGAAGTTCATCCAGAGAAGTTTTCCGTATGAAACTTCCTACAGGCGTTAAGCGTTCCACATCTGGCAAATAATTTCCATTAGTGTCTTTTTTATCATTCATAGTCTTAAACTTAATGATATTGAATATCTTTTCATTTAATCCCGGTCTTGCCTGAACAAAAAACGGTTTACCCTGATTGGCAAAGTACAATAAGACCATTACAATTATAAAAATGGGTGCCAGCATGATAAGCGCTGTTAACGCTATCAAAAAATCCAAAAGCCGTTTCAAAAAAAACTTATACACGATATTCTCTCTCTTTAATCAATTTGTTGTATTCGCTTAATATAGCATTCCAGATCACAGACTGCTCGAACCTATCTTCAATCATTGGCCGGGCATTCTTTTTTAATGCCTCATAAAAATCTCTGTCTGAGATCATTCTTTCCATTTCTTTTTGAAGCCTTTCACTATCTTTTACCGGAATGATTACTCCATTCTGGTTTTCTATAATAATTTCATTGCATCCGTTGATATCAGAAACAATACTTGGCAATTCCATTGCTCCGGCCTGCATCACCACATTGGGGAATCCTTCACGATAACTGGGAAAGACCAATGCATCAGAAATCGCAAAATAAGGGCGCACATCTTTTTGAAATCCTACAGAGATGACATCCCGGTTAGTTTCAATTTCTTTTAACGTATCCGGAGATAGCGGATCCAATTCCTGTTCCAATGGACCAACCAGTAATAATTTTGAACGCTGCCGGTTTTCGTTTTTATTTAAAGCTGAAAAAGCTTTTATCAGTTCATTAATTCCCTTATCTCCTACCAAACGTCCCACAAAGACAAAAACAAAATCCGAGTTTTCTATTTTTAATTCTTTTTTCAGTAGAATTTTCTGATCTTCTGAAACTTGTTCAGGCGAAAAGTAATTCAGATCAATTCCATTTACATTTCCGTTAGCAATTACTTTTAAGGGTTTTGACGTTATTTTGTAATCAATCAAATCCTTTTTAACGCCATGACCTTCAGGATAAATATGGGTAGCAGACCTGCAAAGCAACCGGTCCATTCCTATAAGCAGTTTCTGTACAACACCTTTTCTGGTAGGAAAAATAAGTCCGGTAAAGGTATGAATCCGGATAGGAACACCGGCAATTTTACCTGCCAGCATAGTCAAAAGACCAGCTTTAGGAGTAATAGAATGTACAATAACCGGTTTTTCTTTTTTTAAAATCCTATATAGCCGGTAGAGAGAGGCAAGATCTTTAACGGGGCTGATTCCTCTTTCCATGTCTACACCAATAGTCTGTATTCCTTCCCTTTGCCTTACTTCGTCAAGCAACTGACCTTCAGAAGAAATCCCTACGATTTCATAGAATTCGCTTAAGAATTTCAATTGTCCTTTCAACAATACGTTTAAAGACAGTGGTATGGTTGATGTCCGAATAATTTTCATATCAATTAATATAGAGATTGAATATCTTTTATTAATCTGTTTCTACTCTCTGTAACCAATCTCATAGACTGATCCAGCTTTGATTTTATCTGATCGTATTCTGAAATAGCCTTATCAAACATTTTAATCAGCAGTTCCGGCTGTACATCCTGAATCTGAACAACATAATCATCAAGATTAAAATCTCCCATGATTCCCAAAGCTTTGTTACCTCCGTATCCTATAGCAATGGATGGTACCAGAGATGTTAATGAGAATATAATGGAATGAAAACGTGTACCCACGAAAAAGTAGAAGTTGGAATACACTGCTTTCAGCACATCGCATGATAGATTTTCATTAATCCAGATCATATTCGGATCCTGAACTATATTGAGCAGATCCCTGATTGCGTTACGGTCATCTTCATGGGAGTTAGGCCCCAAAGACTGATTACATAAGGCCACTTTATAACCTTTATCCAATAGGTGTTTTGTAAGTTTTGCCACAGAATCAATATATTTCTTGTACAAAACTTCCGGATTGGAAAGCCCTGGAAAACGCCAAGGACGAATCGTTATCCCAACAATTTTATCTTCTGCAGACAGATTATATTTCTGTAATATTTTTAATGCTTCATCCTGACTGCCTTTTTCCAGAAAAAATCCAAGGTCCATTTCTACAGGAATATTTTTTTCAAGTAACTGACCTAAGCTTTTTGCAGAAACATTTTCACGGGCGTATACCAGATCCAGCCTGTTGAATACAGAACGTACCTGCTGCTTCACAGTAAGTCCTATAAAAGGTCCGTATGAGTTGGGTAAAAAGACTACTTTTTTCCCCAATGCTTTAGCTAATCTTACATAGAACAGAAAATACCACATCAGGTAAGGCGCCGTTTTTTCTCCATAGGCATGAATAAAACCTCCTCCTTTTACAAAAATAGTTTTCGCATCGTGAAACTGTTTAACGGTCTGGTACGTTTTATCATCAAAGGATTTCTTTACTTTCTCAAGATCATTGCATATCTTAATTAAATATCTTGTATTTTTAAAATCTATACCGGCATTTCTGATCTGCTTTAAAAGTTCAAGCTTGGATTCTTTTATATGCTCATCAGATTTATGCTGTCCTCTGCGGGGGTGTTTCAGGATGTTATCCAATAGCTTAAAGCCATGCTCCTCAGATTGTTTACATAGTAATTCTCTTTCTTCAGCGTTCTCTCCTGCATCCAATATATATACCTCATCATAAAGCCCGGTATCTTTGGCCAATCTCCAGCTTTCCCAAACGAGAGCCTGGTCACCTTTATTTAAATCTGTTACTCCGGGTACTATTATAGCGTTCATTCTAATTTAATTTTCCTTGTTTAATCCTGTTCGTATTTTGCTTTACCTTATAGTTGATATAGACATTCAAGGCTATACCAAAAGGGATGGCAATGAATGTGTATAGCTTATTGGGTGAGCCCTTGAAAAAATTCCATTTCTTGGCAAAAAGGCTCGATGATATATAGTGTATTGAATTTTTCAGTATTACTTTTTTATTGATCCCATACTTCATTTTTACTTTTCTGTATTCCATGAATGAGTTGGGGCTGTTTTTATATCTTTTATACAGCCCATTGGACAGTCCGTCCTGCTGGTACTCTATAATACAGTATACTTCATCTGAAAGGAGAAATTTATAATCCTGATCAATCAGCGTAAATATCCAGCTTACTTCATGAAAGATTTCATTTTCAAAATATGGATATGGCAAATACTTTTTATAAACCTCTGTATCGAAGATGTATTTCTTATCTCCTTTAATTTTATAATAGTCTACCAGCTCTGAATAGGTAGATTCTTTGATATCCGGTAAATATTCTCCTGCCACACTACCGTCCTGGTAAGCATCCAAACCTATAATTCCCGCCGAATTGTTTTTTTTATTCGTCTTCCAGAACTTCAGTATTTTTTCTACAGCATCATGCGGCATATAATCATCAGAATCTATGCAGGTAAACAACTCTGTGTCAATATAATCCAAAGCCAATATCTGTGCCGCCAGCTTGCCTTTGTTCTTCTGATAATAATACTGGATATCAATCTTATTTTCTTCAATCCACATTTCAACTTGGGCACGTGTATTGTCACTTGAACCATCATCTACAATAATCCATTTAAAGTCTGAAGAACTTTGCCCGCATAAGGACTCATAAAGCCTGACAAGGGTTTTTGCCCTATTGAATGTCGGTGTAAAAACCGTTATTGCCTTCATATGTTCCCTAGCTTTTTAAAAATTTTATCAAACTCTTCTACCTGGTTTTTCTTATCATAATTATGAACAATAAGACTTTTCCCATTATCTGCGATGAATTGATACAGTTCTTTATCATTATAAAGTTTATGAATCGCATCATAATAATCATCCACGTGATTATGTGTAGCAATATACCCTGTAAAATTGTTCAGAATATAGTCTGTAACTCCTCCAACAGGGTTGGCAATAACAGGCATTCCAAATGCCAGAGCCTCCATAATGACACGTGGCAATCCTTCTGTATCAGAAGGGTGTATAAGGATATCACTGTTCTTAAAAATACTGTACGGATCTTTCTGATTAAGAAGAATCTCTATGTGGTCATCCAGCTTATATTGAGCAATATCATTTCTGATTTTCTTCAGAAAATTATCTGAAACCGGTGTATCATACACAGCTCCCATCAGAATCATTTTAAAGTTGATCTGGTTCTCTTTTAATTTCTTAGCCAGTGAAACAGATAGATCCTGACCTTTTGCTGGTAAAAAGCCCCCGCAATGCAAGATCACCATTGGATCGCCCTCTTTTCGTACTTCTCTTTCCTTTTTATACTGATCTACTTTGATTATATCAATAGCGTTAGGAACTACAAAAATTTTCTCCAAGGGCGCAAGACCACCTGTAAAAATAGCCTGCCTGGTAGACTGCGAAACCCCGATAAAATAATCAGAATTATATTTAAACATCAGCTTTTTAAGGAAGCCGATTGAATTATATGCAAACCAGCCTCTGGCAAAATAAGCAATCTTGTAATCTTTTCCTTTCTTTAAGATTGAGTTGGTTTTGATATTATTAACAATAACCACATCTGGTTTAAAAGTATTTTGAAATTTCTTAAACTCTTTCTGCAGCCTGATCCAGTCCAATAAAAACAAAATGATGTTTATACCTATTTTAAAAGGATTTTTTGAGCTAAAAATAGCAATAGGACTATCATTTTTCTTTAAAATATGTATCGGGATTTTATTGGCCTGTACATCTTCAACAAATTCACTGCAACTTCCCCAGAAATCTACAATTGCCGAATTATGCCCCTCTTCATTCAGTCGTCTTGCCAACTCTATAGTACTTTTACGAGCACCACCATGGATTTGAACGGCTTCAAGGAAAATTATATTCATTTTATATCACTTTCATTATTACTATATAATAAAAATTGAGTTATAAGTTTTTAAAGCTAACCTGATCAACAAAATAATTACAGTATTATCTCAGACTACGTCAGAATATATTGTCATTATTTTAATAAAAAAAGGATTTTTTTTCAGATCTGTGTGTTCAGTGACCAAATGCGACAAAGTAAATTTATCTTTAAAATAATATATTTATGCAAACAAATAATTACAATAATTATATTATGGATAAGTTTTTCACTATATATAACAAATATACAAAATTTTAATATGTCACAAACGTTTGAATCAAAGTTAACATTAATTTATAACTACTTTAAGATTATCAATCTTAAAAATTTTTTAAAAAACACTGTACGATTTCATATTCCAGATTGACCTTATCTTCATGCCATTTCAACTCAGCATCATAAAAGCCCTGGCAACGGTCATAGACAAACGGCTGAAAGCCATAGCTTATTTCTACCATCAAAGGTTTGTCTTCTGAGTCGAATATAAAATCATAGGCAACACTTACCATATTCAGCTTTTGGGCTGTCTTGAAAGCAATATCCACTGCTTCCAGATTAAAATCCCCAGGAGTAAACTCAAGCATCCCACTGCCTGAAGCCCTGAAATCATTATCTCTTGTATTTCTTTTCAGATAATAACATTTATCGCCAATTACAATAAGTCTTATATCATATTTCAGCCCCGGAATAAACTCCTGAAAATACACATAGTTTCTTTGCTTTGGAAAAACTTTGTATTGTTTATCTACAAATATTCCTTTAAATCCCCACTTGATAATTCTAAGAAAATTATGCCAGGTTTTCTGTCTTCCAAACCTTTCGATAGTATCGGTAAAGACAGCCCAAGAATCATAAGCAGCAAATCCTCCGTTAAATGCTTTATCTACAAGCTTTTTTGCCTGATGTTTTGTTTTCACCAGCTTTACATTAATCGAACCTGCACCTCCCTTCAGCTTAAAAACTTTAGGAAATGAAGTTTTTTCTATATAATTTACAGCTTCACTTTTATGGTAGAAAACATCCGCTTTTACAAGTGGTACGTCTAATGCTTCCAAAAGATATTTCTGTGCTACTTTATCGTCAAAGTGCCAGTAAGACTCTTCATTAGGATATGTTTTGACACCTATTTGGTTGATAGACCTGAACAACGATTTGGCATGCAGCATATCTTCAAAATAATTCTGATTAAAATGCCACATAAAGTGAGTTACCCTATTTTCTTTAATCTGTTTAACAATATCATTATCAAAAGCATTTACCAACAAATAAGGTATATTCTTTTCTTCCAAATATTCGATCCATCGGTCGGAAAAACTTCCTTTACGATGGTGTATTGCTACTTTCATTCTATTCATATTGTTTAATCACTTTAAACGAATCTGTTCCGTATATGCTTTTTGCAGGAACTTCCCCTTTTACAACACTTCCGGCCATAATCACAGATCCTTCTCTGATAATGGTTCCTCCCAGTATGGTTACATTTGATCCAATCCATACATTATCTTCCACAATGACCTGCTTTCCTTCATCAGCGATTGTAAGCCTGTCAATGGGATGATCCATGGCAAGGATATGTCCGTTCGAATCTATAATATTGGTATTAGCTGCAATCAGACAATTATTACCAATATGAATTTTTTTTACCGCATGAATGCATGTGCCATGTATTCTACAGTTTTCGCCAATAATGATCTCAGCCTGAGGTCTGTCTGCCAATAGTTTACAGGCAGAATGCATGTTGATGTGATATTTCTTTTTTGACGAGTTTATCAATGTATTTTTTCCTATTACTATTCTGGCATCGTGATGTTTAAAAATCACAGGCTTACCTTTAAAGTGCACTTTTCCTAAAAAATTAATTCCTTTTAATTTTTTATAATAACTGCTTAAAAACAGGTTAAGGAGCTTATTATTAATTTTTTGTAGTATCATTTTTCAACCATTTAAAAAACAGGCTTGAGCCTATTAAACATCGTACCAGGCTCAGACTGATCGCAGAACCAAAAATTGTGAAGTATCTGATCAGTGGGATGGTAATAAAAAAACCTATAACTGAAAAAATCAGAGTATTCTTCATCACTAATTTATCCTGACGATGAACAATAAAGTAATTAAGCCCGAAAATATTATACAGTGTATACCCAAACAGTCCTAATGACAGGATCGTTAGAATCCAAAAAGCATTTTCATAACTGATATGCAGATACCAGAAAATTAATTTATTGAAAATTAATACTCCGGCTATCATTACACTTATGGTAATCAGCATCATGTTCTTATACCAGTTAAATGCATCTTTCTTTCGATTAAGAAAAGGGAAAAACACGCGGGAAAGGATTTCAATTAATGTCACAATCAGATTTACCACAGTCAGAATAGCCTGATAAATCCCCACAAGCTTTGGAGTTCCCAAGATCCCCAGCAGGAATGTACTCGTATTGTTGTATAAAGTAGGAACAAACTGATTTATAAAAATCGGTGAATTGATTTTTATTGTCTTGACAATCAGTTTGTAAGGCAGAAAAATAAACTTCAGTTTGTATTTTTTTACAAGTAAATATTGTCCTACCAGACCTGCTCCAACATATCCTGCACTCTGCAGCAATGGATAAATCCAGAAATCACTTTCTTTTTTAATAAAAATAAAAACACATAATGTAAAAAAGAGTTTAATTCCTAGATTCAGATACGTAATATAGCGCATTTGCTCAATTCCCTGGAAAAACCATTCCGGAAACAATACATATCCTAACAGGAGTAAGCTTGTGTAAAAGTATATTTCTCTGTTTTCATAGAATGGCGGATACACATACACAGCAATACCAATGATAAGCCAAGAAAGAAGTAGGAAAAGCGCCTTAATTGTTAGAACCTTACTATAAATAATATTAAGTCTTTTCGGACTGTCTCTGTAAATAGCCACGTCACGGGTCGCTGTAATTCTGAAGCTGAAGTCCGTTAAAGATGTAAAGTAGGCAATAAGTGATGCTGAAAAAACAATGATTCCGTATTTTTCGAACCCTATTACTCTTAAAATATAAGGAAGGGTAACTAATGGCAACAACATTCCAACCAACTGCAGAGCAGATAGTGAAATAAAGTTCTCCAGCAAGGCTTTCTTATCTTTAGTATTGAAAATCTTCTTTATTTTATTGATCATTATTTCAGCGTAATCGTTTCTGCATTATTCTTTAATTTCTGACCATATCCCACCGCACTTCTGGAAGCCGGGCTCAGTTTTCCGAAATCCATCTTTACATTAACCTGGTGAGAAGCTCCTTTAAATGATCTGAATTTGGCAGTCGAATTATTTTGTGAAGAAAAGTTATTGATAATAATATTTCCGTTGAGCTGAGGAAATTGCGTATTGGGCTTATCTCTGGTAACAGCTAATCCAAGGCCTATTTTAGAACCGTTATCCTTAAAGTTGTTTATAGTAATTGAAATATCTTTCAGATTTTTCCCAACCATATTTCCTGGTGAAATAATGATTCCGTAGTTTCCGTTTTTTTCAGTTTCAATATTATTAAGTTTAATATTCTTGACATCATAGAAATTACTGTCTGGCTCTACATCTATTCCTGCCTGAGGATTTGTTCCTGTAGTACCGGCAATGTAAGCATTTTCCAACAGCAGATTACTTACTCCTCCGATTGTAATTCCGTTTCTGCGGTTATCTTTCAGGATGACATTCTTTATGGTAATTCCTGAAGAGCTAATGTTGTTTCGTCCTCCGATACATATCCCATCCCCCCAAAAGCTCTCAATATATGAGCCAACGATATTAACATTGGTGGATGATAGTATATAAATCCCCATCCCCCATTCTCCACTAGTGGAAAGATGTTTATGCTTATCTCCTGTTATAGAAGGGTAATACAGATCTACATTTTGGATACCAAAGAGATTAAGCATTCCATTTCTGTCTTTACTGTTAGGCTTCATGATCAGCTTTGAATTCTTCTGAAAAAGAATTTTCTGATTTGATTTTAATGCCAATCCATTTTCATTAATAAGAATCGGAAAATCAGGCATTATAATGACTGAATTCTCATTGATTCCTTGCTGTATATAAGAAGTATAATCTGTACCTCCATCTTTGGAGTATCCTTTTGGCAGATAGCCCGTAAGGTCTTTTGCATTTGCAAAATATTGGCTTTTAACCGTATCGAATCCTGAGAAACGGTCTCTAACATATTCCTGACAACTTCCCAAAAAACTAAGTAATACTAAACATAAGAAAATCACTTTTTTCATTTTGACAGATTTAATTTGTTAATCATTGTGAAAAATGGTATAAACACAACTAAGTTGATAAATAATGTAGCTGAAAGGGAACCAATATTGATCATCATTGATGTTGAACAGCCAAAAGCCAGAATGATATACAAGAAGAACAGAACTGGTGAACTGGTCGTGTAAGCTTTTGTTTCAAACCTAAAGGCTAAAATGGATAAAATAAATATATAGATATAAAAAAAATATTTTGAAAAATGATAAAGTCCGGCAACAGATACCGGTACAATCTGGTCTCTGGACCTACCTGCTCCGTAAATATGGTTATTAAATTTTATGTTGGTTTTATAGTTGTCATTGGAAAATTTTGATAATAGTGGAATATTTTGTGTAACATCGGAGATAAAATAATAATACTTATCAAATGGATTTACCATATTTTTTTGATAAGAATCATATCCTATAGCATAGTTGGCAACTCCACCGAAATAAGCATTCAGCTCGTGCAGACTGAAGAAGCCTCCTACGTCTGCCTTTTTTGTATTGCCGGAAAATTTTGTCAATGAAGCCAATAACAAAATAGCGACAAAGAAAACTGATGAGTAGGTAACCACTTTTCTTCTGTAATCCGGATAAAAATAAATAAGCAAAAGAACTAAAGGAAAAGAAGCATATACAATACTAAATCTGGAAACACCAATAATAATAGTTGCATTAATCAACACTACAAGTATTGAAAGCATCAGCTTTGTAATCTGCTTTATTTTAAAAGAATTTATAACGGAAAAGATGAAAAGAACAATATATGCCCGCATTACGGGAAACATAATACTTACCAACGGCGAAACACTTTCCAGATCTCCGGAAACTTTAAGCTTTAAATAAGTAGCAATGTCCCATACAAAACTTAATTTATGTAAGAAATTTCTGTTCGATGCAATAATCAGTATAAAAAGAAAAAACAATCCCGTTGTAACGGTATTGAGTGGTAAGAAGTCTAATTTCCCTCTCTTAGGCTTAACTTCTTTTGAAGACATACAAATATGGTAAGCAATCAAAATAAACAATAATTCAATGAGCATCATCGCTACCGCATAAGCTTCATTAATTGTAATGCTGCCAAATCTTAATTTATCACCGGTTATAAAAAGAAAGGGTATGATAATGTAACGGATAATCTGCTGAATTGTTATAATCCAGAAGATAAAATACGATTTTAGCTTTATAAAGATATTAGAAATAAGTAAGGTAAAAAAACCCAAGCCTATAGGCAGAAAATAAACATCCTGATAGGAAGTATTGCTTACTTTGCCATAGATAAAGAAACCTATAGAGAAAAACAAAAAACTTAAAGTGAATAAAACTAATTTATATGATTTATTTACCTCCATGCTCAATAGGATTCTTACTTCTTAATTTAAATAAATAGTATAATACGGTACAAAACATTTCAAACCGGACAAATCCGGAAAAGCGAAGAGGAAACACAGCATCATTCTGTTTTCTCTCTTCACTTATTTTTTATAATCTGGAATCACATTCCTCCAGCACTCCCTTCACATCATAAACAATTCCTCCCTCCTTCAGATAATTATTCAGGTTCAATCCCATGAATTCTTTGTGAGCAACTGTAAGAATAATTGCGTCAAATTTCTCTTCCGGAATTTCATTGACAACGGTAAGATTGTACTCATGTTTCACTTCTTCAGGTTTAGCCCACGGATCAAAAGTTGTAACATGTAGAGAATAATCTTCAAGCGCCTGAATAACGTCTACAGCCTTCGTATTACGTACATCCGGGCAATTCTCTTTAAACGTTATTCCTAAGTTCAATATTCTGGCTCCATTAATTGAGATCTTCTTTTTGATCATCGTTTTTACAAGCTGTGAAGCCACATATTGCCCCATAGAGTCATTAAGACGGCGTCCTGCCAATATAATCTCCGGATGATACCCATTCTCCTGGGCTTTCTGGGCCAGGTAATATGGATCTACTCCAATACAGTGGCCACCTACCAATCCTGGTTTGAACGGCAGAAAGTTCCATTTGGTTCCTGCCGCTTCCAATACCGCATGGGTATCAATTTCTAAGAGGTTGAAAATTTTAGCCAGCTCATTGACAAAAGCAATATTGATATCTCTCTGTGAGTTTTCAATTACTTTAGCCGCCTCTGCAATTTTGATCGTTGGAGCCAGGTGAGTTCCGGCTACAATCACAGATTTATATAAAGTATCTACCACTTTTCCGATTTCCGGTGTAGAACCTGATGTAACTTTCAGAATTTTCTCTACCGTGTGCTCCTTATCACCTGGATTGATTCTTTCCGGTGAGTATCCTGCATAGAAATCCTGATTGAATTTGAATCCTGAAACTTTTTCCAGAACAGGAATACATTCTTCTTCTGTAGCTCCCGGATATACCGTAGATTCATAGATAACAATGTCTCCTTTGGACAGTACCTTACCTACAGTTTCTGAAGATTTGTATAATGGAGTAAGATCCGGACGGTTATGCTTATCTACAGGGGTAGGAACTGTCACGATATAGATATTGGCATCCTTAATATCATTGATGTCTGCTGAGCAGTACAATCCCTTCTCTCCGTTCTGATTAAAAGGGCTCTGGTGTTTTAAAACCGCTTTCAGTACCTCGTTTTCTACTTCCAGAGTACTGTCAGTACCCGTATTTAATTCTTCAATCCTTTTCTGATTGATATCGAAACCTACAACCGGATATTTTGTTGCAAATAATCTTGCTAAAGGCAGACCTACATATCCTAATCCGATTACGGCAATTTTATATTGTTTTTCCACAAAGAATCAATTTAAGCTTGTTTATTTTAAATTTTCCCAATACCAGCTGATAGCTTCTTTTAATCCTTTTTCTATCGTATGGCTTGGCTTATAACCTAATAATTTTTCTGCTTTTTCAACAGATGCCAGAGAGTGAGGAATATCTCCTACACGGTTTGGACCATGAATAACCTCCACTTCACCAATCTTCTCATCGAATTCACTTAAATACTTTTTAAGATACCCCACCAGATCATTCAATGTGGTACGGTCTCCTACTGCTGTATTATAAACGGTATTTATTGCTTCGGGATTTTCAGTAAGCATAGCCAGCTCATTCATCTGAATAACATTATCAATGTAGGTGAAATCACGTGAATAATCCCCTGTTCCGTTTATTGTAGGAGATTCATGGTTGATTAACTGTTTTACAAACAAAGGAATTACAGCAGCATAAGCTCCGTTCGGGTCCTGTCTGCGACCGAATACATTAAAATATCTAAGGCCGATGCATTTCATGCCGTAAGTTTTCCCAAATACATCAGCATATAATTCATTGACATATTTAGTGATGGCATAAGGAGATAAAGGTCTTCCGATCACATCCTCCACTTTAGGCAATGATTCAGAATCTCCGTAAGTAGAAGATGAGGCAGCATATACAAAACGTTTTACGTTAGCATCCCGGGCTGCAACCAGCATGTTCAGAAATCCTGATACATTTACATCATTACTTGTGATAGGGTCCTTAATAGACCTTGGAACTGAACCGAGTGCTGCCTGGTGCAGAATATAATCTACATTTTGTACAGCTTCCCGACAAACTTCCAAATCACGGATATCCCCTTCAATGAGTTTATAATTTGGATTTTCAAGGAAAGGTTCAATATTATGACGGTGTCCTGTTGCAAAATTATCCAGGCACACCACGTAATAGCCTTTGTTTAAAAAATACTCTGTTAAGTTAGAGCCAATAAAACCCGCTCCACCTGTAATTAAAATTTTATTCATTTTTATGATTTGAAAATTTTACTCCACCAACTTTTCTTGGCTTTAGTCTGGCTGTATCCATAACCATAGCTATAGTTGTATCCATATCCGCCTGCACGTTTTGATACGTCATTAATTACAAAAGACACATTGGAAAGTTTTGAATCTCTTACCAGATCATTTGCAAAATCAATCAGGATATTTTTTGATACTCCTGACCTTACCACATATAATGTTGCATCTGCGGTATCAGCAATACTTAACGTGTCTGAAACCAGCATCAATGGTGCAGAGTCAATAATAATATAAGTATATTGAGAAGACATCTGCTCAATAAGCTTCTGGTAACGCCCGTTGGAAAGTAGTTCCTGAGGATTTGGAGGAATAGCTCCTGCATAGATAACATCACATGAAGGATTGGTCGTTGAAGTATGAATAAGCTCTTCCACTTTTACAGATTCATCATATAAAAATTCTGTAAGACCTTTTCTTTTAACAGGTTCATTATCATATCTCTGAATCTGGGGATTCCTGATATCAGATCCAATCAGAAGAGCTCTTGCGTTTTTATTTGCGATGGTAAGTGCGAGATTCACAGATACCAGGGTTTTTCCTTCTCCTTTCACGGAAGAAGTAACCATAATAACTTTAGCTGAATCCTTTACCGGTAATACAAATTTTAAATTGGAAACAAGAACCCTGAAAGCTTCTGCCAGTTCTGAAAAGTCGTTTTTCTGTACCAAATGATTCTCCGAATCTGTAAGTGAAGGAATATCTACTAATACACCTAATCCTGAACGCTCTTTAATATCTTCTCTGCTATAAATTTTATCATCCAGCAGGAATAATATATAGAAAACAGCAAACGGAATTAATATTCCAAGCAATACTGCCCCTGGAAGAATAATATCTTTTTTAGGTGATACTGCAGCATCTTCTGTGAATGCCGGATTTACGATTTTTGCTTTCGGAACATCTACAGAAAGATTGATTGCATTTTCCTCTCTTTTTTGAAGAAGGAATAGAAATAATTGTTCTTTAAGGTTTTGCTGACGTTCAATTCCTCTGTATACTTTAGATTGTCCGGGAACCTTTTCGATCATATTATTATTCGTATTGATCTGGTTCTGAAGCTGAGAAATACCTGTCTGGACCGTTTGCTTCTGCTCACGGATATTATCACGGATAACTTCCTTTAAAGAGGCAATTTCCCTGTTCATTTCTATAACAGCAGGGTTTTCATTGGTAGCCTGTTTAAGGGTTTTATTTCTACTGATGATTAATGAGTTATATTGAGCAATAGACTGTTCCAATGAAGGATTGAGCCCAAGATTGGATGGCATAAGCTGATTATTGCCTTTCGAAGCTTCTCCTGAAAGTGAATTCAAAAGATCAAGCTGAGCCTGCTGCTGAAGAAGGAGCTTGGTATTATCACTTGTATTCTGTAGTGCCAGTTCAGCTTGTGCCTGAAGGTCTACAATACGGTTACGGTTCTGAAAATCCTCTTTCTGATTTTCTACTCCTGAAAGATCTTTGGTAATTACTTCCAGCCTTTTGTCGATGAACACCTGTGTATTCTGAGCCTGTAGATTCTTATCTCTCTGTCCATCCAGGTTATACTGCCTGGTAACTTCATTAAGGATAGCTTCGGACTTTTCAGGAAGGGAACCTATAAGACTGATATCCATCAGCATAGCTTTCTCATCCGGTAAATTCACCTGAATCGTTTTTTCCAGCTTTTTTACTTTTTCAATAGGATTTGAAAAGACAATTTTGTAATCCGATTTCACAGTATAACCCGGATTTTTCTGGAATATCACTGTACCGAAATCTAACAGTACAGGAGTATTAAATTTACCCTTAACAACATTCTTTTTCTTCTCACTGTGAATGTTAAACTCATCTCCTTTTATATCTGTTAATGTATAAGCAGCGGAAACAAATTTTCCTTTCGTATAGCTTAATATCCTTGCAGTAATAGGTGCTTTGCTGAATAGCTGGGAATCTTTAATTTCTCCCGCACTGAAATATTCTACATTCAGATTTAAGTTCTTTACAACCTGCATCAATATAGGACGCGAATTCACTACAGCGGCTTCACTTTTCAGCTCATCGGCATTCCCTAGTCCAATTCCAAGATTATCAAGATCCGCAAGAGCTGAAGAAAGGTCGTTTTGTTTTTTATCAAATTTAAGGGTAGTTTTTGTCTGATACTTAGGGACACTGTACCTAAGATAAATGTAAGCAACCGCTACACATAGAATAATGGAGGCTATAAACCATGGCCATTTATATAAATACTGTGAAATGGTTTTCTTTAAATTTAATTTCTCCTCCTTGGGTTGAAGTTCTATCTGCTGCATATTTTATCGTCGTGTTAAAGCAATAATAAGTGTACCAGCTGTCAGTAAAGCACCAATGATCTGGAAAGTAAGGGCTCTGTTAGGGTTGGAGTTGGCTTGGACTTGTTTATTTTTGTCCGGCTGTACATACAATATGTCATTTTGCTTCATATAATAGTACGGCGAACTCACAATATCGGATCTGGTAAGGTCCACATTAACAATCTGGTCTGTTCCATCCTCCCCTGTACGGATAAGCTTTACATTGGTACGATCTCCGAAATCTGTCATATCACCTGCAAGCCCGAGTGCCTGAAAAATATTGATTTTTTGAGAAACACTTTCTTTCTGCCCCGGTTCCTTTACCTCTCCTAAAACACTTACATTGAAATTTTTAAGGGTAATGGTCACCAATGGATCAGTTAGATACCTCTTAAGACGGGATTCCAGCTCCTGTTTTAGCTGCACCTGTGTCATTCCTTTGGTATATATATTTCCTAAAACCGGAAAAGAAATATAGCCTTCTTCATTAACAAGGTATTCACTTGGTTGTACATATTGATTTATTCCTGTACCGCTTTCGCTCCCTACTTTATTTACAGTATTAAGATTAAAAGGTTTTACAGCAATTTCGTCAAGTGCAGATACAAGAATCAGGAGGACATCTCCTTCCTGAATATGTAAGCCCTGAAACTTGGCTTTTGCAACCTCCTCTTCCATATTATGCTTTGACATATATACCATGTTCTGCTTCGGTCTGCATGACAATAAAGTAACCGATAACAGTACTATATATGCAATAATAGTTTTATTCATATGTTATTATTCTTATCTACTTGTGTTATTATTTAGGTTTACAGATTGATTTCAATCTTATTTAAATATAATTACAGTAAAGCTTACCGTATCATTTAAACATTTTAAAGTGTACTTTAAATTCCCCATGTTGAAATCAATTCTTTCTCTAGCAATTTTCATTCCGTTTAAAAACAAAATGGCGAAATTATTATTTTAATATTATTTTTTTTATTTATTTAATTCCTTAATTTTAATTATATACTTCATTTTCAGACATTCCGTTATTCCTTGTTAATTAATGACTACAACAGTTATTTTCTTATAATTCATGAACTCAGTTTCCTCAATCAAACTCTGATATCATTATTTTCTTATGAGAGGGATTATTCTCATAGATTTTCCCGTAAAAAATCTGGTTGTGGTTCCGAAAAGAATATCAGAAATACTAAGAAAAAGAAAAAAAGAACAGAAAATAAATAAACAGGTTTATCCAATGCAAATTCTGATATAAGACTCAATCCCGGAAATACCACAAAAGCACTTACAGAAAACCACACAATTTTAGATAAATCAAAAGAAACAAAGTGTCTTATAATTCCCTTTTCTGTTTTGAGCAAGAGTACAAACAGAATAGTAACCGTTATCACAGAAAATATTTTTTCATTTTGATTTCCGATCAGATCAACTTTCATGTTCAGAGTATTCAGGAAAAAATATAGAACAGAAACAACTGAAACATCGATAAGAAAAGCCAGCCACTTAGGCATATACCTTAAGACTTTGATTTTAAAAATATTCCCCATATACAATAAATCTAAAATTCCATTTTCATTAATTCAACAACTGGTGGCTTTTATTATTGAGCGAAGGTAACAATTATTATTAATATTTTTAATGCTATATGTTAATTTTATTTAAAATATAAGCTTTGATATCGTAATGTTGTGAAAGTACATTTTGCAAAGTTTTCTTATTCGGGATTATAAAAACTCAACACAAAAAAAATACTGCAAAAATTATATTTTACAGTATTTTATACTACTTTGATATCATAGCTGCGATCCGGACGGGACTCGAACCCGCGACCTCCGCCGTGACAGGGCGGCATTCTAACCAGCTGAACTACCGGATCAATTTTTTAAAAAGAAATTGAGAAAACTTCCGCGATCCG
>NZ_JBPCHX010000005.1:0-449416 GCF_051011775.1 Chryseobacterium amylolyticum
CCCGGAACCCGTATCCCGAGTCTTGTAACATCATTCATCATTGATCTCTTATCAGTAATGATGTACTGCTGTCACTATTACCGTTTATCATTCCCTCCACGTTGTCACTCCGCAGGAGTCTAAACAATGCATTTACATTTGAAATTATAGTTCATTATAAATCTTAAGCATTCAGAGCCTTTGACCACTCAACTCTGGGACCCTGAAGCTCTGATAGCTAAGTCTGGATTCCTGCGGAATGACACAACTGGAACAAGATTAAGACCATTGAGACAGAGGGTATTTATAACTCACAGTGCATAACTCTTTATTAGTTCCATCCCAAACCCCAGAAATCCATACCACGGAACCCGTATCCCGAGTCTTGTAACATCATTCATCATTGATCTCTTATCAGTAAATGATGTACTGCTGTCACTATTACCGTTTATCATTCCCTCCTTTCGTCACTCCGCAGGAGTCTAAACAAGCCATTTTACATTTGAAATTATAGTTCATTATAAATCTTAAGCATTCAGAGCCTTTGACCACTCAACTCTGGGACCCTGAAGCTCTGATAACTAAGCCTGGATTCCTGCGGAATGACATTATTGGAACAGGATTAAGACCATTGAGACAGAAGCATTATAACCCACGGTTTACAACTTTATAATTTATGGTATGGCTTAAATCCCAGAAGCACGTACATACCACAGAACCCGTATCCCGAACCTTGTAACATCATTCATCATTGATCTCTTATCAGTAAATGATGTACTGCTGTCACTATTACCGTTTATCATTCCCTCCACGTTGTCACTCCGCAGGAGTCTAAACAATGCATTTTACATTTGAAATTATAGTTCATTATAAATCTTAACCATCCAAAGCCTTTATAACCACTCAACTCTGGGACCCTGAAGCTCTGATAACTAAGTCTGGATTCCTGCGGAATGACATTATTGGAACAGGATTAAGACCATTGAAACAGAAGCATTATAACCCACGGTTTACAACTTTACAATTTATGGTATGGCTTAAATCTCAGAAGCACATACCCCGGAACCCGTATCCCGAACCCCGGTTCCGATCATTAATAACTTATCATTCATCATCCATTCATCATCATAGCCCCGATAGCAATGGTTACCCCGCAGCAAGCGCTCAGACCCTTCGGCTTCGCTCAGGGTGGCAGCGCAGGCGCGAGGAGTAGGAATGGATAGCGGGAAAAAGCTCCTAGGAATAAAACTGGTTTTAAGTATAAAAAAATACGGCTATCTCAAACTGAGATAGCCGTATTTTTATTTTGTTATTGTTTTATCAGACCTGAATTACTCCCAGATTGAATTTTTCTGTAATAGGAGAATGGTTTGCTGCTTCAATTCCCATAGAAATCCATTTTCTTGTATCCGCCGGATTGATAATAGCATCTGTCCATAATCTTGCCGCTGCATAGGTAGCCTCGGTTTGTTTCTGATATTTCTTTGAGATAGTATCCAGAATTTCGTTGTGCTCTTCTTCTGAAATTTCTTTTCCTTGTTTCTTTAACGTTGATTCCTGAATCTGGGCTAACACCTTTGCGGCTTGCGCTCCACCCATTACTGCGAGATCAGCCCAAGGCCATGCCACAATTAATCTCGGGTCATAAGCTTTTCCGCACATTGCGTAATTACCTGCTCCATAAGAATTCCCGGTAATAATGGTAAACTTAGGAACTACGGAATTGGAAACTGCATTTACCATTTTAGCACCGTCTTTGATGATTCCACCATGTTCTGACTTGGAACCTACCATAAATCCGGTAACATCCTGTAAGAAGATTAAAGGGATCTTCCTTTGGTTACAGTTGGCAATAAATCTTGTAGCTTTATCGGCAGAATCAGAATAGATTACTCCCCCGAACTGCATTTCACCCTTACCGCTTTTTACCAGTTTTCTCTGATTGGCTACAATTCCTACAGACCAGCCGTCAACTCTTGCTGTTGCACAGATAATGCTTTTGCCATAATCAGGCTTGTATTCCTCATATTCAGAGTTATCCACAATGCATTTGATAATTTCGTAGGTGTCATATTGTTCAGCTCTGGATACCGGCATGATCCCAAAGATGTTTTCAGGATTTTCTTTTGGCGGAAAGCTTTCTATTCTGTCGAAACCGGCTTTCTCAGTTGTTCCGATAGATTTCATGATATTTTTGATTCTGTTCAAAGCATCTTTGTCGTCTTTCGCTTTATAATCGGTAACGCCTGAAATAGAGCAGTGAGTGGTAGCACCACCCAATGTTTCGTTATCTATACTTTCCCCGATAGCAGCCTTTACAAGATAACTTCCGGCAAGGAAAATAGAACCCGTTTTATCTACAATCATAGCCTCGTCGCTCATAATGGGAAGGTAAGCACCTCCAGCCACACAACTTCCCATAACGGCAGAGATCTGGATGATTCCCATGGAACTCATTTTAGCATTATTTCTGAAGATTCTTCCGAAATGTTCTTTATCCGGGAAAATTTCATCCTGCATAGGAAGATAAACCCCTGCAGAGTCTACCAGGTAAATAATGGGAAGCCTGTTTTCCATGGCAATTTCCTGGGCTCTCAGGTTTTTCTTTCCGGTGATAGGAAACCATGCGCCAGCCTTCACAGAAGCATCATTAGCAACAATAATACATTGTCTTCCGGAAACGTAGCCGATAACTACTACAACTCCTCCGCTAGGGCATCCCCCGTGCTCCTTATACATGTCATATCCCGCAAATGCTCCTACTTCTATGGAATCAGAATCTTTATCGAGAAGATAATCTATTCTTTCTCTTGCTGTCATTTTTCCTTCATCACGAAGCTTTTGAAGCCTCTTCTCACCACCTCCTTTTTTGATCTCAGTAAGTAAGCGATTTATTTCAGATAATTTTAGTCTGTTCTGATCTTCACGTTTATTGAATTCAATGTCCATATACTTATTTAGATTTATTTTTTTAATACTTTTCTGACTGCTTTACTGTTGTCTTCTAACAGTATTTCAACAATATAATAGCCTTTCGCTAAATTACTCATATTAATTTTAGTATGACTCGTATTTATGTTTTTGAAGAATGTTTTATTTCCTTCCATTGAATAGACGGATACTTCAAGTATTTTTTTATTAAAACTTAAATGTAAATCATCTGCAACAGGATTAGGATATATTCGTGCCTCAGTATGGTTTGATTCTGAGATGCCAAGTGTATTGTCTGCAAGTTTGGTAAGAAAGGCATCAAAACTTCCTCCTCCATACGTGTTGGAAAATCCATTAAATGCAATACCACTGGTAGAACTTGTATAACCTGCAAAATAGATATTCTTCTGGGCATCTACAGAAATAGAATAGGGTTGGTCATTACTGGTCCCTCCGAAATAAGTTGCCCATTCTCTGTTGTTTCCATTGAATTTTGCTACAAAAGCATCAGCATAGCCACCATTAAATGTGTTATCATACCCCTGATAAGCAATTCCTGTAGTAGAGCTTGTCTGACCCAAAAGATAAATCTCCCCGTTGCTTCCGAAAGTAAGATCGTTGCCGACATCTGCTTGTTCACCACCATAATAAGTACTCATTATGCGAGCTCCGTCTGAACTGAATTTGACCAGCATAGCATCAATATTTCCACCATATGTACTTTGAAAGCCGTTGTAGGAAATATTATTGTTTGAATAAGTGGCACCTACAGCGTAAATTTCATTATTGCGGATTTTAATATTGTTAAAATATTCCATAGAATCTCCCCCGAAATAGGTACCCCATAGTCTTACTCCATTGGAATTGAATTTCACCAGCATAGCATCCTGAGTATCCGAAAAAACAGGTTTATGGGTTCCTGAAGTAGCGATATTGGTTGTGGAGCGGGTAACACCAGCTATATAAACATTATCGTTCTCATCTACTGCGCAGGCCTCAGCTTCATCAGATTCATTACCTCCATAATAGGTTCCCCATTGTCTTATCCCATTGCTGTTGAATTTAACAAGGAAACCGTCACTGCTTCCTCCCAATGTGTTCTGATGGCCGGCATTCGCAATATTGGTTGTAGAAAATGTATATCCGGATAAATAAATATTGTTATTGGAATCCACTGCACAATGCCATCCATAATCCATATTTGTACCCCCATAATAAGAACTCCAGATCCTGTTTCCATCCGGATCAAATTTAGCAATAAGAGCATCAACAGCTCCACCTCCAAAAAAACTTTGATGCCCCTGATAGGCTATATTGGATGAAGAAGAGGTCCAGCCTGAAGCGATCAGGTTATTATTACTGTCAATAGCTGCTCCTATAAAATTTTCGTTACCGCTTCCCCCGAAATAAGTAGACCATAATCTTTGTCCAGCGGGATTGAATTTAACGATTAGTCCATCAGTCTGCCCTCCTAAAGTATTCTGAAAGCCCCCTGAGGCCATTCCTGTAGAGGAACTCTTACCAAGAGCATATAAGTTCCCTTGCTGATCAAGGAGGGTTTTATAAAAAATATCATCGGAACTGCCCCCGTAATAAGTACTCCAGGCAACACTTGGATCTATGACAAGGCCTTTACTTTTATCATATTCATCCACTGAAAAACTAACAATATTTCTATTGAGCTTAAAGCTTGTACTGATTTCTTTTGACTGTTGAAAACTAACCGGTTTTTTTTCTGTAATCTTTCCAAGCTTGGTATTTAAAGAAAGACTCCCATCCTTTGAAAGGGAAATTTTTTTTGCGTTATCTACTTCCAGCTGAATCTCTGAAGGGTTACCGCCAGGCTTTACAACAAAATCATACTTGATATGATTTTCATTGATGTAGACGATCCAGTCTATATTTTTATAAACTTCTTTAAATATTATTTTTTTATATCCAAAAGTTTCAAGTTTCTCATGATCACTGTAAAAGAAAAACGGACTTTCGTTTTTTTCTTCAGTACTTACTGAGGATAATTTATTTGAATTTTTTAGCTGAATATCTATTCGATGACTTTTAAACTTACCATCAGTAAGCTGGTAAGTGATTTTATTATTCATTAAATAAATATTGATAGACTTATTTTTGTAATAATATTTTATTTTATCGGCTCCTGTTCCGGTAAGTTGCCCTTTATTTTCTATAAAAAGATGGTAGTCGGCTGCGGGTAAGGTATTGCTTTTAAAATAAGAAAAAAAGATGAAAAATAATGGTAAAATAGTTTTTTTTAAGATGGTCATAATTGCTTGTCTATTAGTGTTTTAAATTATGAAATATTTAACAGAAAAATACTTTTTTTTATGCTATGTTTTTTCTAACTTTACGTCAGAGTAATGAGGGATAATGTCCCTGTAATACTCTAAGTTCCTAGTTTATTTTTTTAATAGTTTATTATTTGAAGGCCCTGAAAGTTCAACAAATTTTCAGGGTTTTTTGTTTTTGGCTATGAAAATACAATATGCTGAAAACAGTCTGCAAAATAATATAATATGCATATATGCTCCAATTTAAATTACATAAAATGACCTCAATTACAAAATTGATAACAGCTTATAGAATGAAGTGAAATTTTTATAAGATTTGTGAAAGCCTATTTGTAAATTTGCATCTTAAAAATAAAAGAAGATAGGGTATGCATAAATTGGCACTTTTCAGGCTGCATTTAATAGTTTTTTTATGGGGGTTCACTGCAATTTTAGGAAAATTGATTCATGCCAATGCTCAGATCCTTGTATTTTACAGAATGCTTTTTGCCTCTGTTTTTCTTTTTGTATTCATCCGTGTTTTTAAGAAGGAAAGTATAAAGGTTTCAAAAAAAATATTTTTTCAGCTGGCTGCCATAGGTTTTGCGATGGCGCTGCACTGGTATTGTTTCTTTTATTCTATTAAAGTTTCCAATGTCTCTATTGCACTGAGCTGCCTTTCTTTATCTACACTCTTTGCCTCGGTTCTGGAGCCCATTATTTTCAAAAGGAAAATTGATATCTCTGAGGTGGTGATGGGAGCAGTTATCGTGGCTTGTATTTTACTCATCTTCAAAACGGAATTTCATTTTAAAGAAGGGATTATTTACGGAATTCTCTGTGCAGTATTCGGGACCATTTTTTCTGTTTTTAACGGAAAAATGTTTGGAAAAACAAGCTCAGGAAACATTATTTTTTATGAAATTTTCTGTGGTTGGTTTATTTTGATGCTATTTTATTTGCTTTCGGGGCAAATTTTTCAGATAAATGAAATAAATTACAGGGATTTGGCGTTAATATGCTTGTTAGCCAGTGTTTTTACTGCTTTTCCAATGCTTGAGTCAGTAAAATTAATGAAGTATATATCACCTTTTACTTTAATTTTAACAGTTAATTTGGAACCTGTCTACGGAATTATACTAGCTTTTTTTATCTTTGGGGAATCAGAACATATGAGCCCCATATTTTATATAGCTTCAGGTGTTATGATACTGGCAATCATTGCAAATGGATTAATTAAAGCCAGAAAAACTAAAAACTTAAACTAAGCATCAAATTTATATGATGAAAAAATATTTTTTATTTGCATTTTCACTGCTGTTTGGGCTCTCTCAATCTCAGATTATCAGAAAATATTCCAATGAATTTTTAAATATCGGAGCCGGAGCAAGAGGACTTGCAATGGGAGGAGCCGTCATTTCCAATCAGGATGATGTGTACGCTCCCATGTGGAACCCGGCAGGTTTGATGTCTGTGGAAAGAGACTGGCAGGGTGCTGCAATGCACGCGGAATACTTTGAATCCATTGCAAAATATGATTATCTGGCTTATGCAAAGGTGCTGGAAGAAGGTGTTTTTGGGGTTTCGGTTGTAAGACTTGGGGTAGATAATATTTTGAATACAACCCAGATGATTGATTCTGAAGGGAATATTGATTATGATAAAATTACAAAATTCTCCCAATCCGATTATGCAGCTATTCTTTCCTATGCTTTCAGACCGGGCGGAAATCCAAAATTAGATGTTGGGGTAAACGCAAAAATTGTTTATAGAAATGTAGGGAAATTTGCCAATGGTTATGGTTTTGGTTTCGATGTGGGAGCAATTTACAAGGCAGATAACGGATGGAAATTCGGGGGAATGGTGAGAGATATCACTACAACTGTAAACTTCTGGAGTGTGAATCAAAAAGAACTTTCAACGGTTGTCAATGGAGAAGAATTCAACCCGGCGCCAAAAGATAAAATGGAACTTACCATGCCTAAGTTGAATGTGGGTGCCAGTAAATTATTTGAAATCAACAGCAGTGTATATGTACTTCCGGAAGCCGGACTGAATGTAGACTTTGCCAAAACGGCTTCATTGATTTCAACAGATTTTGCAAGTATCAGCCCTTATGCAGGAGCTGAATTAGGATATCAGAAAATGATTTTTGTGAGATTGGGGATCAACAGATTCCAATCCATTACAGATATAGAAGATCTTAAAAGAAAGGTTTCTTTCCAGCCAAGTGCAGGCCTTGGAATCAGGTACAGAGGGCTTACACTGGATTATGCGATTACGAATTCTGGCATAGGCGGATCTAACTTCTATTCCAATTTCTTCTCATTAAAGCTGGATATGGGAGCATTCAGAAATGATTAAAATAATTAAAATGAAAAAGTTATCAATGGTAGTGTTAGCCGTATGTTCTACAATGGCTTTTGCACAAAAGGTTTCAGATTATAAATATGTAGCTATTCCCGAAAAATTTGAAACATTTAAGGAGGATTATGGGTTGAAAAACTTTTTCACCAAGGCTTTGACCGGGAAAAAGTATATAATTCTGCCTGTCATTAAAGATAGATGGCCTGCAGAAGCTAAAAGTAATTTCTGTAATGTGGTCACTGCTGATATCATTAATGATAAAAATCTGTTTAAAAATAAATTGATAGTACAGTTTAAAGATTGTAATAATAATATGATTTTAGAGTCTAAGGGCGGCTCAAAAATCAAAGAGTTTGAAGAAGGCCTGCAGGATGCATTAAGAGAAGCCATGATTAAAATCCCGGTTTCTAATCCTGCTGCATTATTACCGGCATCTGATAATAATGCTCAGCGTACATCTTCTGAAATTGTTTCAGCTGTATCTGCTTCAAATTCAGAAGCCAGCAATTACTCGAATGGCAAGCTGGAATTGCAGAAAATACAGCTTGATCCAAATCAGTTTATTCTGGCAAAGTCTGGTAGTTCAGTGCCGTTTGCTGTTTTCAAGGCAACTTCCAAGGATTCTGTTTTCATTGTAAAGTTATCTGACGGAACTACAACCATAGGCTACTTTGAAAACGGAAATATCGTGATTGATATTCCTCAGGCTGATGGTAAATATGCTAAAGAAGTGTATGCAGCAAAATAATAAAAGTACTCTAAACAATAAGTATAAAGGCTCTTGAAAAAGAGCCTTTAATAATATATATGCTGATGTGTTTTTCAATTTTGATAGGGGAAACCTTACTTCCTGAATATAGAAGTTAGTGTCATCCACAATAGTAACAAAAATTTAACAGATTTATAAAAACAGAAGAATCTTCATAGTATTACTGTTATTAGTTGATAATACTAATTTATGAAAAAAATACATATAATACTGTTTTTAAGTAAAATATTTATTAATTGATGTTTTTTGTTGTTATATTTTCTTTGTATTTAAAGAAGTATAGGTTTTTTGTCTCATATTGATGAAATAGGGAATCAATATAAGATCACATAAAAATAGATACGTTATTTGTGGAAAAATTAACTAAAAACATTGTGCTGTTCATTAATTTGCATTAAAAAACTCCCAGATTACTTTAGCTTTACTTTTCCCCAGAATTTCTTCAAGGGTTTCCAGATTGGCTTCTTTGATGCGTTTTACAGACTTCAGTTTAGACAGAAGCAGTTCAATGGTTTTTTCTCCCACACCAGGAATTTCTTCCAGTTCAGATTTTATGGTAGAGTTTTTCCTTCTCGTTCTGTGATGTTTTACCCCGAACCGGTGAGCTTCATCACGTACACGCTGAAGGATTTTCAATGTTTCAGATTTTTTATCCAGGTACAACGGGATAGGATCTTCCGGGAAGAAAATCTCTTCCAGTCTTTTGGCGATACCTACAATGGTGATTTTTCCGTAAAGCCCCAGTAATCTCAGGCTTTTTACTGCAGAAGACAGCTGTCCTTTTCCACCGTCTATCAGAATCAGCTGCGGAAGGTTTTCACCTTCATCAAGCATTCTTTTATAACGGCGATAGATAACCTCTTCCATTGTTGCAAAGTCATTAGGTCCTTCCACTGTTTTCGGATGGAAAATCCGGTAATCTGCTTTACTTGGTCTTCCGTCTTTGAAAACAACACATGCTGATACAGGATTAGTTCCCTGAATATTGGAGTTATCAAAACCTTCAATATGCCTTGGCTCTACCGGCATTCTCAGAAGCTTCTGCATTTCGGCCATGATTCTGTTGGTATGTCTTTCCGGGTCTACAATCTGAACCTGTTTCAGCTTTTCAAGACGGTATTCTTTAGCATTCTTTTCTGAAAGCTCTACAATTCTTTTCTTATCTCCTACTTTAGGAACAATCAGTTTTACATTGGGAATTTCCACAGATAAATGGAAAGGTAAAAGAACTTCTTTAGAATCGGAAGAAAACTTCTGACGGATTTCTATCAATGCTTCTTCCATAATATCCTCATCGGTTTCTTCAAGGATTTTTTTTATTTCTGTAGTGAAACTCTGAATGATATTTCCGTTTCGGATTTTAAAGAAATTAACATAGGCCGCTGTTTCATCACTGGTCATTCCAAATACATCCACATCATCAATATTCGGGTTTACGACAGTGTTTTTAGCCTGATAATCCTCAAGAATATCCAGCCTTTCCTTAATGATCTGGGCTTCTTCAAATTTAAGATTGGAAGCCAGCTTCATCATCTGATTCACCAGATACTCTTTGGCTTTCCGGAAATCTCCTTTAATAATTCCGCGGATGGCATCTATCTTTTCATCATAATCTTCTTTGCTTTCAAGATCTTCGCATGGGCCTTCACAGTTTTTGATATGATATTCCAGACACACTTTATATTTTCCTTCTGCGATCTTGGCCGGAGAAAGATTCAGGTTACAGGTTCTGAGTTTGTAAATATGCTTAATGGTATCCAGTAAAATCTTTGCAGGACGTACCTTTGCATACGGACCGTAATATTCGGATCCGTCTTTAATTACATTTCTGGTCAGGAAAATTCTTGGAAAATCTTCATTTTTAATACAGATCCATGGATAGGTCTTGTCATCTTTCAGCATGACATTATAAAACGGCTGGTGCTCCTTGATCAGATTATTTTCCAGTAAAAGGGCATCATATTCACTGTTTACAATGGTTGTTTCCAGACGCTGGATTTTGCTGACCATTATTTTGATCCTGTATCCGGAAAGGTTTTTGTTGAAATAAGAGAGAACCCTCTTTTTCAGATTTTTAGCTTTCCCCACATACAATAGCTGTTCATTTTTATCATAATAACGATAAACGCCGGGTTCGGATGGTAAGGTTTTGAGCTGTAGTTCTAAAGAAGGATTCATACAACAAAATTAAGGAAACTTTCCCTATTTAAAAAAGAAAAACCTGCAGATGACTCTACAGGTTTTATTTTATGGTTCAAAGTATTTTATCCGTTTGCCATTGCAGTATATTCACTTACAAGAAAGCTAAAGTAATCCCATTCCACAGAATTTTTAGGATACTTTTTCATAAATTCGGCATTGTCTCCAAAAAGAAAATCATAATTGTCTTCAAAATCATCTTTATGCAGCCACATCACTTTGTTGCCCTTTTTTACATAATAGGACTTGATCACTCCGCCTCCAAGCTGTGGAGAACCCATTACAGAAAACCCTGTAGTTTCTTTAGCCCTGGGATCGTGGTATACTGAAATAATGTCATCAAAACCTGGATTGATAACCTGCATCAGGAATTCCTTATCATCTTTTTTGTTCTTTAGAGAAACAGTCTGGTTGACAAAATAAATTCTGTCATTATTGGTGTTTTTCGTCAATTTCTTAGTTCCGAAATTTCTGATATTCCCCATGTATTTTGCCACTTTTGCAATCTTCTCCGCATTGCTTGGATATACATACATCTCATTGATCTGTTCCGCATTGAAAGTAGCATTCTTTTTGGTAACACTGTCTTTAATAGCGACTTCGTAGATCTGTCCTTTTTTGGTTTCAATCTTGTTACAGAAACCTTTGTAGGTAGTTCCGTCTTTTAGGATGATGGTAGATGTTTTCTTAGGAGATGGAGTATTAAAACCTTCATTAAAAAGGTAAGTTTCCATTTTTTTGATATCCTCTTTAGAATATTTTACTTTCTGCGCGAAAGCAGTTGTGCTTGCTACACATACAGCAAGAAGTAGAGTTTTCAGTCTCATGTATTATTGTTTTTAATTTTCGGGGCTAAAAATAGTAAATTAATTCGCTTGTTTTATAAAAATATAGAAGATTGAAATTTAGCTTTTCCAATTATTGTTAAATGTGTAATTTTAAGGAAATTTTTTAGAAATGATATACGGGGTAGATGTTTTTACATTCCATGATGTTCTGGAAATATGTAAAAAGCCTAATAAAGCAAAGCTGAACAAGGCTGCAAAAGAACAAATTTTAAAATCTCAGAAAAACGTACAGAAAATAGTAGAGTCAGACAGATGCGTATATGGAATCAATACAGGTTTCGGGCCATTGTGTGATACTAAAATTTCGGCTGACGAGACCGCTCAGTTACAATATAACCTGATCATTTCTCATGCGGTGGGCGTTGGGAAGCCTATTGATAAAGAACTTTCCAAAATTATGATGATTGCCAAGGTTCATGCCCTTTCAAAAGGATTTTCAGGAGTCTCCCTGGAAGTTATTGAAAGGATGATCCTGATGCTGGAAAAAGATATCATTCCGGTCGTTCCTGAGCAGGGATCTGTAGGAGCTTCGGGAGATCTTGCTCCGCTGGCTCATCTGGTATTGCCTTTACTTGGTTTAGGACAGGTTTGGGAAGGAGAACAGGTGTCCGATACTATGGAGGTTCTGAAGAAACATGACCTTGAACCATTGGCTTTAGGACCTAAAGAAGGATTGGGATTGATCAACGGAACTCAGTTTATCCTTGCTCATGCGATCAAAGGACTTGAAAAATTTGAATACTTATTAGATCTTGCAGATATGACTGCAGCCATGAGTATTGAAGCGTACAGGGGTTCTGCAAGCCCTTTCAAAAAAGAGCTTCACGAGATCAGGCCTTTTGAAGGCAGTAAAAAAGTAGCCGCAAGAATGCTTAAATTCTTAAAAGGGTCAGAAAACCTGAAAGCTCACGAAGATTGTGAGAGAGTTCAGGATCCTTATTCTATGAGATGTGTACCACAGGTTCATGGTGCAAGCAGAAATGCTTTTGAACACCTCAGAAGTATGGCGGAAACAGAACTGAACTCCGTAACAGATAACCCGATTGTTCTAAGTGCTGAAGAATCTATTTCAGGAGGAAACTTCCACGGACAGCTGATGGCGCTGCCTTTAGATTATGCTACATTGGCCGCGGCAGAATTAGGGAATATTTCAGACAGAAGAAGTTATTTACTATTGGAAGGAAAATATGGACTTCCAAGATTATTAACGGAAAGCTCAGGATTAAATTCCGGATTCATGATCCCTCAGTATACTTCTGCAGCGTTGGTTACAGAAAATAAAACATTGTGTTTCCCGGCATCAGCAGACTCTATTCCAACAAGTTTAGGTCAGGAAGACCATGTTTCTATGGGAAGTATTTCGGGAAGAAAATTCAATCAGGTACTTGGAAATCTGGTCAACATTCTGTCTGTGGAGCTGATGTTTGCAGCGCAGGGGCTTGAGTTCAGAAGACCATCCAAATGCTCTAAAATAATTGAAGAAAACTTCGCGATTCTTCGTTCTAAAGTTGCTAAGCTTGAAGATGACAGATTAATCGGAAAAGATATGCTCGCAATTGCTGAGTTAATTAACGAAAGAAAATTTATTGTCAACTAATATAAATAAAACAAAGGCTTCCGAAAGGGAGCTTTTTTGTTTTCTAATAAATGCCTGGTTTTAAACCTTATAGGTTTCAAAACCTTAAGTTTTGATTCTATTCACATTAATCTTTAAACCCAACAAAATGTATATACTCAGAACAGATTCTGCCAACACAGATTTTCAAACTCTTGTAAAATCCCTTGATGCTGCTTTATCCGAACATAATGGTGAAAATGATGAGTTCTTTGCTCAATTCAATACAATTGATACCATCAAAAACTGTATCGTAGCCTATATTGATAATATTCCGGCAGCCTGCGGTGCATTCAAACCGCTTTCAGAAGATACCGTAGAAATTAAAAGAATGTTTACCCATCCGGAATTCAGAAAAAAAGGACTGGGCTCTGCTGTTGTAAAAGAGCTTGAAAACTGGGCTGCAGAACTGAATTTTAAAAAAGCAGTCCTGGAAACTTCCAGGGATCTTAAAAATGCAATCTCAGTATACGAAAAAAGCGGGTTTAGCAGAATACCCAATTATGGGCAATACATTGGCGTTGAGCAGAGTGTCTGCTACGAAAAAGTACTGTAATTAATATTCCTGTAATGCTAAATTCATTTTTTTTAAGTCTTTAATTCCTGTTAAAGTGTTATATTGTGGCTCCAACCAAAATTATAACATATGAAAAAAACTGTATTCCTACTGGCTATATTTTTTGCCTTAAACTCGTGTTCCAGAGAAGAACTTCAGAATGAAAATGTAAAAACAGAAATGGCTAAGAAAGATCCTTTGACTGCAAAACAGATCAATGAAAGGATCAATCAGGCTATAAAAACAGATGGTACTTTCAACTGGAAGAATGAATCTGACCATTTGATATGGAGTGCTGTTTTCCGCGGAAACAAAATGGTATCAATCGGTTTTGGAGCTTCAAAGGACGACTTTGACAGAAGTAAATCTCCAAACAGCAGCGATATGGAGAAAGAAGTCCTTTCTGTGATCAGAAAATATGAAGGAAAAGACGAAAGAAATTTTCTTCTCCTTTCAGATCAATATCTGAATCAGATGGATGTTGTCATTGAAAACGAGGAAACCATCACTGCTCTCCGGCAAATGAAAACGATCCGATATGTAGAGCCGGCAGACTATCATTATTTTGAATTTGAAGCTCAATATAATACTGCCGCAAAGTCTTCCGGAAGTGGTTCCTCAGGATGTGGCTTTTCTTCCGCAACATTAAATACAGCAGATTATACCTCTACAACGCCTAGTGCAAAAATTCCATGGGCTTTTACTAAACACAATATTCCTGAAGCCTGGAGCTACAGTACTGGAGCTGGAGTAACCATCGGGCTTATTGATACAGGAGTTTCGCCGGAACAGACTTTACTGGGCAGCAGCTTTAACAACGGAGCTTCTTCAGGCAGAACGATCAGTAAATATGGAGTATATAATTCTGACGGATCAGGAGATCAGTGCGGACACGGAACGAAAATGGCTTCCGTAATGGCGGCTCCGAGAAATAATGCAGGATTACCGGTAGGGGTCGCTTACAATGCCAATCTGATTGCTTACAGAGCAGCAGAAAATGTTGTCCTGGAAACTTCCAGTGAACAGACTGCTGTAAAAACGGCTTTCACAGAACTGGGTAATAATACCAATGTGAAGATCATTTCTATGTCGATGGGACATATTTTCTCTGTTGGAAAAATTGAAGATGGAGTTAAATATGCCTACTCAAAAGGAAAACTGATTTTCTGTGCGGGAGGAACTTCTACCAGTTTCACTAGTTTTGTCGGAGTAATTTTTCCTGCATCCATGCCGGAAACACAGGCGATCACAGGAGTAAAGGAAAATACGTCCAATCAGAAGTGTAATGTCTGCCACTCAGGAAGTCAGATCGATTTTACCTTCCAGATGGAGAGACCTTCAGGAAACACCGTTCCCGTTCTGAGCTATTACAACGGACAAGCAGATTATGTGGGTGGTTCTTCCGTAGCTACAGCAGCTACAGCAGGAATTGCAGCATTGGTTTGGGCTAAAAATCCGTCATGGACAAGAGAGCAGGTACTTACTAAAATGAGACAGGCTTCCACCTATTATTCCAATGTAAATTCAAGCTACGGCTACGGAAATATCAATGCTTTAAAAGCTGTACAATAAAAAATAGTCTTATAAAAAAAGAAATACCCCGGCTGGGGTATTTTTTTATTTAATGTTCATATTATCCAATCCTTACACTTGTCATACTCAGTGAGCCTCCGATAAGCTCATCATTGAATAAAGTAAGATCTTCAGACTGATCTTTTAATCCTAAAGTATAAAGCAACGGAAGGTAATGATCAGGAGTAGGAACGGCATATTGCAGGAAAGTACCCTGTTTATGATAATCGATGATATTTTGAAAATTGCCGTCAAGAAGCCAGTTGTTGGTTTTCTCCCGTGCCTCCACTGCCCAATCCCAGCCGGCACCTACTGTATTAATGTTTTTCCAGTCGATAAGACGGAGATTATGAACGATATTTCCGCTTCCGATGATCAGAATGCCTTTTTCACGAAGTTTATTAAGCTTTTTAGCAAGGTCATAATGATACTGCGGAGGTTTTGTATAATCGATGCTCAGCTGGATCACAGGAATATCAGCATCAGGATACATATGCTTGATTACAGACCATGCGCCATGATCCAGCCCCCAGCTGTGGTCTTCCTCTACATCAGCAGGAAGAAGAAGTTCTGCTGTTTCCTTGGCCAGCTCAGGACTTCCCGGAGCAGGATACTGTACATCAAAAAGTGCTTTTGGAAAACCATAAAAATCGTGGATGGTTTTCGGCATATCCATAGCCGTTACAAAAGTTCCGTCTGTATACCAATGGGCAGAAATACAAAGGATTGCATTCGGTTTGGGAATTTCTGAAGCCGCTTTCCGGAATCCCTGTACAAATTGGTTTTCTTCAATGGCATTCATAGGCGAACCGTGTCCAAGAAATAAAACAGGCATTCTCTGAGTGTTTTTAAAACCGCCGCTTATGTTTTGAAGATCATTGAGGTTCATAATATTGGAGATATAAAAATAATAAAGGTTCAAGGCTTTTAGACAAATCCCTGAACCTTTTATATTATATGTTGTTAATTATGCTTGTTTTACAAACTGTAATTCACCAGCTACTTTTACATCATCACTTACCATTACACCTCCTGCTTCAAGAGCTGCATTCCAGTTTAACCCGAAGTCTTTTCTGCTGATTTTTCCTTCAAAAGAGAAACCTGCTTTTGTATTTCCCCATGGGTCTACATTAATTCCTCCGAAATCTACGTCAAGCGTTACAGGTTTTGTAATTCCGTTGATGGTAAGATTACCTACAACAGTATTGTTTAATGCCTGAGATTCAAAAGTGATTGTAGGATGTACCTCAGCGTTGAAAAACTCAGCTGACTTTAAGTGGTTGTCTCTGTCCGTATTGTTTGTAAATACAGAATCCGTCTGAATAGTAGCTGTAGTTTTTGCATTTGCAAAGAATTCGTCTTCAGAATCAATTTCAGCGGTGAAAGTTCTGAAACTTCCTTTTACGTTAGAGATCATCATGTGTTTTACTTTGAAAGTAATTTCACTATGCGTAGGGTCTAAAATCCATTTTGTTGCCATTGTATTTTATATTTTTTGTTTGTTATTAATGATGCAAATTTAGGATAGCGTACCTATACAAGTCATTGATATAGGATAAGAAATGAACTTTTTTTGTCAATCGTCAATTTCGCTTTACAAGTGAATGGTGAATACTATCTTTCCAATAATTTAAAATTGACAAGCGCAGCGGATTGACTATTCACAATTGCTTATTTAATCCCTTTTAAAAAAATCTACTATTAAGTTAAGAAATAATTTCTTTCGATGCATGAATTCCATTTTATGAATGTTTTAATTTAACGTTTCTTAACGAATGGTTTTTATTTCTTATTTTTGGAGGATTCAATTTTATACAATGAAATTACATAAATTTTCTTTATTGATGCTGGTTTTAGGCAGTTCAGCATTTGCCCAGACCCAGAAGTTTACCATGGCGGAGGCTGTAAACGGGATGAGAACCAATCTTGCGGTAAAAAATATCTCCCAGTTTTCATGGGCTGCAGACGGAAAGTCTTACATACAGGCTGTGAAAGGCGGTTATCTGATTACAAATCTGAAAACCAATAAACAGGATACCCTTATGTCGTTGAGCCAGCTTAACAAAAATCTTTCTAATGATAAGCTTAAAGCTGTTCCTCCTATCAAATTTACAGGGAATTCCAATGGTTATTTTACTGTCGGTGGTAAAATGTCATGGATCGAAAAATCCGGAAATGACTGGAAAGTAAAGAGTACAGCTGTCATTGATCAGGATGCAGCCAACGTAAAAATGTTTGGTGATAACCAGACCTTTGCTTTCACTGTAAAGAATAATTTATTTATAAACAAGAATGGAAAAACGATTGCTGTAACTAATGAAACCAACGAAAATATCATCAGCGGCCAGGCAGTTCACAGAAATGAATTCGGAATTGATACAGGAATTTTCCCTGCGCCCAATTCTGAGAGTGTAGCATTCTATAAGATGGATCAGAGCATGGTAGCAGATTACCCGATCATCGATTGGTCTGTAACTCCTGCTGTTAATCACAACATCAAATATCCGATGGCTGGGCAGACTTCTCATCAGGTAACATTAGGTGTTTTCAATATTAAAACACAATCTACTACTTTTTTAAAAATTGAAGGGGAAAAAGATCAGTACCTGACAGCCGTTACCTGGAGTCCGGATTCAAAATACATTTTTGTAGGAGTTCTGAACAGAGGTCAGAACCATATGAAAATGAACCAGTATGACGCTGTTACGGGAGAATTGGTAAAAACGCTGTTTGAAGAAACAGACAGCAAATATGTAGAACCACAGCATCCGCTTACTTTCTTCCCGAACTCCAACACAGATTTTATCTGGCAGAGCCAGAGAACAGGATATAATCATCTGTTCCACTACAGTCTTGAAAAAGGATTGGTAGCACAAATTACAAAAGGAGACTGGCTGGTAACAGATATTTTAGGGTTCAATGAAAAGAAAAAGGAAATTTATTTTACCTCTACAAAAGAGACTCCTTTGGAAAGACATTTATACAGAATCAACTGGACAAATTTTAAGATGCAGAGACTGGACAGTGCAGAAGGGATGCATACCGGAACTCTGAGCAGTGACGGGAACTACCTGTATGATGCTTACAGCAATGCCAATTCACCCAGAGTTGCCAATATTATCAATACATCCAATTTAAAGACTACCAACATCCTTACTTCTGAAAATCCATTAAAGAATTATCAGAGACCGGAAATCAAAAATGTAGAATTAAAGGCAGACGACGGGACTCTTTTGTATGGAAAAATCATTCTTCCGACAAACTTTGACCCCAATAAAAAATATCCGGCTATTGTTTATCTGTACAACGGACCACATTTACAGCTGATCACAAACAGCTTCCCGGCTTCAGGAAACCTTTGGTATGAATATATGGCTCAGAACGGATACATTATCTTTACAATGGACGGAAGAGGTTCTTCCAACCGTGGAATGAAGTTTGAGCAGGCTGTATTCAGAAACCTGGGAACTACAGAAATGAATGACCAGATGAAAGGAGTAGAGTACTTAAAATCCCTTCCTTATGTAGATGGAGACAGAATGGGAATCCATGGGTGGAGCTTCGGAGGATTTATGACGACAAGTTTCATGCTTCGCAAGCCGGATGTATTTAAAGTAGGAGTAGCAGGAGGACCGGTAATCGACTGGAGCATGTACGAGATCATGTATGGGGAAAGATATATGGATACCCCGCAGGAAAATCCTCAGGGATATGCTGCAGCAAATCTTCTGGATAAAGTTCAGAACCTGAAAGGAAAATTACTGATGATCCATGGAGCGCAGGATGATGTGGTAGTATGGCAGCATTCTATCAAATTCATCAAGTCTGCTGTTGATAACGGAGTTCAGCTGGATTATTTTACCTATCCGGGGCATCCGCATAATGTAATCGGGAAAGACAGGGTTCACCTGATGCAGAAAATCACAGATTATTTTGATTTATATCTGAAAAAATAATAAAAAAGTCCAGCCGGAACGGCTGGACTTTTTTGATTTTCCCTTAATATTATTGTATAGACTGATTGAGATTGCTTCGCTTTGCTCGCAATGACACTCTCGTGTTATTAGTGATACATTAGTGCAATTAGTGTTTAAAGAAATCAGCTTCCGATCTTAACAAACATCAATGTTTTTGGTTTTCCATAGTGGTAACTTTGTATCACTAAAATCAACAATATGGAATTAGGAATAGGAATGTTCGGTGATCTGGCTTTTGATCAGTCAACCGGAAAATATAGAGATGCAGGAACTAAGATCCGTGAAATACTGGATCAGGTAAAATTAATGGATGAGATGGGAATTGATGTTTTCGCAATGGGAGAGCATCACCGTCCGGATTATGCTGTTTCCTCACCGGAAATAGTGTTGGCAGCAGCAGCAAGTATTACCAAAAATATAAAACTGGCCAGCGGGGTTACTGTTTTAAGTTCTTCGGAGCCGGTAAAAGTATATGAAGATTTTTCAACACTGGATCTTATTTCAGATGGAAGAGCTGAGATATTCGTGGGACGTGGAAGTTTCATTGAATCATTTCCGCTATATGGTTATTCATTGAATGACTATGAACAGTTATTTGATGAAAAACTGGAATTGTTACTGAAAATCAATTCCGAAGAAAACGTAAGCTGGTCCGGAAAACTTCGTGCCCCGATGCAGAATCAAACGGTATATCCAAGAGCAAAAAATGACGGAAAACTTTCCATCTGGAGAGCCGTTGGAGGAACTCCGCAGTCTGTTTTGAGTGCTGCACAGTTGGGAATGCCGTTAGTGGTAGCCATTATTGGAGGAATGCCTGTCCAATTCAGGAATCTGATCGAGTTTTATAAGCAGGAATATCAAAAAGCGGGACATGATGTTTCGAAAATGCAGATCGCCATTCACTCCCATACCTTTGTGAGTGATGATCAGAAAGTAGTGGATGGATATTTCCATAATTATAAATCCCAGATGGATAGAATAGGTGCTTCCAGAGGATGGGCTCCTTACACAAAAGCACAGTATGAAAGCGGAAGAAGTAAAGACGGTGCATTATTTATCGGAAGTCCGGCTGAGGTAGCAGATAAAATTGCTTATATGAAAGAAATTTTCGGAATTACAAGATTTATCGGGCATATGGATGTGGGAGATCCTGCCCATGATGTGATGATGAAGTCTATAGAATTGTTTGGAAATGAAGTGAAGCCTGTTATAAAAGGACTGTAACAGGGAAGTTTGTGAGGTGTGAAAGCCACAAAAGATTTGTTTCTTTTGTGGCTTTTTGTTATTGACAATATTTTGAACTAAATAATTTCAATAATACTTCCTCTTTCCTCATCCTTGATAATATTGAGAGCTGTTGGAATCTTTTCTTTCAGTTCTTCAACGTGCGAAATAATACCTACAATCCTGTTTTCTTTCATCAGATTGGTAAGCGTTTCAAATACGATATTCACAGATTCCGTATCCTGGGTTCCAAAACCTTCATCAATAAAAAAGAAGTTTTTATCTGCCTGCGCGTTGGCCTGAACACTTTCTGCCAGTGCCAGTGCCAGGCTTAAGGAAACCTGAAAAGCTTGTCCTCCGGAAAGTGTTTTTACACTTCTGCTTTTTCCTTCATTGAGGTAATCAATAATCTCGAAATCATTATTTTCATTAAGCTGCAGGCTCAGCTGATTTCTTGTCATCCTATGGAAACGTACATTGGCGTGGTCACAAAGCTGCCTCAGGTAAATGGATGAGACATATTGTACAAAACCTGCACCTTTAAACAGGTTCATCATAACCTTTAAATTTTCAGAACGTTTCTGAAGCTTTATAAGTGCCTTCAGCAGTTCTTCTTTTTTTACGAATTCTTTTTCCAGACGCTCTATTTCAGCCGTTTTTGTTACCACAGCATCACTGATCTGTTTTTGCTCGTCCTGTGCCTGGGTAAGCTGCTGTTCGACCAGGGAAAAACGGTTGTTATCAAATGAAAGTCCTTTCAGTTTCACTTCCAGTTCTCCGATGAACTTTTTTAAAGCTTCAAATTCAATTCTGAAATTCTGAACTTTAGTTCTCACAACCTGAATATCAATTTCCTGATGAAGAATAGTTTCAACCTCTTTAAAATCGGTGAAATTTTGATCTGTTAAGGCTTTGGCTATAACCGATTCATTTGCGGAAATCTCTTTCTCAAGTTCTGCGATCTGTTTTTCAGATTGGCTGACAATGGTTTTTTGTTCTGCCAGCTTTGGAGAAATAATCTTTTCCTGCTCTAATGCTTTGTTATAATTTTCTTCGGTTTCTTTGTTGGACAGAACCAGCTTTTGATAAGCATCTTCTATTTCTGTGATTGTTTTTTGAGCATACAGATTCCAGTCCAGGATTTTAAGTCCGGAACGGCTGATATTGATCTGTTCCTGTTTTGAAACTTCTTCCAGCCTGAAGGCCTCCAATGCACTCTTATATTTCTCCAGAGTTTTGTTTTCTTTTTCCAGCGTTTCTCTTTCCAGTGCTATATTTCGCTCAGCTTCTTCAATCTTTTTTTCTAAAGTGAATGAGTCTGAACGTTTTTTCTCAAAATCCTCTTCCTGATCATGAGAAAATGGCTTCCATGTAAAACTCAGGATATGATTCTCTATATCTTTCTGAATCCGGAGCACCGTTTTTTGCTCAGAAATAAGCTGTTCTTCAAAGATTTTTTTGCGGTCCAGAATTTTATCAATTTCAGATTCCTGCTTCTGAACGGCAGTCACTTCCTGCTCAACAGATGTAATTTTCTCCTGGATCTCCTGTAATTCAGTATTTACATCATGAAATTCCACAATGTGCGGGTGCTCTTTGGAGCCACAGAGAGGGCAGTTTTCGCCGTCGTGAAGTTCATTGGCAAAACGGGAAAGCTCTTTTTGTATTTTGAGATGATCCAGCTTTTTAGAAAGCTCTCTTCTTTTTATTTCTAGAGTTTCTTTCCTGATTCTGAAATCGTCTTTGTAATTCTCATGATATCCAAAAGGTTTTAGTTCTTCTGCAATTTCTGCAATCTGTTTTTGCTGCTGTTCAATTTTTTCGGTCTGTTCCTGCTGTATTTTTTTAAAATTCTTTTGTTGGATAAACCAGTTGCCTACTTCAGAAAGCAAGGCGGAATCAAGTTTTTGTTCTTTTAAAGTTTTAATCTGTGCAGAAAGTTCATCAATGGTCTTTTGAATTTTCTCCTTATTAAGATCTACTTCTTTTACCTTTTCAGAGCCTTTCCGGGTTCTTTCATTTAAAACCTTGATTTCTTCAGAAAATTTCAGGATCTGAACGATGAGGTTCATATCATTTTCCTGAATTTTTGATTGCTCCAATGCCTTAAACTGTGGTTCCAGAGCAGCGAGCTGTTTCTTTATAATAGTAAAAGCCTTTTCAGTTTCCTGCCAGGTTTTGATCTGCTGTTCTTTCTCGTTCCTCTTATCTGCAATTTCTTTGGAAAGCTTATTTTTCTCAATAATCAGCGGATTGAAGAGTCTGAAAATATGGTCATATAACTCTGCCTGAGCTTCCAGAGCATCTATTTGAGGCTTTGCTTCAGAGAGTTTACTGAATTTTTCCTTATTCAGCTGCAAACTTTCAAAATCACTTTTCAGGTTTTTCAGCTGTTGATAGATCTGGGAGATCTTTTCCAGTTTCTTATTGGCTTCCGAAAGTTTTTTCTGTTCCTCTGCAAGCTCCTCTTTCTGAATTTTGATTTTCTCTTCATTGATATCTTCAAAGCCTTTTAATTGCCCTTCAAGGTGATCCAGTTCAGATCTGTTTTTTACATTAAGGAGAGAAACATTGTTCTGAAGATCAAATTTCTGAAGGTTAAAAATTTCCTTCATCATATTCGTTCTTTCTGCAGCACCCAGCTCAAGGAATTCTTTGAACTGTCCCTGCGGAATAATAATGGTTCTTTTAAAGTTGGAATAGCTTAACCCAATAATAGATTCTGCATTTGAGTGCTCCAGAGGAATCCATTTACCATTGATGTTTTCATAAAAAGTGACAGTATTAGGTTTTACCTCTTCGAATTTTTTGGAATTTCTCTTAAAATCACGGGTTGCACGGAAGAGTTTATTCTCATAATTCACAAAATCAAATTCTATGTAAGAACTGTTTGATTTCAGATTCATCATGTTATAAGCCCTTTTATCACGCATATTCAGACGCTCTGTTTCGCCGTACAAAGCAAACGAAACCGCTTCAAGAACCGAAGATTTTCCGGAACCCACCGCGCCGAAAATCCCAAACAATCCTGCTTCAGTAAGATTTCTGAAATCAATAGTCTGGCGTTCCCGGTAAGAATAAAGTCCTTCGATAGTTAATTGAACAGGAATCATGGCTTATGCATTTAAAATTTCGTTAAACAAATTCATCAGTTCTTCATTGGCTTCCTGGCCGCCGTTTTTTGATTTAAAATAATCTTTGAACAGCAGCTCAATATTTTGATTTAAATTGATTTCATGAGCTTGTTCTTCAGTAAATTCTTTATTTTTTACTTTTGGAATAAGGTGAACAATTCCGTTATGAGACTGATAAATCAATCTTCTTTCATCAGCCGTTAAAAAAGTCTCACTTTCCAGTGTAAGTTCTATAAATGTATTGGGATTTTCACCCAGCCACTGAACCGTATCTTCTACAGACGTGAAAGTTTTTCTGACAAGGACCCTTCCGTTTTTTAAAGTCTTTTTTTCATAGGTAACCGATTTTCCCGGTTCCGCATCAATGATAGAGACATATTTTGTATGCCCGGCTTCACTGAAACTGTAGCATAGAGGAGAAGACGAATAGATAGCAGGCTTTTCCTTCGTACCGATATTCTGAAAACCATGCAGGTGGCCCAATGCCGTATATTGAATCTGCTCAGGAATGCAGTCAGAGAAAATGAGATCTGCATTACCGATCTTAATTGGTTTTTCTCCTTCCGGTTCTTCTAAAACTTCCGCACCCCGTTTATTCATATACAAATGAGCGGTCAGAAGATTAACCCCGGAATCATCACAAAGCTGATCTGCAAGATCTTTCCATTTTTGAGAAAGCACTTTGTTGATCTCCTCTTCTTTATTTTCACCAAAATATTCTTTTAAACGGATTTCATTGGCAAAAGGAGTATGAAGGATTCTTACAGGGAAATCTATTCCGTGAATTTTCAGTTCTATAAAACCTTCTTTTGAGTTGGTTATGTTGAAATATTCTGTTCCGAAAGGAATAATTTCTGTCTTGGGATGGCCAATTAAAATAATTCCGCATTCCCGCGCCAGAGGATCAGGAGCATTGATTAAACTTGGAGAATCATGATTGCCGGAAATCGCAATCACCGGACGTTTCCCATTCAGAGATAAACGCTTCAGTGTTTTATAAAAAAGTTCAACTGCCTCTACACCTGGATTAAAATTATCAAAAAGATCACCGGCAATTAAAACTAAATCAACGTTTTGCTCATCAGCAATCTGAACAATTTCATTCATGACCAGAACCTGTTCTTCCAGTCTTGAAAAACGGTCGAGGCGTTTACCCAAATGCCAGTCGGCAGTGTGGAGAATTTTCATAATTTAAATTTGAGCATTAAAAAAGAATATATGCTGCATAATTTTCAACCTGCTTCGTAAAGAATTATTTTGCAGCTACTACCATGTAAAGATAGAGAATACTTAATTTTAAAAGTAAGGTTTCCCTTAATTCGGATTAAAACAATTTTATGGCTTATTATCAGCTTCTCTTGCTTTGAAATCTTCCCGGATCTGTTTTAACCTTGCCTTTCTTTCTGCTTCTGCATTTTGTATTTTGCGTTTCTTCTGATCAATTTTCTTTTTATTTTTTTTCCTGTTTGCTTCGTTGTTTTTGCTCATGTTTGGTAACAGATAATTTTACTGGTGAGAAATAGCTTCTTCAAAAATAAGAAACAAAAAGGGAAGAAGTATTGTGGATTTCCATATAAACATATAATAAATTAATTTTGTAGAAAAAAGATGGAACAACAGTCCAAAGACCCTTTACACGGAAAAAGGCTGGATGCTATCCTTGAGGAACTGGTAGAATATTATGAAGGTTTCGAAAGGCTTGGCGAACAGATCAATATAAAATGTTTTACAGATAATCCAAGTATCAGCTCTTCTCTGAAGTTTTTACGGAAAACCCCCTGGGCAAGAACAAAGGTGGAAAGCTTATATCTTTTTATGCTGAGACAGAAAAAAAGAGAGGAAAATAGAAAAAAATAAAGCCGAGGAGTGCTGAATTTATTATGGAACTAATATAAAGTAAAAAGAATCATGTATTTTTTCTTTATGCCTTTCATAGCTTCCTTCTTCGATCCCCTATCTTCCATATTCATTGAATCATTTCAAAAACAGTATATTTGTATCATTAATCGTGAGACAAAATCACGAAAAAAAGAAAAATATGACAATTGAAAACAATCACGTTGTAGCTGTAAAGTATATACTTCACACTATCGAACCAGATGGAAGTAAGATTCTTGTAGAAGAGACAACAACAGAAAATCCGCTTACATTTTTGTATGGTGTGGGAATGATGATTCCAAAATTTGAACAAAATATCTTAGGTTTAAAAGCTGGCGACAAAGCTGCTTTTGTGATTCAGCCTGAAGAAGCTTACGGTGAAAGACAGCCAGATGCTATTGCACAATTACCAGTGGAGATGTTTAAAGAATCAGGACTTCCGCCAGTAGGAGCTATTTTGCCTTTATCTGATAACCAGGGAAACAACTTCCAGGCATTTGTAGTAGAAATTACTCCAGAAGTTGTGGTAGCAGATCTTAACCACCCAATGGCAGGTAAAGTTTTAGACTTCCAGGTAGAAGTTTTAAATACCCGTCCGGCAACAGAAGAAGAGTTGACACACGGTCACGCTCACGGAATTGACGGAACTGATGCTCACTAAAAAATAAAAATGTCCGATTTTGTCGGACATTTTTATTTACAGAGTACATATTGATTATCATACATCCGGTTCTTTTGAATGGATGGTGCATCTGTGCTTTAACGGCTGGATTCTATATTATTCCCGGAAATCACTACTCTGCATTATATTCCGTCACATCAATAAACGTCAGAAACCACTTTGCTCCAATTTTAGTCATAATAAACCGGAAGCCATTTATGGGAGCTTTTTCTTTACTATTCTCGGCTAGTGTTACAAAAACTACATTTTTAGCATCCGAATTGATCCTGAAAATATCCTGATCTTTTACGGAAGACGGCTCCTGAAAATGATCTGCATAATCATTCACTACATTGGAATTAAACTGAACAGCTAATCCCTCTTTTTTCCATTTTTTATTTTGAGTATCATATTCTAAAGATGCATCAAACTGTATAGGAAATTGGTTTCTGATATTCCATGCCTTTTGAAGATAACCTAGCGGCATACTGAAATCAACATCTTCGTTTAAAACAAATCCCAGCTCATCATTACTTTTAAAAAGGATTCCCACACCATAAGTTTTGTCTGTATATTTGTTGATAAGTTCTCCGTTTTTAGTCTGAAACCCTTTTAAAATATCAGTAACAGCAGCAGTTATCTGGCTTCTGTCATCAGCAGTCTGGGCATTAAAAAAGCTGAAGCTGCAAAACAGAAGCAGCAACGTGTACATAAAACTCTTCTTCATATATTAATCTAAAAATTCTCCTGAAACATAATACCAGCGCTCATGCATTTTCTGAAAGACGGAAAACTCGTGATGAATCTGCGGATGGCCTCCTGATCTGTATAATAAGCTTTAAATTCCACATGGTTAAGAGCAGGAGTTCTTATGATCTCCAGTTTTGTCCATTGGTTAATTTCTCCCCATTCCTGAAGATCTTTCTTATTGTGATACTTTCTTTTTCCCGGAAGGGTAGTCTCCAACAGATATTCACCATTCGGAATGGCAAAAGCGGAGAATCTTGAACGCATCAGAGCTTCAGCCGTAGGAGCATGTTTTTCCCCGGTATGATAAGGTTTGCAGCATTCTTCGTAGGATTTTCCTGAACAGCACGGACAGTCCATTATATTGTATTTAAAATTGAAATGCAAAAATAATGAATCCTGACCGTTTAATACAGCTCATATTTTGATTAACGTTTAAAATATGATATACTTCCGGATTTTAAGATGACGCATTTTGAATTCAATAGGAACGGGCTTTAGCCCGTTAAAAAATAGAAAACAAAATTCTTCATCGCTTTAGCCGAAACATAAAAAAAGAAGCACTCTAATGAAAGAATGCTTCGCTTGATTTATTTAATAAACCCTCTGTTTCTCAATAAAGGTTTGATATCCGGATCGTGCCCTGTAAAGTCCCTGAATGCCTGATTCAGATCCACAGAATTTCCTACCGAAAGAATATATTTTCTGAAACGGTCGCCGTTTTCTCTGGTTAATCCGCCATTTTTGCTGATCCATTCCCATGCATCATTATCCAGTGTTTCAGACCATAAGTAAGCATAATATCCCGCTGAATATCCACCTCCCCAGATGTGGGCGAAATAAGGTGTGTGGTATCTTGGAGGTACAGTTGCTAAATTGAATCCATGATTGGCTAAAGATTGCTTTTCAAAATCAAGAACAGGAATAAACTGGCTTTCATTGCTTACTGTATGCCAATCCATATCAAGTTCAGCAGCAGAAACCAGTTCAGTAGTCATATATCCCTGATTGAATGTAGCTGCCTTTTTGATTTTTTCTACCAAAGCCTGTGGAATAGGCTGTTTTGTTTCATAATGAACGGCATAGTTTTTCAGAACAACAGGATCTAACGCCCAGTGCTCATTGATCTGGGACGGGAATTCCACGAAATCCCTTGGTACATTCGTTCCTGAAAGGGAAGGATATTTCTGGCTGGCAAACATTCCGTGAATAGAATGCCCAAATTCATGGAAGATGGTTGAAACATCATCATAGCTGATTAATGAAGGTTTCCCCGGAGCCGGCTTCTGATAATTGTAACAGTTAACAATTACAGGTTTTGTTCCCAGTAAATAAGACTGTTCAACAAAATTGCTCATCCATGCACCTCCGTTCTTAGAATCTCTGGTATAGAAATCCAGGTAGTAGATTGCGATAGATTTTCCATCATGATCGAAAACCTCATACGTTACTACATCCGGATGGTAAACCGGAAGATCAGTTCTCTTTTTGAAAGTCAGTCCGTAGAATTTTTCGGCGGCGAAGAAAACTCCTTTTTCAAGAACGGTTGTGATCTCAAAATAAGGTTTTATTTCACTTTCGTCAAGATCAAACTTTGCTTTTCTTACCTGTTCAGCATAAAAATTCCAGTCCCATGGCTCTACTTTGAAGCCGCCTTTTTGCTGGTCGATAAGATCCTGAATATCTTTTGCTTCACGTCTGGCTGTTTCCACGGCCGGGGTAGCAATCTGGTTCATCAGCTTAGTTGCTGCTTCAGGAGTTTTTGCCATCTGGTCCTGAAGTTTCCACTCTGCAAAATTTTTCTTTCCGAGAATCTGAGCTTTTTTCAGTCTCAGTTTAGCGAGTTGTTCAATAGTTGCTCTTGTATCATTAGCATCTCCTTTTTCAGCTCTTGTCCATGAAGCTTTGAACAGTTTTTCTCTGGTAGCCCTGTTTTTTAAGTTTTGTAAAAGAGGTTGCTGTGTTGTATTTTGTAAAGCCAGAAGATATTTTCCCGGCTGTCCTGCCGTTTTGGCATCAGCTGCTGCAGCTGCAATTTCATCAGCCGAAAGTCCGTCAAGTTCTTTTGCATCTGAGAAGAATACCCCTCCCTGTTTTCTTGCTTCCAGTAATTTGTTGGCATATTGGGTAGAAAGAGAAGCCAGTTCCTGATTAATTTGCTTTAATTTTTCTTTATCAGCCGCAGAAAGATTGGCACCTGCAATTTCAAAGTTTTGCTTATAAAACTGTACCAGTCTCTTACTTTCAGCATCAAGGCCGTCTTCTTTAATGGATTGTATTCTTTTGTAAAGATTTTCATTCAGGTACATTTTATCAGAATGTGCTGCAAAGATAGGAGCATATTCTTCATCCAAAGCCTGCAAAGTAGGGTTCGTATTGGCACTGGTAAGATTAGAGAAAACAATTTGTGCTCTTCTCAATATTTCACCGCTTTTTTCCAATGCTACGATAGTATTTTCAAAAGTAGGAGCCGCCGGATTGTTGGCAATTTTGATGATTTCAGCTTCATGTTGCTTTAAACCAAAGTCAAAAGCAGGTTTGAAGTGTTCATTTTTGATTTTGTCAAACTCCGGGGCTTCATACTGAAGCTTGCTTTTCTTCATAAAAGGATTCGAAGATAAAGAGGGATCAGGGGCAGGAAGCTCCTGTTGAATATCGGTCTGTTTCATTGTAGTACAAGATTGATTGAACGCCAAGGCAGAAATTAATAATACCGATGAAATATTCTTCATAAATATAATTGTTATTAAACCATAAAGATATTAAAAACTTTATATATTGGAGATGTATTTATTGAAGCTGGTTTAGAATGTTTTTTATACTGCATAATTCAGGAAATGTGCAAAAAAATTCTTTTAAAAGGGAATTGATAAACCATTGCAGTATTTTTAATGGTAATGTAATATTTTTTATAAATTAGTTGTTATTTAAGTATAAAGAAATTAAACAAATAATTGACAAAAGAAATAAGCATGAAAACAGGGACTTTATTTATTTTTTCAGCCTTAGTGGCATTGACTTCATGTAATGATAAACATGAGAACAGAAACAGAGACAGGGAAGGTGACAGGGGTAATTGGGTAGAAAAAGTGGTAAGCAAAGAAACCGGCCCGATCCGGCATAAAGAAGTTACAGGAGAGTTTGATGAAATTCAGGTTTCACAGGCAATTGAAGCTGAGGTTATAAAATCTGAAACAGAAAAAGTAGAAATTTCGGCACCTCAAAGTATCATTGATGAAATTCTTATAGATAATGATGGCGGAAAACTGCACATCCATTATAAACCTGGGATCAGAGTGATGAACATCAGCAAAGTGACCGCAAAAATTTATGCTAAGGATTTTAAAAAGCTTTTGGCAGATTCAGCCGCGAGAATTATTGTAAAAAATAAATTTACCCAGGAAAAAACTGATATCGAAGCTTCAAGTGCAGGAAGTATTTCCGGTGATCTGGAGGCTAACGATATGGACATCAATGTAAGCAGCAGCAGCAGCTTCGATGGTAAAATATGGGCCGTGAACCTTGATGTTGAATCTTCCTCAGGATCTACTCTTGATCTTTCAGGAAAAGCAAAAAAAGCAGATATCAGCGCCTCTTCAGGCAGCAGTGTTTCAGCCAAAGGAGTGATTGCTGATGATGTAGAAGCAGATGCATCCAGTGGAGCGAGTGTTCACATCAGTGCTGTTTCCAGTGTGAAAGCAGGTGCTTCATCGGGCGGTAGTGTGGATATCTCGAAAAAAGGAGAGCTTAAGAGTGTGAGCAAGGAGGAAAGCAGCGGGGGAAGCGTAAACATCCAATAAATTAATCCTGGGATTCTTCCTCATCTTCTTCATCAGCGGATGAGGATCCCTCCCAGTTTTTATTATCAAAGTTAAGATTATCGTAAGCTAACAATTCCTCCTCACGCTGGAGGATTTCTTTTGTGGTAAAGAGGGTAATATCGTCATCGTTTTCCTTCATTTTGGCCAGTTTCCGGATTGAGGCTTTATCAATAGCCATAAACCTTTGCCCCAGACGTCTTGCAGCATATTTTCTCATCCCTGTTTCATGAAGAACATCCACAGCCATATCAACTGCTGTTCCTAAGGTTTCACGGTATATATGATTGACCCCGTTATTAAGATAGTCATAAGCATCAATTCTGTTTTTAGCCCTTACAAAAATTTTCACATCAGGATAATGTTCACGCACAAGTTCTGCAATAAACTTATTATCATCCGGATCATCCAGGCATAAGACAAGAATCTCAGCATCTTCAATTCCTGCTGCCCTTAAAATAGGAATTCTGGTAGCATCACCATAGTAGACCTTAAAGCCGTAGCTTCTGAGCAGTTTTACACGATCAGAATCCCGGTCCAGAACTGTTGCCGGTATTTTATTGGCTTTTAAAAGGCGTCCTACGGTACTTCCGAAATGACCAAAACCTACAATAATAATTTTCTTTTGGGTAACTTCACTTCCAAGGATATTAAAATCATGCTCTTCTTCCGGAATTTCTTTAATGAATTTCGGAGTAATAAATTTATCATTGATAATAAGCAGGATAGGGGTGATACACATGGTAATTGCTGTAACAGCCATCATTTGTGCATTCATCTCGGGACCCAGCAGATAAAGATCCGATGCATAATTGAGCAGTACAAAAGCAAATTCTCCAACCTGGGAAAGCGCAAATGCATAAAAAAGACTCTGAGGAGTATCTATCCTGAAAAATTTTCCGATGGTGTATAAAACGATAAATTTTACAACCAGTACAGCAAAAACAGTACTGAATATAAACAGCGGATCTTTCTGAATAATGTTAAAATTAATGGTAGATCCTACACTGACAAAAAATACAGCCAGTAAAAGCCCTTTGAACGGATCAATCTGTGCTTCCAGCTCATGACGGAATTCACTGTTGGCAAGCATCACCCCGGCAAGGAAAGCCCCCAGAGCAGGTGAAAGGCCGATAACAACCATCAGCTCTGAAACCCCGATAACGAGGAATAGAGAAGAAGCGGTCAGCAGCTCTGTCATACCCGATTTTGAAACATAACGAAGGAAGGGAACAAAAACATATCTTCCTAATAAAATAAGCAAGGCAACACCAAAAATTACCGTTCCTGCCTGAAGCCATTCCGGCAGTTTCTGTATCAGAATCTGGATTTCATTATCATGATGCTTGGCCTTGTAATTGGCTATAATAGGAAGTATTGCCAGGATAGGAATCACCGAAATGTCCTGAAAAAGGAGCGTAGAGAATGAGGCTTCTCCGGCTGTGGTCTTGAGGTTGTTTTTTTCCTGTAAGGTCTGCAGAACAATTGCCGTGGAAGATAGAGCAAAACACATAGCGATGGCAACCGCTTTGTCTATTCTCCATCCTGCAATGATGAATACAAGAAATAGTAGTGCAATCGTAAGTGCCATCTGGGAAAGTCCCAGCCCCATTATTTTCTTCCTCATTTCCCAGAATTTCCGGGGTTCCAGCTCTAACCCTACAAGAAACAGCAGCATGATGACACCAAATTCACTGGCATGCATGATATCATCTACATTTTTCCCTGTAAGCCTGAGTACATACGGTCCAATGATAATTCCTCCAAGGATATAACCAATCACAGAACTCAGCCCTAATTTCCTGGCCAATGGAACCATGATAATGGCTACACCCAGAAAAATTAATGTATTCATCGCTAAGCTGGATTCCATATGTTATTGATTAAGGAGTTCTGTAAATTCTTTTTTATGTAAAATAATTTCTTTTTTGGATAATTTATTGGCCTCGTAAACGATTTTAATATGTTTAATATCTGCTTTGAAAACTTTTAAAGAAACAATCAGCCCGCTGATCAGTTCATCTATGGTATATTGGTATGTGCCGGTTTTACTGAAAGATCTCTCTTTGCCTCCGGTAGTGACCAGAATATAAACTTCTTTTCCTTCCAGTGGATTGTATTCGCCCTCTTTAAGCCAGTCTCTGTCGAACACTTCATCAATCCATAATCTGAGGAGAGGCGGCATTCCGAACCATATCAGTGGGAACTGGAAAATAAACCTATCGTAATTTTTGAGACGTTTTCTTTCTCTGAAAGCTGCTATATGAAAGTCAGGATATTCTTCATAAAGATCTCTTAAGGTATAATGCTGGTGGCGAACGTAGAAATTGATGAGCTCTACATTCGAATTGGAGTGCTCCAGATAAGGGTGTGCAAATACTACCAGCGTCTTCTTCATAATCCTGTTTTCAGTAAATATAGTGAAAAAATATTGAATTAAAGATGGTTTTTATGTGATTTTATTAATTTTTTAATATCGAAAAGCTGATTTAATATTAAGAAAAGTTAAAGAATCAATGTTATTTTAGTGTTTTAAATAAAAAAATCAGATCAATGACGATCTGATTTATATAAGTTTTAAAAAAATATTTATTTGTTTACCAGCCTCCGGATGCCCCTCCGCCGCCAAAGCTTCCACCACCGCCGAAGCCTCCGAATCCGCCGCCTCCGCCGGAACTTCCGCCTCCAAAGCCACCTCCTCCGAAGCTGCCAGGGAATGGGAAGAAGCCGCCAGGATAATTTCTGCGTCCTCTTCTGGTGATGATTACATCATCATCGTCATCATTATTTCCACCGCGTCCGCCGCCTCTGTTTCCAAAAAGAATGGCAATAATGATGAAAATAACAAAAGCAATGATCAGAACTTTAAAGGCACTCCCGTTACCGGAAGGAGCCGTTGTCGGCACAGGTTTGAATTTTCCCTGAACGGCTTCCATAATGGCTGAGGTTCCTCCATTGATGCCCTCATACCAAAGTCCTTTCTTAAAATTTGGGGTAACGATGTAATCCAGGATCTGCCCAGCTACTGAAGCGGTAAGATATTGCTCTACAGCACGCCCTTGCTGGATAGACATTGTTCTGTCTTCTGTTGCAATCAGGAAAACCACTCCGTTATCCACATCTTTCTTCCCGATTTTCCATTTCTCACCAAACATGGTTGCCAGAAAGTTGACATCTTCACCTTTGGTAGAGCGGATGATCACTACTTCAATTTCGGTTGAGGTAGAATCTGCAAACCTGATCAGTTTATTATTGAGCGCGTCCTTTTCCTGCTGTGAAAGGAGTCCGGCTTCATCAAAAACAGGATACAGCACTGCAGGTTTTTCGGGAATAGTGTATTGTGCTGATACAAAAGTGTAAAAGCAGAGCAGTAAAAATGAAAATACTATTTTAAGAGAATGTAATTTCATTTGGAAGTTGGTTTGGATTTTCTCCTTCTACAGGAAAATGTTTTTTGAGTTCAAGTCCTGTTTCCAGAATTGCACTTTTCAGTGCCTGATAATAATTTCCTTTGGCAAATTCAGCAGTAATGTAATCGTGAAGATGGTCCCAGTAGCTCTGTTTTACCTTTTCATGAATTCCGGTATCTCCAATGATGGTAAGATATTTCTGTTCAAAATTGACATGGAAAAGAACAGCATTTCTGTCAGCGGTTTTGTCCATACCCAGTTTTTTGAAAACCTCAAAAGCTGTTTTGGCATCACGGTTTTCCGTATTGGAATCAATATGCACCCTGATCTCTCCCGTAGAATGATCTTCCGCAGACTGAATCGCTTCCACAAGGGAAGCGATCTGTTGATTTGTTAGGAAATTACCCATTATTATTTGAATACTTCAGGGGCTTTCTGAGCTCCTGCATCAGCTTTGAAATAAGGTTTTTCTTTAAAGTTGGTGAAATTCGCCAGAATATTATTCGGGAAAGTCTTGATAGACGTGTTGTAATCCTGTGCAGCATCGTTGTAATAAACAGTTTCAGTTCTGATGCTGTTTTCGATAGCAGTGTACTCTCTTTGGAAATTGATATACTGCTGGTCTGCTTTTAAGTTAGGATAAGACTCTACCACAGCCATCAATCTGCTTAATGCTCCGGACAATTCTCCCTGTGCAGCCTGGAATTTTGCCAGATCAGCTTCAGTCATATTCGTAGGGTCAATATTGATAGAAGTAGCTTTGGAACGTGCTTCCACAACCTGTGTTAAAGTTTCCTGCTCAAATTTTGAATACGATTTTACGGTTCTTTCCAGGTTAGGGATAAGGTTGGCTCTCTTCTGATATACCGTTTCTACATTAGACCATTTTGCGTTCACAGTCTGTTCTTTGTTGACAAAGTTGTTATAGCCGCTTTTTCCCCAGAAGAATAGAACAGCAACAATAATAAGGAGGGCGATACCAATGGTTCCTGCACCCAGACATCCTTTATTTTTCATAGTTTATTTTTTTAAATTTTTTGTGCTAACCAAATATACAAATTATGTGCTAATTTTGTAAAAAATTATTTGAATGACAACAATAGTGGTGGCGATGGGAGAGAAAAATGAAATTGGTTTTGAAAACCAGTTGCTTTGGCATCTTCCCAAAGATTTGAAACATTTTAAAGAAATTACTTCAGGGCATCCGGTTATTATGGGAAGAAAAACATACGAAAGTATCGGAAAAGCCCTACCAAACCGTACCAACATTGTTGTGTCAAGAAAGAAAGACTGGTTTGAAGAAGGAATTCTTATTGTAGGAAGCATCAAGGAAGCATTGAAATTTGCAAAGAAGATTGATGAAGAAGTTTTCGTGATCGGAGGTGGAAATATCTATGAGCAGACTATGGATGTGGTAGACAGACTTGAAGTTACCTTAGTGAAAGCAGATCTTGAAGCGGATACATTTTTCCCGGAAATAGATCCGAAAATCTGGAAAAAAACCAATGAAACCTGCCACGAAAAAGACGAAAAGAATGGCTATGATTTCTGTTTCCAGACGTTTGAAAGAATTAAGAGCGAATAGTTATAGGAATTCTAACCTCTAACTTCTAGCTTCTAATCTCTAATTTATTTATCTTTGCACTTCTAAAATTTAATAATGAATAAATACATAAAAATTGCAGTAGCAGCAGTCCTTATTTTGCTGGGACTTTATATGATGTTCTTCACGAGAAATCTTGGGTGGGGGATTGTTGTGTTTCTTTTAGCTGCATTTCCGATCCTGCTATTCTTTAAAAATGAGTATATCCTTTTGGCATTCTGGCAATTAAGAAAACAGAATATGGAGAAAGCCGGAGAATGGTTATCAAAAATTACAGATTATAAAACACAGCTTCATAAGACCCAATACGGATATTTCCACTATTTATCAGGATTGACCCAGGCACAGGATCACCCTGCGAAAGTAGAACCTTTCATGAAAAAAGCATTGGAGTACGGTTTAAACATGAAGCATGACAGAGCAATGGCTACTTTAAATCTTGCTGCAGCCGCTATTTCCAAAGGAAGAAAACAGGAAGGGCAGAAGCTGTTGGAAGAAGCAAAGAGATTAGACAGCGCAGGAATGATGACGGATCAGATCAAAATGATGAAAGAGCAGTTGAAAATGCCGACGATGCAGAAACATATGCATAATCCTCATATGAGAAACAGAGGAAAGTTCTTCTAGTCACTTAAAAATATAAAAGCACCCTGAGAGGTGCTTTTTTTATATCTGTGAAAATTGGATTCTACATTTCCGAACTGTGATCATGACCGTAGAACTTAGGGATCTGCCAATGGTATTTTACAGCAAATGTTCGTATGGCAACAATCAGTAAAATAGTAAAGATCTGTACAAAAGTATAGGAAAACGGCGCATACCTGGTCATCATAAGAAATGCTGCTCCTCCTACAATACATGCCGTAGCGTAAATTTCCTTTCTGAAAATCAATGGAATTCTGTTAAGCAGTATATCCCGGATTATCCCTCCGAAACAGCCGGTTATGGTTCCCAATGCAATACAGATCATGGGATGAATACCTGCATTTAAACCTTTCTGAACTCCGATAATAGTAAATAAGCCAAGACCAAAACTGTCGAAAATAAACAAGGTTACCTTGAAGTTTTTTTCAAGAGATTTGAAAACCATTGAAAAAATACTGGTCACCAGGATCAGGGCACATGTCAGAAGATCATGCATCCAGAATACAGGAATATCAAGAAGCAGGTCTCTTACAGTTCCTCCTCCCACAGAGGTTACAAATGCGATAATAAGTACCCCGAACGGATCCAGCCGTTTCTGCATCGCTGCAAAACTTCCAGACATGGAAAAGGCAATGGTCCCCAGGACTTCTATTGCAAAATTGAACTGTTCGTGCATATATAATTATAAATGATTGTTGATAAATGATAATTGATGAATGATTTCTGCTTAAGCAAATTCTTGGCCATTATATCAATTATCATTTATCGCTCATCAATTATATTTTTTTATCGCTCCACTCTCACGGATTCAGGAACCAGCAGTTCGTATTCTCCTCCATGATTAATAATCTCTCTTACAATACTGCTGCTGATGAAAGATTTTCCTGAAGAAGTCAGTAAGAATACCGTTTCCAGTTTTTTATGGGCCAAAGTCCTGTTGGTATGGGCAATTGCCTTTTCAAACTCGAAATCGGCCGGATTCCTTAGTCCTCTGATGATGTATTGTGCATTTTTTTCAAAGCAGTAATCCACGGTAAGTCCTTCAAAATAATCTACCTCCACATTGGGAAATTCAGCGACTGAATTCTGGATAAATTCCATTCTTTTTTCAAGAGGGAACATATATTTTTTCTGAGAGTTCTGTCCGATAGCGATGATTAATTTATCAAATAGCGGAGCTGCTCTTTCTATAATATCGTAATGTCCTAGTGTAATCGGGTCAAAAGACCCCGGGAAAACAGCAATTTTCATGTTGTACGAGTTATGATTTTGAGTAGTGAATTATTTGTTAAAAGTGTATCAATCTCTAACTTCTAACCTCTAATCTCTAACTTTTTATTGTTTATTAAGTGCTTTTTCAACTTCATTTCCACAAAGATCCATAATGGAAATCCCATAATGTTTGGCCTGCTGAGGGAGAATACTTGCAGGAGAGAACCCAGGGTTGGTGTTCATTTCCAGCATGTAAGGAATACCGTCCATCAGAATATATTCGCTTCTTGAAAAGCCACTCATTCCTAATGAATTGTAAGCTCTTTTTGCAATTTCCTCCACTCTTTTTGTGGTTTCTTCGTCAATTCTTGCCGGTGTAATTTCTTCAGAAGCTCCTTCGTATTTTGCCTCATAATCGAAGAACTCATTGGTGGGAACAATTTCTGTGATTCCTAAAACAATGGTTTCTCCTTTAAAATCAATAACTCCTACAGATACTTCCATTCCGTTTAGGAAACTTTCGATCAGAATTTCATCATCTTCTTTGAAGGCAATTTCAGTAGCAGCAATCAGCTCAGATTTTTCTTTCACTTTTGAAATCCCCAGAGAAGATCCGGATTGGTTAGGTTTTACAAATAAAGGAAGCTTCAGTTCTGATACGATCTCGTCTACATTGATGTCTTCACCTTTTCTTAAATAAATGCTTTTCGCGGAAGGAATCCCATATTTTGAAAGTACAGCCAGTGTATCTTTTTTATTGAATGTAAGAGCGCTCTGGTAAAAGCCGCAGCCAGTATATTTTTGTCCTATTGCATCCCAGTATGCCTGAAGAATTCCGTTTTCTCCCGGTGTTCCGTGGATGATATTGAAGCAGACATCAAATTGTAAGGTCTCTCCATTATCCAAAGTCACAGAAAAGTCACCTCTGTTGATGGCATATTTTTTATCATTTTCTCCTAAAAAATACCATTCATCTTTAAGAACTACTACTTTATATACGTCATAGAGATTTCTGTCCAGAGAATCATAAATCAATTGTCCGCTTTTTAAAGAAACGACATATTCATCAGAATAGCCTCCCATTACTACGGCAACACTTTTTTTATTCATAACCATATAGTATCAATTAAGGCAAATTTAATCATTTTATATAATGCAATACGGGAAATCGGCAAATTTTAAAATCAAAAATGAATTGTGTTAAATAAAAAGTCCATTCTAAAATTATTAGCTATATTTGCGGTTATAATTAAAGTATTTTTAAGTATGCTTAAATCACTTTTCAATTGGAAAGTTTTACTGAATTTAGTAGTAGCCATCGGTGTTTTCGTTGGGTTGGTATGGCTCACATTTCGCTGGTTGGAGTACCATACTAATCATGGTCAGGAAATTCCTGTTCCCAATGTTGTAAACAAATCGGTACATGATGCCGTTAAAATATTAGATGATACAGGATTGGAATATGAAGTAGACAGTGCCAATTATGACCCTAAATACAGACCATTCCAGGTTTTGCAGGTTTATCCTGCTCCGGGTTCCCGTGTAAAAGACGGAAGAACTGTAACGCTTAAAGTAAATCCCAGAACTTGGGCTCCTATTGCTGTTCCGAATGTTATCAATAAATATTCCGGGCTGGCTTTCCAGAGATTGGATCAGGTAGGTCTTAAAATCGGTGATACGATCTATGAGCCTAGTATTCAGAAGGACGCTCTTTTAAGAATATTATATAAAGGAAATGCTGTCAATCCGGGTACCCGTTTACCAAGATTCTCAACGATTGATGTAGTTGTTGGTTCCGGACCAATGAGAAACATTTCTATTCCTAATGTGGTAGGACTTACGGTAAAAGAAGCAAGAGCTGTCATTACCAAGAGTATGTTTGAAGTAGGATTGGTAGAACATGAAGATGGCAGTAATGATGAATCTGATATTATTTATTATCAGGATCCTGCAGCTGGAGATGTTCGTGACCAGGGAATGCAGATTGACCTTTGGGCAAGTAAGAAAACTCCTGCTGAATTAAGGGCTAAAGTGGAACAGCTGAATTCTATCTACCGTATGAAAGTAGATACTTCACTTCCTCCGGTACGATATGAAGAAGTGCACAGTGAGCCAAGCTATGAAGCTCCCGCAGTACCTGCTCCAAGAAGAGAAACTCCAAAGCCTGAAGTACCGAAAACAGAGGCTCCTAAAACTCAGACTACAGCTGTTAAACCAGCTGCTTCCACAACAGAAAAGCCTAAAACTTCTGCAGCGAACGGTACTCATGCTGCGCCGACAAATAATACAGCCAAGCCGGCTGCATCCACAACAACACAACAGCCTGCGCAAAAGCCGAAAGCCAAGAAGGTTGTCGTAGAATAAGATCAGATTAATATCAAAAATACAGGCTTCAACTGCAAATGTTGAGGCCTTTTGTGTAAAAAAATATAAAACAATGTCAGAAGATAACGACGATTTTTTAGATGAAGAATTATTAGATTCCAACAGTATTGAAAATATCGATATTGATGAGGAAAATAAAGGATTGTATGAACATCTTAATATCACTGTTGACAGTAAACAGGAACCGTTAAGAATTGATAAGTTCCTTTTAATATACAGACAGAATTCTTCAAGAAATAAAATTTCACAAACCTGCAGAGCCGGAAACGTGATCGTGAACGGAGTTCCGGTAAAGCAGAATTACCGTGTGAAGCCGGGAGATCAGATCTCTGTACTGCTTGCCCATCCTCCGAGAGAGAATGTCATTATCCCGCAGGATATTCCTGTGAATATCATTTATGAAGACGATGACCTTGTTGTCGTGGATAAGGAAGCAGGAATGGTGGTGCACCCGGGATTCGGAAACTGGGACGGAACATTGGTGAATGCGCTGGCGTATCATTTTGAAAAGAATGGTGAAAAATCCGATCTTGACAGGGTAGGACTTGTCCACAGGATTGATAAAGATACATCAGGGCTGCTGGTAATTGCCAAGAATGAATATGCACTGAGCTTCCTGGCAAAACAATTCTTTAACCGAACTACGAAGAGGCTATACTGGGCTTTTGTATGGGGAAATCTTCAGGAAGATGAAGGAACCATAAGAGGCCATATCGGAAGACATCCTAAAAACAGAATGCAAATGTCTGTTTATGAAGATGGCAGCCAGGGAAAACATGCAGTAACCCATTACAAGGTTCTGGAAAGATTCAAATACATGACCTGGGTAGAGTGTAAGCTGGAGACAGGAAGAACACACCAGATCAGAGCGCACTTCAGACATATAGGGCATACTTTGTTTAATGATGAAAGATATGAAGGACATACTCCTTTAAGAGGGGTAAATCTTCCAAAATACAAGCATTTTATTAAAAATGTTTTTGAAATTTTGCCAAGACATGCCCTTCATGCACATACCCTTGGATTTATACACCCAACAACAAAGAAGGAATTATATTTTGAGAGCCCAATGCCCAAAGATATGGCGGATGCTGTAAAAAAATGGAGAAATTATTTGGAAAACTAAAAATATATTGAGAATTTTTTTATATTTGTTGAATTGAAATCAAGATTTGTTATGAGAAAACTATATGCTATCGTATGTTTAGCTCTTTTGTCAAATGCATACAAAGCACAAGAATCACTACCATACTATCAGCAATATCTTTTGGATGGTGAGTTCCTGTTCAACCCAGCTCAATACGGAAAAACAGATTACGTACAGCTCAACGCCAATTATCAACAACAATTTTCAAAATTCAGTAATTCTCCGAATGTACAGTCAATCGGGATCAATGCGAATATCTTTGATAGAGTAGGTGCTGGTATTTCCGTGTTCAGAGACAGTAACGGACCGATCTCTGCGGGTGGTATCACGGCTGGTGCTTCATATTTTATTCCGCTAAGTAGTGAAGGAGACAGAAAAGACCAGTTCTCTTTCGGTACAAGTGTTAACTTCTATAACATGAATTTTGACTATTCAAAAATCAATACTGAAGAAGGAGGTGACCCGTTATTAAGAGGGGAGGAAAGTAATATCTTCATGGTGTATGCGAACTTCGGTTTGGCTGCTACCTACAGAGGTTTATTCGGGGGTGTTTCCGTAAATGATATCGCATTAAGTAATGATGCTTCAATCGTAAACAACAACGAACCTTCTCCAATTAAATTCTTCTTGAACTTAGGATATAACTGGAATATTGCTGATAATATTACAATTGCACCTTCAGCATTGATCAACCTTAATACAAATTCAACAAGAATGATCGACTGGAACCTGATGGCGACATTCTCAAACGATATCAACGCATTCTCTTTCGGGGTAAGCTACAGAACGGTTCAGAACAGATTTGACAATCAGAACCTGAGTATCTCTCCAATTGTAAAAGTAAGATTCAACAAGTTCATGATCGGAGCTACCTATAACCTTGGATTGTCTGATATCCAGAACTATGGCGGAAACAGCTTCATGATTGGTCTGGGATATAACTTCGACAACTTTATTAATGTGAGAGGATTTAGATACTAATCAATTTAATTTAAATAAATTTGAGCTCTGAAAAATTTCAGAGCTTTTTTTATGATATACATTCACATTCCGTTCTGTAAGCAGAAATGCAGTTACTGTAACTTTCATTTTTCAACATCCCTGAATTTTAAGGATGAAATGCTCCGTGCCATGAAAACTGAAATATTACTGAGGAAAGACGAATTGCAGAACAAAAATCTGAAATCGCTGTATTTTGGAGGTGGAACCCCTTCTATTCTTTCTGTGGATGAAATCCGTTCTTTAATAGATGAAACATTACGTTATTTCAGCTTTGAAAAAGAGATAGAAATTACACTGGAAGCCAATCCTGATGATCTGGATAAAAACTTTTTAAAACAGCTTGCAGGAACACCCGTGAACAGGCTTTCCATCGGTACACAAAGTTTTTTTGAGGAGGATTTGAAATTAATGAACAGAGCTCATAATGCTTCAGAGGCAGAAAGCTCTATCAAGCGTGCCCAGGATTTCGGCTTTGAAAATCTGAGTATTGATCTGATCTATGGTTCACCCGCCTCCAATCTCGAAATCTGGAAAGAAAACCTGAATAGAACCATCGCTTTAGAAATTCCTCATATTTCATCGTATGCCTTGACCGTAGAACCTAAAACTGCTTTGGAAAACTGGATTGCAAAAGGAAAGGTAAAAAGTCCTAAAGAAGAAGAACAAAATAAAGAATTCTATTATTTATCAGACTTTTTAAAAGATCATGGCTTTGAACATTATGAAGTTTCCAATTTTGCAAAACCCGGTTTCTATTCGCGGCACAATTCCTCATACTGGAAATACCAGGAGTATTTGGGAATAGGCCCTTCGGCTCATTCTTACAACGGATTTGATGCCCGAAGCTGGAATGTTGCCAATAATCAGCAGTATATTAAGAAGCTTAATGATAAACTATTGGCTAAGGAAGAGGAAATTCTTTCTCAGGAAGATCAGTTTAATGAAATGATAATGATAGGCTTGCGTACCATTTGGGGAGTAGATATTGAAAGTCTGAAATCCAAATTTCCGGATAGCGTGCTGGAGCATTTTCAGGCAGAAATCAAACCGAAAATAGAAGAAGGTATTTTAATCATTGAAAATGGCCATTTAAAAATTCCTGAAAAACATTGGTTTATGGCAGACGGAATTGCTTCGGATTTGTTTATCGTATAATCCCCGGATGTATACAGATATGCGATAAAATTCATTATTTTTGTATAAAATTTCAGTTCATTTGAAAACTAAAAAACAAGATTATTCACATCTTTCACCAAGCCAGCCTATCGGAATTTTCGACAGCGGGGTAGGAGGTCTTACCGTTGCCAAAGAAATCAAAAGACTTCTTCCTAGTGAAGATCTGATTTACTTTGGAGATACCAAACACCTTCCGTACGGAGAAAAATCCCGGGAAGCTATTATTGAATATTCTACAAAGATTACCAATTTTCTGCTGGAACAGAACTGTAAAGCGATTGTGATTGCCTGTAATACGGCAACGGCTAATGCTTTGAATGAAGTAATGCAGTCTGTTGCAGGAAGAGTCCCTGTGATAGACGTTATCAATCCTGTTGCTGAAAAAGTATCTTACGAAATCCACAATAATGTTGGAGTTATTGCAACTAAAGCTACTGTGAATTCCGGATTGTATAAAAAGAGTATCCGCAAACATAATAAATGGATCAAGGTAGATGAACTGGCAACACCATTGCTGGTACCAGCCATTGAAGAAGGGTTTAAAAACCATCCGATTACCCATGCTATTATTTACAATTATTTAAGCAACAGTAAACTTAAAAATATTGAAACTTTGATTCTGGGCTGTACCCATTATCCTCTTTTAATAGATGAAATCAAGCAGTATTACGGAAACAGGGTCCGTGTAATAGACTCCCCGAATATTGTTGCCAATCATCTGAAGATTATCCTGGATAAATACAATCTTTTAAACGAGAACAATCCTAAACCGAATTATCATTTCTATCTTTCAGATCTTACCAAGAATTTTGAAAAGATCTCTAAGAAGTTCTTCGGGAAAACAATTGATTTAGAATTGAAAGTATTATAAATAAAGAGTCTGCCTCACATTGAAGCAGACTTTTTTATTTATTAAATTTTGTCATTACGAAATCAAGTTTAAGGCACAAGATTTATTTCCGATCAAATTTTATGCTTTATTTAGTTCCCACGGATTTCACAAATTCCACAGATGAGAGCGCTTTACAATAAAAAAATAATTAAAAATCTGTGTCTTCTTTGAAATCTGTGGGGAAATAATATTCAATTTCAATGAGGTTTTTTGTAAAGAGAGAGATTGTGAATTTGTGTTTAAAATTACGCTTCCAAAATTACTTTCTCAGCATTCAGTCTCTTCTTTGGATTGAATTTGGGCTGGTTGGCATCTGTTTCATCCCTTTCTCCGATAGCCACTGCGAATAGGGTTTCATATTTTTCATTCTTCAGAACAGCATCATATCCATCAGGTTCAATGCCTTCCATTGGAGTGGAGTCTATTCCCATGGCAGCACAGGCAGATAAAAGTACTCCCAATGACAAATACACCTGATGACGCAGCCAGGATTTTACAGCTTCCTCACCTTTGGGTTTTACCATTGTCCGGTAATAATTAACAGCACCTTCCGGAAGATTTTCTTCTATTTGTTTTTCAAAGTTTTCTACATCTTTGATCACCTGGAAAACAATGACATAGCTGCTTTCCAATACTTTTTCCTTATTAAAATAAGACTTGTCCCCTAATTGCTGCTTCAGCTGCGGATCGTTCACAAAGACGAAATTCCATGGCTGGCTGTTGATAGAAGACGGACTGAGATTTAAAATTTGTTTAAGCTCTGCAACTTGCTGTTCCGTAATTTTTCCCTGTGGGTTATACTTTTTTACAGTATACCTGTTTTTCATTTGGTCTAAAAAGTTCATAATTTTATACTATCATTTTTATAGTTACAAAATTAATTTAAGTTTCCTAACTTTGCAATAACGGTAAAAAATGATAGTATAAAAATGTATACCATAGATAATAAATCCTACCCCTGCTGTACGAGTGTTACCATGAAATTTATAGGAGGGAAATGGAAAGCAGTAATTTTACACCACCTGATTGATGGTGCCAAGCGATATAATGAATTAAGAAAGTCAATTCCTACGATTACGGAAAGAACACTCAGCTTACAGCTAAAGCAACTGGAAGAAGATGGAATTGTTGACCGAAAAGTCTTTACAGAAAAACCTCCTTTAGTGGTTGAATATGAATTAACAGACTTTGGAAGAACTTTATTGCCTGTTCTGGAAGCTATTACAAAATGGGGTGAAGAAGCTCCGGTTATCTCAAAAAAAATAATCAGGAATTAAAGTTCCCGATTATCTTCTTTATTCGGTTCAAAAAAACTGAAACTTACATTTCCGTATTTTCGGGTGTCTATTAAATTAGGATGATCGAATTTCATTCGGCTTTGGTGCTCCACGATAAGAACACCGTTTTCTTTCAGGTATTTATTGTTTAAAACCAGAGAGATAAGCTCGTGATATTTTTTCTCTTCCATTTCAAAAGGGGCATCGGAGAAAACAATCTCAAATGATTTTTTATTTCTGAATTTTTTAAGCCAGTCAAAAACATCTCCTCTCTGTACATTGATCTGAAGTGCCATATCAAGTTCGGAAGCAGTAGCGTTGATGAATGCCGTGTGTTTTGGATTCATTTCCACAGAGATTATATTCTGACATCCTCTGGAAGCAAGCTCCAAGGTAATAGAACCTATTCCGGCGAAAAGATCAAGCACGGAGATGGACTGCATATCGTATTTGTTTTCCAGAATACTGAATAAAGCCTCTTTCGCAAAATCGGTTGTAGGTCTTACTTCAAAATTCTTGGGAGCGGCAATTTTTTTGGCTTTCCATTTACCTGATATTATTCTGAACATATTGTTGTTAGGGGTTAGGTGGTAGATTATAGGTGGCAGATGAATGTGTTTTAATTTCTATTACCTGCTGCCTGCAACCTAATTAAGTATAAAATTTTTGTTGGGAATGTTGTCAAAAACAATTTTCAGGTTTTTAACGAACTTCTGAAGTTCAGAAATAAATGTTTCATTTTCCGTAGTTTCTCCATAAGCATAAAAGCTGGTTTCATTGATTCCGAAACCGATTTTGCTTAATGTAAACATAATGAAGTAAAGAAAATCTACTTCTGAATTGACATCCAGGTTATTATAAAGAATAATTTTCTTATTATCAATCGCAAAAAATTCACACTGATTATGATACAGGTTGATGTGAATTTCTTTACTGGTTTTATTATTGATTGAGCTTAAAAACTTTTCACCCGAGAAATTAAAATGAGCAGGTACAGCAAGTTCCTTTATTTTTTTATAATAGCTTTTCGGAAAAGTATAATAAAACTGAATATTGAATTTTTTGTTGATGGAGAGCATCAGTTCTTCCTTCTCTCTGTCAGCCGGAGCATTGAAGGCAATCAGATCAAATCCTGCATCGTGCTCGGAAAAGCCTTCCGGCATCAGGGTAAAGTGATTAAATGCTGAAATCACATGGATTTCTTCATAGCGCTGCCTGATAAGAACTTCGTCCAGCTTCTGTTCAATAAGATTGGCTGGTGTCTCTTCAGTAACGAAATAAGACTTTTCCTCCAGGATGCTTTTGTTTTTAACAATCTGGCAGATTAATCCGTCTTTGGTAAAAAGTAAATTAAGTACGTTCATATTTCAATTCCTGCAAATTTAGTGAAATTCTACCATTACCGCACCTGATTGATGGTGAAGTATTTCCTTATTATAAAAATCAATATTGACCTGGCTTTCCAGTACATCCCGAACCATCCGCTGTAAGGTACCGTCACCAATACCATGAACAATTTCCAGCCTCTTCAGGTTATTTTTTCTGCAAAACTCCAGCACTTCAATCAGTTTTTCCTTTTGAATGAACAGCCTTTCAAAACTGTCATAGTCATTGGGATTTTTTACCAAATTATGAAAATGCAGGTCCAGAACCAAATGATTTTTCTGATGTTTCTTGGAAATAACTTTTTGGGGCTCTGCCTTCTTTACGATCCTGATATTTTCATACAGATCAGCATCTTTCGGAACCAGCTTTTCCTTGGGATACTGATGGGTAAAGCCATACTCATCTTTAAAAACGACAATATTTCCCTTTACGGAAGTTACCATTCCGCTTAAATCTTCATCTACTACCGAAACCTTATCGCCGATTTTCATATTTTCAAGTCTCCTCTGAGTCAATTATTGGTACAAAGGTAGAAAGTAAAATGGATGAACACAAACTCCTTTACCCTCAAACGCTCAATCCTCCCACTCATCACACCCTCGGCCCCAGTTCAATAACTTCCAGATCCTTGATTTCTTCACCATCTACTACAAAGCGCATCATTGTTCTTACTGTATGCCAGCCCTGTTTTCCACAGGCGCCGGGATTCAGGTGAAGGAGCTTGTTTTTCTCATCGTACATTGCTTTCAGAATATGAGAATGCCCTGAAATAAATAGCTTTGGGGGCCGTTCTGCAATTTCTTTCTTCGCAAGAGGCGAATATTTCCCGGGATATCCTCCGATATGAATCATCAGAACTTCCAGTTTTTCACACAAAAAACGGTTTACCTCCGGAAACTCCGTCTGAATTTTGGAATGGTCAATATTTCCGTAAACTCTCTTCAGAGGTTTTATTTTTTCAAGCTGTTCAATTACATCCAGACTTCCGAAATCTCCGCAATGCCAGATTTCATCAGCCTGAAAAGCATATTCCAGGATCCTGTCATCAATATAGGAATGAGAGTCGGAAAGGAGAAGGATTTTGGTCATTATCTAAGGGTTCTTTCAGTAATATTTTCGTGGTATTTATCTTTGAATACGGCTACACGCTCAGGATTAAGTTCCCCGTCATGATTGATCACTCTTTCTTTCAGCAACCATTTTACCAGTTTTTCCATTCCTTTTTTCGAATTCATAAAATTGGATATTTTCGTCATATCAGTCGATTCTACTTTTGTTTTTTCAGCCAGGAAATTCAGGATAAAATAATCATCATTTACATATCTTGGCGTTTCATTATCCATATACCGGTAAAGAAGCACCTCCTCATCATCTTTCATAGAGAAAAAGGAATACTGGGCTGCATTGATCTTTTCTGCTTTCAGAATCTGTTTCCCATCCAGTAAAACTTTATCATCTTTAATGGTGACTTCCTGGGAAAAATATAAATTACAGCTTACCATCAGTAAGAAGAAAGCCAATAATCTGTTTAGTGTCATTTTACTATTTTTAAGATTGCAAATATAAAGAAGCTTCATCAACTGAGCCGGGATCTTAATCCGTAATATTTTTTGTTTTTCGGATAGAATCCAGTTTCTTTTCAATATCCGCACTGAAAACCTTTTTTAGTTTCAGCTGATTCTCCGTAAGTTTGGTAATAACAAAAGTGCCTGTCATATTGGTATTGGAAGGAAATACTATGGTCACTGTAGAATCTGAAGCTTTTTTCCAGCTCCCGATGTAACGGTCTGCCTTTTCGTTTTTAGTCACAGGTTCTTCAAGAGCATCATATTTTAAGGTAGATCTGATCAGATTTCCTGTGATCTTTCCGTTTTTCTGAAATCTGATTCCTTCTCTTCTGGCTTCGAAACCATCCTGTTTTTCATAAGTATAAATATAGGTGTCCATTTTATTCAAATTCCAGGTTTGTAACAGCAGTGGATTGGCAGTTCTGTCCTGGGCTTTGACAACATTGATCGCGAAAAGAAAGAAAATACAGATACAAATAGGCTTTTTCATGAATACAACTGATTTATTGTAAAGTTTTAACACGGCTAAAATTAGCATCGCTTAATATTTAGTAAATTTGGGAAAATTAAAATAAACAATGAAACAGAAACTTTCTTTTTTCATTTTTCTTTTAACTGTAAGTTTGGTCAATGCGCAGGTAGAAGAAAAAAAGCTGGACGAACTGATCCAGAATACCCTGAAAACTTTTGATGTACCGGGAATGTCGGTGGGAATCGTAAAAGACGGTAAAGTAATCTATTCCAAAGGATTTGGAGTGCGTTCTCTTACCAGCAAGCAGCCAATGGATGATAATACGTTGGTGGGAATTGCTTCCAACTCAAAAGGTTTTACGTGTACTGCATTAGCAATTCTTGCAGATGAAGGAAAGTTGAACTGGGACGATAAAGTTTCAAAATATATTCCTGAATTTCAAATGTATGATCCTTATGTATCCCAGAATGTTACTATCAAAGATCTGATTACCCATAGAGCAGGGTTAGGACTGGGGCAGGGTGATCTTATGTTTTTTCCGGAAGGAGGAAGCTTAACGGTTAATGATATTGTTCATAATGTAAGATATCTTAAACCCGAAAATCCTTTCAGAACAAAACTGGATTATAACAACATCATGTTTATAGTTGCCGGAGAAGTAATTCACCGGGTTTCAGGATTAAGCTGGGCAGAATTTATTGAGCAGAGAATCATGAAACCTGTAGGGATGACTTCAAGTTTTGGCAGCTACAACAGGGCAAAATCTGTAGCGAATAAAATTGATGCACATGCACCTGTAGACGGTAAAGCAATAGCTGTTCCCCATGACTGGAACGAAACTGCCAATGCTGCAGGCGGAATTATGAGTAATATTAAAGACATGACCACGTGGGCGGAATGCCTCCTAAATAATTTCACCACTAAAGATGGAAAAAAATTAGTTTCCGATAAGAATGCCCAACAGCTGTGGAGCTTACAGATTCCGGACAGAGTGGCGGCAAAGAATCCTTATGATACAGGCTTTTACGGATATGGCTTAGGGTGGTTCTTAAGTGATGTTAAAGGGCATAAACAGGTACAGCATACCGGAGGATTGATCGGTACGGTTACACAGTTTACTTTAATTCCGGATATGAAACTGGGAATTGTAGTATTAACGAACCAGCAGTCCGGAGCAGCTTTCAATACTATTACAAATACAGTAAAAGATTCTTATCTTGGGGTAGCAGACAGAAACTGGCTGAAAACATATGGGGAAAGAATGTCTAAAATGGAGGCTGAATTCAATAAACAAAAGAAAGATGCTTTTGCAAAATCTGAAGCATTTAAAAAAGAAAAAGCGCTGCAGCCAAAAGCAGAACAGTTTACAGGAACATACAATGATGTCTGGTTTGGTGATGTAGAAATTGGTCAGCAGGGAAATACATACAGAATTTCGTGCAAAAACTCTCCAAGGTTAAAAGGAGAACTGCTTCCGTACTCCAATAATTCTTTCATTATTAAGTGGGACGACAGAAGTTATGATGCTGATGCTTATATTATTTTCAGTTATGATGAAAACGGAAAGGCAGAGTCTGCAAAGTTGAAGGCAATTTCTGATGTGACAGATTTTAGTTTTGATTTTGATGATCTGGATTTGAAGAGAAAATAAAGAGGCGAGAATACTAAAAGGTAAAAAGGCGTAATCGCGAAAGATATTTTATGGAGAACGGACTTGGGTTCGTTCTTTTTTTTGTTAACCACCCCGTCAAAAAAATATTTTTTTTGCCACCCCTCCGGAGGAGGGGAATGTGTAGTTGGTAAAAAGAAATATTGTTTATTGTAGAAGGCTTAGGTCTTGTTCTGCTAAAGAAAATTCTGTATTGAGATACTGTTTCTCAAAGAAATTTTTTAATTCAAGAAGTCTTTTCTTATTGTTATAATGTATCATGGAGTTCAGTTTTCTCTGACATAACGAACATGCCCTGGCAAGATGATAGTCGGTTTCAGTTAATGAATTGGTTCCATTCATCACACAATTGGCATTAAGACAATGGCTGATCCCAAACATATGTCCAATCTCGTGTGAGCTGATTTTTATTAATCTTAAAAAACTTTTATCAAAATTAGAATCTGTTAATTGGCCGCCGGCAAATCTGTACATCGAGGTTACCCCTACACCGTTATCATAAGAGGCGAGTCCAAAGACATAGTTCCATTCCGGTATTGGAAAAAGATCTTTCTCCGTAATACCCATTAATACTACAGCATCTTTAGGCTTTCTTTTGATCAGAATACTGTCCAGCACATAACTTGCCAGAATTTGTTCCTGCCCTTCTTTTGAAATTCTTTTAACCTTTTCAGGGAAAATAGTGTTGGGTAAAACAGGAAGTACCTTTGTTTCCAGCTGGAAATATATTTTTAAATACTCTTTTGTAAGTGCTATTTCTTTTTTCTGCAGTTCATCAAATGTTCCGATGGGTTGAAGGTAAATCGTATTTTTTCCAGGTGTGGGCTTTATTTTTTTTAATTTCTTAAAATCTTCAAATGTCTGAAAATGTTCATTATGATTATACCGCCAGCTTCCGGGTTTTGGGGACGCAGAAAGGTTTATATCGTTCAGTGCAATAGATTCAAAGTAAGTTTTCCTCTGTTTCTGGCAGGAGAAAAGAAGAGCGGATAGGACAGCATAAAAAAACAGAAAAGTAAAGTTAAATTTTCCCGGGTTCATAAAAGAACAGAAGTTTCTTTTTGGCTCCGTCAAATTCTGACCACGACTGGCAGTCTACTTCAAAACCGGCAACTCCGCAGGTGGGAAAATGGAAAATATCCTCAGAAATGGAATTGGCAAAATTGGAAATTCCGTTATTGTGAGAGAAGAGCGCAACGGAATTCAGATTGTCATCCAAATCATAAATTACAGATTCAAAGCTTCTTTCCGAAGGGTTATATAGTTTTTCATCAGTAGAACAGTTCAGCTGATAGGTCTGATTAAAAATCTTACAGGTATTCAGTGCTCGTACCGCAGGGCTGGACACAAAATAGTCAATGGAAATATTATTGCTTTTCAGAAATCTGGACATGTGCATAGCATCCTCCAGACCCTTGTCTGCCAAAGGTCTGTCAAAGTCCTCCGTTTCCTCCGGCCAGTCGCTTTTCGCATGTCTTACGAGGATGAGTTTCTTCATATAATTGTTTTTTGGAAGATTAAAATTATAAAAAAAATAATGGAATAAAACATGATTTACATAAAAAAACTGCGTTATGAATAAAATCAGTAAATTTTACTAAATTTGCAGACTTATGGGACAAATCCTTGCAATAGACTACGGAAAGGCTCGTTGTGGCATCGCTGCAACAGATGATATGCAGATTATAGCCAGCGGACTGGAGACTGTAGAGAACCGTTCTTTGATGGAGTTTTTGAAAAAATATTTCAGTGAGAACAAGGTGGATGAGGTAGTCATTGGGCTTCCCATAGATTTGAAAGGGAATATTTCAGAAGTGGAAACCGATATTTTAAAGTTTATTGAAGCATTTAAGAAAGAATTTTCGGATATTGCAGTTCACCGTTTTGATGAAAGATTTACCTCAAAAATGGCTTCATTTTTTATTTCCCAAAGCGGGAAGAATAAGAAGAAGAGGCAGGAAAAAGGATTAATAGATAAAGTAAGCGCAACTATCATATTGCAGAATTTTTTAGAACAAAGATTAAGATGATTTTACCGATAAGAGCTTTTGGGGATCCTGTTTTGAGAAAAGTAGGAAAAGATATAGACAAAGATTATCCCGGATTACAGGAACTGATAGATAATATGTTCGAAACCATGTACAGTGCAAATGGCATAGGTCTTGCTGCGCCACAGATTGGTTTGGATATCCGTCTGTTTGTAATAGATGTGACGCCTCTTGCAGAAGATGAGGATTATGAAGACATTAAGGATGAGCTGGCAGAGTTTAAAAAAGTTTTCATCAATGCTCAGATTCTTGAAGAATCAGGTGAAGAATGGAAGTTCAATGAAGGCTGTCTTTCTATTCCGGATGTAAGAGAAGATGTGAAAAGAAAAGGCACAATCGTTATTGAATATTATGACGAAAATTTTGTGAAACATACAGAAACTTTTTCCGATATTAGAGCCCGCGTAATTCAGCATGAATATGACCACATTGAAGGGATTCTGTTTACTGACCACCTGAGTACTCTGAAGAAGAAACTGGTGAAAGGTAAACTGACAAAAATCTCTCAGGGTGACGTAAACATCGGTTACAAAATGAGATTTCCAAAATAATTTAAACAAAGATTAAAAAGAATAATAAAAAGCAAAAAGCTAGTGCTGATTGCAGAATTTACAAAAAATAAAATTATGCTGTTAGAAAAAATAATTTCAATTTCCGGAAAACCAGGACTTTTCAAATTAGTTTCTCAATTAAGAAACGGATTCATCATTGAAGATGTTACCTCAAAGAAAAAAGTAAGCATTGGAAACTCAAGCCAGGTAAGTTTACTGGACAATATTGCTATGTTTACATTCGAGAAAGAAGTTCCTTTGTTTGAAGTATTTGAAAATATTGCTAAGAACAACGATTATAAGGAAACCATTTCTCACAAATCTTCTGAGGCAGAGCTGAAAGATTTTATGCTGGCATCTCTTCCAAACTATGACACAGAAAGAGTATATTCTTCTGACATCAAGAAATTGGCTCAGTGGTACAACATCCTTCAAAAAGCAGGATATATTACTCCTGAAAGCTTTGTGAAAGCAGAACCTGAAACTTTAGAAGGTGAGCCTGCAACAGAAGAAGTAAGCATTGAAAAAGAAGCTAAGAAAGCAGCTCCAAAAACTGAAAAGCCGGCTGCTCCGAAAGTAAAAGCAACTTCAGCGGCAAAATCAGCTCCGAAGAGTACACACAGAAAACAAGGATAATTCATCTGAATTAAAAATATAAAACCTTGTCCGGAAATTCCGGACAAGGTTTTTTCGTTTTCAGGCAGGTAACAGCGAGTTCATATCCCAAAACCTAACAGGTTTCGAAAACCTGTCAGGTTTACCACCTAACCTATCCGGAATTCTGCACTCTGCAACTTTTATTTCCAACGTTTGTAATGATGCCTGAATAACCCTTACATTTGTATAAGATTGAATTTCCCATTACTTATGAATACGAAACAGGAGAAACTAGAAGCATTTGGAAGATTACTGGATATTATGGATGATTTGCGTGAAAAATGTCCGTGGGATCAGAAGCAGACATTAGAGTCCCTTCGTCATCTTACCCTTGAAGAGACCTATGAGCTTTCAGATGCTATTTTGCAGAATGATTTACAGGAAATAAAGAAAGAACTGGGCGATGTCTTGCTTCACCTTGTTTTTTATGCTAAAATCGGTTCTGAAAAAGGAAGTTTTGATATCGCAGATGTTATCAATTCCCTGAATGAGAAGCTGATTTTCCGTCATCCTCATATCTACGGGGATATCCAGGTGAAAGATGAAGAGGAAGTGAAGCAGAACTGGGAAAAATTAAAACTGAAAGAAGGAAATAAATCTATTTTAGGAGGCGTTCCTAAAAGTCTGCCAAGTCTGGTAAAAGCCTACAGAATTCAGGATAAGGTGAAAGGAATAGGCTTTGAGTTTCATGATGCAGAAGATGCCTGGAAAAAAGTAGATGAAGAGATTCAGGAATTCCATGCTGAAACAGATCTGGACAAAAAAGAACAGGAGTTAGGTGATGTTTTTTTCTCTCTGATTAACTATGCCAGAATTTCAGGAATCAATCCGGATTCTGCTTTGGAAAGAACCAATCTTAAGTTTATTTCCAGGTTTCAGAAAATGGAAGGACTTGCAGAGGAACAGGATCTGAAACTGGCAGATATGTCTCTGGAAGAAATGGATGTTCTATGGGAAAAGGCGAAAAAGCTTTCATAGTTTCTGATTGGAACAATTAATGCTTCTTATATTCAATTAAAAAATAAAAAAATAAATATGTTACGTTTTCTTATGTTACCTGCCTTGCTTTTATTGAGCTGTAATCCAAAAGCTCAGAATTCCCCTGCCAAAGAAGATGAACTGAAAATACAGTTCTCCTTACCCAAAAAGTTGAAGGAGGTTTCCGGAATTACTTTATCAAAAGATAAGAAAACGATCTGGGTGATAGAAGACAGGGGAAATAAAAATGCAATATACGGCTTGAGTAATCAAGGAGATATGCAGGCAAAAATTCCGGTAGAAAATGCAGAAAATACGGACTGGGAAGACATTATTTCCGATCCTGAAGGAAATATTTATATTGGCGACTTTGGAAATAATGATAATAACAGACAGGATCTGGCGATTTTAAAAACCGATTTAAAAGACAGCAGACAAACTGTGACCAAAGTTGTTCAGACCACAAAATTCCATTATCAGGGACAGACGGAATTTCCTCCGAAAAAATCATATCTGCTCTATGACTGTGAAGCTTTTGTTGAGATGAATGGAAATTTCTACCTGTTTACTAAAAACAGAAGCAAAGGTTTCGACGGAACTTTCCTTGTATTCCAGGTGCCTAATAAAGAGGGCGATTTTGAAGCAAAGTTGGTAGGAAAATTAAAACTTCAGGGCGGTTATAATGATGCCGCGATTACATCAGCAACTATTAACAGTACGAAAGATAAAATTGTATTGCTGACCCATAAAAATGTTCATGTTCTTACAGGATTTACTGCTGATGATTTTAATTCAGCCAAGATTCAGAAAATCCCGTTGAATCATAATTCCCAGAAAGAAGCTGTTGTTTTCCTTGATGATAAAACATTAATGATCGCAGATGAGAAAGGGAAGGATGAAGGGGGAAATGTATATACTTTTCCTTTATAAAAATAAATAAAACCCCACAGAGAAAATCTGTGGAGCTTTTCAATATATGAATGTATTAAAGTGATTGGCGTTTTATAGACTAGGGAGTAAGGTAAGATATATGAATATTCCCACTTGATAACCGGAAATCCTGAGTATACCTGCAGCGTATTCTGAAGGTCTCTCCCGCATTAAAAAAGTTAATGGATGAAAGATTATGATTCAGTCCTGTCGTACGTTCACCATGGCCGGTAGATATCCCTGCAAGTGTTGTGAGTACCGGAGAAACCTTTTGTATATAAGAATTGGCAGTACCTGCAGTCTGTCCGGATGGATTTAAATTAAGATCATAGGTTGCATAAGGCACAATATTATAGAACCCTGGCTTTACTACTGTAAAAAGTCCGGTGGTTGAATTATATGTTAAATAAGCTGTATCAATTTTATTACTTACATTGAAAACATAGGTCTGTGAATAACTTTCGTGGGTACTGACAGGAGTAGAATGTGTTCCGGTATAGCTGCCCGTTGCCGGGCTGAGATCAGTCTTGTTCCCAACAAATACTACCTTCAGGAAGTTTTCAGATTCAATGGTCTTCCAAACCGGTGCATTGCCTGCTCCGTTTGACATTAAAACTTCACCTTTGTTTCCGGAATTTCCTTTTGTTCTGTCATCTCCTCCTACATTAAGATCTTTAACAACCTGAAGGGAACCATTGACATGAAGTGTATTTTGAGGCGTTGATGTTTTAATCCCTATCTGTGCATTTAAGTTTACGGATATGATAAATAATACCATATACAATAGCTTCTTTTTCATCATTTGCTGATTTTTTGGTGCAGCAAATATAAAATGTTTTTAAAATGTCAATTTTTTAAAGAATTGATAATCATATTGAACTATGTGTATTTTTGACTTATATAGCTGAAAATATGGCTTTTATTTAAAAGCCATATTTATTTTATCATTAAAAAATGTGAGTTGAAAATTTGAAATATTAAATTTTATTTAAATTGGATTTTTTAAATATTTAATATAAGGTATGCTTTAAAGGATTATTAAACAGTGCTTTATGAATTCAATCCAAAAGGTAAGGTTAGAATAATCTCTTTACAGACGGATGCGTTTAAAATTTCATTCCTATCCCTGCAGACAGCCTTCCGCCATCTGAACCGTAGAAATAATTCAACCTTGCAGACATCATTTCTACAATACTCAACCATAGACCGGCACCGGCAGACTGATGCCATTTTCTTGAATTTTCATTATCATTCCATACACGTCCGATATCATATCCAATGAGAATCCCCATGTTTGCCGGAGCAATATTATTTCTTACTCTTCCAAAATCCCATCGGATCTCTGAATTATTGGTAAAATAGGACCTTCCTGAGAATCTTTCATTTCTGAAAGCCCTCATTCCGTTGTTGCCTCCGATAGCTGCAGCCTGATAGAATTCAAAGTTGTTGTTATTGATCCACATAACATTGCTGGAGTTGGCAAATACAAATTTTCCTTTTTTATCAATTCTGTGGTCAACGGCAAGCTTTCCTTTTAAGGTCACAAAGTTTTTATTAAAATCAGAAAGGGTTGCTTTCCAGTCTGCATTAAGCATGAATTCCAGTCCAAGAGTAGGGAAAGCTGCATTATCAGCGTTTTTATAGCCCAATGTATAATTGGCTCCCACAAACTGCTGGCTGTCAAAAACACCGGGTCTTACATCCGGAGACTGATTGATGAAACGGCCAGCCTTTCTCTGTACTTTATTATCTTCAAAAGTCAATTGAAACTGATGGCTGAGATTCATCCAGCTTTTCTGTGAGATGGAAGGAGAAAAGTTGAATTTGGAAATTCTGGCCCTGTTGTATTCTCTTTCGGTATTTTCTTTATCATAATCACTTTCGTTGGAAAGTCCAAAGAAGTTCTGAGAAAATCTTGGAGTCGTATAAAATGCATCAAGGTTAATATCCCAACCTGAAATTGCTTTTTTAAATACGCCTTTATACGTAAGACTGAATCCTGCTGTAGCGGTATAAAAATTAGCCTTTAAGCTATGTCTTTGAGTAAAAGGATCACGGATAAAATTGTTTACCGTATAATTGGCCAGAACACCTACAATAACACCGTCATCAGGGTTGTAATCCAGATTTGGATACCCTGCTACAGAATTATATTTAGGATGTTTATAATTATAGCTGTTGATGTCATAATCATCCGTAATATTTTTGGTTGCATTACCGGCGTTGTAAGTGTTTTTCTGAGATTTAAAATCATAAATCTTCACTTTTCTTCCGTCACCCACAGTATAGGTGTCATGATTATAACCGCCGATCAGTCTGATATTCATCTTTGGATTTCCTGTTCCTGTTACTTCATAGATGTCATCATCCTCCAGTCCGTAGATCCACAATTCTTTTGTTTTCGAATCATGATAAGTTTTTTCAAAAACCAGCTCATTCTTGTCTTTATCCTTACCCAGCTTATATTGCTGCACAAGTACAGAATGTCCGTTTTTTGTAATGACAAACTTATCAGGATTTACAGTTCCTGCCAGAGGTACTTTTTTCTGTAGTACATCATAATACTGGGCTGCATAGGTCTGAAGTTTTGTTTTTCTAATTTTCAGCTTTCTCTGGATTTCGGCGATGGTGTCGTCCTGTACTTCTTTTGGAAGATTATGGAAAGCATCATCAATATCCGCATCGGTAAGATGCTCCTGTATGTATTTTGCCTGAGCTTCCCATTCACTCTGATCAGCTCCCTTCAAGAAAACAAGATCCATCGGGTAAGGTTCCATGGCAAGCCATTTCACGCTACTGATATCTTCTGTAAAGGTCTTCATATGGCGGATGGCCGGAACATTCATGATAAGTTTAAATGCGGCACCGTCATATTTACTGAACGCCTGATCCCTGTCTTTCGGAATCGGTTTATAGATTACTTTATCGCCTTCTTCATATTCTGCCCATTTCCATTGGTCTGAATGTCTGTCCCAGTCACCGATAAGCATGTCAAACAGCCTTGCTCTGATATAAGATTCCCTGTCAACAGAATATTTATTACTCTTATTGAGGTTTTTCAGTACATCATCCGTAGAGACAATATCTTTTGCATTGTTAAGATAAGCCAGCGTCTTAGGATCAGAAGAAAAACGTTCTTCAATCATATACATTTCGTCCCCGTAGTTTTCATTATATCTTCCCAAGGCTTGCTGCTTAGGGATGTAATACAGTTTTGGGTTACTGTGAAAAATACCCAGTTTTTCCGACATGTTCCCGATCGTAAAAGGGGTAAACGGATGATTGGTCGTGTAAAAATCCAGCAGGAATTTTTCAGGGAATGTATCGGCCAGTTCTTCACCTAATGTGCTTTTCTGGAAAGCCATGTTGTTAAGGAAGCGGATCGCACTTTTTTTCACACCGCGCATTACAAACTCCTGTCCTTCTGCAGACTTCAGACGTAAACTGTTGGATTGGTTTCCTCCTCCTTCTCTGAAAGGAATATACCCGCCATTCAGTTCTGAAAGATTAGCGGTTGGGGCTTCAATCGGGATTCCGTAATATTTTCTGTAGTGGTCTCCCCAGAGCCATCTGTAAAATTTTCTTTTTTCTGTAAGCTGTACGGGATAAATAGTTGAAGAAAATGTTGCCGGAAAAGAATTGGGGAAGTTATTGACAAATACATCCGGTTTAGACATCACGGAAATATGAGTCAGTTTCTGAAGCCGGGCATCTCTGGTTGAAAAATACTCAACATCTGTGCTTTCGTCTTTTCTGAAATTTAAAACAGCAAAACCACTGCCTCCGTAAGAGAAGTCTGTTTTTTCTACAATGGTAGACGGATCGGTTTTAGAACCCGCACCACTGATAATCTGTCTCAGGTTCCCATCTTCATGATATTGCAGATTATGATCATGTCCTGATACGAAAATAATGTTTTCCTTATCCTGTACAATACTTTTCAGCCTGTTGGCAAGATCTGCATAATGTTGGTTGTTAATATCTTCAGGGCTTGCTCCTGAGGAACTCCTTAAAATATTAACCACACTGGCAACAACCGGAACAGGGATTTTACTATTTAAAGGAAACAGATGGGATTTAGCAGAGGTAAAACCTGCGTGTGTTCCACTGCTGATGACAGGATGGTGTAAGGCAACAATTATTTTTTTACCCTGATTTTTAATAATAAGGTCTTTAAACTCCGTAAAAAAATCTTCCCGTGTTTTAATATTACAGTTTTTGTTGATTCCCGGGTAATTATCCCAGTTGGCAATCACCCATTCCGTATCGATGGCAATGAGCTTAATGTCTTTAGAAATGTTGATGTCATCAATAGGACATCCGCTTTTTGGTAGAAAAGCTTTTTTATCATCGAGATATTTTTTTACCAGTCCTTCCTGAGCATTCAAACCTTCCAGCCCGTTATACCAGTCGTGATTTCCCGGAATGACCAATGTTTTTCCCTTGAAGTCTTTTGTAATGGCCAGCTGGTTTTCCAGTTTCTGTTTCGCTAGTGCATAATCTTTGTCCGTTTCTTTGGGCATCCCGTTAGGATAGATATTGTCGCCCAGAAAGATCAGCATAGAATTGCTGTCGGCGGAATCCAGTTTGCTTTTCAGTAAATTCAGCGTTTTTTGTGCCTGAGGTTCATCTGCATTTCCTGCATCTCCAATCAGAAAAAGTTTAAAATCATTTTCTGATTTTATTTCGGAATCTTTTACTTCAAATAAGTTTTTGCCCTTTTGTACGTTATATGTAGCACAGGAATAAAGGACTCCTGCGGACATTACTGTTCTAAGAACAATAGAAGTATTTTTAAGATGAGTTTTAAAGGATAAATTCATAAATTTACATTAACAAAATTTCAGGAATGAACATTCTAGACAAAGCTAAAAATTATGTTGAAATCTTATTCAAAGATAAGTTATCTTCGGTATATTTTTATCATAATTTTATCCATACTGCCTACACGGTAAATAAGGCTGAAGAAATTATGAAGAACACCCCTGTTTCCGAAGAGGATCAGGAGAAAGTTCTCGTTGCGCTGTGGTTTCATGATACAGGGTATATAGAGTGTGCTCTCAATCATGAGGAGAGAAGTGTGGAGGTGATGAAGAATTTTTTGCAACAGGAAAATTATCCTGAAAATTATATTGCTGATGTTGAAAAGCTGATTCTGGCTACCAAAATACACTATGAACCTCAGAACTTACTGGAAAAAATTGTAAAAGATGCGGATTTCAGTCATTTTGCAGGTCATGATTATACCGATATTTCAGATGCTTTGAGAAAAGAATGGGAGCTGACCAATGTTAGATGCTTTTCCAATGAAGAATGGAATGCCGGAAATCTTGATATGCTGAAAAACAAACATACTTTTTATACGGATTACGCTAAAGAAAACTGGGAGCCTTTGAAAAAGAAAAACATCAAAAAGATCGAAAAGAAACTGGAAAAAGAGGAGGAGAAAAAAGAGAGTAAGAAGGATAACCCAGAAGGTAAAAAAGAGAAAGAAAAATCAGACAGAAGTGTGGATACCTTATTCAGGGTAACGCTGAACAACCATACAAGGCTGAGTGATATTGCGGACAGTAAAGCCAATATTCTTTTATCTGTAAATGCGATTATCATTTCAGTGTGCCTTTCCGTATTGGTTCCGAAGCTGGATGCTCCCAAAAATTCGCATCTGATTCTTCCGAGCTTTATTTTACTGCTGTCAAGTGTACTGACTATTATCTTTGCGATTCTGTCCACAAAACCGAATGTGACGAAAACAACATTTACTCCTCAGGATATTGCCAACAGAAAAGTAAATCTTCTGTTTTTCGGAAACTTTCAACAGATGCTGTTTGATGATTATAACAATGCCATGAAAGACCTGATCAAAGACAGAGATTACATTTATGATTCTATGGTGAAAGATTTATACTATCTGGGGAAAGTGCTTAACAGGAAATACAAGCTTTTATCCATTACCTATAAAATTTTTATGGCAGGGATCATTATTTCTGTTTTGTCTTTTGGAGTGGCTTTTCTAAGTCTTTAACAGGATCAAGATCAATTTTTGAAAATAAATATAAATACATCCGGGACTTTTGTGCCGGATTTTTTATTCCTGTGGTAGGGTAAAGGAGACCCTTAGCGCCAGCAATCCTGTAATTCCCTGGAGATCCTCAACCTTCAAAAATTCCACGTCATGTTGTAAAACCCCTTTTTTCTGAAGTTTTGAAATGTAGTCGAGATATTCTTTCTGGTTTTCCATTCCGAAATAGACAATGGTGATTTTTCCGGGAGCTGTGATGCGTTCTGAAGAATCTTTGACATGAGCTTTATCCAGACGCTTTTTGATAATTTCGTAATAAGAATTGTATGCTCCGTCTACGTCAAAACGTTTTTCATCCATTCTGAAACGGATGTCGATCTTTTCATTGTACACAAAGATGAGCGAGGCAATATCCAGCTGTATAGGAAGATCTTTTTTAAAAGTCTGGAAATCAAGTTCCATTTTACAGATGGTTTTCATCTGCCAGTATCTCAGTTTATGAACAACTTTTGAGGTATAATGAAGCTCAGGTGCAATGGTAGGGCCAATGTACAGATTATGCTCTACACCGTCAGACTTGAACCTTTCATAATAATGTGGGAAAATTTCCTGGGCTTTTACCTGGCTTTCGTCCAGCATATCCGCCAGCTTACGGTTAACCAGAGTAATAGAGTCATCCAGTTTTTTCCGATGGGTGTAAAACAGCTCCGTTGATGAAAAAATCTGTGAAAAATAATCTTTGATCTTTGTCTTTATTGCTCTGGGGGTTTTAATTTCCAGTTTCCCCTGTAAAAAGGGATGAATCTCTTCCCTCAGCAATCTCTGAAAGCGTTGTTCCGTATCAGCTTTTATTTCATTATTGAGCTCATTTTCAAAAATATCCAGTGCCAGCAGAAACTTTTCTGATTCGGAATTGGTAAGCGTTAAAATTTCGTTCAGTGATTCAATCTGCTGGTTGAGATCCTGCAGCATCAGATTAAAACGTTTTTCTGATGAAGAGCGGATGTCTGAAACCCCGAACAATGGCGTAAGGTTTTTAAATGAAATCTGCTTTAGTGTATAAATTTTCTTTCCCAGCGATGCCGTAAAATATTTTTCAGCTTCATTCCTGAACTTCCACACCACACTGTCATGAATGGTGGTATATTCACGTTGAATAATAGCTTCTATCTGATAGTTTTTCTCAAAATAGAATCTGTTCAGAGAGAAAAGAACCATATCAGTGAAAAATTCCAGTTTTTTAAGCTTTAAGCCATTAAAGCTGCCGGCAATAGGAGAAGTAAATTCCATGATGGCCAGGAGCTCACCGTCTTTCATGATAGGTATTACCATGAAGCTGTTGACATTATTATCCTTTAAAATACTGAAAGAAGGCAGTTTTTTAACGCTTTCATCCAGATTGTTTACATTGGAAACAACAACAGGTTTTGAATTATGATTCAGATTGTTGAAGGTGCTCTTACGGGTTTCTTCATCAAAGGCATTGATCCAGAAATCGAGGATATGATTAGTGAGAAGACTCTCATAAATCGGAAGCTTATCCAGCTTCTGTTCCTTTTTGTTGAAGGTCATCAGTCCAAAACTGAGTTCCGGAACATCAAAATAGGATTTAAAGATTTCGGTCAGATTTTCATCGGGATTCAAATCTTCGGGATCAATTTCGATCATGCTTGATTTCAGATCAGAAAGTGCCACTTCAGAAGTGCAGTCAACCAGTGAAATAATCGTAAATCCTTTTAAAATCCAGGATTGGGAAGGAAAGTATTTCTTCCACAATTTAAAATCATCCAGATTTTCCAGGAGCATATCCAGTATATCATCAGATGGAATTTTGGCATCCTCTGTAGGGATAATTTCTGTGAAGTCTGAATTGACGGTAATCTTATAGTGCTTCATGATTCCCTGCTTGTTAGGGATATCATAATAAAGCGGAATCGTACTCTTAATATCTTTTTTGAAGTAGCTCTGAAGAATCAGACAGCAGCAGAACACATAAAATTCATTATCTGAAATATTTCTCAGTTCTATTTCAAAATCTTTTCCAGCATCTTTCAGAATGTCTTTAAATCTTTCTGTATAATTGAAAGTGATATTGGAAAGAGGAATACTGGCCGCTTTGATCTCATTTTTGGTAAGTCCGGTCGGGAACAGATCGGCAAGAAGAAGCCTGATGAGGTCTTCATATTTTTCGAGGAGGGCGGTGTCCTGGAAGCCTTCTCTGAACTCTTTAAAGTTTCTCGTACTCTCAATCAAAGACTCCGCATAGTTCACCCTGTATTCTAATCTGTCATTATACCGGATATGCTCCAGAACATCCAAATATTTTTTGAATGATATATAAACCTGAAAAGGGGAGTCTTTTTTATAGAGATTAGCCAAGAGCTGAAAAATTTAGAGTAAAGTTATGAAAAAAGCGGAATATTAATAGGAGGATAATTTATTTTATTGTACATAATTTACTTGTACTTCAGGAAACTTTATAAGATATTTTGTAATTATTTGTTGTTTTTTTGGAAAGAGGATGGCAGGATTAATGAATAATAAATTTTATGAATTTTGTTTCAGATATGGCCAAAAAAAGCACAACTGAAAAGTTGTGCTTTTAATATCTTAAAATTCAGGTTTTACAATCCGAACATTCTTGCAAACAGATCCGGGAAAATTCCCAGGATAATAATCAAAGCAATAACAACGACTGCAATGATGTTGTAAGTAAGGGTTACTTTTTCTGATGATTTGAATGTTGATTCTTTAAAGAAGAACATCGCGATGATCAGTCTTAAATAGTAAGCGATAGACAGGGCAGAACCTAATACTGCTACCAGTACAAGGAAAGCTGCACCATTCATAGCCTGGGAGAATAAAGCAAATTTTCCCATAAATCCGGCTGTTAACGGAACTCCTGCCATTGAAAGCATAGAGATCGTTGCTGCTGTGGCTAATAAAGGTTCAGTTTTCGCCAATCCTTTGAATGCCCCGAAAGAAGTTTCTCTTTTCAATTTCTCTACCCAGATCAGACACATGAAAACTCCTACTGTAGATAAAGAATAAGCAAATAAATAAAAGGCAAGGTTATAAGTAGAAAGGCTTGTCATTCCGAAGAATACCAATCCGATATATCCTGCGTGAGAAACTGAAGAATACGCTAACATTCTTTTTGCATTCGTCTGAGCAAGACCCATAACGTTTGCCAAAAGTAAAGTAATGATTAAGAATACTCCTAAAACATTGATCCATTCGTGCGTAACTCCGGTGAAACCCAGTGTCATCAATCTGAACAGGGCAAAGAATCCGGAGATCTTTACCACACTTGCCATGAAAGCTGTGATCAATGATGGTGAACCTGCATATACATCAGGACTCCACATATGGAAAGGTGCTAATGCTACTTTGAATGCCAATGCGCAAAGGATCAGTAATACTCCCAGGATGAACATTACGTTCCCTGAGTTAGCCACACCGAAGTCATGAATTTTATAAAGATCAAAACTTCCTGCACTTCCGTAGATAAATGCAATACCAAACAGTAGGAAACCTGTTGCAAATGCTCCCATAAGGAAATATTTGATAGAAGCTTCATTTGATCTCAGATCAGTTTTGTTAGCTCCGGCCATTACATATAATGGAATAGAAAGGATTTCAACTCCCAAGAACATCGTCACTAAGTTCTGATATCCGAAAAGGATAATTCCTCCGCATAATGCAAACAGCATCAATGCATATAATTCTGACTGGTGGCTTCTGTGGTTGCTGAAAGCAAAACCTCCCAGGAAGAATAATAATAAAGTCGTTACGATTGATATTTTAGTGAATAATGCAGTATTGTCACTGTACTCATACATATGCTTGTAATGGTCGAAGAACGAACATTCCGGCATAAAACTTACGTACAATGCGATGATTAATCCCAAAATCCCAATGTATCTTGCGAATTTTCCTTGTTCAAAAACTCCTGAAAATAACGCAATAACTGCCGTTAGGAAAACAATAATTAAAACACTCATTTCTTAAAATATCAAATTAACTTACCATTGATTGGTAGATAAACTTCACCGAACTACTCACCATTTCAATTACCGGTTGTGGGAAAATACCAAGTAAAATCACAAAAACCGCTAAACTTGCCAATACAGAAAATTCTACACCTGATAAATCTTTTGCTGTACTTAGAACTGCTTCATCTCCTTCACCAAACATTGCTTTTCCGTAGAATCTCAATAAATATACAGCACAAAGAATTACTGTAAGACCAGCAATTACTGCTGCTGTTCCGTTAAAATCATACACTGATTTCAACAAAATAAATTCTCCGATGAATCCATTGGTCAATGGAACTCCCATTGAACCTAGTATAATAATCAGGAACAATACAGCAAACTTAGGCGCTACTTTAGCCAAACCTCCCATTTGTCTGATGTCTCTTGATTTAAATCTCTTGTATAAAATATCACAACAGTAGAATAATCCCACTACGTTGATACCGTGAGCGAAAGTCTGTACCAAAGCACCTTCAGCACCTTCTACATTGAAAGTTCCTCTGAGAGTAACTACTGCGGAAGCAAAGATACCAGCTACCATCAATCCTACGTGGGAGAAAGATGAATAGGCAATGATTCTCTTCATATCCGTCTGGATAATGGCAATCAAAGCTCCGTGAACAATGCCCACAATAGCAAGGATGATCACAATCTGTCCGGAAATTCCGGCAATCGGAATCGGTGTGATTGGAAGTAAATAACGCATTACACCGTATACTGCCATCTTAAGCATAATTCCTGATAATAACATCGATCCCTGAGTAGGAGAGTAGGTATAGGTATCAGGCTGCCATGTATGGAAAGGGAACACCGGTAGTTTCACCGCAAATGCGAAGAAGATGAACCAGAATACCACAGTCTGTTGTGTTTCGTTCAGTTGTGCATTATATAAATCTGTCAAAGCGAATGATGCAGAGTGGTTGTACACATAGATCAGCCCGGCTAACATAAATAATGATCCAACAAATGTATATACGAAGAATTTCGTAGTGAATTCGAACCTTTTATTTTCTTGTCCCCACAGTCCGGCAATGAACCAAATTGGAATCAAAGTTACTTCCCAGAAAATGTAGAATAACAATCCGTCTAAAGAAGTGAACACTCCTACAAGACCAAACTGCATCAATAGAATCAATCCGTAGAATGTATTTCTGTAGTTTACATTTTCGTTGAAAGAAGATAAAATAATGATTGGAGCCAGAATATTGGTCAGTAATAAAAGAAGCATGCTCATTCCATCGATACCGAAGTGAAGAGAGCTCTTCATAAATTGTGACCATGGATAATTGATCTCATGCTGCAATACGCTGTCTACCGTTGGATTAAAATCAAAATCCGAAAGTACATAGAACGTAAGAAGCATTTGTACCAATGCAATTCCAAGCGCCAAATATTTGCTGGAATTATTCTTCCAGGCAAAAACTAATCCCGAACCTACTAGAGGTAATAGTAATAATGTTAATAACAAACAAGACATTATTATTGTAATAAAAAGTTAACAATTAATATAATTCCCACCGCTAAAGACATGATAAGGATATATGTCTCTACATTTCCGTTCTGTACACGCTTCATAGCTTTTCCGCTGTCTTCAGCACCATCACCTACAAAGTTTACAAAACGGTCTAAGATACCCTTATCAAACATTTTTCCTCCGCGTCCTAATCCTTCAACAGTTTTTACAATCAATGCGTTGTAAAGTTCGTCTACATATAATTTTTTAGCAGAAAGCTTTTCCCATCCGGTATAGCTTTCTTCTGCCACAGCCATCTTTTTCTTTTTCACGTAGGTATTTCTTACGATAAACCAAACAGAGAAGAACATAATTACTGTAGCTGCCAATAAGATCATTTCAGTATTGAAAGGTACTCCTGAAAGAGTAGCTTCCATCTGGCTGAAGCTTTGTTCTGTAAGAACAGGCTTTAACCATTCCATCAGTTTGGCATAATGACCGTGACCGATGAAGTGAGGCAGGTTTATGAAACCTCCGATCACAGAAAGAACAGCCAATACGATCAATGGTAATGTCATATTAGACGGGCTTTCATGTAAGTGGTGTTTTTGTTCTTCAGTACCTCTGAATTCTCCATGGAAAGTCAGGTAGTACAGTCTGAACATATACGTTGCAGTGATTGCCGCTAAAACAAATAGGATTACCCAGTAAACAGGGTTTTTAGCGAAAGCTGCTACTAAAATTTCGTCTTTGGAGATCATCCCCGATAATAAAGGGAAACCTGAGATCGCTAATGTTCCGATCAGGAATGTAGCGTGCGTAAGAGGAATATATTTTTTAAGACCTCCCATGAAGCGCATATCCTGTTCGTTGCTCATAGCGTGGATTACAGAACCTGCACCTAAGAATAATAACGCCTTAAAGAATGCATGCGTCATTACGTGGAACATTGCTGTTGTATATGCCCCAAGACCTAAAGCAATGAACATAAACCCAAGCTGTGAAACGGTAGAGTATGCCAATACTTTTTTGATGTCGTTCTGACGAAGTGCATAGAATCCTGCCAAAGCAGCTGTTAAGAACCCGATGAATAAAATTCCTCCCTGAACGGTTGGGGCTAAAGTAAATAAGAAATTGGATCTTACCACTAAATAGATACCCGCAGTTACCATTGTTGCCGCGTGAATTAGCGCAGAAACCGGAGTCGGTCCGGCCATCGCATCCGGTAACCATGTATATAATGGAACCTGAGCTGATTTACCGGTAGCACCGATGAATAAACTCGCTGTGATAAAGATGATCACTGTTCCGTCCAATTCAAATTTTGAAGCATTTTCTGCTACAGAAAGATAATCTACAGCATTGGTCTGAGAAGCGATCATGAAGATACCGATCAATAACGCAAGGTCACCAATCCTGTTCATGATGAAAGCTTTTCTTGCTGCTTTACCGTATTCTTCGTTGGTATACCAGAATCCGATCAACAGGTAAGAACAAAGACCTACACCTTCCCATCCGATGAACAGGATAAGGTAGTTGCTTCCCATTACCAAAAGTAACATGGAGAAGATGAAAAGATTCAGGTAAGTAAAGAACTTGTAGAACCCTTTATCATGACTCATATATCCGATAGAGTATAAGTGGATCAGTGAACCGATCCCCGTGATGATCATGACCATCATTAACGAAAGCTGATCAATCTGGAATCCAAAATTGATTTGAACTCCGTTTACTCTAAACCATTCAAAAGCTTTTACAATGACAGGCTGGCTTTCAGAATTGAAATTCATGAAAAGACTTACCGCAATACAGAAAGATCCGAAAACTACTGCAGTAGCCAGGGAACCAACCAATATTTTTGGAAGATTTTTTCCGAACAGCCCGTTAATAAGAAACCCTAAAAGTGGTAAAAGTACTATTGCATATACTAGATTCTCCATTCTTATCCTCTTAATTTATTAAATATACTCACATCTACAGAACGGGTGTTTCTATACAGCATAGCAATAATTGCCAGACCTACCGCTACTTCAGCAGCAGCTACCACCATAATGAAGAAAACTAAAAGTTGTCCGTCGCCGTTGCCTTTGTATGCTGAAAAGGCCGCCAATAAAAGGTTTACAGAATTCAGCATAAGCTCTACACAGCCCAGAATCACAATAGCATTTTTTCTAAGCAATACTCCCATTACTCCCAGACAGAACAATACTGATGAAAGAATGATGAAGTAGTCCAAAGGGATGCTTTGTATAAATGTATTTACTTCTCCCATAATTTTATAAATCTTTTTTACCGATTAATACCGCGCCTACAATACCTGCCAGAATTAGGATGGAAGCAAGCTCAAACGGTAAAACATATTCATTAAACAAAAGTCTACCCAGATTTTTTGTAAGACCAACTCCTCTGTCTACATTTTCAACAACGATGTGATTGTCCTGAATCCCTCTGAATACCCCTAGAACTCCAATTAATAAAAGCCCTGCAGTAAAAACTCCGACAAACTTTAAAGTATTGTTCTTCTTACTTTCGTCTGCTTTATTAAGGTTAAGCATCATTAAGATGTAAAGGAAAAGTACCATGATGGCACCTGCGTATACTATAATCTGGATAATTGCAAGGAATTGTGCATTTAAAAGAATGTACATTCCGGCAATTGAAAACATTGTAACAATTAATGACAAAATAGCATATAAAGGATTTTTTGAAAATACAAAGTAAACCGCACTTGCCACTGCTAAAAACGCCACCAAGAAAAATAAAAACTGATCCATTATTTTACCGCATTTTTTTGTTTCTCGGATTGTCTTGTCGTGATATCAATCCTTTCATTTATTTTTTCAACTAATTTATCTTTTCCGTAAATGAAAGAACCTCTGTTGGTTTCTACATCCACCAATCTGTCTGTAAGGTAGATGGCAGATTTAGGACAAGCTTCTTCACACATACCACAGAAAATACATCTCAGCATATTGATTTCATATACTGAAGCATACTTTTCTTCTCTGTAAAGATGTTTTTCCTCTTTAGTTCTTTCAGCAGCAGTCATCGTAATGGCTTCTGCAGGACAAGCTACCGCACAAAGCCCGCAAGCTGTACATCTTTCTCTGCCTTCCTCGTCTCTTTTCAAAACGTGCTGACCTCTCCAGATAGTGGTTCTTGGCTTCTGTACTTCCGGATATGAATATACTGCGGGAGCACCCTTTATCACGGTTCTTACAGCATGCTTAAATGTAATCCCCATCCCTGTAAAGATCGCAGGAAGGTAGATTTTTTCAGCAAGGGTCATTTCTTTATTGGAAACAACTTTTGATCTGTTTGTAAGTTTCATTTAATTATAGATATTAGATGTTAGACACCAGATTTTAGACTAATCTTGTCTGTTATCTTAATTTTTAATATTCAATATTCACACAAACCTAACAGGTTTTTAAAACCCGTCAGGTTTAGATGGTTTAATTTCCAAACGCTAAAATTACAGCTCCTGTAATTAACAGGTTTACCAATGCCATCGGGATTAATGTTTTCCATCCCAAGTGCATTAACTGGTCGTATCTGAATCTTGGAAGGGTCCATCTGATCCACATGAAGATCAGAATTCCGATAACAGTTTTCGTTAAAAATGCTACGATACTCAAGATTCCTGCTGTGTTTTCTCCCCAGTTCTGAGTGACCCATTCAATACCAGGATAGTTGTATCCCCCGAAGAAAAGAACTACCATGAAAGCGTTTGAGATAAACATGTTCACGTATTCCCCGAACATATATAAACCTAACTTCATAGAAGAGTATTCTGTAGAGTATCCTGTTACCAATTCAGACTCACACTCAGGTAAATCGAACGGGTGTCTGTTGGTTTCTGCCAAAGCGGCTACAAAGAAAACAAGGAAAGCAACCGGCTGGTAGAAAATATTCCAGTTCAATCCGGAAACCCAAGGAATAACACCCCATAATTTACCGGTAGTCTGGCTTTCAGTGATTTCTTTTAAGTCTAAACTTCCTGTCATCATGATGATAGAAAGAAGCGCTAACCCCATTGCCAATTCGTAAGAAATCATCTGAGAAGAAGCACGGATAGCACCTAATAATGAATATTTGTTGTTCGAAGCCCAACCTCCGATCATGATTCCGTAAACACCAATTGAAGCCATTCCGATGATGAAAAGTACGCCAACATCAATGTTAGCTACCTGAAGATCAAAAGAAGTACCTGCAATATTTAAACTTTTACCCCAAGGAATAACAGCTCCTGTAATCAATGAAATAAACATTACCAAAGCTGGTCCTAATACGAAAAGGAATTTTTCTGCATTGGCAGGCGTAAAGTCTTCTTTGAAGAAAAACTTTCCACCGTCAGCAAGCGGCTGCAGTAATCCGAAAGGTCCGGCTCTGTTAGGACCAATTCTATCCTGCATGATAGAGGCAACTTTTCTTTCTGCCCAGGTAGAGTAGGCGGCAATCGTCAGTGATAGCAGGAAAAGTGCTAGTACAAGTATAAGTTTAAATGTAAGTAAATCCATTTTTTATTTAGATTTTAAGATGTCAGATGCTAGCTATCAGATGGTCTGAAGTCTGAGGTCTGAAATCTGATGTCCTATTAATTATTTTTCGTCTTTTTCACTGATTTCTTTAGCCATCGGATTGTCTAGAACTCTTAGCTCATCTTTTGGCTTTTCGTAGTGGTTCAATGAAATTACAGAATGTCTGTCGATATGTCTCGGCCCTTCGATATTCCAGTCTGATAACGCTTTTCTTTCAAAACGGCATGTATCACAGATGAATTCTTCTACTTCACCCCACTGGTCTTTTCTTGCGGTAACTCTTACAATTTCATCACCTTTCATCCAGACTACAGCTTTTCCGGAACATTTATCACATTTGCAGGAAGCGTTCATAGGTTTTGTAAACCAAACTCTGCTGGCAAAGCGGGCTGTTCTGTCTGTTAATGCTCCAACCGGGCAAACATCAATAACATTTCCGATGAAGTCATTATCCAAAGCTTTATTTAGGTATGTTGAAATCTCAGCGTGATCTCCTCTGAAAAGGATCCCGTGCTCTCTTTCCCCTGTTAATTGGTTGGCAGCCAATACACATCTTGCGCAAAGAATACAACGGTTCATATTCAATTTGATGTGTGGCCCAAGATCATCAGCTTCGTAAGTATTTCTTTCGAATTCTGTTCTTGTATTCTCCACACCATGCTCATACCCTAAATCCTGAAGATGGCATTCTCCTGCCTGGTCACAGATAGGGCAGTCCAGCGGGTGGTTTACCAAAAGGAATTCGGTAACTGCTTTTCTTCCTTCCTGAGCTTTCTCAGAAGTAAGGTTTTTTACTTCCATCCCGTCCATTACATTAGTTCTGCAGCTTGCAACCAGTTTTGGCATAGGGCGCGGATCTGCTTCAGATCCTTTAGATACTTCTACCAGACAGGTTCTGCATCTTCCTCCACTGGTCTCTAATTTGCTGTAGTAGCACATAGCAGGAGGTACAGATTTTCCACCGATTTGTCTTGCAGCTTCAAGGATAGAAGTTCCTGGCAACACTTCAGTAGTCTGTCCGTCTATAGTTATTTTGAATTTTTTAACTTCTTCGCTCATATTGTATGCTTTAAGCTTTATGCATTAAGCAATAGGCTTTGTTATTTATATTTCTTAGTATTAAATGTATATCCGATTCCTGCAAGGAGCTGTCCGAAAACGAAATCCTGCTGGGCTTTGTCCGGCTTATTATTCAATGTAGTCTTGATATCCCACATATTGATGTAACCCGCTTTTCCTTCTAATCTTACCATTACATGGTCCCAAAGAACAAGGTTAAGACTGGCTCTTACGTCTGTTCCCATACCTGCCACGTGGAAACGGTCGCTTCTTTCATTTCCGAAAAGCTTTACATTACTTTTCGGGAACATGAATCCGATACCGGCTCCGTAAGACCAAACCAGATCAACATTTTTCTTATTGATCAGATTCTGATATCTTTCAAGACCTAAATTTTCATAATTAAGTCCGTCAGTATGTTCAAAAGTAAGGAACTTCTCATCTGCCAGGTTTACCTGTCCGTTTTGTACCATTGCTGCATATTCAGGATCTGAAATATGGCCTTTGAAATTTACGGTCTGGTTTTGATCCATTACATATTTCATATGGTCTATTCCCAAAACCAGGGCTAAATTATCTTTAATAAAATATCCCGCTCTGAAATTGTACTGAACCACTGTAAACCAACCCGGATTGATATAAACAATACCAAATTTGGTAGGTCTGTCCTGTGCAGATACATTATTAAGCTGAAAGTCATAGCCATTTCCTGTGAAACGGATATCAGAGTTACTGAACGCCGCTCTGTTCCATCCGAAGAAAACGAACATCTGACCTTTTTTGCTTAAAGGTTCCGGTTTCTTTCTTGAAACCAATGCTCCTTTATCTGAACTTCTATCTATTAAAGAATCCTTTTCTTTATTTTGTCCAAAAACAAAACTCGACATCATTAAGCCGACAACCAACAATTTTTTCATTTCACCTATGCATTCTTTTCTACAGCCGGGATAGGATCTGCATAATGTGCCAATCCATAATTTTGTGTCTGAGACAACTCTGGGTTTTTCACGTGCCACTCAAATTCATCTCTGAAGTGACGTATTGCTGCTGCAACCGGCCAGGCTGCTGCATCACCCAACGGACAAATCGTATTTCCCTCGATCTTTCTCTGGATATCCCAAAGCAGATCGATATCTTCCATTTTTCCTTCTCCTTTCTCGATTTTCTTTAAAATTTTGTACATCCATCCCGTTCCTTCACGGCAAGGAGTACATTGTCCGCAGCTTTCGTGATTATAGAATCTTGCCAAAGTCATGGTGTGTTCTACAATACACTGGTCTTCATCCAAAACGATGAAGCCTCCTGAACCCATCATGGTTCCGGTAGCGAAACCACCGTCTGCCAAGGACTCATAGTTCATATATCTCGGCTCTCCGTTCACTGTTCTCAGCAATAGATTTGCAGGAACAATCGGAACAGAACTTCCTCCGGGAATACAAGCCTTTAATCTTTTACCGTCTTTAATACCACCGCAGTATTCATCAGAATAGATAAATTCTTCTACAGTGATCGTCATATCGATTTCGTATACGCCAGGTTTGTTGATATTTCCACAAGCAGAAATCAATTTCGTTCCTGTGGATCTTCCCACCCCGATTTTAGCATATTCAGCACCTGTTATATCAATGATCGGAACCACTGCTGCAATAGACTCAACGTTGTTTACCACCGTTGGTCTTTCCCAAAGACCTTTTACAGCCGGGAATGGTGGTTTTAATCTTGGGTTACCTCTTTTTCCTTCAAGGGATTCAAGCAATGCAGTTTCTTCACCGCAAATGTATGCTCCACCACCTCTCTGTACGTAGATTTCAAGATCGAAACCGGTTCCTAAAATGTTTTTACCTAAAAATCCTGCTGCTTTGGCTTCTTCAATAGCTTCCTCAAGGATATCCGGAATCCATGAATATTCTCCACGGATGTAGATATAAGAAGTATTGGAACCTAAACAGTAAGAAGAAATCAGCATTCCCTCGATCAATAAATGAGGAAGGAATTCCATCAGATATCTGTCCTTGAATGTTCCGGGCTCAGATTCATCCGCATTCACAACAAGGTGTCTTGGAACACCTTCAGGTTTTGCCAGAAAGCTCCATTTCATTCCTGTCGGGAATCCGGCTCCACCACGACCTCTCAGTCCTGAAGCCTTTACTTCTTCAAGAATTTCGTCAGGAGTCATTTTCAAGGCCTTTTCAGCTGCTGTGTAACCTCCCTGCTTACGGTAGGTTTCAAAGTAACGGATACCTTCTATATGTGCGTCTTTAAGTAAAAGTTTTTTACTCATTGTTATTTGCTTATTGCAATTGGCTTTTGGTGCCTTGCATTAATTATGATTAAACGTTAAGTGAATAATTTAAAATCTACAATTTAGAGTTTAAAATTTCTATTAGTCTAAAGCAACCTGTCCCTGTCTGCAAAGATCAAGGATTTCGTCTACTTTTTCTATCGTTAAATTTTCATGAAAGAATTTCCCAAGCTGCATCATTGGTGCATATCCGCATGCTCCAAGACATTCTGCCGGCTTTAGTGTGAACATGCCGTCTTCAGTAGTCTCTCCGTCTTTAATGTTCAGTTTGGTTCTGATATGATCCAGAATTTTTTCGCTTCCACAAACCATGCAGGGACCTGTTCTGCAAACTTCCAGAACATATTTACCTACCGGCTTCATATTGAACATTGTATAGAAAGTAGCCACTTCATATACTTCGATCGGTTTGATGCTTAATAGTCCGGCAACATAATCCATTACAGGAACATCTAACCATCCTCCGAACTCTTTCTGTGCCAGGTGAAGTACAGGAAGAAGAGCAGACTTCTGTCTTCCTTCAGGGTATCTTGCGATAATTTTGTGTACCTGTGCTAAACTTTCCGGTTTAAAAGCTATTGTTTCGCTCATTTTTTTAAATGTATTATTGTACAGTGTACAATGTACTAATGACTTATTTATTTATCATTGTAAAATCATGAATACATTTTACAATGGTACTTTTTTACAATTGTTATGCGTCTAATTCTCCCGCAATAATATTCATACTACACATCGTTACAATGGCATCTGAAATTACAGAACCCGTAATCATTTCAGGATATGCCTGATAGTAGATGAAGCATGGTCTTCTGAAGTGAAGCCTGTAAGGACTTCTTCCTCCGTCGCTCACAAGATAGAACCCTAATTCTCCGTTTCCACCCTCTACTGCATGATAAACTTCTCCTTTCGGTACATCAGTTTCTCCCATTACGATTTTGAAATGGTAGATCAATGCTTCCATTTTCTGATATACATCTGCCTTTTCAGGAAGATAGAAATCAGGAACATCCGCATGGAATGGCCCTTCCGGAAGGTTTTCGTATGCTTGTTTGATAATTTTGATTGATTCCCAGACTTCCTGTTGACGAACCATGAAACGGTCGTAAGTATCTCCTGAAGTTCCTACAGGAATAATAAAGTCGAAGTCCTGGTATGAAGAATAAGGCTGTGCAACTCTTACATCGTAATCTACACCTGCTGCACGTAAGTTTGGACCTGTAAAACCATAGCTTAATGCTCTTTCGGCAGAGATGGCCCCCGTACCGATGGTTCTGTCCATGAAAATTCTGTTTCTTTCCAATAAAGTACAGAACTCTTTGAATCTTGGCGGGAATGTCTTTAAGAAATCCTTGATCAGCTCATGGAACTTAGGCGTGAAGTCTCTTTCAAAACCTCCGATTCTTCCCATATTGGTCGTCATTCTGGCACCGCAGATCTGCTCATACATATCGTAAATACGTTCTCTTTCGATGAACATATAAGTAAGACCTGTAATAGCTCCTGAGTCCATTCCGGTTACCCCGTTACAGATCAGGTGGTCGCCGATTCTGGCAAGCTCCATCAGGATGACACGCATATAATCTACACGTTTTGGAACTTCTACGCCGATCAGCTTTTCTACTGTCATATGCCAGCCTAAGTTATTGATTGGTGCAGAACAGTAATTCATACGGTCTGTAAGGGTAGTGATCTGAGAATAGTTTCTTCTTTCAGAAATTTTCTCAAACGCTCTGTGGATATATCCCACTGTTTGTTCAGCGTGGAGGATTCTTTCTCCGTCCATCGTTAAGATATTCTGGAAAATCCCGTGCGTAGCAGGGTGGGTGGGTCCTAAGTTGAGGGTATATAATTGCCCGTCAATCTGTTCCTTACTTTCGTACTGGTTTAGTATATTAGATAATGAGTTATCTTTCATAATTTAAATGCTTTAGGCTATAGGCTCTAGGCTTTAAGCTTATTGCTTGCTGCTTACTGCTTATTGCATTATTTTTTATCTTCCGAACATACTATCGTTCTTGTCGGTCCTTGTACCGTCTTCAAGGCGATATTCTTTCAACATTGGGTGATATCCGAGATCTTCCATATTCAAAATAGGTCTGAGGTCCGGATGTCCTTTAAATTTAATCCCATAGAAATCATACGTTTCTCTTTCCATCCAGTTTGCTCCCGCATATAGATCCGTAAGGGAATCTACCTCTATATTTTCTCTGGACATGAAGATTTTCAGACGTAATCTGAAATTGGTCATCATATTATGTAAATGGTAGACAACACCTATTTCCTTTTCCGGGAACTCAGGGTAATGAATTCCGCAGACATCTGTAAGGAAATTGATTTCCAGAGATGAATCTTTAAGATAGTGAATGATTTTCTTAATATCTTCTTTTTTTACTTCAATCGTCAGCATTCCATAAGGCTCTGAGCTTGAAATGACAGATTCCGGAAATTCTCTTGTGATAGCTTCTAATACAAATTCGTTTGTCATTTCCGTTAGTTGCTTATATTGTAAGAATCTAATAATTTCTGATACTCAGGCATGTCTCTTCTTCTGATGCTTTCGCTTTCTGCCAAAGCCTGTACCTGCATTACCCCTTCAATGATCTGTTCAGGTCTTGGAGGACATCCGGGAACGTAAACATCTACCGGAATAATTTTATCAATTCCCTGAAGTACAGAATACGTATCAAAAATACCACCGCTGGAAGCACAGGCTCCCACTGCTACCACCCATTTTGGCTCAGCCATCTGAGTGTACACTTCTTTCAGGACTGGTCCCAATTTCTTTGATATAGTTCCGCAAACCATCAGCATATCTGCTTGTCTTGGAGAGAAAGAGTTTCTTTCCATCCCAAATCTTGAAGCATCATAAGTAGGGTTCAGGGTAGCCATAAACTCGATACCACAACAAGAGGTTGCAAATGGTAACGGCCAAAGTGAAAACTTTCTTGCCATCCCGATTACACTGCTCAGTTTTGTTGCGAAAAACCCTTCTCCTTCATAGCCTTCAGGAGCAGGTGCATCTGTTCTTATTACTGGTTTTTTATCTGACATTTTTAGTAAATATTTAAAGATTAAAATATTTAAAGATTAAAAAAATAAGATCTTGAAAATCTTTAAATTACTTAAATACATTCAATCTTTTAATTAAAATTTATTTATCCCAATCTAACGCACCGCGTTTCCAGACATAGAAAAACGCCATGAAAAAGATGGCTACGAACGTAAGCACGGCAAGGAATCCTTCCATACCGAATTCTCTGAAGTTTACAGCGTAAGGATAAAAGAATACGATTTCAATATCGAATAGTACGAACAATACCGCAGTCAGGAAGTACTTGATAGAAAACGGTGTTCTGGCATTTCCTTCTACAGGAACTCCACATTCCCAGCTTTGGTTTTTTACAGAGTTTCCTTTTTTCTGCTGTGGGCCTAAGAAATGGGCACCAAGCAAAGAAACCGCTACAAATCCTACTGCTACACCAGCCTGGATAAGGATTGGAATATAACTTTCAGGTAAATTCATTTTTGCATTATTATCTCAATTTGCAAATTTAGCGAATAAACAAGAAAGCATGAAATTTATCAGCTTAAAAGTAGGATGAAAATGAGTTAAATCAGTAATTTAGAATCAATAAAAATTAGCTTTTTATCTTCGTTTTTTTGCCGGGTTTTTCCCCGTTTTTTGTAGTGAATGTGGAAAATTACATTCTGCCGGATAATATTTGGGGTATTTTGAATGCTTTGTACAAATAAAGATAACTTGTTAAAAGCACTGTTGGGGTTGATTTTATTTTTTCATTTTTTTCAAAAGCGTATAAGCCATAAATGAAATATACCCGAAAAGAATACTGGCAAAAAGAATATTAATCACCGTATTTGTTTTGTCATCCGGTGACTGAAAGAAGAAATTGTAACTAATAAATCCAGTTATTAAAATAGCAAAAATGATCAGCTGTGGTTTCATAAATTTTTAGATTTTAAATTATTGCTTAGTACAAAATACAGCATCAGTTATTGATATCCATAGAATAGGTCCTTCTTCTCTTATGATTTACCGGATTATAATCCTGCCATAACAGCTGAATACTTTTGTTTTCTTCCAGCTCCGGGTTGGTTTCCAGGTATTTGACTCCTTTTTTTCTGAATATATCCCAGATTTCTTTGAAGATGATAGAGGTTACCCCTCTTCTCTGGTAGTCCGGATGAATTCCGATCAGATAGAAATTAGCCCTGTCATTCTTCTTTCCTGCTTTTAAAAAGTGCCACCAGCCAAAAGGAAGCAGCTTTCCTCCTGATTTTTGCAGGGCCTTGGAGTATGAAGGCATTGTAATCGCGAAAGAGATCAGATTATTGTGCTCATCAGCAATGCATACAATAAAATCTTTGTCGATAAGTTTGAAATATTTCTCTTTATAGGTTTTACGCTGTTCGTCAGAAATAGGAGTGTAGGTGGAAAGGTGTTTGTAAGTTTCGTCCAAAAGATCAAACATAGGATCCACATACTGAATGATTTCCTCCTTTGTTTTGAATTTTAAAACTTTCAGTTTGTATTTTTCGGAAATAAGCTGATTAAATTTATGGATTTTTTCAGGCAGGGTTTCAGGGAAGATAATTTCAAATTCTACCCATTCCTTCTCCTTGGTCAATCCCAGATTTTCCAGATGTTTCGGATAGTATTCGTGGTTGTAAATTCCGATCATTGTAGCCAGCTGGTCGAAGCCTTTTATCAGCATTCCGGCTTTATCCAGATTGGTGAAACCCATAGGGCCCTCAATTTTGCCAATGTTTTTTTCTTTGGCATAATCAACCGCTTTCTGAATTAGTGCTTTTGAAACTTCAGCATCATCAATAAAATCGATCCACCCAAAGCGTACTTTTTTAATTCCTAACTCTTTCTCTTCTTTGTGGTTAATAAGAACTGCAATTCTTCCTACAATTTTATCGTTTTTATAAGCAAGATATTGTCTGGCCTCCGAATATTGAAGCGCAGGATTTTCATCAGCATTCCAAATGTTGATTTCGTCATTGATAAAGGACGGAACGTAGTAAGGATTGTTTTTATACAGATCCATCGGAAATCTTACGAATTGCTTCAGCTGACCCGCAGTTTTTACTTCAATAATTGAAATTGTAGACATGTTTTTTGAGAAGAATTAAAGGACAAATATAAATAATAATATCGTATACTTTGGCACAGTTTTTATTTGATTATGGGTAAAATTAAACACAAAATTTATATAAAATGGTGGGTTATTATATCATTATTGGTATTTCAATGTTGGTGAGCTGGTGGGTTTCGTCCAGGTTGAAATCGAAATTTGAATATTATTCCAATGTACACCTTCGAAATGGCCTTTCGGGGAAAGAAGTAGCGGAAAAGATGTTGAGAGATAACGGGATAAATGATGTTCAGGTAATATCAGTACCCGGGCAGTTGACGGACCACTATAATCCGGCAGATAAAACAGTTAACCTTTCTGAAGGGGTTTATATGCAGAGAAACGCAGCGGCAGCGGCAGTAGCAGCTCACGAATGCGGCCATGCAGTACAACACGCGGTAGGCTACTCTATGTTGAATTTACGTTCAAAACTGGTTCCTATTGTTAATATAAGTTCCAATCTGATGCAGTTTGTCCTGATTGCAGGTATCGCAGTAATGGCAGCATCAAGAACGATTGAGAACCCAAATGGAAATACAACAGTTCTTGCCATCGGAGTTGCAATGTTTGCTGTGACAACGCTGTTTGCTTTTGTAACACTTCCGGTGGAATATGATGCGAGCAACAGGGCAATGAAATGGCTTAAAGATACAGGAACAGTAACTGCAGAAGAATTCGTTGGGGTACAGGACAGTCTGAAATGGGCGGCAAGAACTTATGTGGTAGCTGCTTTAGGTTCACTGGCACAGCTTCTTTACTGGGCATCTTTGCTCCTTGGAGGAAGAAGGGATTAATTAATCATTAAATTCAAATGAAACATACTGCATCTCGGAAAGTTTTTCTGAGATGCTTTCTTTTTGGGCCAGTTTCAGGGATGCTGTAAGGATACAGTTTTCATTTGCATCGAAATTCAGGACTTTGGCATCAAATTTTGAAAGCAGGGTGAATATCGTGTTCTGTTGATTGAAATTAAACCGGATCTCGACTTCTGTTTCCAGCTCACGGGTAATGATATTGGCTTCCTCCAATGTAATCTTCGCAGATTCTTTGTAAGTTTTCACAAGGCCGGAAACTCCGAGTTTAGTTCCTCCGTAATAACGAACAACAATTACAAGTACATTCGTGATCTCATTCGCCAAAAGCTGATTGTAGATGGGTAATCCTGCACTTCCGGAAGGTTCGCCGTCATCATTGGCGCGATAGTTTTCGCCATTCAATCCCATTCTGAAAGCATAGCAATGGTGGGTCGCTTTCGGATGTTCTTCCCTGATCTTTTCCAAAGCTGCCTTTAACTCTTTTTCATTATTTACAGGGTAAGCAAATCCGATGAACTTACTTCCTTTTTCTTTTAAAAGAGTGTTTTCTATGGGTTTCTCTATGGTTTTGTATTCAAACGTCATCGTGTATTCCGGCTTTATAGATGCAAAAATATAAAACGCATTTAAAAGTTAATAGTATTTAAAAGAAAATACCACCAAATGATGGTGGTATTAAATTATTTTTGAGAGATGTTTTTTAAACGCATATTACATCTCCACCTCCGCCACCTGGATTTCTCCAGTAGCAAGTTCTTGTTTCTGGGGGGCAACCGTATAATTCTACACAGCTTTCTTTTTTGATAAGTCCTCCTTTAACTTGTTTTAAACTTTCTCTTGAAATTTTTTTTAGATTTTTCATGATTTTAATATTAGTTTTTAATTGTAATCCTAAATTAGTAAATTATTTCAAGAGCGGGTGATAAAAAATGAGGATTATGAATTTTTTAACTTATGTATTGATATGGTATTATCCCTGTAGTTTTCAGTTTTGCCGGGTATATGGCTAAATTCCGGGGCTTTTGTGCCATTCTGTAATTTTAGATTTTCGTTTTTAATAACTATAGCTTCGTCCCAAAGACCGGCATCAATGAATTGTTGTAATGTAAAACGCCCGCCTTCAATAATGACGGACTGTATCTGTTCTTTGTACAGTGCTTCCATCAATTCTGACAGAAAATTGTCCTTGTTTGTTTTTATGAATTGGATGTGGTTTTCGTTACCTTCTTTTACAGAATTTAAAACCAGTGTTTTTGCTGCGTTATTGTAAATATTGTAATGAGCCGGAACTTTCAGATCAAAGTCGATTAAAATTCTGACAGGGTTTACTCCTTCTGCATTTCTTACGGTAAGGCTTGGATTGTCATTTAAAGCTGTTTGTGTTCCTACTAAAATAGCATGCTCGTCGGCTCTCAGCTGATGAACAAATTGATTTACCAGTGAGTTGGAAACAGCAGTTGGTTTAAAATCCTTATCCAGAAATCCATCACCGGATTCTGCCCATTTTAAAATGATATAAGGCCTTTTCTTTTCATGATAGGTGAAGAATCTTTTATTAAGTTCAATACATTCTTTTTCCAGAATTCCTGAAACGGCTTCAATGCCTGCATCCTGAATGATTTTCTTTCCTTTGCCGTTCACTTTATCATGGGAATCCATTGCCCCGATCACCACTTTTTTAAATCCAAGTTCTTTAATTTTCAAAGCACAAGGCGGAGTTTTTCCGTAATGTGCACAGGGTTCCAGGGATACATAAATTGTTGATTCAGGGATAAGGTCTTTATTTTTAACTGAATTGATGGCATTGATTTCAGCATGGTTTTCCCCTGCCTTATGATGGTATCCTTCACCAATAATTTCCCCGTTGTGGACAATCACACTTCCTACAAGAGGGTTGGGATATGTTTTACCAAGTGCCTTCCGGGCCAGTTCTATACATCTTTTGATATAAAGTTCGTCGTTGTTCATATTGTATAAAAAGAAAAAGCGAAGACAAATTACTTTGCTCCGCCTTTATGTATTTTGTTATGTATTATTCTCCGCTGATAATGTTGTGGAGATTTTGTTTTAACGTTTCCAGATGGGCTTTTTTCTCATCAATGGTATTGTAAGTATCCTTTAAAAGAGGATTTTCTCTTGACGGCTTGTTGAAGAAAGACAGGTTGTTTTCCAGCTTTACAATTTCTGCTTCAAGATCAGAGATCTGATTTTTGATCTTTCTCGCTTTGTCGGTAAGCTGATTTTCAGATAAACCTTCTTCTTTCAGCTCAAGCTCATTGATCTTGTTTATTTTCAATTTCTCTCGTAATGTTTTGTTGAATTCAGAGTTGATTGAAATTTTGTCTCTTGGAACTTTTCCGATATTATTCCATGAAGTTTTGATCTGCTCGATTCTTTCGATGCTTCCTTCGTCATTGGAAACTTCTTTCAGTTCATCAAGAAGAGCTTTTTTGTTTTTATAGTTCTCCTTCCAGTTGTCAGTTGAAGTATTGCTTTTCTCTCTGTAATTGTTGAAGAATGCGTTACATGCATCACGGAATTCATCCCAGATCTTATTGGTCATGCTTTTTGGTACGTGACCGATTTTTTTCCAGTCTTCCTGAAGCTTTTTGAATAGAGGCACTGAGATATCCCATTCCTCATTGTTCATATTATCCTGTGCAGTCTGGATTAGTTTTAGTTTTTCTTCAAGATTGGCCTGCTGAGATCCTTTCAACGATTTGTAATAATTGTTTTTCGTTGTATTAAAGGCCCTTAGTGTTGTTTTGAAGTCATTCCAGTTCTGGTTGGAAAGTTTTCTCGGCACACTTCCTGTTTTTAAAAAGTCAGATCGCAGATCTTCCACTCTTTTGATGGCATTTTGCCAGTAGTTGTGGTTAGGTGTTTCTGAAGGTTCGGAAAGCTTTTTGATTTCAGCAATGATCTGATTTTTCTTTTCAAGGTTTTCACTCTGTTCTTTTTCAATAGAAGCAGAAAGCTCAGATTTTCTTTCGTGAATTTTGTTGGAGATTTCTTTGAATTCTTCCCATGTTTTTTCACGGAATTCTTCTGCTACAGGTTCGGCTTCTTCTTTCCAAAGTTTATGAAGATACTGAAGCTCATTCAGCGCCTTCTGGATTACCGGTTCGTTTTCCAGTTCTTTGGCACGGGCAATGATGTGCTCTCTTTTTTCCAGATTATGGCTGTATTCCTGCTCCAGGAATTCTTTGTTCAGATCCAGCATCTGATAAAACTGATTCAGGTGATGGAAATAGTTATTATTAAGAATTTTAAATTCAGATTTTGCAACCTGTCCGGCTTTTGACCAGTCTTCTTTTATTTCACGGATGGATTTGAAAAGATTGATCCCCGGTTCAGAGCTGGTATAAAGATTTTTAAGTCTTTCAATAATATTCTGGCGGTGTTCAAGGTTTTTCTTCTGTTCTTCTTCCTGTCCTTTCTGGAAGTCGTCATGTTTTTCCTTGAAAATATTGACTAATGCAGAATACTTAGCCTGAGAAGGGTGCTCATAGCTGAAATTTTCAGCAACGTTTCCGGCTTCTATGTATTCGTGTCTTTTGTCTTCCACTTCATCATGGATGTAATGACTTGCTTTTTCCTTCAGTTGGTTGAATCTTTTGAAGTTTTCACCGGCATTAGGAGTGTTGATGATTTTTTCCATTTCCTTTAAAGCATCGGCAAGAGAGAGCTCTTCCTCTTCATGTTCTTCCAGGTGTTCTGCATCATCTTCATGCGGGTTTGCATCATGAGAAACCGCGTTTTCTGATGTGTCCTGAGATACTTCGTTAGGATTTTTCTTTTCTTCGTTTTCAGAAAGATTGTTTTCTGTAGTCATAGCAAATCTTTTATGTGAGTGGCGTTAATATCCTTTAAATATAGCTGTAAGGCCAATTAAAGTACTAATTTATGTTATTTTTTTTGAAAATTCCAAATTTCCCAGGCTTTTTCTGCTTGCTGTTCAAGCATATAATACCCATTTACAGTTTTTGCTCCTTTTTCAGAGGCATTGAGGATGAATTGGGTGTAGTTGGGATTGTAAATCAGATCAATAACCAGATGATCTGAGGAAAGCCCGTCAAAAGGAAAGTTCAGACAGTCCTTAACATTTGGAAAAGTACCTACAGGCGTACACTGAACAATAATTTTATGTTCTGAAACCGTTTCCTTATCAAGATTTTCAAAATTGATTTCTGTACTTCTGGAGATAGTTATTGAAGGAATATTATGTTTATCCAGCGCATACTTAACTGCTTTTGCGGCTCCTCCGTTTCCTAAAATGAGTGCTTTATCCTGTGAAGGTTTTCTATGCAAAAGAAGTGTCTTTTCAAAGCCGAAAGCATCCGTATTATAGCCTGTCTTTTTACCATCCTGAATAAGAACACAGTTAACAGCGCCTATTTTTTCAGCTTCATCACTTAATTCATCAAGATAATCAATTATTTTTTCTTTATAAGGAATGGTAACATTAAACCCTAACAGCTCCGGAGAAGCAAAAAGATTTTCTACTTCATTGATTTCGTTCAGATCAAAAATGTCGTAGGAAAAGTTCTTCAGCATGAGCTTCTGGAACTTGTTTTCGAAGAATTTTTTAGAAAATGAGTAAGAAATATTTCGTCCTATCAATCCTAATTTTTTGTTGGAATCCATATATCAAAAATAAAAAAAAGACCGGACAAATCCGGCCTTTGGTTTTAAATATTTTTTAATAATTAATCTACGATAAATTTAGCGGAGAAACTGTCTGTTTTCAGGATGTAAGTTCCTTTTACCATGCCTTTAAGGTTAATCTTGTTTGAGTGTCTGAAAGGATTGGCAATTGTTTCAATTAATTTTCCAGAAAGATCATAGATGTCAGCTTTTGAAATTTTGCCGAGATTTTCTCCCTTTACGGATAATTCATTATTTCTTACCGGGTTAGGGTAGATGGTGAATTCTGATTTATTTTTTGGAGTTTCTGCTGTTGCCAGCGTACCGAAACATGTCCAGCTGAGATCATCCATTGCAACCCTGTCGCCACTGTTTGGATTTACGATCTTAATTGTCACATTACCGCTAACATTTACATTAATGGTAGTCGTTGTTACAGTGCTGCTGTATGGAATAGTTCCTACAGTAACATCATTTATCAATACGTTCAGATTGCCGTTGTTACCGTTGTATTTTCTCTGCGTGGTCAATGTCAGAGACTGAACACCGCCTGAAATAACAGAACTTGTTAAAGTTCCTTTATTGGTACAGACAGCTTTACCATTGATGGTTTCGTCGGTTCTTGCCAGAGTGGCTGTCCATGTGATATTATTGTTTGTCCACGTTCTTGTGGCATATGAAGACGGTAAAGATGAGCCATCCTGCATGGTGCTGAAATCTTCCGTTCCACAGCTTCCGCCTCCTGCAGGCCCGTCAAGGGTTGTCTCTGTAGCGGTTGTACTTTGCGGAGATGAATTTCCTGCTGCATCTTTAGCAATGACATAGAATGTATATTGAGTAAGCGGAGATAATCCTGAAATTACAGTAGAGGTAGTTGTACCTGATACGGTAGCTTTTAGGGCACCGTTTGCATAAACCAGGTAAGATGCTATTCCGATGTTATCCGTAGCAGCCGTCCAGCTTACATTGATAGAGTTTGAAGTAGGATTGTTGGCTACAACGTTTGTTGCAGCTGTAGGGGCCTGTGTGTCAACAACCGGAGTTCCCCAGATCTGAGTAACATATTCAGGGTGGTCAATGAAAGGGTTTCTGTTTCCCTGGTAGATATAAGATGCATTATTTCTTGCAATTTCTTCAGGAGATACAGGGTCCATGGCATTCCATGCCAAATACTGGTTAAGTGCCCAGGGCTGCAGTCCGGGGTATGCTGTGTTGCCAAGCATGTCCCCTGTAGTAAAATTGGGAAGATTGTCTTCATATCTTGTCACAAAATAAAGGATCATTCTGGCAATATCACCTTTAAACGCATCAATCGGCTCAAATACAGTGCCCGAATATCCCGGAGATACTGATGTTCCTAATTTTGATCCGTTTTTAGATAAGAAAGAAACGCTGCCAACAACTCCGTAAGGATAATTCGATCTCATTCCGTTTACTTTTCCATCGGTAGGACGGATAAAGTGAATGTCAGCGACCATAGGGGAAGCACTGTTGAATAAACTTTGAGGAATGACGTGTTCTCTGTTGTAGCATTGTCCTTCCGTAGAATATGTTCCGCACTGGTTAGTTCCTAATGTATAGCTGTATTGATCCGGTCCAGTGGGATTTTCAGAATAAATATCCAGAATGGTTCCGTCATTTTCGTAAAAATAGTCACGGTCAGTTGTTGCATAACCTGTCCATAAACCGCTGTACCCATGGTCTACATGTCCGTTACTGATAATGTTTTTAAGGGCTGTTTTAAGAGCTGCACCTGTTAATCCTGGCGATTGATTATAATATCCTGCCGGAGCCTGTGCCAAAGCGCTTATAAATGTCACGCTTACAAGAAAAAAAGATAAAAGTTGTTTCATTTTTTAAAATTGGGGCGTAAAGGTACGAAAAAATGAAACCGAAGTATATTAATTGTGTGTAATATATGAAGTTAATATATTAGTTTTTAGTAATATATTCTTTGCTGATTTTTGAAAAAAACCATGAAATTGTGATTCCAAATAAGGAAGCTGTAAGGGCTACAATAAGATAATTCTTTCCTACAATTTTTACCGGGAATGGCAATACCTCATTGGCTCTGAAGAATTCTGTATAAAGCTGGAAATAGCAAAGTGCTGTTCCCATAATTAATCCGGTGATGACTCCGGAAATGACAATCAGGATTCCGGTGTAGAAATAGGTCATCCTTAAATGGCTTAAAGGGAACCCAAGTGATATCAATGATTTTGCCTGCTCTTTTTTATCAAGCTGAAGAATGATGATAGCTCCGGCAAGATTAAAGGTGGTAATAAAGATAACCAGTGCAAAGATCAGGTAAATAAAAAGCTTTTCAGTGTTGATCATCTTCCAGAAAGCAGCATTTTCTTCTTCTTTGGTTTTAATCTCAATATTTTTTCCGATTGAAGAAAGCAGGTTCTGTTTTACTGCATCTGCATTTTCCGGATTTTTCAGTTTAATGACAATCTGGTAAGCTGATTTTTTAGGAAGGCTAAGTAATTCTTCTGTAAGTTCGATAGGAGAGACGATATAATTGTCCAGCTGATCTTTTCCAGGGAAAACACCCGTTACCAGAATATCTCTTTTATTGTAAATGTCTTCTTCCTTACTGATGATTCCTGTACCCGGCTTGGGCATAAAGATGGTTGCATAATGATTGGAAGAATCCACAGGAATTGAAAGCCTGTTGTCCAGACTGTTTTCCATCAATACCTCATTAGAGTATCTGAAACTTGGATAAGTTCCGTAGAATACTTCTTTATTAATAGGATTTACGTTGACATAAGCAGAATCAACACCTCTTAAATAGGCAATATCACCTTTTCCATTGAAGCTGATGTATACTTTTTCTTCAATAACACGGGAGAAACTGCTGATCTCTTTATTTTTACTCAGAATTTGAGTAACATTATCGAGATTTTTGATAGTTTTTCCGGAAGTGCTTTTTAAAGTAAGATCTGCATGAAGATTGGAAATAAGGTCCTTGTTCAGGTCTTCAAGTCCTGAAAAGACAGAAATAATGACGAACATTGCAGCCACAGCAACCGTCATGGCACCCACAGCCAGCCACGTAATGAACGTAACGGCAGTACTTCCTTTTTTAGCCAAAAGGTATCTGGATGCTATGTAAAATGCAATATTCTTCAAGATCTATAAAACAGGATTGTCGCCTTCGCCCCTTAATTCTCTTTCCAGTCTTTCAACATCATCAAGAGCGGTATCCAGGTAAAAGTTAAGTTGTGGAATAATACGCACCTGCTTTGCCATCTTCTGGCCAATGAAGTTTCTGTATTGAGGTTTGTTTTCTTCAATCTCCTTCATTACAGCGGTACGGAATTCCTGTGGGAAAATGCTTAAATAAATCTTGGCAATTCCTAAGTCAGCAGTTACTTTTACATCTGAAACAGATACCAATATGCTCTGTTTGCTTTCTGCAGCCTGTTTGCGGAAAAGTTCCGCGAAGTCTTCCTGAATGATCTGTGCTACTTTTCTTTGTCTGTTACTTTCCATAATTTCTGCAAATTTAGTACTTTTGTTTGAATTGATACTTTGAAATTCAACTGCAGTATCAAATTTACGATTTAATTATATTGATTATTATTTATGAAGCTAGAACATATTGGTATTGCCGTACAATCTTTAGGCGTTTCTGATGAGCTTTTTGCAAAACTGTTAGGGAAGGAATCCTATAAAAAAGAAACAGTGGAAAGAGAGGGCGTTGTGACATCTTTCTATGAAACAGGAGAAAGTAAAATCGAGCTGCTGGAAGCCAGTAATCCTGAAAGCCCGATCTCAAAATTTATTGACAAAAAGGGAGAAGGCATCCATCACCTGGCTTTTGGAGTTGAAAATATCCTGGAAGAAATAAAAAGATTAAAAAAAGAAGGATTTCAGTTTATCTCTGAAGAACCGAAAGAAGGTGCTGATAACAAATTAGTTGTATTCCTTCATCCGAAGTCTACCAACGGCGTGCTGGTAGAACTTTGCCAAGAAAAGCAATAAAAAATTTTGTAGTGAAAGAAATTTTACTATTTTTGCAAACACAAAATTTAACCAAGTTTTGAGGTCCTATAGCTCAGTTGGTTAGAGCACCTGACTCATAATCAGGTGGTCCCTGGTTCGAGCCCAGGTGGGACCACGACTTCGAAGAACAGATTTCTTCAAAAAATTATAAAGCCCCTGTTTTAGGGGCTTTTTTTATTTTTTGTTTCGTCATCGTTCGTTATAAAATCGTCCCCCTTTTCGCCTCCCTCTTTTTTGGTAGATGGTACCACATTAAAGAACCTTCCCATCGCAGCAGCACAGTTTCTCCATCTATAAGAACTGACGGCATTTTTAAAATAGCTGAGGCGTACATTTCCCAAATGGTCTGTATATGCCTGTGTCTGTCCAAAAGTAGTTCCGGTTCCGGTATACCCAAACCCACCAAAATCAGCAGAAGTACCACCGCTTCCATTAGGAACTTTCTGATGAGGATTAAAACTGCCTCCTAACATCTGCCACATATAAGACCCTTCTACCAGATGGTTCTCCATTCCTTCGTAAAGAACAGGTACCGCTTTTCTTCCGTCAGGATCGATAAAGCTTATTGGATTGTTTAAAGCATAGGCATAAGGTGAGAATCTTCTTGATGATTCTGCTAGAGGATCAATTACTCCCCATCTTCCGATATCAGCCATATACATTCTGGCACCATAGTCATTCCACCCGGTTTCTTTTTGCAGTTCCTTACCGTTGTACTGGTAATTGTAAGATGGGTTTCCGCCTATGTTATTATATCCTAAATGCTTTAATCCAAAAGGGCAGTAGTTGTTTTCTTCAAGAGTTTCTGCCTGCCACTGGTGTTTTTAGGAAAATTTAAAATAGAGTATTGATTTTCAATACTCTATTTTATTACCAACATGTTTGAAACATTACCAGACTATCTAATATTACGAAGTATTACATCAGCGACATTCCACTTCTCATCATTCTTAACAACAATAAAACATATTGCATCATTATCATTTGCCCAAAAAACTGCATATGCAAGATCACTATTCAGTTTATAATACTTTACAAACAAATCACTATCTGAGTTTTCTTTATTGTTTATTGTAATTTTAATATCTCTATTTGAAAACGACAATGGTTCTTTAGTAATAAGATGCTTTGAGTCTAAAATTATAATCTCATTTTTGTTTGGAAATTTTTGTTTAATTGTACTATAAAAACGTTTATCCAAAAAGAACTGTTTTTCAAAGCTTTTTTTATCTATAGTATTTTGAAGATGATTGGCTGAACAGGAAATTGTAATTAAAATATAAACTGTCCATAAAATAACTTTTTTTAACATATTAATAAGATTTAAATATATTTGATAACATTTGAAAATTATGGGAGACATAATTTTTAAATATGATGAAAAATTTGGAGCATGACCACTATATAAAATACCTGGAGCGGTCTTTGCATTAGTGGCCCGGCCTGAAATAATCTAAATTCAAAAGCATTTCCATGCTCATTGTCAAATTTCTTAATAAAATTATTTATCTCTGACGTTGGCCCTTTAATATTATTTCAACTTTACATTTTTACTAATATTTTTAAAAGAGTATTGAAAACCAATACTCTATTTTATTACCAACATGTTTAGAACATTACCCTATTCTTCTTCTATTTTTATTTTACCAGTAAATAATAATTGTAAATACAATTTCAAATTGAATTTATAACTATAAATTCTTTTCAATTTAATAGAAGAGTCTATTTCTTTGAAATTATCATAGAAAAGTCCACTTATTTTAAAAACAGTATATCCTTTCTTGACGAGATAAACTACTTTATATTCTCCTCTCATACTAGTTTCCGATGTTTTTATTTTATTATCAAAATCATCTAATTTAAAAGTATATCCAAAAGGTCTTAATACCGAATAATATTTTAATGAGTTCCTTTGCCTATCTATAATTATATATTTGAAATCTTTAATTACTAGTAATAATGATAAAATAACTACAATCAGAATTGCTATTGGAATAAATGATTCATTATTTTCATGAATATTATTTGTCTTTTTTATAATTGCTTTTATTAAGCCGAATAGTATTCCAAATTCACAGAATACCAAAAAAAAGAACCACAAATACCAATTACGGTGTATCTTACTTTTAATCATAATTTTAATTTAATAAAGTCCATCGTACATTTCTACCAAGGGACCTCCTGTTGCTTCGTCAATCATATCTCCCAAAGCTCCTCCTGTCCACCAGCTCATATAACCGTTTCGGTTTTTAAGCGAGAAATCTCCTCCGTTTTGTAAAGATTGCATCAGATCAGCGTAGGCCTGTGTCTGTCCAAAGGTGGTTCCGGTTCCGGTATACCCAAACCCACCAAAATCAGCAGAAGTACCACCGCTTCCATTAGGAACTTTCTGATGAGGATTAAAACTGCCTCCTAACATCTGCCACATATAAGACCCTTCTACCAGATGGTTCTCCATTCCTTCGTAAAGAACAGGTACCGCTTTTCTTCCGTCAGGATCTATAAAGCTTACAGGATTATTTAAGGCATAGGCATAAGGTGAGAATCTTCTTGATGATTCTGCTAGAGGATCAATTACTCCCCATCGTCCGATATCAGCCATATACATCCTGGCACCATAGTCATTCCATCCGGTTTCCTTCTGTAATTCCTTACTGTTGTACTGGTAATTGTAAGATGGGTTTCCGCCTACGTTATTATATCCCAAATGCTTTAATCCAAAAGGATAATAGTTGTTTTCTTCAAGAGCTTCTGCGCTGCCGCCGGCATTTTTAGGAAAATTTAAAATAGAGTATTGATTTCAATACTTTATTATATTTATTAATACATTTTAAGAACATATTTTTGCAGTAAATAAACAGATAAAAAAAAATTAGTTGTAATACAAATAGTAATTACCCAAACAATAGTAGTTCCTTTTTGATTTTCTTTTTCAGATAATTTATCAAATTCTTTGTTATACGTTTTCCATATGTCTGTACGTATAAAAGAAAAATAATTAATAATAGAAAAAACGACAAGAGAAGTCAATAAAATAGGACTAATCGTATCTATATTTAATTTTTTATCATTAATAATTGAATAATAATTCAAAAAAGAGCCTACAATCCAAAGTTCAAGAGTGAGAATTACTAACCCAGCTTTAAAATCAGTCCAAAACGCACCTCCTACCATTTCAGAAGTATATTGGATTGATTTATAAACTTTATAAAAAAGATAATAATATGCTTTTTTTATTTTTTCCATAATTATTTTTATTTCGGTTCATGGGCTCCAAACACATTGATTCTATAGGGTCCTGCCTGATTAAATCCTTGATCTAGTTTTCCTTGAACAAAATTGCTATCATTAAACATACCTGGCCAACCTCCAGGATAAAAACTATCTACCCCAAAATATACTGTACTAAGAGATGATCCTATTGATCCACCCCAATTGCCTAAAGCTCCAAATCCTGTATTTATAAGAGCTTTTCCCAATGACACTTGACCAGTTGCCATTCCACCTATATCACTTATAACACCTATTCCAAAGGAAAAATGGCCGACAAATCTTGCTGTTCTTGCAATATTAGAAACAGGTTGTGTTGCATCAGTCATCGCCATCTTACCAAATTGGCTTAGGTTTCTACCTGTAAGTTGATAATTCCCAGCGATTCCTCTCCTAATGCCTTTTGAATACATATTATGAGAGTCAATAACTCCTGCAGTACCACTCAAAACTCCTGCAGTACCAAAAAACCAGTTTCCCTTTCCTGCAAGGCTATACCAATCATTTGACACATTCTCTACAAGTTTCATCATATGCGCAATCATTTCCTGAGCTGTTGTAGCATCTCCCAAAGCTCCTCCTGTCCACCAGTTCATATAACCGTTTCGGTTTTTAAACGAGAAATCTCCTCCGTTTTGTAAAGATTGCATCAGATCTGCGTAGGCCTGTGTCTGTCCAAAAGTAGTTCCGGTTCCGGTATACCCAAACCCTCCAAAATCAGCAGAAGTACCACCGCTTCCGTTAGGAACTTTCTGGTGAGGATTAAAACTGCCTCCCGCCATCTGCCACATATAAGAACCTTCTACCAAGTGATTTTCCATCCCTTCGTAAGGAACAGGTACCGCTTTTCTTCCGTCAGGATCGATAAAGCTTATTGGATTGTTTAAAGCATAGGCATAAGGTGAAAATCTTCTTGATGTTTCAGCCAACGGATCTATTACTCCCCATCGTCCGATATCCGACATATACATTCTGGCCCCGTAATCATTCCAGCCGGTTTCCTTTTGTAATTCTTTCCCGTTGTACTGGTAATTGTAGGCAGGATTTCCGGTTAAAAAGTTATAGCCCTGATGCTTTAAACCAAAGGGATAATAATTGTTTTCTTCAAGAACTTCTGCATTGCCACCTACATTTTTAAGTTATATTCAAAAATTAGAGCATTGAAATCCAATGCCCTAATTAGCTATCAAAATTTTGGAATATTATTAATACTATAAGTTTTTATACAGATTTACTATTTCCAAAAATCTTCAATAAGATTGGTGAAAGACCTACTGAAACAATTAAGAATAATCCTAAATTTGATATATTCAATTTATTAGGAAACATTACCATTAACATTAGCCATGTTAACATTATACCAATCATTGTATAACCATAAATCTTAGCTGATTTAGTACTATACCAATTGTATTCAACAATCGAATCATTACTCCTTTTTTTATTCTGCATAGTAATAATTTCAATTAAATCTTCTTTAAAATCTAAATAATTTCCACTATCTTTTTTAGGAATATTCAAAAAAATTTTATAAGACTTAAAGACTAATCTACATCCATAAAATGTTTCAGTTTCACTAAAATTATAATTACGAATATCTATTATATCAATTTTTTTATTGTTAAAAAAAATATAATCATCATCCAAAATTATATTATATGTAAATGTACAATTATTTTTAATTAACATAAAGCTTAAAGCTGATAATGCAAAAAGTACAATCGCAGGAAAAATCCTTGGATTATAATAAATAGAAGTTAGTATAGTTAATGACATTACTAAAACAAAAGAAAAAGACATAAGCAATATCAGTCTTTTTATTGAAAAATTTTTAAATTTATATTTTTTCATTTAATTTTTTTATGGATACCAAATTGTAGATTTTCTACCAATGCTCTTATCTAACTGATCACTTACTCCAAACATATAGTCTGCTACTCCATAAATTGCAATCCCTGCAAGGATGGCAGGAGCTGCTGCAACTATAACAGGAGCTGTGGCAAATGTAGCAACAGCTGTTGCACCTAATAGACCAAGATTTACAATTGAATGGGCATCCCAAGTATCAGTTCCAAATTCATATAATGTTACCCCAGCAGTTAATGCTGTACCAACATAGCCTAATCTTTTAGATATTTTACCTACAGATTTCATAAATCCTTCGGTTGATCTTAAAATCTTTCCTGCTCTAATACCACTAACTGCTGAAAGAAACGTTGAAGCGTTTATTTTGTTTATGTTAGATAATTTATTATACTCATCTATTATCATATTAGCATTTCCTAATTGTCCATTTAAGTGCTTTTCAGTGTCTTTAAAAAAATCTTCCGTTTGATATTTCATTAAAGAATGACTTGCACTTTCTATATCATTCGTAAGTCCTAATAAACCATCTCCAGCGATCTTTAACATATGGCCCATCATTTCCTGAGCTGTTGTAGCATTTCCCAAAGCTCCTCCTGTCCACCAGCTCATATAACCGTTTCGGTTTTTAAGCGAGAAATCTCCTCCGTTTTGTAAAGATTGCATCAGATCAGCGTAGGCCTGTGTCTGTCCAAAAGTAGTTCCGGTTCCGGTATACCCAAACCCTCCAAAATCAGCAGAAGTACCACCGCTTCCGTTAGGAACTTTCTGGTGAGGATTGAAACTGCCTCCTAACATCTGCCACATATAAGAACCTTCTACCAAGTGATTTTCCATTCCTTCGTAAGGAACAGGTACCGCTTTTCTTCCGTCAGGATCGATAAAGCTTATTGGATTGTTTAAAGCATAGGCATAAGGTGAAAATCTTCTTGATGTTTCAGCCAACGGATCTATTACTCCCCAACGTCCGATATCAGCCATATACATCCTGGCACCATAGTCATTCCAGCCGGTTTCCTTTTGTAATTCCTTACCGTTGTATTGATAATTGTAAGATGGGTTTTCGCCTACGTTATTATATCCCAAATGCTTTAATCCAAAAGGGTAGTAGTTGTTTTCTTCAAGAGCTTCATTAGGGACTCAATACTCTAATCTATAATAAACATGCTTAGAAATAGCGCTGCTACTTATTTTTATATTTATGATAAAATTTAAGTATTGTACTTTCTAATTCATCAAAATTAAATGCTAATGTATTTGAAGAAATTGAAATAGGAGTTCCATATGTTTTAAGAGTTCTCCTTAACAATTTCTGTTTTGTAGTATTTTGATTGTTTATATATTTATTAGGATCTTTTACATTAATAATTAAAAATTTTGTAGATACAACGCTAATACTTTTTATTGATGTAATATCATCCCATAAAATCATTCCTACACTAACGTAGCTAGAATTATCAATAATTCCTTTTTCGTTAATAACAAGATTAAATTTACTTGAAAAAATACTTTTTGATAAAAACATTAGGCAAATTCCAAAAAATAATATTGCTGCAATACCTGTAATACGTATAAAAGAAGTATTCCTAAATATTGTGGATAAGAATTTATCAGGGTTAATTGCTAGCCACCCACCTAAACATATAAATATTAGTGAGCCTAATAGCATTAAGGTCAATTTTGTATTGCTTCCTTTTATTTCAATTGAATCCATTTTTATTTTTCTATTTGATATTATCTGCTTTATTTAAAAAACCGTCAGCCCAGCCTTCTGCAATCTCTCCTCCCCAAAATCCGCCAACAATACCTCCAACTACACCTCCTATTGCGGCTCCAACAACTGTTCCTTCTGGACCGACAAGAGTTCCTATAATTCCTCCAACTTTACCTAATGCCCATGCTCCTGCTGCTGCGCCTGCCATTCCTCCAACTACACCAGCTGATGCCACCTGAGATCTAACTCCAAACTTCCCACCATCTTGATACATACCATATCCTATTTGTCCAGCACTAATTGCATAGCCTACATAACCAGCTCTTTTGGCATATTTTCCAAGCATTGTAGTAGTTCGCACATAATCGCTTCTTAACCCTATTAACGATCCTCTAGCTCTTCCTGCGTATGCAGTACTTCTCATTTGTCCAAGATTATCAACCCAATATCCGCTATTATATAATGCTGTTCTCTGTTCAGCAAGGTATTTAAATCCTCCTCCAACAGTACTGGCCCCCCAATCTGCCCAGTTTTTATAGGCATCCCAAGGTGTACCGGCATTAAGTTTCATTCTATGAACAACTAATTCTTGTACTCCAAACTCTAATTTTCCATCTACAATTCTACCATATCCTAATTCATCACCATCTGTCCACCAGCTCATATAGCCGTTGTTGGTTTTGAGGGAGAAATCTCCTCCGTTTTGTAAAGATTGCATCAGATCTGCGTAGGCCTGTGTCTGTCCAAAAGTGGTTCCGGTTCCGGTATACCCAAACCCTCCAAAATCAGCAGAAGTACCACCGCTTCCGTTAGGAACTTTCTGGTGAGGATTGAAACTACCTCCCGCCATCTGCCACATATAAGACCCTTCTACCAAGTGATTTTCCATTCCTTCGTAAGGAACAGGTACCGCTTTTCTTCCGTCAGGATCGATAAAGCTTATTGGATTGTTTAAAGCATAGGCATACGGTGAAAATCTTCTTGATGTTTCAGCCAACGGATCTATTACTCCCCAACGTCCGATATCAGCCATATACATCCTGGCACCATAGTCATTCCAGCCGGTTTCCTTTTGTAATTCTTTCCCGTTGTACTGGTAATTGTAGGCAGGATTTCCAGTTAAAAAGGTATAGCCCTGATGCTTTAAACCAAAGGGATAATAATTGTTTTCTTCAAGAACTTCTGCGCTGCCAGCTGAGGATCTGGAGTAGCTTACCCGTACATTTCCCAAATGGTCGGTATAGCTGTAAATATACTTATTATTTTCAAAATTATAATAGCCTTCTGCAGTGGGAATAAATTTCAAAACAAGAGGTCCTGCTCCTTTTTTGCTTGTTGTGGTTTCATACTGAAAGCCATCAAGGTATTCAGTAATATCGGATGTAAGTTCTGTGGCAGTTCCCAGGGGATCAAAAGGAGTGTAGTTATACACTTTCTTTACTTTTGTTCCGTCTGCACGGTAGGTATAGATTGTATTTTCATTAATGATGCCTGTACGTGTTTGTAATCCCTTATCAAATTTTATATAATCCGGGAGGTTCAGGAAGTTATAATCAATCTGCAATACCCCTTTGTCCTTATGGCTGGCCATGTTTCCATTGTCATCATAAGAGATCATATTTCCGGATATCTCAGAATAACCGTTGTAATTAGTGGATATATCGGTAACTGAATTCAACCTGTTCCCGGTATAATTGTAGGTAAGATCATCCATAAGGGCAGCCATTCCTGACATCCCTGTATTTCTCTTAAGCGAAGTGATATTGCTTCCGGAATCATATTCCACGGTCTCATTATACAACCCATTCTGCGGTGCAGAGGCATTAGGTTCAGAATAAATTCCTTTCTTTAGCCTGTTTAAAGCATCATATTGGTAATTATACTGCCTTAACACATTATCAGTAGAGGTTTTCCAGCTTACTTCCGTTATATTCCCGTTATATTTTGCCGGGGAATTGGCGGTATTCTGGGGGTTGGTATATTTCAGTTCAAATCCAAACAGTTTGGTTCCCAGCTGTGCCGGATCGTTCAGTTTGGTGAGCATGCCCCGGATATCATAGGCATAATCTATACTTTGCAGGTTGTTTCCAACTTTTTTGTTGCTGATCTGTGAAAGCTCATTATATGTATTTTCCGCCAGCAGTTCCTGTGGCTGGCTGCCTACCTGGTGCCATTTCTTTTTCAGGCGGTTTTTACTGTCATATTCATAAACCTGGCTGATGATTTTCTCTGTATCGGCACTGACTCTTTTGTGATACACCTTGGTTTGTTTCACAACGCCTGCAAAATCAAATTCTGTCTCTGTTTTTGTGTATCCGCCAAGATGATTGATAGAATAAGCACCGATAGCCATGCCTTTGGTATTATAGTAGGCATAGTTTTTAGTCCAGTTATTATCTTCAATATTTTTGATAAGGCTAAGGGTGAGAAAGCCTTTTGTGCTGACAGGAGTTGCATCAGTGATAACATTTTGCCCCAATATGGCTGCCGGAAAAGCAGGATTGAAACTGTAAGCGGGATAGGTATCATAATAATTGACACTTAATACGGTGATATTCCCGGTTGGAAAAGCATTCTGAGTATAGAAAACCTGCATTCCGTTTGCGGTAAATGAAGTATCACTCCTTGATTCATTATTTTCAGCATTTACCGTCACATTGTTGATCGTATTCTGCAGGGTAAGCCGGGAATCATCACTCGAAAAAAAACCGGAATACAGCACTCTTCCCCATTTATCATACCTGGTAAACATCCATCCTTTGGCAGAAAAAGTATTGTTCACGGTTCTCAGTTTAGCATCCTGTGTCATAATTACCCTGTCCTGCTGATCATAGATGATGTATTCCCAGCCTTTACCGGGAAGCTTTTTCTCTACCTGCCTTCCCTGGGAATCATAATGATATTGATAACACAGGTTATCCAGCACAGCAGTGGTAAGGGGTGCTGAAGCAGACATCCCGGCAGATGCCAGCGGAGGTATGACATAGGCGAGGTTTCCGAACTCATCATAGAGATAATACGTATCTATGGGTTTTGTTCCGTCGTTTTTCCTTACCAATACGGTTTTACCAGAGCCGTTTGTAAACTCAGTGGTAGTATTGCCGTCTCCATCTGTTGCAATGCTCTTTGAAAGCTGATTGGGAGCATAATCAGGATTGTAGCTCAACGTATAAGAAGTAGCATTGTTCACCCATGAGGTAACAACAGTTATTTTTCTGACCTGATCTCCGGAAGCATTTCCGGAAACGGCAAGCTGTAAAGGGTGGGAAGCCCATGCATTTCCTGCGGGAATCACCTGTTTTACCTGTCCGGAGATATCATTCTGAAATATTTTTTCGGAATATATTTTCTCTGATCCATACACAGCGCCTGCATTGGACAGCGGAGAGGAATAAATAGCTCCGCCCTGTGACCCTTGCTGGGGTACAGGAAGGAAACTTTTTACCTGTCTGTCATAATTGTCATATTCCATATGCTGAACAATATCTTTTCCGGAAGGAGTCGCTCCGATGGAAATTACCTGTTTATTTCTTCCGAATCCATCCACATACTGAACAGCCTCACTTTTTTTGGTACAGGTTTCATCCAGGCAGTTTTTGCTGTATATATAATTTTCTGTAGTGCTCAGTGTCTGGGCATCTATAAACAATGCCAACCCTAAGCTTGCTATTGATAATATTCTTTTCATGATCATGAGTTTTTATTGCTTATAGTTATATTGATATGTTTTCAGTATTTTGCCGTCCTGGTCCGTTACCTTCTCAAGCCTTCCGGCTTTATCATAGGTATACGTTTCTTTTGCTCCGTTAGGGGCTGTTACAGAAGTCATCCCTGTGAAGATATCCCAGGTATAGGTAGTAACGTTGAAGTCTTTCACTGTACTGCTGGTCCGCAGGTTTTCAAGAGCCGTTTTCAGAGCTCCTTCATTTTCCGGAGTTGCAGAATTGGAGGCGGTTACTGCATTCTGTACAGCAGGCAGTGAAATAATCTGAGCATAGGAAGCGCCCTCAATTTTTGCAATAGGTTGGGTATTGTTATATCCATATACAACAGCGGTCGGAATTCCTTTAGGCGTTTTGGTTTCCACGGGATTTCCATAGCTGTCATAATTACTGAAAATTACTTTCGTCTGTGCTGACTGATTCTGCATTTCATATGAATTCACAGAGGTTACCTGAAGTGATGCGGGATTATCATATTTGGTTTCTGCTTTACTGACGAGTTTTCCGTTTATTTTTATTTCCGTATTTAAAGGAGCAGAAAGGATACGGGCATTTACCAGTTTGGTATTATTAAGCTCAGAAGAGTATTTGATGTTTTTTTCAGTTACTGTTCCATCCGGAGTTGTCACTTTTGTATATAGCGGCTCGAAATTAACCGGACTGTAAATGACCTCAGAACTGTTTTCCAATGCGGACCCATCGCTGAAAAATGTTTTTGAAGTTGTCTTTGCAGACTGTGTCCAGGATGATCTGCTTGTCGTTCCGTCACATAGGGTATATTCAGGTGCGTTATTGATTTCAGTAAGTACATAATCCGTATTTTCATTTGAAATCAATTGGTTCTGCGCATTATAGACTTCTTTCTTATACAGTAATCCTCCTGAAACGATATTATAATGAGGTCTTGTCCCATTCCCTGCAAAATCTTTTGGAGTCTTGAAATAATACTGGGTATAGCCAAGATTGTTATTAGAATCTCCATAGATTTCTTTCACATTATTATATAAAATTACAGAATTCAGGTAATCATATTCCTGAGACTGGCAGGTTTCCAGTGTAAAGTAGTCTCCACTTGAGTTCAATGCATTGTCAAACGCATTATATTCATAGTTAATACTTTTTTTCAGGATATTATCATCATAGTATTGTATTGTTTTTATCCTTGCTGCAACATCTACTTTTTTAGCATTTCTGTAAGGCGGGGGATCTGTCTGGATCATCCCGATGTGAAAATCCCCATTTCCAAAGCCGGTTTTTATTTCTATCGTATAGGTTCCGGGGGTTACCAGATATCGGTCCGGACTTCCGTTGCTGGAGATCACGGTGCTCCCTTTTTTAATAACATAGGTAATCTGGTAATTATAAGTGTCAGGATTATCATGAATACCAAGAGTGTATTGGTCTTTATAATACACTTCGGAATCTTTGCTTACAAAGACGGCCCGGGGAGCATCTATCTGGAAAGTGTAAATGCGGCTGGTATTGGTGTCAAAAAACATTGGATTTGAAACAAACCGCTGGATTTCAGGATATTTAATTGTATAATTATCGGCATCTGAGTAATTGACAGCAGTGTAGATTTCATTGGCATCATATTGATACCTGATACGACCTCCTTCTGGCAGCTTCATTTCTGTTAAAGTTCCTATCATTTGTGAAGAAGAATTTAAACTCCCATACTGAAAAGAATAGCCTTCTAATGTATTCTGGTTCTTATCAAGCCTGTACAAGCCGGAAAGAATCCTTTTTTCCTGTGTCTGATCGCTCGTCATATTCATGGTTCCATAATCAAATCTATATTTGGAAACCTGTCTTCCTGAATTATCGAGTAAAGCAATACTCTGTATTTTGTTGGGATCACTGCTTCCGTGATCCTCCCAATACGGCTCATAAACATTTTCAAAGCTGATTTTTCCAAAGATGGTTGTGACTGTTGCCAGGTTACAATTCTGATATTTTACAAATGTTCCGCTATACCTGGTGTCTTTCTGATAGGTAAGCGTTACAATTTCAATATTATTTTCATCCAGAATTTTACTCAGATAAAATGCAGATCTGTAATTGGTGTTATAGCCATCCCTCGAAGCAAGACTGTAATTATCATATATATATTTAAATCCTTTATCATCTGTTATTTTAAATGATTCGAGGATAAGGGTTGCTGTATTGGCAGTTCTGGTAAATTCTATTTTAACATTATTTCCTGAGAGATTATTAAGCGTAAAGGTATTGTTTATCGTATCTCTTACAAATTTAAACTTCCCTGAACTTCCCGGTAAATAGTAATGATATACATCATCGAAGGCATTCTTCTTATAATCAGGTTTGGTGATATTATCATATTTTTCATCAAGCTCATTGTTGATCACCCTGGAAATAAGTCCTACTTTTGAAAGTGACCATCCTAACCCCGTTTCTCCAGCCGGTTTTCCTAAACCAACATTATAGATGTGATAGTTCAGTCCAACAGGAATACTAAGATTCTTATTGCTTGTGGGTAATGTAAACAAGGGCACGGATATTTCCGGAACCCCGGTAGCTAATGAAACGGGAGTATTGGAATAAGAAGCAAAAGAAGAAGCCGAAGGTACCGGATCAGGAGTGGTACCGAAGTTTCTTTCTATCTGAGCCTTGCCCGATCCATACACTAAAATAAATAGTAGTAATATTTTTTTCATTGTATTTATTTCTTAATTAGTTTAGCATTCGCCGTTTTATTGTTATCCGTTTTTATCGTCACCAGATAGGCTCCCTGAACCAAAGCCTGGGTATTAATTTTAGTCACTTTATTCTTCGTTTTAATACTCTGAAGCTGTCTTCCACTCATATCATACAACAGAATATCAGCCTCTTTAAAATCAAAACCGATTTCTATGTAAGCATAATCTGACACCGGATTCGGGTAGATCTTGATATCATATTTTTCAATTAACTGATCAACCTGCTTGTCCCCAAGCTTTACGATCTTCCAGTTCTCTTTACCCAGCTCTTCAGCACTGGTTCCGGCCAGAACAATAGAACCATCCCTGTTGAGTTTTACATCAGAAAGTCTTTCTTCCTTCTTTCTGGATTCTCCTTTGACGTGTTTTCTCCACTGCTCATTGCCATTCTGATCCAGATACAGCATCCAGAAGGTTTCATCATCCGTTTCTATTCTTCCTTCCGCCTGGGTATAACCGCCCAGCAGAATGCCTTTAGAACTCCCGTTTCCGTCTTCCTGCTTCCCGCTTATTACACTCATTCCCATCAGGATATCCCGGTTACCCAAATTGTAAGATTTCTGCCACTGTTCATCACCTCTTTCATTCAAGGAAATCAGCCAAAGGTCTGTTCCTTCTTCAATCCCTACGGTTTTATTTCCTGACCTTTCCGATCTGGATTCCCCGCCAATGATAAAGCCGGTTGAAGTTAAAGCAAGGGTTCTGATATGGTCATCACCTTTTCCTCCGAAATTCTTTTCCCATTCTACTTTTCCGTTTTTGTCAAGCTTTACGATCCAGTAATCGCCTTCGCCGAAGTTGCTGCTGGCTTTGGAATAAGAGTCGATCTTCACGCCACTTCCAGCTTCCCGCTTCCCGCTTCCCGCCTTTACTTCAGAACTCCTTGAATAAATACCCAGTAATGCTCCGCCGTCTTTTGTTGGAATCATTTTTTCTACTTCATCCAAACCTTTCCCCCCTAAAATTACCTGTGAGAGTTCTTTTCCGTTTTTGTCCAGTTTTGTGATCAGAACATCTTTGGAGCCGTACCCTTTTGAAGAGCCCTGTACGTTACCCGCAACAAAGAATCCTAAATCGGTAGTCTGGATAACTGCCCTGGCTTCTTCATCGGAAGTACTTCCTAGTGTTTTCTGCCATAATTCATCCCCGAATTCATTGATTCTGACCAGCCAGATATCTGATCCTCCTTTGGAATCCTCTTTTTTATCCAACCCTTTTCCTGAATAGCTGGTACCAGCTAAAAGAAATCCACCGTCCTGTGTGGTAACCGTTGCAGAGAGATAATCATGGTTTTGTCCTGAGAAGTATTTTTCCCAGACCTCTTCTCCCTGCTGGTTCAGTTTGATAAGGTGAAAATCGTAACCGTTGTTCTGCTTACTTCCAGCCTCCGGCTTCCCGCTTCCTGACTGTATGGAACTTCCGGTGATAAGATACTGCTGATCAATGGTAGTGGTAACCTGGCTTAGGAAATCCTGCGTAGAGGATTGGATATCTTTCTGCCATACCACTTCCTGGGCATGCATACCCAGGGCTGTACATAAGATGAATGCACTGAGAGAGATTTTTTTCATTCCCGTGTTTTTTTAAGTTAATATTGTTTTGTTTTTATAGATCATGGATACATCCAATTCTTTAATGAAGAGGTTGTTTAAACTTTTATCATCATTATTTAAACCACAAAAGATTTAAACCACAAAAGGCATAAAGTTTTAAATACTTCAATTTTTTCAGAGCCCAACCTTATGCATAATAAGTACACGTAAGTTTTCTGAAAATCTTTGATTTTCTTCTGACTTTTCTGTGGTATCATTTTAAACTTACTTAAGCACATTCAAGTGTTTTGTGGCTTTGTAAAGTTTAAACCACTTTAATAATAAATTTTTCAAAACTATTGAAAATAACATTCTTCTGGGGGCATAAAATATTGTATTTCATATGCATGAAAATGTGTACACATTAAACTGGTTTTTGAATATTTTAAAAGCCACTGAAGAATATCCTCCGAATGAATGTAATTGAATAAAAATTTCATAGTTATTGTTTTTTAAGCATGACTTTGACTGATTCATAAAATCCGGCAAATTTAACATTTTTTAACACACCTGTCCGAATATGGCATTGATTTAATACAAAAATATTGCTTTGAAGCGACAGAACCTGTCGTGTTATTTAAAGCATCCCCATTTTATAATAATCCTTACCCATATATTCATCAGATGCTGCAATAATAATAAAGACTTCGATTGTCTGCTTACGGAAAAGCGTAAATTCCTTTAAATCACTCTCAATACCGCTCAGAAATACCCGTAGGCCCTTCGGAAGTGCCTCCAGCCCGTTCAATAAGTGTCTGGAGGGACTTCATGAACGGGCTCCACCCCCTTCATGAAGGGGCTGTACCCCCTTGGGTAAGGGGGTAAAGGGGGTTGCATAAGGGGGTACCGGGGCTTGTATAATGGGTAGAGACCGTTACCAAAGAGGGTAGAGACTGTTGCTGTACTGCCTGGAGGGGGTAAAGAAGGAGGTAGGGGAGGAAAACGTGGCTTTATTCAATAAATGGACACACTAAGACACATTAAGCCTGCTCTAAAAGTAGCAGGCTTAAAGCTGAAAAACAGAAACTAAAATATTCCTCAGCTAACTTTCAATGATAGTCAGTTCAATACAATAGCTAAAGACTACTATGAAGATGAGAGCTTTTGTAAGGCTGATGATGGAGAGATTAACCTATGGAATGTATAATCTCTTTACACAAGCTAATAAGAGTAGTTATATAGATACTTTCCTTGACAGAAATCTGAATGCTTTTGAATTTACTAAAGGTATTCAGAAAACGCTCAGTGATAATCTAATTATCATTGGTTTTTGAGTTGGGATCTCAGATCAATAGTGATATTTGTAGACAATGTTATCTCCGATACTTACACTACAACGACAGAAAAAACATATACGATTTCATAGTTTTAGTTTAAGTATATCTTATTTTCAATTGGGTACAAAAGAGTCATGGCATTACTATGACTCTTTTATATTATTTACTTTTTTAGTATCTTGAACAGATGCAAGACGATGTAAGAAAAGATTTTTTGCCATTAACATCTGAAACATGGTGGTTCATGACCTGGATAACCAGGACTTTTGGCGGGCTTTTATTGTTGGTGGCATTTCTGCTGGTATTGGGATTACCCGTTATGATCAGTGATAAACTGGCCATATTTAGTATTGTAGCAATGGTATATTATCCGGCTCTTGCTTTCGGTTTATACCGTTTCTTTAGGTATCAGAAGAGACTCAGAAAGAAAGTGATCCGAAAGATAAGGGTTGATAATCAGGGGATTCATTACGAAAGAGCCGATGGGACGATAGATCAAATTCTTTATCATGATCTGGAAAAATATAACCTTCCCGATGTATATGATGTAAGTTTCAGCCCAAGAAACAAGATGTATGTATTGAATGTGAAGCACAAAGGCTCTTCAGCAGACGTAGATTTTGACGGAACAGATGCCGGTTACTGCTATTATTTCGGAAACTTAAAAGCTTTACGAAGAAGATATATTCAGGGAATTGTCCGTTTCCGGCCAGATGTACGCATAAATCCTATGATTTATGAAGTTTATTATATCAATCCTGCTGATTTTACTTTCGATAAAAAAAAGTACCGTACAGAATTGGCACTGACTTTTGCTGTCATGACAATAGGCTGCATAGTGTTAGGAGTAATTATGCTTGGACTGGTTAAGTGGATTTTTTAAGAATAGAAAATTAAAATTTCCACAGCCTCTTCATTTTATTTTCACATCTCAGAATCTTATGCTTATATTTATTTTATAGAAAGGTTTCTCAGCCAATAAGATAAAAGAGCATTGCTTTAGAAACGGGGCTGGATTTAAAATAAAATACATGAAAAATTTAAAAAAGCAGCTCGGGCAGTTCCCTGATGAAAAAAGAAAAGAATATTTCAATACACTTCCCAATTATCTCAATGGCAGATTTCAGAATATATTACCGACACCTGCTCTGTTAGAAGGTGAAAGTATGACCAAAGTACTTTTTCATACCTTATGCAAAGTAGAAAATACTTCACCCAAAACGGCACTTCCGTTTGTGGTAACTGATCTGAAAAACCTCCAGTCCGAAGAAAATGTATTGGTTTGGTTCGGGCACAGTTCCTATTTCATACAGGTGGATGGGAAGAAATTTCTGATCGATCCTGTGTTCAGCGGAAATGCTTCCCCGATGCCGGGTTCCATAAAAGCTTTTCAGGGAGCCGATTATTATAAACCGGAACATATGCCGGAGATCGATTTCCTGCTTATCTCCCATGATCACTGGGATCATCTGGATTATAAGACTGTTCAGGAATTAAAAGATAAAGTGGGTAAAGTCATCTGTGGGTTGGGAACCGGCCAGCATTTTGAATACTGGGGCTGGAGTTTTAATAAAATCATCGAGAAAAACTGGTGGGAAAGCATAGACATTGCTGAAGGTTTCAGGATCACTCTTACTCCTGCAAGACATTTTTCCGGAAGATTACTGAACCGTAATATCTCACTCTGGACATCTTTCGTTTTAAAAACCCCGTCAAAAACTCTGTTTTTAGGAGGTGACAGCGGTTATGGAAATCATTTTACAGAAATCGGAAACAAATATGGCCCGTTTGATCTGGCCGTCATGGAAAACGGCCAGTATAATGAAAAGTGGCCCTATATTCATACTTTGCCGGATCAATTGATAACAGAAATAAAGGAACTGAAAGCCAGAAATTTCATTCCTGTACACAATTCCAAATTCAAGCTGGCACAGCATGCATGGTATGAGCCTTTGGAGCTGGCATCAAAGCATGCAGAAGAAAATAATATCCCGATAACACTCCCGATGATCGGGGAAAAAGTAAATCTCGATCAGTTAGGATCAGCAAGCTGGAAAAAATGGTGGGAACAATACATATAGTGAAAGAAACAGAAGCTATATAAATTTTCACATCGGTTATTTATAACCATTTAACTTACTGAACTAAAACTAAAGTGTTTTAAATAAAGGTTTGTGGTTTTGTAAATTTAATATAAAAACCTGCCCATCACTGAGCAGGTTCTTCCTTATTATAAAAAAATAATCACTACAAAGGCTCCTTATGGTTTACCTTCGTATGGATGATGTCGTAAAATACAGACGGGTTGGTGGCATCAGGAGTAATTCTGTAAGTGAACGTAGTTTCGTTCAGGACCAGGATATCCACAACACGGGTAAAAGTAGGCGTAGTAAGTGTTCTCTTTTTTCCGTCCGGAGAAATAGACCATGTTCCTTCAGATCTTACTACATCGTTTAATCCGAAAATTCTGAAAGTTCCGTTGGCCTTGAAGTAAGAGTATCCTACATAACCTGCAACACTGGCGTCACTTAAAGCAACATTATTTCCGCTCTTATCCTTAGCTCCGGTGGTCTCCCATGGAGTGGAAGCAAGGGTAAGCTGTCCGTTAGCAGGTTCAGCATGGGAGGTTCTTGTATGGATAATGTCATAATACAGAGAAGGATCACTCGAGTTAGGATGGATTCTGTAAGTAAACTCATTTCTGTTCAAAACAAGAATTTCAACATCACGGGTGAAAATAGTGGTTCCGTCCGGGTTTAATGCTGCAATAGTCCTTGTTTTTCCCTGCGCATCCACAGACCATGTTCCCATCGATCTCAGCACGTCAGTCAGATTATAAATAGCAAACTTCCCGTCTGCCCTGAAGTAAGCAAAGCCTACATATCCGGCTACGCTGGCATCAGTAAGGGCTACATTGTTTCCATTCTTATCTTTTGCTCCGGTAGTTTCCCATGGAGTAGAAGACAGAACCTGTGAGGGGGTCTGCTGTTCAATACTTATTTCATGATCATCGCCTGAACATGAAACGAAAGATGCTGTTAGCAATACAGCTGCAGACAGGTAACATAATTTTTTCAGTGTATTCATAAGGGAATTTTTAAGTCTTTGCAAACTTATCCCTAATACATATCAATGCATTGTACAAAATATCTCTTTTGTTGTAGAAAACATAACAAATGCCCAATTAGAATGAGAAAAATAATAGCATTGGCAAACTTCTCTATCAAAGGTTTCCAATTCCCCTCCTTTGGAGGGGTGGCGAAAATTCAAAGAATTTTTGACGGGGTGGTTGAATATTCCCGGATAAAAAATATTTCTTACCATAAAAACTCTATTTTTGAGTATGAATAACAGAAACCGCGGGAAAAATACAGGGGATGATACCCTGTTCGGTTCAGAGAAACAGATCAGCAAGCTTAAACTGGCGGTTGAAGACATGCTGTATCTGCTGACCAGAGACTATCCGGAAAAAGCAGCAGCTGAACTGGTCGGAAACAGGTACAGACTTAAAACCCGGCAGATACAGGCTCTACGGGGTGCATCCGCTTCTGCTGCACAGCTTCAAAACAGACAGCTGAAACATGTAGATGCTTCAATGTTACAAGGTAAGACCATATACCTGGACGGTTTCAATGTTTTGATTTTGCTGGAAAGTCTGCTTTCCGAAGCCTATATTTTTGAAGGACTGGACGGCTGTTTCCGTGATCTTTCCGGAGTTCATGGAACCTATAAAAGAGTAAACCAAACGCTGAGAGCCGTGGAATTGGTAGCCTCTTTTTACCGGCAAAATCAAATTGAGAAACTGGTATGGATCTTTGACAAACCTGTTTCCAACAGCGGACGGATTAAACAGATTGTCCTTGATTTTGCAGAACAGCAACATCTTAATTGGGAATCGGATCTGCAATATAATCCGGATAAAATTCTGGCAGAAAGTGCAGAAATCATTATTTCCTCCGACGCATGGATTCTGGATCATTGCAAAGCATGGTTTAACCTGATCGGTTATCTGATCAAAGAAGAAAAACTCTCTGTTAATCTGATCAAAATGATGTAAATATGAATCTGTTTGAACCCTATATTTCCCTCTTTTCTGAAACATGGAAAAGTAGATACAAAGCCATTTTAGAAAGAGAGCATCTGGAAAATCTGGAAGAAAATATCTTTAAGTTTAAGAAGAATAATCTGGAACAGGATGTACCTTATTTTAACGAAGAAATAATAATCAACCGGGAAGAAAGTTTCGGAAAACTGATTACCATTCTTGAAAGCAACAATTCGGATGAGGTGAAAACAAAACTTCTGGAAGCAATTCCGTTTGAACATTGGCTGAATGTTTTAGAGCAGAGAGTAACCTCTGCAAGCATCCGCGATGAAAACGCTATTCCACCTTTGAAAACCGTGCTGATCAATGCCTGTGAAGAGCCTTTCAATAGTGAAATTACCATTGCACAGAGGGCCTGGGAAAAACATATCGGAAGAATGGATGATAACTTCTGGGGAGAAATCAAAGGGAACAATCAGCAGAAGCAGGAAAAAGTAATGGCAAAAATCCATGAAATTCTTGAAAATAAAACCTGGTGGAACGTTTTCTTCCATTACAAGCATCAACTGGTTTTTGAAGTCCGGGAAAAACAGGGCCACGGAATCCGCTGGAGCCACGGAGGGACAAAGCTGATCGGCTTTCTGGAAAAATTTATCAACGAATAAACACAAATCTCTGTGGCATCTGTGAAATTCGTGGGAAAATAAAACTCTCGCAGATTTTGCAGATTCTTTTAAACAATAGCTGCATTTCCTTAGTCGTTGCCTTTAATGGAAGATTTACCTTTCCACCTTTTTATCTTTTTTTTAACTACGTAAAAACATTGCGCACTGAGCTTCTAGTTTTGCAGACATAAAACAGAAGCTATGAATCCATCAGATCAAAAATTTTCAAATGAAGAATGGGAAACCTGCCTCAAAGTTTTGAATGCTTTGAAGGAAAACCCTTTCCTGAATCCTGATAATCAAACATTTTCAGGACTGATCACCAAAATTCATAAAAGTGCCAAAAAACAAAGCCGTCATGAGAATTACTCAGAAATGAAGTCCCATGACCTGGCGGTAAATTCCAATTCAGTGTTGATGCAGAAAGCATTGGCAGGGGTTTCTGCTTTTTATGATGATGAAAAGGAAGAAGTGAAATTTACAAAACTTCAGATTCCCAAAAACTGCTACTGCTGTAACCAGAGCTATCAGTATGCACACTCTTTCTATTCCAGATTATGTCCTGCCTGTGCTGAAGAAAACTATGAAAAGCGTTTTGAAACGGCAGATCTTACCGGCAGAAATGTAATCCTTACAGGAGGAAGGGTGAAAGTAGGTTTTGCCACCGCATTGAAGGTTTTAAGAAGCGGGGCCAATCTGGTTTTAACAACCCGTTTTCCGGCACTGGCGATGGAGCTTATGCAGCAGGAAGCAGACTATGACAACTGGAAAGACAGATTGTGGATATACGGGTTGGATCTGAGAAATCTAAAGGCAATTCAGGATTTTATCAACTTTTATCAATTCAATTTTGATACGCTGGATATCCTGATCAATAATGCTGCGCAGACCATAAAATATCCTGATGAATATTACCTTCCGATCATAAAGCGTGAGAAAGAAAAACTGGTGGAATTTAAAAATATTCATACCCTGATCCCGAATCAGACGGAAATTTCAAGTGAAACTGCAAAACTGGAGTATGCTCATAACGAAGAAACCCAGGTGGCACTCACCCGTTTTGGACAGCCTGTGGATAACAGAGAAAAAACGAGCTGGAATTCTACGCTGGAAGAAGTTTCATTGTATGAGCTGGTAGAGGTGAATCTCATCAATCATATTGCGCCTTATTTTCTGATCAAAGAACTGAAACCATTGATGAAAAGCTCAGCGTTTAAAGAAAAATTCATCATCAATGTGACCTCATCAGAAGGAATTTTCAGCTACGAAAATAAAACCATTTTCCACCCGCATACCAATATGACAAAAGCAGCGCTGAATATGATGACCCTGACGTCTGCAAAAGAATTTGAAAATGATCAGATCTATATGAGTGCCGTAGATGTGGGATGGATTTCTACAGGAGCAAAAGAAAGCCTCAGAAAGAAGCAGTTTGAGATGGGATACATCCCGCCACTGGATTCTGTGGATGGTGCAGCGAGAATTCTGCATCCTGTGATGGAAGGAATAAAAGGAAATTACTTCAGTGGAGTTTTATTGAAAAATTATAAAGTTCATACCTGGTAAAATCCATACGGAGATAATAGTAATAATGGAAAAATACATTTTGCTAAAATGAGTTGCAGGTTCGATTCCTGCTTATCTCCCAACCAGAGAAACGGTAGTTCAAAGGAAGAACACTGACCTTCCACGTCAGAGGCTGCAGGTTCGAATCCTGTCCGTTTCACAGGAGTACATAGTTCAACAGTGAAGAATGCGTCCCTGTCACGGACGAGGCTGCAGGTTCGAGTCCTGCTGTACTCCCAATTTAAATAATGGAGATAATAGTTTAACCGGAAAAATAATTCCTGCACAGAATAGTTGCGTGTTCGAATCACGCTTATCTCCCTAACTGGAAAGTCAGAGTGGTAGTTTAAGACGGAAAAACATATCCACGAAGGATAGGTTGCCGGTTCGATCCCGGTCTCTTTGGCTTTCATTTTAAAATATTAATACCATGCTTAAAGATTTATTGATTTTTTTGAACATCATTGACGAAGTAAAAGTTCCGGTGCCTATGCAGTGGAAGGAAAGAAAACCGGTTGAAAGAACTACAAGGCCAAGAATCCCTAAAACAGAACTGGTTAGAAAAACAGAAGTAATTCCGTTGGAAATTAAACAGGAATCTCTTGAGGATACACTTGTAACCCAAAATGATAATATACCGGAATACTTTTCAACAGCAAGAGAAAGAAAAAGCAATAGAAATTATCTGAACAGAATCAACGATCTGGCACAATATACAAAAGGGTATAAAGAATACTGTCTGGAAAAAACAAGTAATCAGCACATGCTGAAAGCAGAGGATTATCATATTTATGCTAAAAGCGGCACTACAGAAACATTTCTGATTGCAAAAGATGCTTTTATAACCCATAATGAACATAAAATGCTGCGGATAGAAAGCAATTGCTTTGTAAAGTATATCCAGCAGGAATACAACCCAATAACCCAAATGATTGAAAATGCATACGACTGATACCATACGACGATATAAAATATTCTCCGAAGAAGACTGGGCGAATATTGTTTTTGATGAATATGCTTTGATAGAGGTATATGCTAAAAATATGACCTTTCATTGCACCGAAATATCAGGAAGCCTGGTTTTGCGTGGCGAAGGCTGCCGGTTTCCGGATCTGAAGTACATCAAAGGAAGTCTTTCTATTGATGCCCCGAACTGTGAAATTCCGCTGCTGGAAACGGTGGAAGGACATTTTAAAATGCATTGCCGTACCCAGCTGGACCAGCTTAAAAAAGTAAGCGGTCATTTTAAGTGTATCATCAACTGTACCTTTAAAAATCTGGAAATAATTGGGGGATATGTTTCTGTAAAAAATACTAAGGTATACGCCAGGAACGGTCAGCTGCTGAAGACAAGAGTGGTTATTCCTGTTCAGGACCAGTTCCAGGCTGATGCACTTCTGAAAGACGGTATTTTTGATATCAATATCCTTGGAGACAATATTATGATTCCTCACCGGGAAATCCGCGGTAAGATCAATGTTGTGGGTAAAAATATTTCATTCCCCAATCTGGAATTTATTCAGGGTACCCTTAGAATCAGGTGTGACGGGGCATCCGGACACAGGTTTACTCATCATTTTCCTGAGCTGAAAAAACTGATTGGTAATCTGAGGCTGGACAATACAAGAGTTTTATTCCCGAACCTTCAGGAAACCAGCGGAAATATCAATCTGCAAAATGGCTCTTATGCTAACTTTCAGGCGCTTGAGAAATGCGGAAACGTGGCTGTCAACGGAGGAAGCGGAGTGGCATTTCCGGTGCTGACAGATATTAACGGGAGCTATCAATATTATGGTTCTGAAATCTGCTACCTGCATGCACTTCAATATGTGAAAGGAAGTTTCAATGCGTTTAAAACCATTGCTCCTAATATTGCTGAGATAGGAGATTTGATTATCCATGAAAACGGAGATTTCGGGCATCTTCAGAAAATTAACGGGCAAATTCAGATCCCTTATCATGCGGATGTTCGTGTAGATTTTAAATCATTGGAATATCTGGGAGAATGGGGCGATTCAAAACAGCAGGAGCTTCAGTTTCCGGCTTTGGGTTGTGTCAACAATTATTTGTATGGTACCTATGAGGGTTTTGAGCAGATCGCAAAGAATATTTATTTTAAAATTAATGACAATATCTATCTTACAAAAGATCAGTTCATTGTCTCAAGGTTACCTTTCCATTTTATTTTACAGGAAAAAGGTCATCCTTTGAGAAAGCTGATTGCCATTTTAAAATTACGGCACAGCAGTTTTCAGAATTTTGAAACCCGTGAATATGAAAGACAGTGGGAAAATTTTGATACTCCGTTTTTTACACAGATTTTAAATAAAATTAAAAGCCTGTGGGATGAAGTGGAACCGATGAAGTTTGAAGAATTCTTTAATGAAGAAAACCGGAACTTTAAACTTTTCTGCTTCAGCTATTATGGAGTTGGGAATCTGATGGAAAAACTGGAGGCCCAAAAAATCAATGAAAAAGAAATTGAAGTTGATTATGTAGAATACGACAAAAACGGAAACCAGAAACTAATCCGAAAGGTCAACCGTTATGAAGTACATGAAGTTGAAAACCGTAAACTGGGAGTCTTCATATGGAGAAGCAGAGCAGAATATTCTTATGCTGTGAAATGCTGGTGTCCATCTACAAAAAAAGAACATTGGCTGTGGATAGAGCAGGAATATAAAAATGATGCTTTGACAGCTATTGCCTCTACCTTCAGAATACACAGTAACCTCATACCCCATATAAAATGTTTAAAAAGACAGGGAGATTTGCTGATCTGCGAATTGAAGGAAAAAATGGCTCCAACAGGAGAAGTAAGACCTTTGACCGCTTCAGAGTACTTTAATCTCCTGAGAGCAGAATCATAAAACAGGAAACAGTAGTTTAACTGGAAAAACCTTCCACTCCAAGGAAAGTCGTCGGTTCAAACCCGACCTGTTTCTATTTTTTACATTAAAAATCATGAAAGAATTAGAATCAATTTTACATAGCATAATCAAAGAGAAAAAAGGATATATTACTTTCCTCACCGGAGCCGGAATCTCTGCGGAAAGCGGACTTCCAACATACCGCTCTATTGATGGAATTTGGATCAAAGGAACCAAATATCACCGTCCGGAAGAATTCGGAACATTAAAATATTTCAGACAGGAAACAGAAGAAGTCTGGCAGTACAATCTTTTCTGGAAAAAACTTATTGCTGAAGCTCAACCCAATGAGGGACATCTTGCGCTGGCGGAAATTGAAAATCTTTTGGGCGACAGATTTAAATTAATTACCCAGAATGTAGACGGTCTCCATCAAAGAGCAGGAACCCAAAAGGTTTATGAAATCCACGGAAATAAACAGAAAGTACGCTGCTCAAAAGAATGCAGTGAGCCTATTGACTTCCCGGAAAATGTAAAGCAGAAAGAGTATACGGAAGACCTTAAACCAGAAGATATTGACGGTTTGAAATGTAAAAAATGCGGAAGCTGGCTAAGACCTCATACTTTATGGTTTGATGAGTCTTATAATGAAAAATATTACTACTTTGATACGGCTTATGATATTGCTGATCATACCGATATTTTGTTTGTTATCGGAACTTCAGGATCTACTGCATTGCCTGTCAGTATTGTAGAAACTGTAAAAATCAGAGCCAGGTGGATTGTCCTTGTCAACCCTGAAAGTGATACCTATTTCGATCATATCCTGAAAGGAAGCAAAACACTTTATTCAATTCGGGAAAGCAGTACATCAGCATTGCCGGAGCTAAAAACAATAATTAAGGAAATAATAAAAATGTAAAAAACAAATGAACACTTATATTGATATTGGCATTAATCTGACCAATAAACAGTTCTATAATGAACACGATGAAATTATCAACCGTGCTTTAGATCACGGTGTGGAATATATGATTCTTACGGGAACCAGCGTAAGGGGAAGCAAAGAATCTGCAGAAATTGCACAAGAATATCCGGAAATTCTGTTTTCAACAGCAGGAATTCATCCTCATGATGCCAAATCATTTAACGGAGAAAGTATTGGGGAACTCAGGAAGTTATTGAAACAGGATCATGTGGTTTCAGTAGGAGAGTGCGGACTGGATTTTGACCGGGATTTCTCGCCGAGACCTGTACAGGAAAAATGTTATAAAGCCCAGCTGGAGCTTGCGGTAGAAGTTGATAAACCACTTTTTCTTCATGAAAGATCTGCATTTAAAAGATTTAATGAAATAGCAGATGAATATCTTTCCCGGCTACCGGAAGCGGTTGTACACTGCTTTACCGGAACATTGAACGAAGCAAAAACCTATCTTGATAAAGGATTTTATTTAGGATTCACCGGAGCCATCAGCGATGACAGAAGATTCAAACATTTGGAAGAAGTAATACAATACGTACCTCTGGACAGAATCATGATTGAAACAGATGCGCCTTTCATGCTTCCGAAAAATGTGACCAGAATGCAGAACAGGAGAAATGAGCCTTCATTCTTACCTTATGTGGCACAAACAATTGCCCATCTGAAGAAGATCAGCATTTCCGAAGTGGCTGACGAAACTACAGAAACAGCCAGGAATTTTTTCAGATTATAAAAAAGAGCTCTACTGATGAAGTAAAGCTCTTTTTTTGTAAAATTGCGAAACCGCAAAAAGGCTAAAATATTGTAGAGTAAAAAACAAATTGCAAATTCGCTTTTTCGCCGTTATGCTCCTACGCCTTTTATAAACTCTTAACTGCTGATTCCAAAGCCAGTTCCATCATTGGATTCAAAGCTTTTTCTCTCTCGTCAGCAGAAATTTTTTCGTGCGTTGGGATAATGTCAGTTACTGTAAGAATAGTCGCTGCGTTTTTTCCTAAATGCTGCGCATTGGCAAATAAACCAAAAGCTTCCATTTCTACTGCAGGACAGTTATATTTTGTAGCAATTTCCGGAGTAGCAGGATCTTTTCTGTAGAAAATATCACTGCTGTGGATGTTGATTGCTTTAGCATTTAAGGATAATTCTTTAGCCGTATCATTAATGGTATTGAAAATATTTCCCTGGTGAGAAAGGATTTCATCTTCAATTCCCCATGCATATTTGGCGTAGGTACTTTCACTGGCCGCTTTATCAATATTTAAAATATCAAAAAGTTTAAGATCGGTATTGTATGCACCACAAGTCCCGATTCTGATGATGGTGTCTACCTCATACTCTGTAAAAAGCTCAAAAGAGTAGATTCCGATACTTGGAAAGCCCATTCCACTCGCTCCTACAGTAATTTCTTTACCTTTATAAAGGCCTGTATAATAAAAGATACCTCTGGTCTTGCTTACCAGTCTGGCATTTTCCAGATAATTTTCAGCAATATACTGTGCACGAAGCGGATCCCCCGGCTGCAATACTACTTTGGCAATTTCTCCTTTTTTTGCACTGATGTGAATACTCATAATGTTATTTTGAATGGGGCAAATATAATAACTTTTAGATTGTTTCAGTCATTGCAGGAATGTAAACAATGAAGCGGCTTGTCATGATCAGAATGCATAAGATGTTATCCATAAGTGCTTTAAATAAGATGATATGAGAAGTCCTTTACATTTTTCAAAACGTAATCCGGTAAATACAGAACAATAAAATAATAATAAAGAGCAGGTATCATGAAAACGGGCTGGCTACATTTGTGGCTGTCAAACAGTAAATATTTAAAATATGAAAATTGAACATATTGCGATTTGGGTGAAAGATCTTGAAAGATCGAGAACATTTTACCAGAAATATTTCGGAGCGGTTTCCAATGAGAAATACCACAATCCGGTTAAAAATTTTCAGTCGTATTTTCTCAGCTTTGATAACGGATGCCGTCTTGAAATCATGACCAGGCCGGACATCAGAGAAAGCGGAAACTCTTACGAATCCCAGCAGTACGGAATCATCCATCTTGCATTCTCTGTGGATAAGAAACAAAAAGTAGATGAACTTACAGAAATACTGAGAAAGGACGGCTATACAGTTGCCGGAGAACCCCGCACCACCGGAGACGGTTATTATGAAAGTGTCATCCTTGATCCGGAAAACAATATTATCGAAATCGTATCACAGTAAACCATAGCGAGGATGCAATTTTTATAGTAAAGAATACATAATGTCAAACCTTATAGGTTTTTAAAACCTATAAGGTTTAATTTTAACACATACTTTTGCTGAAAATCCTTGATTTTCTTGTGCCTTTGCGTTTTCCAACCTTATCACCGGCATAAAGAATCCATATTTAACACGAATCTTTCCCACAAAAATTTTATTCTCAACGAAATAATTTTATTTTTGTTAGATCATGGAAACCCAGTCACCGTTTTTAGACACGATCTTTTTGCTTCGTAAGGAAGAATGCATTACTCTTTTTTCAGACTTACAGCAAATCTCCCCCCAGGAAGAGGCGGAAGCAGGAGATTATTTTGAAACAGAATTCGAAAAAGAACGGCTTGAATTTTTATCTGACCGGCTTACCTGCAACAAAGAAGCTGCCGTTTGGGCCGCCAAAGTTCTCTATCACAGTGCACAGCTTTATCTCATCAGGGAAAATACAGAAAAAAATATTGAAAAACTTATTCCCGGATTCAATGGAAAAAGGGATATTTCTTCCATCTTATCTGCAGATTTATCGCTGAGGTTTTTACCACAGGTGATTATTGCATTAAATACAGTTGATCCTGAAGATCCTTTGATTGCTATGCTGGAAAATATTCTGACGGAATTTCACTATTCCGGAATAGGGTTTGACCTTGATCTTAAAAATGTAAACTGGAAGGAAGAACTGACAGACAATACTTACAGAAAACTATACCTGGAAAGAATTGTTGAAAAAAGAGATTATAAACTGGCCGAAATTCCGTTTATCAATAAACTGCTAACAGCCGAATTCGGAATGCACAAAGATGTATTCTGGCGAGAACTAAAAACTATAACCGAAGACAACAATGAAAACGTATGAGAAAGTATTTGAATTTTTAACAGACCCGACAAAGGAAACATTCCTGAAGTGCCGTGAGCTGGTAATCAGTGATCCGGAATATGATCCTTATTCCGAAGACCTTGAAAACATACAGGATTTGCTCAATGAAGGAAAATTTGAAGAAGTTGCGCAATACGTCAATGTCAATATTCTGCTGAGCCCGAGAGCACATATTTATAAATATTTTGCCTATAAGGAATTGGGTGATGAAAAAGGCAGGAATATTGAAATGACAATAACGCAGATTATTTTTGAATGCCTTGAAAAGACAGGAGACGGAACCAAAGATTCCCCCTATATTATCACAAGAATTTCTGATGAAAGGGATCTGATCAGGCATCACCTCAATAAGCAGGATATATCACAAAGTCTGGTAAAGGACGGAGATAAGATTATGGATGCACTCACGCTGGATGATGGCACACAGCTGCACTTCGATATCAGGATACCTTACCAGAGACTTGCTTTTTCATTCAGTAAAAGGAATGAACAGGCAGAAAATAAAGCAGAAGAGAAACCACAGAAGAAAAAGTGGTGGAAATTTTAATTTTTAAACCAATGAATCAGAATATCAATCAACTCAATACAGTCCTCAACTACGTTAAAGATACTTTTGTAGGCAAAAATGATGTCGTGGATCTGCTGGGGATCTGCCTTTTGGCAAGAGAAAATGCTTTTCTGTACGGACCTCCGGGGACTGCAAAATCGGCTATCGTCAGAACCCTTGCGAAAACAGTGAAAGACGGGAAAAATTTTGAATATTTATTAACCCGCTTTACAGAACCGAACGAGATTTTCGGACCTTTTGATATCAGAAAACTGAAAGAGGGAGAACTTTTGACCAATACGGAAGGAATGATGCCTGAAGCTTCCATGGTTTTTCTGGATGAGATTTTCAATGCAAACTCCGCTATTCTGAATTCCCTCCTGATGGCACTCAATGAAAAAATCTTTAAAAGAGGAAAAGAAACCAAACACTTACCCGCACTGATGTTTGTAGGGGCAAGTAACGTTCTTCCGGAAGATGAAGCGCTGAATGCATTGTTTGACCGTTTTCTGGTGAGAATTAATGTCGATTACGTTAATCCTGAACTTTTACAGCAGGTTCTTCTGGCCGGAAGAAAGCTGGAAAACGAAGAAGAAACGGAAATCCCTGAAATTCATGCTGATGAAATCAGGCAGCTCCAGAATCTGTGCAGGACCATAGATCTTAAGCCGATTTATGAAGTGTATCTGAATACGATTATGACCCTTAGGAATACGGGAATTGCTATTTCAGACCGTAGGGCTGTCAAGCTTCAGAACCTCATTGCAGCAAGTGCCCTGATCTGCGGAAGAAAAGAAGCCGTGCTTTCCGATCTGTGGGTATTAAAGCATATCTGGGATACAGAAGAACAGATTGAAATTCTGGAAGGAATCATCAACAGGACGATTGAAAAAGATGATCATCCGGATTCCCATCCACAGGCAATGCAGAACAAAACACCCAATCCCGAAGAAGTTATGAAAGACGTAAAAATCCTGGTGGAAAAATGGAATGGCGGAATGCTGAGCTTTGAGGAACAGAACGTAATAAAAGATAAACTGAGATACCTGCAGACCCGTTGTGACTGGATCAGAAACCAGGAACAGAAGCAGTATATACAGCAAGAAATTGAAAGCTTATGGCAGAAGATTCTTCAAAGCGTTTAAAAGAATTCTGGGCAGAACTTCCCCGTGCTGATGAAGATTTTCTGGGCTCAATCAGAGACTGGAAAAATGTTCAGATTGCTGTGGATGAAGATATCATCTGGCTCAAAGGCTTTACTGATGAACAGGCCGAAGCTCCGGAAATACAGCAATTACCGGATTTTATCCTGTATGAGCTCCGGGATGGTCTTTTATTCAGGAAAGAAGCTTTGGTTCCCAGCAAAAAAATAAGGACAGCATTACTCTGGGCACCTATAGATAAAGCATTACAGCTTACTTTACCTCCTTCCAACCAAAACTATTTTGGAATTCAGGAACAGGTTCAGGTAAGATTAAAAGAAAGCAATGAAGAGCAACCGGTAATCGCTTTGTTGAGTAATATATCCGATATCAGGGAAAATATCATTGCATTACCAAAATTTAAGCTTGAAAAAATAAAATGGACGGTGCTGGAGGATAAAGCTCTGTTTGTGGGAACTCCGTTGTTGAGCTTTCCCGGAAAAACCTATTGGACCAAAGACAGGCATCTGCTGCCGGCAGGTCTGGATTTTGAATTTAAAAACCTAAGCACACTGTTACATCAAAAATATAATAATGAGCCGGAAGGATGGCTGCTGTGGGATGAAAACGGAAATTACCTTTCAATAAAGGATGCTGATTTCCGTACTTTATCCGTAAGCTCATTCCGTCTCACAGAAAAATCAAGAGCATGGAATTAAAGGCTTATTTCCAGTCCTATGAAAATTACTTTTGGGAATGGAAAACGGATGAAGATGTTCCCGGTGATTCCGGTTATCATGAAAACAACCTCCTCTCCATTCCCGGAGTAGGAGCCATTGCTTACAGACCTTATGTCATGGAGATTCTGAAAGAGCTTCAGCCACAGGGCTGGCCTCCGTTCGGGGCATTGCTGATGGTTCTGTATGCGATGCAGGACGGATATGCAGATTTCGCAGGACCTTTAAGACGTACAGCAGAGTTTTACAGCGGTGAAGACTTTGAGTTCAATGTGGAAAAGCCAATTGAATTCCTTGAAAAAATACATTCTCTTCCCAAAGTTTATAAACAGAAACAGAACAGAATTGTATTGTTGCAGACTTTATTCAGTAATGGTCATAACAGGGTGGCTTCTCTGTTGGCAGATGTTAATTTAAAAATCTATTATAAAAGACCGCAGGAGCTTTCCATCAGTGCAGAAAAACAAGAGGCAGCCCCCTCAGTTCTGAATAAAGATCTGAGTGCTTTGAATCTGAATGAAAAATTTCCTACAGTACAGTCTATCATTGATGCCATGAAAGGCCTGATTGATGAACCGGAACTGGATGATGAAGTGCTGGAAGAAGAAACAACAGCAGATACAGATAAAGACTTTATCAAAGAATTAATTGAAGAACCCAAAACATTTCAGGTAGGAAGCCTGATCAAAAGAATATGGAGCGGACTGAAAATCCCGATGCGTCATCTTTCTCCCGGAGAACAGCCTGTCGGAGGTATTTCTGATATGACCAATAAAGGGGATTTTCACAGAATGCTTCTTTCCGAATTTGCCAACGAAGATGACGTCTTCATGAACCGTGTAGCGAATAATGAGGCACTCTATATTCAAAGGGAAATCCCGCCTGAAGAAAATATTTTTGAAAGAATTATACTGATCGATACTTCCCTCAAAAACTGGGGGACACCAAAGGTATTGGCTTTTGCCTCTGCCATTGCCGTGATCAAACACCCGAAAGCCCATTCCGAGTGTAAAGTTTTTACCTTGGGACAGGCAGCGGTTTCCGTTGCGCTTAATAAAGTGGAAGATGTTGTGGAAAGCCTTAACCAGGTGAGTTCCGTGCTGGAAGTTTCAGCTGCGCTGGAGGCGTTTTTTAATGAAAATCATTCAGAAAAGGATATTGAAGTGTTTTTCATTACCCATCAGGACAACATGGAAGACGAAAAAATGCAGCGAGTGATCCATCAAAACAGAGACAGACTGAAGTTTCTGGTGACCACAACCTCAGATGGTGAGATTAATTTTTACAAACACCACAAAGGAGCAAGAAAGCATATTCAGAAAATAAAACTTCCATTGCAGGAGCTGTGGGCCAATCCGCCGCAACAAAAACAAAGTGTTAATACTTCTAACGGAAAGAAAACAGACCTTCCGCAAAACTATCCGATCCTGTTCCCGACCCCCGTTAATAAGATCGCTGAGTTCCTGTATGAAGGAGAATTTTTCATTCTGAGCTCAAAAAAACAATTGCTGAAGACTTATCTTTCTGATAACTATTATGACAGACACTCTTACGATTATTATAAAACACATCATGGCTGTGAAGTGCTGTTTGATAAGATTTCCATAAAACCGAGAGGACAGTTTGCTCTGGCAAAAAACAGACAGCAGCATTTTATTCTGTGCCAGTATCAGTATGATAAGAGATTGATATCAAAGCTTAATCTTAATACCGGAGAATATTCCGAACAGAATCTTACAGGGATGAACATTCCGATGTTTTATAAACTGATTTATTTTGGACGAAATTTTTATCTGCATAAACCGGATAATTCAACCCATTACAAAATCAATATCGATGGGAATATCTCTGTGGAGACTATCACTTCAAAAGAGAAGGAACTGGAAAAAAATACAGTAAAAGCAGAAGCAGAAGTTGCAAAACTAAAAGGAAGCGGGTTGCGGATTATCAATAATTTCAATAAGATCGGGATCAATCAGTACGGAAATCTGGTTATTTCCGGTAATGAATTGTACAGTGCTTCTGAAAATACGCTGGGTTTTTCCAGAAATAAATATGATTTTCAAATTTTTGCCGAGCAGGACAAAAATAAATTTACATTTCCCGATGGAAGTGAAATGATTACAGATTCCCGCGGGATGCTGACCTTCCGAAGCAGTAACAAGAGCATTGAGGAATTTTTTATTCCCTCTACACTTGGCGGTTTCCTGTCGCTGGCGACCTATACGGAATTTGGAGGATCAGAATATTATCTTCCGGAGCATGCGCTGCTGAAGGTAAGAACAATGGATGATATGTGTGACAGGTTTTTGAAACCATTTATAGAACAGATTCTGGATTATGGAGCTTAGAATAAAACCTTTCCCGAAAAATAACTATCCTAAAAAAGGACTTCTGATCAGAGGCGCTTCACCGGTGGTATGGCTGCAGGAAATGGAAATATTGAATATCGGTTTAAATCAGGTAAGATCATTCGCTATTCCGGCCAACAGTCCCAATGTGCTGTATGGCTGTTTTCTTATTTTTAATGACTATGCTCCACAGGAAATAGGAAGGAACGCTTATTTTCAATGTGTTGATGACAGACTTTTCATTCCTGAAAACACTACTTTTTATCCTAAGATCAATCCGGAAGACTGGGTACAGCTAGATTCACGTTTCCTGATTATGCATCCTGAATTCGGATTGGTAAAGCTTTCGGAAGAAATAGACTGGATCTCAATGATTCAGCAGCCCGGATCCATTAATAAAAGTGTCAGAAGACCTTTGAACGGGGTTTCGATTCCTCAAAAAATAGAAAGCTATACGGTTGAAATGGATGACGAGAAAGTGATGGAAACTTTGCAGCCCAAACAAACCGAAGAAGAATGGATGAACAACCTGCCTTTTGACCTTAAAAAAGTAATGGCCGGGAATAAAAAAGAAATAGAAAAGTATTTACAATATATTGAAAAATATCCCGAGCGGGCAGTAGAATTAGGTATTCCCCTTGACATTATGGGAACTTCCAGAGGAGATGGCTTCGGGAAATTTACCTGGCTGGAAGGATTGTTTGGAGGATCCAATGGAAGAAAGGAAAGTGCGGGAACAAGAAATTTTCGCAGAGTGTTCTGGGCAGTCATTATTGCGGCTATTGTACTAAGGATTGCTTTGCCTTCAGATAAAAAAAGCAAAGAACAGCAGGAAACCAGGCCTTCTTCAGGAACAATTGTGAACAATGCGGTAAAAGCGCCTTCTGATATGATTGCTTTTCAGTCGGGAACTTCGGAAATTGACCTTAAGATCGATTCAATGTATCATCAGGAGAGAAAAGGGTTATCAAAAGAACTGATCAATGCCGGTATCATAGAATCCAAAACAAAAAAAGACAAAGAAAACTATAAAAAAGCCGGTGGCAGAGAAGTAGGCGAAATAGGAAAAGATATTGAAAAGCTTGTTAACAAAGAAAAGCAAAGCAGGGATTCTCTAAAAACCATTTATACCCAAAAAATTACAAAACATCTTGAACAGAAAACGGAAAAGCTCAAACGTAAAATCTCAGATTCCCTGAAGCAGTATACCAAAGGAAAACCGGTAAATGGTGATGTCGTAAAATATCTCCTGAAAAAGAAGAAGGCTTTGATGGCAGATTCTCTGGGAAAACTTTATGGAACGCTGGATATTGTGGATCCCTCTTCGGCCTCAATTGACAAATCGAAAGTAAAAGGGATAGGAACAGAGGGAACTCCGATGGAGGAAAAAGCTCCCGTTTCAGATATTTTATATATGATAATCCTGATGATTGCCGGAGTAGGACTGTATTCATTCCTGTTTAAAAATAAATCCCTCAATGTCGGTGGAGATAATGTACCTGTCTGGGTGAAATTTATTCTCATTACAATTCTTGTAGCAATGCTGGTATACCTGTTTTATCCATTGGTAGAAATGTTTGGGTACAACTGGTTTGTTTGGGTGCTGGTAATCGGAGTGATGCTGATCCTTTACCGCCTTTTCAGAGAAGATAAGACTATTTTAAAATCTGATGACGATGAATAAACAGAAATTTATAGACAAATTCATGGCAGCATTCGTACTGCTGGCGATGTTTAAGGTTATCGGGATTGTTGCACAGCTGTTCCATGAAAGTTTCTGGAGTGTGGTGGGAACATTAGGTATTTTCTTAATTGTGGCCTTCATCATTCTTCTTGTCATTACCTCTTTAAAAGATAAAGAACAAAATAAGAGAAATGCAGCAGGAAGAAAAGGAAGTGGAGGCAGCTTTTATCTCGAAAACTCACTTTTTGACAGAATCCGAAGCAAATACGAAGAACTTGCCGAGAAATACATCGCTGAAAATGATTATAAAAAAGCAGCAAAGGTGTATATGAATCTTCTGCAGGATAATTACAGAGGGGCGAAAACATTGGAAAACGGAGGATTTTACAACGAAGCAGCCGTGGTATATCTTAAAAAACTGCATAATAAATCCGATGCTGCAGCTTGTTATGAAAAGGCCAGGCAATACAAAAAAGCAATCGACCTTTACAAAGAAATGGAGCAGAAAGAAAAAGTAGGAGATCTCTATAAAGAAATCAACGATCTTAAAAATGCCCATTATTACTATCAGATCGTAGCAGATGACTATACAGGAAATAATCAAATGGTGAAAGCTTCTTTGGTATACCGCAACAAAATGGAAAAACCTGAGGAAGCACAGAAAGTACTGCTGAAAGGATGGGAAGAGGACAAAGATGCATTCAACTGTCTGAATAACTATTTTGCCAATATTGTTGATATGAAAAGACTGGAATCTGAAATACAGCATCTGTATGAAAGGGCGCCGGCTCACAAAAAAATTACGTATCTGGATGCCATGAAATATGAATTCAAAAAAGATCCGAAGCTCCATACGGTCACAAGAAATATAGCTTATGAAATCATTGCAGAAAAAGTAGCGACCCGCTCTGAAATTATCAATGAACTGAAATATTTCAACCCGGACGATCAGGTAATTCTTAAGGACATTTCAAGATTCAAGACCGGAAGAAATAAAATGTTCAGAAATTAAATATTCAAAGATTGAAGAATTTATATTTAAAAACGCTTCTGCTTCATCAAATCAATTTTTATTCCTACATGAGATTCTTCCTCGTCAGCGACAATGGTGTAACATTATATAGTCGTCATAAAAAAAGTATTAAATTTTATCGCAGATCAAATCCTTGCGCCCTAAAAGCTCCATTTTTTGCGCTTTTGCGTATATAAAAACCTTCCGGTAATTGTGAATATTATAAAATAATATAAAAAAGATTTATCTTTGCGCCAGAAAATTATGACAATACAAAGAGCACATATCAATGCAGAACTATGCGGAAGTCCTTCTAACAAAGGATTATTCGGGTATGATGAGGTGATATGGAATGAGGCGAAATGTGCTGACTTTGGAAATTATTTACTGTAAACTTGTAAAAAATTAATCAAAATACGACAGAAACGCCTCGAAAAATCGAGGCGTTTTTTGTTTTTTAGGTCAGAAATTATTTAGAATGAAAAAAAATAACCATAAACATGAAAATTTTTTAATCAGCAATGAAACTTTAATACAATAAAATAGAGTGATAAGCAACCCGGTGAGAGACAGTCATTTAGGTAATTAAGAGATCTGCAAAAATATTGCGGACAGAAATTCTCTATTCTAAAACCTGAATATAAATATCTGATTATCAATAAATTAATTTGAAAATTTATTTGCGGATTTCAAAAATTCATATTTACTTTGCAACCGAAAATTGAAAGCAACAGGTTTTCAGGATTCAGTTAAAAATAATTTAGAAACAAACAAAAAATAAAATGAAACAATTACATAACATATTCAATCAATATTCAAGACTATTCGGACAGGAGCCGACAGGTGTTGCATGTATTCTTGAAAGTGGAATTGTGGATGAAAGGTGCTTATATACGTGGGTCAGCTAATGATCTCTTACGTCAGAATATATGAAGCGCCTCCCGAAAAGAGGCGCTTTTTTTATGGTTTCTTTAGCTTATTTGGTAAAGCGCCGGTCTGTGGAACCGGAGAACAGGGTTCGATCCCCGGAGATACCCAAAGTATACAATCTCATAGCTCAATTGGTTAGAGCACCGGTCTTTTAAACCGGGGGTTGAAAGTTCAAATCTTTCTGGGATTACAAAAAACGGTTCCGTAGCTCAACTGGAGAGAGCATGGGTTTTCTAAACCCAGGGTTAGAGGTTCGAATCCTCTCGGAATCACCAGGGTTCATGGAAATTTTCCATCCGGCTGTCTCCCGGAAAGAAACGGAAGTGAACCCCAAAGCTGGAAAGATAACGGTGGTTGTTTACCCGTCTTGGACGCGGGAGGTCGCAAGTTCGAATCTTGCTTTCCAGACAAATTGTTCCATTAGCATAGTGGTAAGTGCATTCGGCTTTCTACCGAACGACAAGGGTTCGATCCCCTTATGGAATACCAATGATTTCGTAGCTCAAATGGTTAGAGTATCGGTCTGATACACCGAAGGTTGAAGGTTCGAGTCCTTCCGGAATTACAATGATTTTGTAGCTCAATGGCAGAGCACCGGTCTGTTAAACCGGCAGTTGAAAGTTCGAGTCTTTCCAAAATCGCAGGTAACTAATTGTTAATTGTTTCAGGAGAAAAAGTAAAAGTTTGTCGAGAGCAGAAGATCTTTACGCCAAATACGAAAATACAGACAGGCTTTTCTTCTCTCCGGATGAGTTAAAAATTAAAAAATATCATTTATAAATTTTAGGTAAAAATAAAGTTTGTTGAGCGCAGAAGTTCTTATATCAAACAATTTTAGACAGACTTTATTTTTTAATCTGATGGTTCGCCGAAGTGGAAGAGTCGGGGCGGTCTGCAAAACCGTTGTGTACACTGAGTGGGTTTGAATCCCATAACCATCTCAATATAAAATTATAGGAGATAAAAGAATCTTTCATCAATGATCTTTTATCATCTATAACAGAATATCCTTTATTAATAAAAGAAAAAGGCTGTCGAGCGCAGAAGATCTTTAGTCAAACATTCAATATAAAGACAGGCCTTTTCTTTTTAAAAGGGAAAAAATGAGGAATTACTTGTTATTCATGATTAATTGCTCTTAAAAATCCGGAAGTACGCCGAAGTTGGAGAGTCGGGGCAGACTGTAAATCTGTTGCTTCATTGCTGAGTAGGTTCGAATCCTGCTACTTCCACCAACCACTGATAATGTAATGGCAGCATGCAGGAACTGTACTCTTGTTGTCCGGGTTCGATTCCTGGTTAGTGGGTTAAATGCTCTATTCGTCTAACGGTGAGGACGCCTGCCTTTCGAGCAGAAAACAAGGGTTCGATTCCCTTATAGAGTACTGGATGTGAATAGCTGGTCAATATTGAATGAATATAATAAATACCATGAAAGTTCAGATTTTTTAAAAAAATTGGCCAGTTACCATTCACACAAAAAATGAAGAAAAGAGAAAAGGACTGTCAAGAGCAGAAGATCTTTAGTCAATAAAAACAGACAGCCTTTTACTTTTTTTAAAAAAGTACATTAGGAAATGAGAAAGGTTTGTCAGGCGCAGAAGATCTTTACAAACACTAACAGGCATTGTTTATAAAACAGACAGAGCTTTCTCAAACCTAAATATAATATGAGTAATTACCAATGAATAATGAGTAATTAAACAGCATAAGAAATTACTTATTACCGATTACTCATTACTCATAAAAACGCTGCGGGAATGGTGGAATGGCAGACACTCTTGACTTAGGATCAGGCTTTTGGGGGTTCGAATCCCTCTTTCCGTACCAAAAATATAAGCAATAAATAATGATAAAAAATTACTCATTACCCATTACTTATTGCTCATGAATTAATCTGATTCATAGTGTAATGGGCAGCACACAAGATTTTGATTCTTGGAGTTTAGGTTCGAGTCCTAATGAATCAACAATTTTACTCTGATAGTGTAATGGCAGCATCTCAGTCCAAAACTGATGGTATTGGTTCGGGTCTGGTTCGGAGTGCAAAAAATAGAAAGTAGAAACTAGAGTTCAAAACAGAACTGCTAGTGATCATTTATCAATTATCAACAATCATTTATGAATTAAAAATGTAGAAAAAATGGAAACGCAACAACAAACATGGCAGAATATGAGTGGAAAAATTTTCCAGCACTCTATCACACAGCTGGTAGAAGAAGCCATCATTCGCGAACAGGCTAACGGACACCGTCTGAAAGTATGTGTGGGATCAGACTCTCATGTATACGGAGAGGCCATCAGTTATGCTACGGCAGTAGTGTTTATTCGTGAGGGAAAAGGAGCGTTTACCTTTATCAGAAAAGAAAGGGAAATACAGAGTATCAGTATCAAGGAGCGAATGCTGAATGAGGTCAACAAATCCGTTGAAATTGCATACGCCATCTGCTCTGTGCTGGATGCTTATGGTGTGGAAATGGAGGTACACGCAGACATTAATACCGATCCGGATTTTAAATCCAATGTAGCACTGAAAGATGCCATGGGATATATTCTGGGCATGGGATATGTGTTTAAAGCAAAACCTTACGCTTTCGCAAGTTCCAATTGTGCTGATATGATGGTGTAATAAAGATTGAAGAGGGATGTCGGAAGCTGGAAGTGTAAAGAGTTTATAAAAATTAAACAATGGAAAAAACAAAAAGATTATTATTTCTGGATGATATAAGATATCCCATTGAGGCCTATCATTATACCAGACAGGATGTTTTCCTCAGAAACGACTGGCATATCGTTCGGAATTACGAGCAGTTTGTCAACAGGATTTTGGAAAAAGGACTTCCGGAGATGATCTCTTTTGACCATGACCTGGCTGATGAACATTATCTGAAACAGGATTCTCAGGAATTTACAGAAAAAACAGGATATGACTGTGCCAAATGGCTGATCGAATATTGTATGGATAATTACCTTGATCTGCCAGAATTTTATTGTCACTCCATGAATCCGGTAGGAAAAGAAAATATTTTAAACCTGCTGCAAAAATTTAAAGAATTGTAATGGACATTTTTAGACTTATCGAAGATATAAAAAGACATCTGAAACTAACATTTAATGAGGTAGACGGATGGTTTGAAAAAGATGGAGAAACTTTGGATCATCAGCCTTTAAACGGAGGCTGGAAGATTCAACAGATTTTAGAGCACATTTATCTTACGAACTTTTATCTGCTGATCCTTATAGAAAAAGGTTCAAAAAAAGCAATGAAGAATTCTTCACATCTTGACCTTGAATCTGAAATAAAAAACTACAGTTTCAATAAAGAAAAATTCGATAAAGTAGGAGAATATGGCGCTTTTGAATGGATAAGACCGGAACATATGGAACCGAAAGGAGAATTATGCTTGGGTGAAATAAGAAATTTAATCAACCAGCAATATCTGCAGTGTATGCATTATCTGGAAGTGATGAAAAATGGGGAAGGGCTTTTGTATAAAACTACCATGACAGTGAATGAACTGGGGAAAATCAATGTATATGAATATATTTATTTTCTGTCACTCCATGCCCAAAGACATGTTACCCAGATGAAGAAAAACGAATCAGAAACGATTAAAAACTAAAACAAAATGATTTTCAAAACATATAATTCTATAGAAAATGCTTACCAGGCCCGTGTGATCGAACAGATCAGAATGCAGGGCTTTGGGGATGAGGTTTTCATCGTACAGGAAAAAGTTCACGGCGCTAATTTCTCTTTCTTTACCGACGGAAAGGAAATTAAAATCGCGAAAAGAACTGCTTTCATTGAAAAAGATGAAAAATTTTTCAATGCCCATCAGATTTTGGAACGCTACAGAAAAAATGTAATAGCAGTATTCCAAAAAGTAAAAACCATCTACCCGGAGGTAGAAACTGTAGTGATCTACGGTGAATTGTTCGGTGGTGGCTACAAACATGAAGAAGTAGAACCGGTAAAAGATGCCGTTAAGGTACAGAAAGGTATTGAATATGCACCTTACAATGAATTTTACGCTTTCGATATTAAACTGAATGGAATTACCTATTTGGATACAGAGGTGGTCAATCAGATTTTTGAAGAGACAGGATTTTTCTATGCTAAAACTTTGTTTAAGGGAACTCTTGAAGAAGCTCTGAAATTCCCTAATGTTTTCAATTCACAAATTCCGGTTTGGCTGGGATTACCTGAATTGGAAGACAATATGTGTGAAGGAACCATTGTAAAAACTTTGAAAACCAACTACTTTGGAAACGGAGCAAGAATCATTCTGAAAAATAAGAATGAAAAATGGGTAGAAAAGTCCAAAATGGTTAAAAAGAAAGCGAAAACCGTTCATAAACAGGTTCACTTCAGCGAAAAAGCTCAGGAGATCTGGGAAGAAATCCAAAAATATTTGACTGTCAACAGATTAAATAATGTGGTCAGCAAAATCGGAGAATTTGAACCTAAAATCATAGGTAAGGTAATTGGCCTTTTTGCTCAGGATATTTTAGAGGATTTCCAGAAAGATTTCCCGGTAGCTTTTGCAGCTATTGAAAAAGAAGAGCAGAAAAGGATCAACAAGAAGTTGAATTCTTTAGTCATTGATTTTATAAAAGAAGAGCTGATGACTCTTAAAGTATAGTTTCGGTAAAAAATACCGAAACTTTTTTATGTATAACCTTAACCGTAAAAGCAATATAATTTTATGGTAATTCAAACAATTAAAAAAATGAAACCCAATATATTTTTTACAGCAGACCATCATTTTGGCCACGGGAATATTATAAAATTTTCAGAGAGACCCTTTGAATCACTGGACCATATGAATGAAGAACTCATAAAAAGATGGAACGAGAAAGTTGAGCCCGGTGATACGGTCTACCATTTAGGAGATATGAGTTTAGGAAAACCGGATTTTACTAAAGAGATTTTAGATCGCTTACATGGCAATATTCATCTGATCAAAGGCAATCATGAAGGAGCGGCTCTCACATATCCTAAGCGATTTGATTCTATCAGAGATTATCATGAACTGAGAATTGATGAACCTGATAACAGTAATGGAAAACAGAAAATTATTCTTTTCCACTACGCTATGCGCACCTGGAATGGCTCCCACCGCGGGGTATGGCAATTATACGGTCACTCGCACGGAACATTGCAGGACGATGAGACGGCACTCAGTTTTGACGTTGGAGTAGACTGCCACAATTTTTATCCGGTTTCCTACGAGGAAGTCAAAGAAATAATGAAGAAGAAAAAATGGACACCTCCATTTGCTCCGAGGTGATTGGCTGTAAACTGAAGCCGGAGGCCGGAAGCAGATTACAGGTGTAAGACTTTCATCTTCCACCTTTTAACAATTAAATTATAAACAAGTGAAAACAACAGAAAATATATTAATAGTAGACCTTGAAGCAACGTGTTGGGAAAACCGCCCGCCAAGAGGCCAGGAAAGTGAGATCATCGAGATCGGTGTATGCATCATGAATGCAAAAACCGGAAAGATCTCCAAAAGTGAGGGGATTTTAATAAAACCCCAGCATTCAAAAGTAAGCCCGTTCTGTACCGGGCTTACCACCATTACCCAGAATATGCTGGATCATGAAGGAATTATGCTGGATGATGCTTTTGATATCCTGAGAGCAGAATATGATTCAGAAGAGCTGACATGGGCCAGTTACGGGAATTATGACCTGAACATGCTTCAGGATCAGGCAAGGAGATTCTACACCGATTATCCGATGAGTGATGACCACATCAATGTGAAGACATTATTCGGTGAAATTCATCCTACCATCAGGAAAAGTGTAGGAATGCAAAGAGCTTTGGGAGAATTGGGCCTTACATTGGAAGGTACACACCACAGAGGAGTAGATGATGCAAAGAATATTGCAAAAATCCTGCATTGGTGCCTGAAGAATTATTAAATAATCCAAAATATATAATGAAGACTGTCTCAAATAATGAGGCAGTCTTTTATTTTGTTAAACCAGATATTGTATTACTGATAGAATCATAAAGTTCCACCGGAATAGAATGTCCCATACCATTTATCAGAATCCATTCAGAATCTGAAATAGAATCCGCAATATCTTTTCCGCAATCAGGGTGAAAAATCAGATCATCTGTTCCGTGAATAATCATGGCTGGAGCAGTTATCTTTTTCAATAGGGCAGGATTATATTGAAAAGAACCCATCGCCAGAAGTTGCCGGATGATGCCGTTTTTTGTTCTTGAACGGGTAAGCTCCTCTTCAAGCAATGCTTTTTCCTGGTTCGGATCAAACAGATATCCGGAGCCGGATATTTTTTCTGCAAAACGGAGTTTCTCACTGAAATATTCTTCTTTATGAAGATCCGGATCAGAAGATGCCTGTGTCATCATAGCCATAATTTCAGAGTCTGGCTTAGGAAGAGAGGGATTCAAAGATGTTGACATGATAATCGTTAATGACAAAACTCTTTCAGGGTAATATGAGGCTAAAATCTGTGAAATAATTCCACCCATGGAACGGCCTGCAATATGGGATTTTTTAATCTTTAAATGATCAAGCAGCCCGATCACATCATTGGCCATATCCATTAATGAATAAGGAATACCTTCTTTACTGAAAGCAGCAAAAACCTCTTCAATGCTTTTATCTGCAGGAATTTCTCGTTTTGCATTAAAGACGGAACTCCCCGAATCCCTGTTATCAAAACGGATTACTCTGAATCCTTTTTCAACCAGAAGGTTACAGAACGCAATATCCCAACGGATCATCTGGCTTCCTAATCCGGAAATCAGGATTATATTCTCTGTGTTTTTCTCACCAAAGACTTCATAACAAAGGTCTACTTCACCAATTCTGACTATTTCCATTTAATCTCTTTTTCCATTCAACAGTATTTCTTCCAGCGGTAAAAGTCTCGAATCTTCAATAGCAGCAATTCTGTGCCCCATAATTTTCATATAGTCTTCATTCTGTTCAAAGCTGAAAAAATCATTCACACTTTTTTGCCTGATCAGCAGGCAAAGGTCCCAGTACTCAGTTTCAGGACCTATCAGAAACATGTCCCCTTTCCCTATAAATAAAATTTCCCCGCCGCTTTCTTTTAAAAATGGCTTGGTTTCTCTGATATAAGTAAAATAAGTATCCCATCCACTGATCTTTTCATCAGGCTTCAGATCAGGATATGCTGAATAATCTGCTTCTTTCCTTAGTTTAATCAGATTCAGATTAATGACTGGCCCCTGTATATTCTTCATAAACAAATGTTTCCCGGCTTCAAAAGTAGGCGATAGATATTTTTCTGACATATTTCTAGTATAATGGTGTGCTGACTCCGGAAATATAAGCTTGTTCGGCCTTTTGTATCTCCTGACGATAGTTGATATATTCATTGTTCTGATCAGGAACAATCGTGACAAATTCAAAGATAAAAGCTTCACTTCCGGATTCTCTCCATTCCTTTTGTAGCTGAGGGTGGGTGAATATTCCACCATTTAAAAGGAATTTCATTTTATTCACCAAAGCTTCAAGATGTAAAGACCCCTGGATATATTGTTTTCCATTTGTAGTATTGGTAACCGCAAGAACCCCCATCGTTGTTTTGTGGTCTTTTGCTTTTTCCCTTAGCTGTTTTTTTGCTGCATTTTTCATTGATGATTATTGTATATTTCCTCCAAGATCAAATAAAAATTCATTTACTGTTTTTAAAGATTTACTCTTCTTGGTAGAAAGGATTTCTTTCGTAATATGCTCGGCGCTTTGTTTTGCCTCTTCAAATATCTTTTTGCCATTCGCCGTAATCACAACATAGCTGACACGGGCATCTCTTTCATTGGTTTCTCTTTCAACCAGACCTGTTTTTTCAAGTGGATTCAATAAACGGGTTACTCCTGATGCTGTAAGTCCTGTTTTTTCAGCAAGATCTATCCTCCGCATCTTACTCTGGGAATAAGAACTGAGAATATAAAGTATAACAAAGTCATTGAGACCCAATCCATGAGCCCCCAGAGAATCAAACCTTCTGGCAATTACGGATTGCAGTTTATTAAGGTTAATTAAAAATAATAATTCATTGCTTATCATTGAAAAGTATTTGATTTGTCAAGTATTTTATTTTGCAAATATATAAAATTTAATGAATTACAATTCATGTTCTACCATTTTAAAGAAAATTAACGTATCCGTCCGGTTAAATGATTTTATAATGTGACAGTAGATTTCCTGAAATTAAGACACCAGATGTTGTCTAAATATCAAAATACAGGGCTTTTAACCCCTTTTAAATAAATATATCTTTAAACAGAGAATTATTTTGCACTGCCAGCGTTGATGGCAGCAGTTGTTTTATTAACTTAATATTTTGTTAAAAAACTCACATTTAAGGGATAATTTACTGTCTGTCAGCCAATATTTTTTAATTTAGCTGATAAGAATGAATTTATGTTTATTGATGGAGATTTTAGGACAATATATTTAAACTGTAAAGAAGAGATTGTACCGTTTTTAAAAAGCCTTCCAAAAGTTAAAAAAGAAACGATTGTTCTTTTCAAAAAATATGTCAATAAAGAACGGAATCAAAATGTGATTTCACTGCCCGCTTCCCGGGTTGGAAATAAAAATGGAAATGGATATGGATTTGAAGCGGCATCTGTTTATTTTGTCGACGGATTCCTGTCTGAAAATTTTTGTTTTTTGAACAGTTTATCAATTCTTATCAAGATGTTTATTACTGTGATTCATCAGGTTCTATATCGGTTGCCTTATTTTTCAGGCTCCGTTTTTGCAACAAAATATTTCAGATATGATATCGTACCCAGTAAAAAGTATATGTTTTTTGATGCATAAATGAGCCAACTTAATAAAGAAGGGCACTTTGTAGTATAGCTTTGAAACTTTAACAGAAAACAAAATAACCTGAAAACAATTATATATCAAATTGAAAGCACATGAAAGAAAGACTTTATGAGATCCTTAATGAGGAAAAAATACATGAGATTATCCCTTTTCTAAAGCAGCTTAGCATTGAGGAAAGAAAAACACTGGTACCGTCTATAAAGAAAATGGACCGGGAGATCAGCAAGATCGTAATGACCAAAAACTCTTACCACACCGCAGGGTCTGTCAATCAGCATTCTATTATTGATATTGCTTCGTTTGTCTGTATGGATAAGAAAAACTTCGGTAAAAATTACTGGAGTCTTTTCCGTAATGCAGAACAGACCGAACAGATTTTGGAGTGGGGCTGTCCGGAATGGTTTTCAGACTTTATCAACGAATCTGTGGAAGCTGACTTTACAGCATTTAATTACAAAGATATTTTAGGATGGACAGAAAAAGGCTATGTACAACCGAAACCCCAATTGCTGGGACATCACCTGAGTAATTATCCGGCCGACCTGGATCATTATCCCGAAACCCTGAATACCCATTTCTGGTACCTGTGTGAATATCCTTCCAAATCCTTACCTTTTCGTAAAGAATGGTTTCCTATTGTTCAGAAACTTATTGCTGAGAAAAAAATTGAAAGAAAAAGATTTCTGAGAGAATGCCTTTTGGCTTCGAACAGAAAATTTAATAAAAATGTCACAGGCTGGTTTATGGATGCATTTACTTCCTTAAAGCCAACGGAAGAGGAATTGTCTGATCTGCAGGAAGAATTGCTTGCAGGCCTGGCATCTCCTCAGTCGAAAGCCGTGAATACCATGTTATCACATCTTAAAAAGATTGTGGGAATTCCTGATTTCAAAAATGAGGAATTTTCACATTACCTTCCGGATCTCCTGAGTTCAGAAGTAAAAACAGTAATCGTTTCAAGCTTAGTGCTTACTGAAAAAATATTCCAGAGAAGGAAAGTAAATCCGGAACTGCTGGGAATGGCTTTAAGTACGGCATTTGTGAGCAAAGACGACGGCATACAGTCAAAGGCGGCCAAGATTATCCTGAAATATATTCCTGTTTCCGAAAATATGATTGAGGCACTTTCACATTACTCCGATAATATCCTGACGAATATACGTCCTCTTTTGTCAAAATATATTGAAGAAAAACAGCCGCAGCTGGAGACAATAGCTTCGGAAAAACTATCTTTGACAGCAGACGAAAATGCAGTTAAAGTACTTCAGAATTTTGAAGACCTGATGCTTTATCTTCCTTTGGCTATGGATGACCCGTACAGCCATCATTGTGATATTGCCCTGGCGGGATTTATCCGTTTTGCCGGTGATGTGGATGCCGGATCAGTGAAATTAATAGAACCTGTATTCCTGAAAGCCTGTAAGACAATTTCTAAGTGGGAGGTTCCCTTTCTGAATGTTCTGTTGTGCAATGCCATCATCAATTATGGCTTGGCTCTGCTTGAGCAATATCCTGTTCAGCTTAAAAATCTGGAAAAAATCTACCGGAAGACGGAAGAAGAAGAGGCGGAAAGAGAGTCTTATTTAAATTATCAGAAGAAACTGGGACCAATAGAAAATGTAGGAGCAGATTGTCCTGCCAGAAATGCATTTAAGGAGATTGCGATATATGCTTTTCAAAAAATTAAATCCGGAGACAAGATTCCTCTGCTGTTTCCTATTACCCATGCGCCATGCTGGATTTCTCCTGTTACACTGGTGGAGAGACTGGAGGCTTATCAGAAAGCTGGTGCTGAGCCACATCATCTTGATATTCAGCTGGCATTGCAGCGCTGTGCTTTAGATAACACTTCAGAAGCTGTCTTGCAGGCAGAAAAAAGACTGAAAGGGGAATATAAAGACTTATTACTTTTCTTCTTTGGTAAAAATGCTGAACCCAAAGGTGAATTTAAACATCCTTCATGGTGGATGACAGCGGGAATCACACGTTCACCGGAAACTGTGTTTGAAGAATTCAGCAGTTTTGGATACAACATTCCTGTAGAATTTCTTTCAGGAGAATACAAGTGGAGAACTATTGACAGCAGAAAAAATTCTTATTATCCTGCAGAGCTGAACATTACCATTCCGAAATACCACCTTGAAAAAAGGAAAGATCCCTTGTTTATGGAGTACTTTGTGGCAGAACAGAAAGAGCTCAATGAAATACCTGCCCTGATGCTGTGTTTTCCGAATACCCCGGCAAATGCTCTGGTAAAAGTAATGAAACACTGCCTTTTCTATTCAGGAATTGCTGAAGTTTATGAAAGAAGTCTGGTTCTGAATACTGCAAATGCACTTTATCAGACCAAAAAACCGCTGGATGAAATCGGATATCTGTTTCTGGGAACTATTTTCCTTGACAGTGATAAAACCATCCGGGAAACGGCGGCCAATATGTGGCTTGAACATGTGTCCGGCCAAATAATGGATAATGCCCGTTTAGGAAGGGTGATCGGGCTGCACGAAAAATTGGAGTGGGCACCCGTCAAAAGATTAACGGATCTTATACAGCATCATATGCTGAATGTCAGTAAAAATCATAATATTGCTTTGGAAGAACTGATTTTCAATATATTGATTCAAATGGATACCCCTGTCACCAATCTGAAAAAAATTCTGGAAATCTATCATGAAGTTCTTGCGCTGAATCATTCGGAAGCTCATCACAAGGTAATAGAGAAACTTAATAATTGGAAAGAAAATTCCAGTCTGAAAAAAATATGTAATCTCCTCTTAAAAAAATAGAAGCTTTTTGATATATCTTATTGTTGACCAATGCAAAGACGCAAAAACCTTGTTTGATTAAAGAAAAGTTTTAACTGGGTTTTTGTGTCTTTGTTTTGTATGACAGGAAAAATTTGGCATTAATTTTTTGCCTGTTTTATCCATTCTTCATAGCTAAGTACTCCTAATTCAGGTTTACCTTCACCATCAAGGATAGAAATAAATTCAAGCTGGTTTCCGTCCGGGTCATTAAAATAAACAGCCAGCGCAGGCATCCATGCAAATACCATAGGCTCAGCACTGCCATTTTTCAGGAAATTGTATGGTTTTAAGTTTCTATTTTCTAAAAACTTCACTGAGTAATTTAAAATATCCTCCTTACTGCTGGAAAAAGCAAAATGTCTGGTCTGAAGATTTTCCTTCTGTTCCCACAATCCCAACATAAATTCTTTTCCCTCTCCAACCCATAGAAAAGCAATGGGCCTGTTTTCATCTCTGTGAGCCAGTTTTAGCCCTAATACTTTGGTATAAAACTGTATCGCATTTTCCAAATCACTCACCTGAACATGAGTTTCATATAGTCCTTTAATCATAGCTTTAATTTTAATAAGACAAAGCTAGGCAACGGTTCATGAAAAAAGCGGTACAGGCGATCTCTTAAATGAAATTTAATGATAGAAGGATTTTATAATGCTGAATGATGATGCAGCTGTATTATTTTAACATGCATATAAAACTTTGAAATCTGCGAAAAATAATCTGTTTAAGATTACTCAATAGAGGTTTAGTCCGCCTTATAAACAGTATCCTTCATCCGGCTTTAGCCAAAACTTAAAATCTGTACAAACGGAGAGATTTATTTTGAATGGCCTACACTTAAAATAAAAAACAAAGAAAAATTTTCTACGCAAAAACATTGCGCAATACTGTGTTTACTTTGCATCAGAAATCAGGGAGGACTTCTCCATGTTTAACAGTTAAAACAGTAACCATGAAATTTAATTTTTTAAGAAAAGAAAATAAAGTAGTACTGAACTATGAGGGTGCAAAATCCTATGCGATGACACCTGCAGAAGAATTGTATAGTGCTGTTGTTACAACAGGACTGTCAGATGCCAACTATGAAAAGGGAAATGACAGATTGGAAAGAATCCGGTCTCTGATCAAAAAAAATGATCCTGAATTTGTGGCAAAACTGGCGGTATATGCAAGGAAAGATATGTACCTGCGTTCCATTCCTTTGGTATTGACTACTGAGCTGGCAAAGCAGACTTCCGGAACAGATCTGGTGAGCAAAACAGTAGATGGAGTCATTCAGAGAGCTGATGAAATTACAGAATTGCTGGCTTATTACCAGCTCGCCAATAAAAGGACGGAAACTAAAAAACTGAACAAACTATCCAAGCAGATTCAGAAAGGTCTGGTGAAATCATTCAACAAGTTTGATGAATACCAGTTTGCAAAATACAACAGAAAAGCAGAAGTAACCCTGAAAGATACATTATTCCTTGTTCACCCGAAAGCAAAAGACGAAAACCAGCAAATGGTTTTCAATAAAATTGCAAATAATACATTAGAAACTCCTTATACCTGGGAAGTGGAACTTTCTGTTCTGGGACAGACAAAGTTTGCTGATGATGCAGAAAGAAAGCTTGCTTTCAAAAACAAATGGGAAGAACTGATTTTCAGCAATAAATTAGGTTATATGGCAACCATGAGAAACCTGAGAAATATCCTGGATGCAGGAGTGTCTGCTGATGCAATGAATAAAGTCTGTAAATACCTTTCCGATGAAAGAGCCGTCTCCAATTCAAAACAGCTTCCATTCAGATTTCTGGCGGCTTACAGAGAATTGAAAACTATAGATTCTCCTTATCTGTCATCCGTATTGGAAGCACTGGAAGAAGCGGTTGTGGTGAGTGCTAAAAATATTAAGGGTTTTGGTTTTGATACTTCAGTGGTGGCTGCTGCAGATGTCTCAGGCTCTATGCAGAAACCTATTTCTCATAAAAGCAAAATACTGCTGTATGATATTGGCTTATTAATGTCGATGATCCTTCAGTCGCAGTGTAAAAACGTTGTGACAGGTATCTTCGGAGACCGTTGGTTGAGGGTTCCAATGCCTAAAAATGGTATTTTAAGGAATGTGGATGCTTTCTACAAACGGGAAGGTGAAGTAGGATATGCTACCAATGGCTACCGGGTGATTGAAGATCTGATTAAAAGAGGTGAAAAAGTAAACAAAGTAATGTTATTCACCGATACTCAGATGTGGGATAGCACTGGAAACAGAAACTCTTTTGAAGACCTGTGGAGCAAATATAAAACTATTGCTCCTCATGCGAAACTGTATATTTTTGACCTGGCAGGTTATGGCAGACAGCCGCTTGATATCAGGAAAAATGATGTGCACCTTATTGCAGGCTGGTCAGATAAAATTTTCGATGTATTAAACGCTTTGGAAGATAAAAAGTCAGCTGTGAAAATGATTCAGAAAGTAGTGCTGTAACAGGCACTGCTTTTGAAATAAAAACGGGACAGAAATATGACATAGGAAACGGAGGCGTTAAGAAAATAAGCTATACGAACGTTAAGAAAATTCTATTGTTTGAAGCGCGACACGGAAAGTGAAACGAAGAACTAATGTAACATTCGCGCGAGTTTTAGAATTTTTAGAGAGTGCAGGTTATTTTAGCCGGAGTTTCCAGGTCCTGAACTTTGGTTCTTTTGCTTCAAGGCAAAATGAACAAATTAAACAAAAATAAAACAATGGAAAATTTAATGCATAGAGTTGAACAGGATCTTAAAGCTGGCAGAAAGAAAAAAGCATGTGACAGGTTAAGAAATATGATCAATCAGTTTCCCAATGATCTTTCCTTGAGAAAAAAATTAGGACAGATTTATTTTAAAGCAGGATTTCTTGACGAAGCTGGTAAATTCTGGATTCTGTCTAAACCAGATAATAATGAAATGAGAGATGCAGTAGGGATTTACAGAAAGTCTTTAAGCAATTCAGGAAATGCCATTTTAAAAGACATTGTTTTTAGAGGAGATAAAAATTTACTTGATGAGCATGCAAAGAAAGTAATCATAGAGCTTGAACAAGATAGCCTTAAAGTGACCAAACAAATTCCTGTTTTTAAAGCTAAAACAAGAGAGAAAGGAACCTATCCAGAAAATAAGACAAATTTTTTTAGTAAAATCGGAATCTGTTTAATCATAGGATTTATTATATCGCTTCCCCTATTAGGTATTTTAAAACTTGTTGAAATGATTTTATCATTATTTCCTTAATAAAAATAAACTACGTAAAAAGATTGCGTACATGCAATATAATTTTGCAGTGATAATAATACTGGTGCCGTTAGAAAGATCTGCTTCGATTCCAAACTGAAAGAGTCTTTCACCAGATTGCCCGGTAACAGACCAATGCCGTTCATAAGAGTTCCATCATCAAACATTTAATTTGACCCGAATCAAAACTCTTATACCTTGTTACTTGGTTTTTAATAAAAAAAAACTGCACAAGTAGAATGTGCACCAGCAATATAAATTTGTAGAAGAAATAAAAACTGATAACGATGAACAATTAAATCAAGTGTCGTCTTAGAATCATACTTCGAGATTGAGTAAACATTGGGTCGCAGGTTCGAATCCTGCCTTTTCCCTCGAAAAGGAGAGGTAGCTCAGCGGGTAGAGCAAATGCACGGAAGATTCTGAAAAATATTACCTTGATTTGCATAAAAAGAGTGCCGTAGAAAAGACTTACTTCGGTATAATATTGGTTCGACTCCATAACAGATCACGAAAGTGTTCTTGTCAAAGTCTTTTTGAATCTAGCCTCTTTTTTTTATTTTAAAAAACAAACAAGTGCCGTAGAAAAATGTTACTTCGCTCATTACGACGGGGTCGCGGGTTCGAGTCCCGTCTCTTCCACAAAAAAAACACAGTCTATATAGGAAGAGTAGCTCAGCTGGTTAGAGCACGACTGCATTTTTCGTTTATTGCCTTGCTTTCATCATAAAGAAGCCGGAAGTGGAACGTTGAAAGATCTTTGTATCATAATTTTCTATTAAGTCGGAGGAAATCTCAGACTTGCCATCTTTCTTCTTCCACTTCCAGCTTCTTTATATGACCATTTGAAGTGTCGTCAGGAAAAAATTCATCGTACCACAATTTTGGGAGGAATAGCGAAGCCGGTAATTCCGGCAAGGCTATCCGGTTCGACTCCGGCATACGTACAGCCCGTTTTTTCCTTACTATTACCTTTAAAAAAATGCTGGTGAATTATTTACCGGCATTTTTCATTGTATCTTCAAGCTCTTCTTCAAACATGACTTTCCATTTTGAAAGCGTAGTTCTGCTTATTTTATATTTTCTCGACATATAGCTTGTGGAATGACCATGTTTTTTCTGGTACTGAAGTAATTTTAGCATAGTCTGCCTGTCGTAGGTTTTGAGTTTTTGATTTTCCCTGGACTGCTTGAACAGTTTCTCATTGAATTTAAGGACATCCTCACTCGTGTTAAGCTTTTCAAGAAGTTCTTTGATTTTTGGATCTTTCAGTTTTTCAGGATGTTCCATCTTTAGCATATCCTGATAAATTCTTTTGTAATTGGGGCGCATGTCTTATCTGTTTATCCGTTTGCATTATCACTCTTCTGAAGCCATCTGTGCAGTGTACTTTTAGGAATAGAATATTCTTTGATGACTTCGCTTTGGGTCATCTCACCGGAAAGAATCCTTTTCATAATGAAGTCTTTGATTTCCTGAGTATAAATATTTTTCCTGAAATAAGGTGTTTTTTCGGACTTTTGATTGTTTTTGTTAACGGCAGAAGGCGGAGCATATAAAATCAAATGGGAGCTGTAGAGCCTGAAAAAATCATATTCCAGTAATTTACTCCATCTTAAAAGAAGATCCGTATCCATTGATCTGCTTTCATACATCATTTCAACCGTTTCTTCATCTTTGTTTAAAAATTTGCAGATTCTTTCAATTGTTATTTCAATTTCATCAACCCTTTCCTTAATAAATTTCCCAATATGGATTTCTTTATATAACATTTTTACTGAAAATTATTCTTTTGTTTCAACTTATATATAAAAAAACGAGAATAGGTGAGATATTATTCTGATATGGTAGGAAGTAAGCTGTTAAAATTTGAAATTGATAAGAAATGATAATTATGATTGAATAATAGTTAAACGTATCCGATGAAATTATTCATCTGGAAAATGAATTTTAACTTATCAATAAAACAGGTGGGTAGGAATTACCTTAATATATTGATATATTCTTTTCAATGGTTTTTTTCTTCTTCTTTTTCAAACTTCTTTTTCCTGCCATTTGTGTGAATAATATATAACCTATTAAGGTTTTTACACAATTCTATGAGTAAGAGCTGCAGATAATCTGACAAACAGCTTTATACACATTGAATCTTAATTAGTACCAAATAATTGCTTATTTGCTTTCAAATGTAGACAAAAATAAAATGTAAAAACAGTTAAAAATATAAAAATTACACTTTATCTGTTTATTTTAAGTAAAATTAACATATTATAAGGGCTAATGTGTGAATTATTTAAAATAATAACTCCCTTACAGTAAAATCATAAAAAGAAAAAATTGTATACCATCCGCACAGTGCATACCTTTGCAAATCAATGAAGAATACACTAAGCTTATTCGATTTTTCGAAAAAAATCAATTATAAAAATGAACTGCTGGCAGGTTTTACTGTAGCAATGACGATGATTCCTGAATCTCTTTCATTTGCTATTCTTGCCGGCCTGTCTCCTCTTACAGGTTTGTATGCGGCTTTTATGATGGGACTTGTGACTGCAGTTTTAGGAGGACGTCCTGGTATGGTTTCCGGTGGGGCCGGAGCAACCATCGTGGTGTTGATTGCTTTGATAAAGTCGCATGGAGTAGAATATCTCTTTGCTACAGTTGCATTAGCCGGGATATTTCAAATGATGGTAGGTATCTTTAAGCTGGGAAAATTTGTGAGGCTTATCCCACAACCTGTTATGTACGGGTTCCTGAACGGATTGGCTATCATTATTTTTATGGCGCAGGTAGAGCAGTTCAAAATAACAGATAGCAGCGGAGCTGTAAACTGGTTGCAGGGAATGCCTTTGTATATCATGGCTGGTTTGACCACACTGACGATTGCTGTCGTTTATTTCTTTCCCAAAATCACAAAAGCCGTTCCCGCTTCTCTCGTAGCCATTATCATTGTATTTGCTGTTGTTCTTGGATTTAATATTCCAACAAAAACGGTTGCTGATATTGCGCATATCAGTGGAAATCTTCCAGGTTTTCACATTCCGGAGATTCCTTTTTCCCTGGAAACTTTGCAGATTATTTTTCCTTATGCCTTGATTATGGCGGGAGTAGGTCTTATAGAATCTCTTCTGACCTTATCAATGGTGGATGAAATTACCAATACAAAGGGAAGTGCCAATAAAGAATCCGTAGCACAGGGATTAGCGAATATTACCAATGGTTTCTTTGGCGGAATGGGAGGCTGTGCGATGGTGGCACAGACGTTGGTAAATCTTAATGCAGGTTCCAGGGCAAGGTTGTCAGGAATTGTAGCATCTCTGCTTATTTTGATCATCATTCTGGTTGGAGCCCCCGTGATAGAGAAAATTCCTATGGCTGCTTTAGTCGGAGTGATGATGATGGTTGCCATCAGTACATTCCAGTGGGTGTCCATCAGGATTGTGAATAAAATGCCGAAGTCTGATATTTTTGTTGGAGTTACTGTAGCAGTAATTACGGTGATTTTACATAACCTGGCTTTGGCTGTTTTGGTTGGCGTAATCATTTCAGCATTGGTTTTTGCGTGGGATAACGCTAAAAGAATCCGTGCAAGGAAATATATTGACGAAAATGGAGTGAAATTTTACGAAATATACGGACCGCTGTTCTTTGGTTCAGTAACGGCATTTACAGATAAATTTGATCCTTTGAATGATCCTGATCAAGTGGTTGTTGATTTTAAAGAAAGCCGCATTGTAGATATGAGCGCTATAGATGCACTGGACAAGTTATCCAGACGTTACAAACAGCAAAATAAAATAGTACATCTGCGTCATCTCAGCGAAGACTGCCGGAAAATACTGAAAAATGCAGAAGCTGTAGTAGAAATTAATATTCAGGAAGACCCGACTTATAAGGTGATGCCGGAGAAATAGGGGAGAAGTCAATGAGTGAATTTTGCTTTGCAAGTGAATCGTGAATTCTTTATAGCGCAAAAAGAATTGGCAAGCAGGGCGTATTGACGATTGACCATCCTTCATAAACAAGACAAGGACTGTAAGAAAAATCTACAGTCCTTGCTTGTTTAGGTTATTAATGTATTTGCGATAAAATCAGGCACTAATGCATAGTGCGATAATTGCATGCTGATGGAAGCTCTTCCGCTTGTCAGTGTTCTCAGGTCAGAAATGTATCCGAAAGTTGAAGCTAACGGAACTTCTGCCGCAAAAATCTTTCTTCCCGATTTTTCATCAATAGAAGTAATAATTCCTCTTCTTCTGTTGATGTCTGCTGTGACAGCTCCCGTGTACTCATCAATACTTTGGATCTCCACTTGCATGATCGGTTCCATCAGTTTAGGATAGCACCCTTTTGCTGCTGCTTTGAATCCTTCTCTTGCAGCAATTTCAAAATCTAATGCTGCAGAATCCTGAGCGTGGAAAGAACCGTCAAGAAGGGTAATCTTCATGTTTTCCAAAGGATATCCATTCAAAGGGCCATAATCCATAGCTTCTCTGAAACCTTTTTCAACGGAAGGAATGAATTCGGTAGGAATAACTCCTCCTTTGATCATATTGATGAATTCCAATCCATGTTCATTATTATTTCCAGGCCCGATTTCAAAGGTGATATCAGCGAACTGGCCGCTTCCTCCATTCTGTTTGGAAAGTTTTTCCCTATGAATTTTGGTTGTTGTCAGAATCTCACGGTAAGAGACTTTAGGTTTTCCCTGATTGATTTCAATACCGTGGTTCAGACGGATTTTCTCCAAAGTAACCTCAAGATGAAGTTCTCCCAGTCCGCTCAGTAAAGTTTCTCCGGTCTGCGGGTCTCTCTCAACCACCAACGAAGGGTCTTCTTCCTGAATTTTTGCCAGAACCAGCCCGAACGATTTTTCATCTCCGTTTGTTTTCGGCTCAATAGCCACTCTGATAACGGGAGCTGGAATTGTAATGGCTTCCAGAAGTATTGGCTTCTCCGGAGAAGATAAAGAATCTCCGGTTTTGGCATCCTTTATTCCTGTTAAAGCAACAATATCCCCTGCTTTAGCCTCTTCCAGCGATAATGTTTTGTCCGACTGCATTTGTAAAATTCTGGAAATCCTGTATCTTTCGCCTGTTCTTACATTCAATATGGTATCTCCGGATCTGATTCTTCCGGAATACATACGAAGCATAGCCAGCCTTCCCATATGTTTGTCAATTACCACTTTGAAAACAAGTCCTGAAAAAGCAGCTTCCTTATTTCTTTCCAGTGTTACCGTTTCTTCCGTATAAGGATCTCTTCCCTGCAGGTCAGCAAGCTGATCCGGAGCAGGAAGATAGGAGACAACTGCATCTAGAAGAGGCTGTATCCCTTTGTTCTTAAAGGCAGAACCACATAAAACAGGAACAGCTGATCCGGATCTGCAGACTCTTTGTATAGCTTCTGATAGCATTTCAATGGTGATTGTTTGCTCAGTATCCATAAAAATCTCAAAGAATATCTCGTCATTTTCCGCCAGAGTTTCCATTAACTTTATCCTGTATTCATCTGCTTCGGCAATATAATGACCGGGAACTTCTTTTTCTATAATGGTTTCTCCGTTTTCATCTGCCCAGTATAACGCTTTCATTTTGACCAGATCAATCACTCCTTCAAAATTATTTTCAGCTCCTATCGGAATCTGAATCGTCAATGGAACAGCATTTAGTTTGGTTTTTATCTCATTGAGAACCGCAAAGAAATCTGCCCCAATTCGGTCCATTTTATTGATGAAACAAATCTTGGAGGTTCCGTGTTTGTCAGCCTGGAACCAAACGTTTTCTGTCTGTGGCTGAACTCCTGACGATGCACAGAAAACTGCTACTACACTGTCCAGAACTCTTAGTGAACGCTCTACTTCCAGTGCAAAATCAATGTGTCCAGGAGTGTCAATAATATTGATGTTATAAACAGCATTGTTTTTTTTCCATTGGGTAGAAACGGCAGCCGATGAAATGGTAATTCCTCTGTTTCTTTCCTGAATATCTTTATCCATGGTGGTATTTCCCTCGTCTACATTACCTATTTTATGAATAAGTCCCGTATAATACAAAAGTCTTTCTGATAAAGTTGTTTTGCCTGCATCTACGTGTGCTATAATCCCTATATTTCGTGTGTTATATTTCATTCTGTTTGTTTTAAATTGTTGTTTTTTAGATCTGTGATTAGAAAAGATTCTGAAAAAAAGGACACAAAATACACTCCGGTCTCCTGGAGCCGGCGAAATATTTTTTTGTATTTTGAATCAAAAGAAAATTTTCAGAGATCTTAACAAATAACAGATGTTACTGGAATTGTTGAAGTCTGAAATCAGGGCAGCAAAAAAGACCTATCCGAATAGACAGGTCTTCAATATATTTTTGGGTATAAAAGATCTAAAGCTATTCAGATAAATATTCAGTGCTGCCAAAGAACACAGCTCTGACAGGATTGCTTAAAGTTATAATATTTATCATTTTTGTTGACATTGTTGTCATTTAATCGGTTGCGAAATTATAATTTTTTTTTGATTTCCAAAGAATTTTTGAAAATATTTTCTTTATCACCCCGTAAATCATTTTCTGCAAATTTTATTAAAACCATGGATTTTCATAAAAATATCTTAAAACAGACAACAGACATAATGCTTTTATGATAAAAATTTTATCTTTGGGAAGAATAGTATTGTAAACACTTTTTGATGATTAGAAAATTTTAAATCTTTTTCAAGAAGCTAATAAAAACTTTTAACTTAAAACGATTGAAAACAGATATCGATATTCACAACCACTGTCATTTTTCCTTTGACCTGTGGCTCACTTTAATCAAATCTCACCCTGAATTTAAAGCAAAAAGAGTTGAGCTGTTCTCCTCATTCTTCAATGTAAACAAGTCAATAGAAGAAGTTGCGAAAACCGTAAAGTATTACGATGATCTTTGTAATTCCATCAATGAAGTAACAGGAGGAAATATTGATACTTTTGAGATCTACCTGATGATTCTTAGCGCTTTGGATGTAGATGTAAAAAAGCTGGATAAAGAAAGTCTCAACGAGTTTTACAACAAAAGTGAAGAGCTATTTTTGGAATATAAGCCCGTTGTGATTTTTGAGAACATTCACGATTTTTTCGAAGATATCAAAAATCAGGGAAAGACTATTAATATTCTAAGCAATACAGGATTTATTAAAGGAAAAACAATGAGAAAATTTCTGATTCATGAAAACCTGGATCAGTACATAGATTTCCATATCTATTCTGATGAAATCAATTGCTCCAAGCCTAATCCGCTTATTTTCCAGGAAGTGAAAAAGAATATTAAAGATCAGGATTTGCCCATGAACCGGATCCTGCATATCGGTGACAATCCGGTAGCAGATTATCAGGGAGCGAAGGACTTTGGCTTCAGTGCACATTTACTTAAACACTAACTATAAACATGAACAAAAGATACAGCTTACACCACATTCATTCGGCGGATGAGTTTACATTCTCACCTGCGGAATACAGTTATTTCAAATATGGCGATAAGTCGTATGCTGAAAAATTTGCAAGAGAATTATTCGACGGATTTATTTCCGAAAATGAGACGCTTTTAAAGACTGATAAAGAGATTGTAGTGCTTCCAAGCCCTTATATGGCAATTCCTACGGCTTCTAATTTTTTATGCTTTTACTTTAAAAAGCATCTGGACTTTTATCTGTTTCAACAGGGAAAGAAGTCAAGTATTTTATCGAAAATCAACCGTAATCATACGTATATCACAGATTATGGCAACCTTAATTTTGAAGACCGCAAAAATCTGATTGCCAATGATACATATTATATCGATAAGGATTTTTTGAGAGGAAAACTTTGTATTTTTATAGACGATATAAAAATTACCGGAAGCCATGAATATACCGTAAACAGAATTCTTGATGAATATAAAGTTGAGGCAGACTTCATGTTTCTGTATTATGCAGAGCTGATGAATTTTGACCTTGATCCTAAGATTGAAAACTTTTTCAATTACTATGCAGTAAAAAATGTAAAACACATCGCAGAAGTGATGAATAAAGAAAGTTTTCAGTTTAATACAAGAATTGTAAAATATATTTTAGGCCTGGATTCAGGTAATTTTGATTATCTTACGTCTAAAGTAAAAAAGGAACAGATGGATCTTCTTCTGGAGCTGGCCATCAGTAACAATTATCATTTAATAAAAGAATACGAAAACAACATCAATACTTTAATACAAACGGAATTATATTATGGCTATTAACTTACAAAAAGGACAAAGAGAAAATATCAACGCACCTAAATTTACTGTAGGTTTAGGATGGGATATCAATAATACTTCTACAGGAACATCTTTCGACCTTGATGCATCATTATTTTTGCTTGGAGAGGACAAGAAATTAATTTCAGATGATCACTTCATTTTTTATAATAACCTTGAATCTCCGGACAAATCTGTAATCCACACGGGAGATAATCTTACAGGAGAAGGAGCAGGTGATGATGAACAGATCAAAATTGATCTTACAAAAATTGATAATGCGGTGAAAGAGATTACAGTAGTTGTAACAATTCATGAAGCAGATTCAAGAAAGCAAAACTTTGGACAGGTAAGAAATTCTTTCATCAGAATTTTCAATACAGATACGAATGAAGAGATCTTAAAATATGAATTAGACGAAGATTTCTCAATCGAAACCGCTGTAGAATTCGGAAGAATCTACAACAGAAACGGAGAATGGAAATTTGAGGCTGTAGGTGCAGGACAGAGAGACGGCCTTGAGAAATTTGTATCAATTTATCAGAAGTAAACATGGACAATCAGGAAAATCAACCCATAGATCCGCTAGGATCAATAGAACCTCTTAAAACCTTTGAACCTACTCCAATGGTTCCGCCAACTCCTGCTCAGCCTGTTCAGAATGCAGCGCCGGGAGTTCTTGTGGACAGAGAGGGAAATGTAAACCTGACGCAGCTGCAGTCAGAAGAGCGCCAGAAGTATGAAGTTCTTGCCAACTCTATTGATGAGGCCAATCCCGGCTCTATTGTAAATTTTGGGGCTGAGCTTCAGAAAACATTATCCAACCAGAGTGACAGCTTCCTGGGAAATGTAAGAAGATCAAACTCAGGAGAAGTAGGAGGACTTATCAATGACCTTTTAGTGGAGCTTAATTATGTAGATGTAGATGAGCTTAACGGAAATAAAGTGAAAAGCTTCCTGAGCAAATTGCCATTCATGAAAAAGGTAATGACCCAGGTAGAGAACTTATTTGCAAAATACGATAAGATCATCAACAATATCGAGCAGATCTCTTATAAAGTAAATGCAGGAATCATCACTTCTACAAAAGACAATGCTGTACTTCAGACTATTTTTGAAAGTAACGTGAATTCTATCAAGCAGATTGAAGAGCTCGTCATTGCAGGGAATATCAGAATGGAAAGAGCAGCAGGTGAGCTTGCCCAGATGGAAGCCAACCCGCAGAACTATCAGGATTATCAGATTGCTGATAAAAGAGATTTCATTGCAAGATTAGACAGAAGAATGGCGGATCTTAAGGTGGTGCGTGTGATTATGATGCAGTCACTTCCGCAGATCAGGCTGGTACAGAATAATAACGTTTCTATTGCTGAAAAAGCACAGACGATTCTTACCACGACACTTCCGGTCTGGAAAAACCAGCTTTCACTGGCTGTGGCAATGTACAGACAGCAGCAGAATATTGAAATCCAGCAGAAAGTTTCTTCCACTACAGAAGAAATCTTAAGAAAGAATGCAGAACGCCTTGGCCAGAATTCTGTGAATGTTGCCAGAGCAAACGAGCAGACTATCGTATCTGTGGAAACATTGAGAGAAACAACATCAATGCTGATCAATACATTGAATGAAGTGAAACAAATCCAGAAACAGGGTGCAGATAACAGAAGAAAACTGGATCAGGATCTTCAGACATTGGAGCATGAACTTAAAGCTAATGTAAGAGGTTAATTTATTGGATACAAAGGTGGGAGATGATGCTGCAACCATATTGTCACAAAGCAAAAGAAGGTTAACCAGGCTTAAGCTTCTCGCTAATTTTTTTGAACATATTGACATCATATCAATTTATATCAAAACTGATATTATCCACAATCTGTTCCAGGAAAATACGGCTTTAGATTATAATAAACTGGAACTTTTCCACCTGCAGTATACCGACAGTCTTATAGAACTTCTGACTAAAATTAAAAAACAGAAGGAAAATGACATGCTGGCGGTCATCAATGAAATTAACATCAACAATAAATATATTTCAGGTTTTGAAGAAAGACGGATAGATAACTTTCAGACCGACAGGAAAATGTACAGCGGTGTATTTTCCCAACATCTGAGAAACGTGTATCAGGATCTTACGGAAGACCGCTTTACGGCCAATTGGGATAATGTACTGTACTTTCATCAAAAATATGCCAGGGAATTTTACAGGACGGATGCAGATGAAACACTACTGAAATGCGATTCTTTCCCTTCTTATCAGTACAAGGATTATTCTATTGAAAGAAAATTGCTGGGAAGGCTTAATATACAGGGTTTTAAAGTCCGTTTTGTATGTGGCTACCTTATCGGAACCCGTGATTATGAGCTTTTCAAGATCTTTCAGTCTGATGATTATTTTATTTTCAGTGTGGATGAAAAGAAATTGTATCTTTTCGACAAAGAACTGGATAAGCTGGATATTTCTGAAAATCAGTCTAACCAGAGTTCCATTATTGATCAGCTGAGAAGCAAGAATGAACAGCTGGAACACAGTATGAACGAAAGAAAGCGTGCCCTGCCGGCAGAAGTGGAAACGGTTTTGAAAGATTATATCAGAAACCTGGAAAATATAGATATCATGAGCAAGATATTTGATTTCGATGAAGAAACGAATATCCTGCGGGCAATGCTTAATTTGAATCTGAATAATAATTAAGAGGCAAAATTGCAAACAGTAAAATCGCAAATTTGCCCTTTTGCTAAAAAATAAATAACAACTAAACATAAAAAGATGGCTATCAACTTACAAAAAGGTCAGAGAATTAACCTTAAAAAAGAAAATGGAGCTGAACTTTCCCAGGCTTGCGTAGGAATCAACTGGGGAGCAATTGAAAAGAAAGGATTTTTCGGAACTAAAAAAGAAGCAGTAGACTTGGACGGAAGCTGTATTTTATATGATTCAAACAAAAACGTTACGGAAGTAGTCTATTTTGGAAATCTTAAATCTAAAAACGGCTCTGTGAGACATAGTGGAGATGACCTTACCGGTGATGTAGACGGCGATGACGGATTGGATAATGAAGTGATTACGGTAGACTTCAGCAATCTGGAACCAAATGTAGAGCATGTGGCAATGGTGCTGAACAGTTACAGAGGCCAGGATTTTGGAACGATTCCTTTTGCTTCTATCCGCATTTATGAAGGAACACCTACCAATGTAAGAGAGGTGTTTGCAAAATATGACATTGCAAACGATGCTTCTTTCAGAGGACATGTCGCTATGGTAATGGGAGTTTTCTATAAGAGAAACGGAGAATGGAAATTCAATGCTATCGGAGATCCTACTGCAGACAGAAAGCTGGAGCAGACAATCCAGACTGTACAGATGAATTATCTATAATCAATTGTCAGTCAGAAAATAAATAGAATAGCAATATTTGTACAATGTACATCTATTGCTTTTATCATATTATAACATAACTCAAGTGGAACATCAAAGTATTTTAGAACTGCACCCTGGTCTGGTGTGGGGATTTGCAGTAACGGTCGTTATCATGCTGCTCCTGGACTTAGGGGTATTTAACAAAAAAAGTCACGAAGTGTCTTCTAAAGAAGCTACCATATGGTCTATTGTATGGATCTCACTTTCTATGGTATTTTCAGGAGTGGTATACTGGGTATTCAATACCGATGGAAGTCCTGAAAGCCATGCTCTGGCAGTAGAGAAATTCACACAATATCAGGCTGCTTACTGGATTGAAAAAGCACTCTCTGTGGATAACTTATTTGTTTTTATCCTGGTTTTTGGCTTCTTCAAAGTTCCGAAATACCTTCATCATAAGGTCCTTTTCTGGGGAATCATCGGTGCACTGATCTTCAGGGCCATATTTATTTTTGCGGGAGTAGGATTGATTAATGTTACGTATCTTCCTGAAATGAATATCTTCGGAGAGGCAGTGAAAATCAATGTTGTTATGACTCTGTTCGGATTATTCCTTGTCTATGCAGGGATCAAATCATGGGGAGACGGTGACGATGATGACGATGAAGATTACAGCAATACAGCAGGAGCAAGGCTGATCAAAAGCTTCTGGAAAGTTTCCGATAACTATGACGGAGATAAATTCTTCACCATTCAGAACGGAATCAAAATGGCGACTCCTCTTTTAGTGGTCGTGGGTGTCATCGAATTTACAGACGTTCTCTTCGCGGTAGATTCTATTCCGGCGATCTTTGCAATCTCAAATGACCCGTTCATCCTTTATACATCAAATATCTTTGCCATTTTAGGATTAAGGTCATTATATTTTCTGTTGGCGAACTTTATTCATATGTTCAGCAAACTTCCATACGGGTTGGCAATTATCCTGTCCTTTATTGGAGTTAAAATGCTTATTGCACCGTGGATTCATATTCCGTCCCCGGTTTCATTGGGAATTGTAGGGGGAGTGCTGGTGATCTCGGTTCTTTTATCCATCATCTTCCCTGAAAAAGAAGAAGAGAAGAAAGAAGAATTGGAAGAAAAATAATCATATTTAAAATATATTATCAAGCCTCTGGAGTATAACTCTGGAGGCTTTTTTGTTGATGAAGTTTTTTGTTGGGAAAGGCCAAGGCGCAAAGACAATAAGCATTGTACTCCTTTTTAAGGTGCAAGGACATTTCGACTGCGCTCAATGTGGAATTTTCAACCAGGTTGAATGTTTAAGATGTAACCCTTTTAGGTTTCAAAAACCTGTAAGGTTTGAGATAAAGGGAGTCAGATTATCAAAATATCTTCCTCAAAGATACTTACTATGATTTGTATAATTCAGAACCATAGTATTAGCGATAATAAGTTTTATCGGAAATAAAATCCTAGCGTCCTAAATATGCTTATTAATAAAAATTTAATGCCTTTGCGCTTTCCTGCATTTCAAAAGTAAATTAAAAATAAAACAGACAGACTGGTCTGTATATTGTTTTTTTTCATACATTTGTTCCAGAAAAGAAAGCATATGAAATCGCCAAGAGAAAGAATTGTAGAAGTGACCTTTGAATTGTTTGCAAAACAAGGATATAATACTACAGGAATCAACCAGATTATTTCAGAAGCAGAAGTTGCCAAGGCAAGCTTTTATCAACATTTTAAGTCCAAAGAAGATCTTTGTGTAGAGTTTCTGAAGGTGCGACATGGGTATTGGTTTAGTGAACTCAATCAATTTATATCAAAAGGAAATGGTTTACAATCTAAAATCGTCAATGCCTTTGATTTTCTGGTTTATATGAATGAAAAGGAAAACTTCAGAGGTTGCAGCTTTCTGAATATTCTCTCGGAAATACCAATGGATAATACTAAAATACTGAGTGTTATTCAGTCTCATAAAGCAGATCTCAGAAACCTTTTTTTAGAATTGCTGGAGGATCGTGAACTTTCCGATCATATCTACATGCTTTTTGAGAGCAGCATTATAGAAAGCCAGCTTTTTAAATCCAATGAATTGATTGAAAAATCAAAAAAAATAGTTATCAATCTAATACAGTAAGTTATGGAACAGAAACATCCGCTTCCGCCTTTCACACTTGAAACGGCACTTGAAAAAATTCAAATGGCAGAAGATGCCTGGAACAGTCAGGATCCCGAAAAGGTTTCCAAAGCATATACCATTGACAGTGAATGGAGAAACAGAGATACATTTGTAAATGGAAGAGAAGAAATTGTAACATTTCTTCAGAAAAAATGGGAAAAAGAGCTTCATTATAAACTTAAGAAAGAATATTGGGCACACACCGATAATCGCATTGCCGTCCGCTTTGAATATGAATATCAGACGAAAGATGGAAATTGGTTCAGGGCTTATGGAAATGAAAACTGGGAGTTCGATGAAAACGGTTTGATGGCAAAAAGATATGCAAGCATCAATGATCTGGCAATCAAAGAAGAAGAAAGAAAATTCAGATAAAATAGAATGACTGTTAGTACAACAGTCATTTTTGTTTTTAAAAGCTTTTTAAAGCAAACTGAAACGCCAAGTCAATAAATTATCATTCATAACTCATCATTTATCATTATTTTAGGTGTTTTTTCCATGCAGCAATTTATTAATCTTCCTTCTCGTCTGCAGAGAAACCTTATAAGCTTCATCACGCAGTTTCTGTATTTTTCCTACAGGCTGAAAAAATATTTTACTTTCGAAAGGATTGAATGAAAGCAATTCATTGGTACAGTCCCGCGCATCCAGCAAAGAATTTTTATTGATTCTGACCTCACCGATTTTAATAAAAGGAGAATTTTTCCACTCAACATTCAGTCTGTTGATGGGCTGATCTTTCAGGTCATAACAGATCTGTATCAAAACATCAGCTTTAAAATCGTTTGTCTGCAGATAATTTTTTAAAGCATCATTAATCTTTTGCTTTCTTCCTGTATTTTTATCCACAGATTGAGGAGAGAGCTTTATTTTAATGATCTGATCTCCCAAGCGATAAGCACCTATCGAGTAATAATCAAACGACAGAATAAAGTCATTTCTTTTCCTGAAGAGCTTTATCATATTACAGATCATATCGCCGGTACATACGTAAGGAAACATTTTGACTGCCTGAAAAAGCATTGGCAGAAGGCTGCTCCATTTTTTCATATAAAACTTATTGACAGCGGTAAAAAGTTTCAAAAAAGTTGAAACAGAATTCATTGGAAACAGCGGGAAATTGACCAATGGATAATTGGCCAGTAATCCTCCGTTTTCATCTTTGATCTGTACCGCAAAACCATAGGCAGGAATATCTTTTCCCGAATTTTTGATTTTCAGCTGGGCATTGGAAAACCGTATAATCAGGTCAAATTTTTCCCTGTCGAAGAAAGGCTGTAGTGATTCCGGGAGATCAGGCTCTATCACAAACGTACCTTTTGCTGCCGCATAGGTTTTGGCATGAGCATTCCTCGTAGCATAATTGACATCACTGATGGAAGAAGACTGTTCAACAAAATCTGCTATTGTTTTTTTATTGATTTCCAGAAGTTTTTTTTCCTCTTCATTCAGTTCATCAAACTTCTTATTATATTTTATTGGATTTGGCATTTAGTTTTTAAATCCAATTATAACGCCAAGTTTCGAAATCTGTGTTAAGCAAGTATTACAATTATTTGAATTTTGTTGAAAAGACCTTTTAAGAAAATAAAAGTAAAGTAATATGATTATTGAATTTTAATAAGTAAAACATTTAACTTGTTGATTACTAATATTAAATTGTTTTTGAATAATAATGTTTTGAAACAAACAGATCAGATATATAATATTTTGGATTTTAACCTTCCATCCTCATACTTCCGTCTTCCAACCTTAAAAAGCCTTATCTTTGTAAAAAATTATCATATGGGAGTAGCAGATATGTTATTTAAACGTAAAAAAGAATTGGCAGAAAAGAACCTGAAAGACGGTAAAGAATATATGGAAGAGTATGGTAAAAGAGAAAGCGTTGTGCAGTTACCAAGCGGCTTGCAATATGAAATCATTACGGAAGGTGACGGCCCGAAACCAGGTCCTAAGTCTACTGTAAAATGCCACTATCATGGAACAACCATTTCCGGTAAAGTATTCGACAGCTCTGTAAAAAGAGGGACTCCGGCTTCTTTTCCTTTGAACAGAGTAATTTCAGGATGGACGGAAGCTCTTCAGCTAATGCCGGTTGGCAGTAAATGGAGACTGATCATTCCTCCGCACCTGGCGTATGGAGATCAGGAAATCAGCAAAGAAATCGGGCCAAACAGTACCCTTGTTTTCGAAGTTGAATTACTGGATATTAAGTAATCCTTCTTAAAAATAGATTAAAAAATTACCTGACTTCAGGTAATTTTTTTTATTTGTGCTATATTCGTATTGATAAATGGTAAGACTGAAGGAGATTGCATCTTGGCAGCAATTTATCAATAAGGCACAAAAAAACGACTGAATGAAAAAACTTTTTTACCTTTTGATTGTTTTCGGGCTTCTTACTTCTTGTGTCTCAAAGAAGAATCAGGCTATTCAGCAGAATATACTTACGCTGAAAGACAGCTATTGCAAAGCACCTTTCAAGTATAACTACAGCAATAAAATCCCATCTTATAACGCAGACTCTATCCTGTCTGCCAATAAAGAATTGAAAGAGCTGTTTTCCGATCAGAGTATCCTGATATTGAATGCACTGGATAATCTGGATGAGGTTCACGAAATTATTGACCTTAAAAAAGACTCATCCCTTGCTTCGCAGGTTAAAGTTTTACAGTTAAAAACAAAAATAAACAGTAAAATCACGATTGCGCTGACAGAGCTGGATGCTGTAGCCGCAGAATTTGACTGTGAAGGAGAAAGAGTAGCCCAGATCGGAAATTATGTGGATAACCTGAACGCATCAAAAAATAATAAGCTCATCCTTTATTCCATTATTACCGGAGCCGCTGCTTCTATAGCCGGAGGTATTGTTCATGACCAGGGCTGGAGCAATGCGATTGATATCGGAGGAGGGGTTTTAGGAGCGGGTTTTGGTTTGGCAACCCTTAATCCCAAAGGAAAAAAAGTAGAGTTTATTCATCAGAGAAATCTTTTGAGAGATATCTGGAAAGAAAAGCTGGAATCTCCCAATTTTCCACCTTTTATCTGGTATATGTATACCGAGAAAAAATTTTCCAACAGGGAAGATCATTCTATCATCGGGAATATGAAGATGAGATGGCTTCACTACCAGTTTGATGATAATAAAGAAGCGGCAGACAAGTCTGTCATTTTCAGTGATGGCGGATATTACAGGGCAGATGATCTTCACAACCGTGCAGCCATGCTCAATCAGATGCAGTCAGCAACACGTACCATTAATCAGAACATCAATTATCTGCTGCTTGACCTTGACAAATTAATCCTTTAAGAAAAATTTAACTGTAATAAATTTTGTTACATTTAAAAAATGTATATCTTTGCCCTGTAATTACAATGAACAATACAAGATTTGCTACGGCAGTACATATAATGACATTATTGGCAAAGAGTCCTCAGGAGTGGCTTACTTCTGACTGGATGGCCGGTAGTATCAATGTGAATCCGGTGATTATCCGAAAGGAGATCAGCGTATTGAGAGAAGCAGGTCTGATTATCAGCAGACAGGGAAAAGAAGGAGGAAGCCAGCTTGCAAAAGAAGCGGATATGATCACAATCTCTGAGATCTATAAAGCAGTTAAAAATACGGAAGTATTAGGAAAGAAAAATCAGAATCCTAATCCGGCATGCAGTGTCGGGAAGGAAATAAATATCCATTTAAATACCTTATTTGAAGAAACAGATCATTTGGTTATCAATTTTTTAGGAGACAAATCATTACAGGAATTTACCGATCAGTTCGAATAAATTTTTTTTAACCCTAAATGTAACAAAATTTATTACAATTTAATTTAAAAAATAAAACGTTATGAAAAAAGTAGCAGTAATTGGTGCAACAGGATTTGTAGGAGCACACGTAGTAACAGAATTGGCAGAAAGAGGATATGCTGTAGAAGCATTGGTAAGAGATGCATCGAAGGTAAAAACGCAGGAAAATGTAACCGCTAAAAGTGTTGATGTAAACAATGTAGATGCATTAGCTGAAGCACTGAAAGGAAATGATGCTGTAATCAGTACATTCAATGCAGGATGGACAAATCCTAATCTTTACAACGATTTCTTAAATGGTTCTCAGAACATTGAAAAAGCAGTGGAACAATCAGGGATAAAAAGACTGATTGTGGTAGGTGGAGCAGGAAGCCTTTACACACCGGATAATGTTCAGATTGTGGATACTCCGGACTTCCCTGAAGCTTACAAACCCGGTGCAACAGCAGCAAGAGATTACTTAAACAAAATCAAGGAAAATAATACTTTGGATTGGACATTCTTCAGCCCTGCCATAGAGATGAACCAGGCCAATGTAGGAGAAAGAACAGGAAAATACAGAACTTCACTGGAAACTCCGGTATTTGATGAAAACGGAAGAAGCCGTCTGTCTGTAGAAGATGTAGCCGTAGCTCTGGTAGATGAATTAGAGCAGAGTAATCACATTCGTGAACGTTTCACAGCAGCATACTAATATATAAAAGAACAGAAATGATACAAAAGAAATTATGGTCGTTATTCGCACTGCTGGGCTTTATCAGCGTATTTGCGGGAAACCTCAAAGTAAAAGTATATAATCCGGGGACCAAAGCTATTTTCCCGATTACTTCTACCATTATTTATGGTGATAAAGATGCCATACTGGTAGATGCCCAGTTTCAGAAACAATATGCTGAACAGCTGGTGAAAGAAATAAAGGCAACAGGAAAAAATCTGAAAACCGTTTTTATTTCGCACAGTGACCCCGATTTTTATTTTGGATTGGATGTGATTAAAAAAGCCTTTCCTAATGCTAAAATTATCTCAACGGCGCAAACAGCTTACCTGATATCAGCTTCAAAAGATGATAAGATGGGCGTATGGAAACCGCAGCTGAAAGCGGACGCTCCGTCAGAAATTATAGTTCCTGAGGCAGCTGCTTCAATCCCTGATCTTGAAGGGAATAAAATTGAGATCAGACAAAATCCGGAAGACCCTGCACACAGCTTTCTTTGGATCCCTTCCATTAAAACCATTGCCGGCGGAATTTCAGTTTCTGTAGACTCCCATCTATGGATGGCAGACACGCAGAATGTAAAAGCAATTGATCAGTGGATAGGGCAGATTGATGCCATGAAAGCATTGAACCCGGAGCAGGTCATTCCTTCCCATTTTGCAAAACCGTCTACATCTCCACAATCTCTGGATTTTGTGAAGGGTTACTTGGAAAATTATAAAAAAGCAGTGACAGAGAACAAAACTTCATCTTCCATTGTTGATTTTATGGTTAAAAAGTATCCTGATCTTCCGGGAAAAGAAGAGCTGGAGATGGGAGTAAAGGTTTTCCTTAAAGAAATGGAATGGGATTTAAAATCACCATACCCGGCCATCGGACATAAAGTGGAAGTGGATTTTGGAGGTGTAAAATTCCTTCTGGATTTTAAAGACAATAAAACCATGACGTTTACAGGAACAGCAGGAAGTTCAAAAAATAGTACCGATACGGTAGAATATACTGCTGTAGAAGTAGCAAAGAATGTTTTTATGGTATACTGGCATGAGCCTCATCTTGGCTTCAATGTTACCCATATTCAGGATTACAATAAAAATATTGTGTATTCAAATATTGCAGGCCCCGATGGTACGTTTACCCATCCGAAAGGGATTCTTACAATTTTAAAATAAGATAAAAACTACCATTACATGATGGTAGTTTTTATTTTGAACCATTAAGGTTTTTTGGAGGATTGAAGCTGCATTAAGGAGATACCAATTAAAGCGGACTCTTCTTAATATTCTTAAAAACTAAATATTCCTTAATGGTTTAAAAAAGATTTGGCCTTCTTCCCATATGTAAAAAGGCTGTCGGATAGACAGCCTTTTTATTATAAATTCATAAACAATTTCGGGTTTACCGGAGTATTGTTTTTGTGTACTTCATAATGAAGATGAGGTCCTGTGGAACGCCCGGAGTTTCCGGATTTGGCAATGACCTGTCCTACTTTTACTTTATCATTCACTTTTGATACAAGTTCAGATAAATGTCCGTATAATGTAGCCAATCCGTTACCATGGGAAACGATCACACAGTTTCCATAACCGCCTTTCTGCCCTGAGAAAATAACGGTTCCGGCAGCGGCAGCTCTTACATCAGAACCATAAGCAACTGCAATATCGAGTCCTTTGTGAAACTGCATCTGATCAGCTTCAGCAGGTGGATTGTTTTTTTCAGCAACAGTTGTTGGTGTTGTAGTTGTACCCGCAGCAGGTTTGGCAGTTGCCGGAGATGATGTTGAAGCTACAGGAGCCACTTTTGGAGTAACCATCACTTTTACTTCTCTTTTATTTCCGTAGCTGTCTGTAAGTTCTATGACTTTTTCAACAGGTTCAGCTTTAACTTCAGGTTTTGGTGCTGCAGCGACTGCTGATTTAGCTTCTGCTGGTGCGCCTGATCTTACCGAAGCAAAAACCGTTTTAAACGGAATCGGATTTTTTCTTACGCCAAAGTTAGAAGAAATATAGCCATCTGTAGGCATTCCTAATGGTACCTGCATCAGTTTTTTCTGAAGATCCATCAGATACTGGCTGTATCGGTTAGCTTGTTTGGAAAGATAAATAGAATTTGAAATACTGTCCTGATTAAGCATCATCAGTTTTTCGTTGGTAATGTCTTTGGACTTCAGGAAGGAGTTGAGCTGTGCAACGGTCTGATCTACAAGAGTAAGATCAGTTTTCATTTTCAGATAATCTACACTGTCTTTTTCAGTGTTTATTTTTACAAGATTCACTTCGTAGGTTTTATCATCTCTTTCAGAAAAGAGCTTCGCTATGAAGACGCCTTGTGCAAAAACTACTAGTAAAAGCCCTCCCAGGAGAATGTTTACGTTCTTCTTGCTGTTTAGAAATTTTTTCATATTTCTTCTCTTAGTAAATTTAAAACGGTTTTGAATCTGCAAATTTAATTAAAAATAAGTTTTGTGAGTTATTTTTAATTAAAATTCAGTTTTTTCTGTATTTAACGGTTAATTAGCTGTTTAATTGTGCTGAAGTGTTAATTTTTTCAGAAAATGGCTTTTATCATGGTTTCAAAGCCTGCGTTCCGTCTTTGTTTTAATATCTTTGCAGTTCACATTCCAATTATGGCTAAAAAGAAAATTATTTCAGAATCTTCGAATCCAAAAAAGAATAAAAAGGATATTTCTGTAGGAGTTGTAGGAAGCGGAAGTTTTGCAACCGCTATTGTAAAAATGCTTGTTGAAAACTGCAAAGTAGTACACTGGTGCGTAAGAAATGAATTTGTAAAAGGAGCTATTGAGCTTCGTGGGCATAACCCGACTTATCTTACGGCTGCCCATTTTAATCTTAAAAGTTTAAAGCTGACAACGGACATTAATGAACTGGTTTCTGCCTGTGACGTTATCGTTCTGGCAACTCCGTCTATCTATCTGTCTGATACACTGGATAAGATGACATGTGATTATTCTGATAAGATCTTTATCTCTGCAATTAAAGGAATTATTCCAAAAGTAAATGATGTGGTAGCCCATTATCTGCGCGATGAATTTAAAATCGGATTCAGAAATCAGGCGGTTATCGCGGGACCTTGTCATGCTGAAGAGGTTGCGATGGAAAGACTTTCTTATCTTACCATTGCAGCGGCCGAAGATGAAACTGCTGAAAAGCTTGAAGGAATTTTCAGCTCAGACTTTATTAAAGTTCATACAAGCAAAGATATTTTAGGAAACGAATACAGTGCTATTCTTAAAAATATTTTTGCGATCGGGGCGGGTATTGCAAGCGGATTAGGATATGGAGATAACTTTACAGCGGTCTTTGTTTCCAATGCGATCCGTGAAATGGAAACTTTCCTGGAAGCCATCTATGAAGCACCAAGAGATGTGAACGAAAGTGCTTATCTGGGGGACCTTCTGGTAACGGCATATTCACTTTTCTCAAGAAACAGAAACCTTGGAAATCTGATTGGAAAAGGTTATACGGTAAAATCTGCCATTCAGTCTATGAACATGGTTGCAGAAGGATATTATGCTGCAGATTCCATTTATAAAACGGCAAAACAGAAAAATCTTAAGCTGCCGATTATTGATACGGTATATGCCATCCTTTATGAAGGAAAAAATGCCGAAAAGCAGTTTAAAAAACTGACGGCAAAACTGAATTAAAATGAGGCTTATTACCAAATCTTGTTTGTAAAATAATTAAACTTAAGCATCCTGTGCTTAAGTTTTTTTGTTCATTTTGATATAAGAACCATCAATGATTTCAATAGCACTTTATTGAAATTTTCGATGGTTTTTTGTTGCGTACTAAAGAAGTGTTTCTGACTCAAAAAATAACGTGTTAAAATCGTTAAACGCGTTCCGGTTTTTAAAACTTTTCCCGAAATTTGAAGTAAAATTTAAAATTATGTCACAATCGCTTACAAGCAGAACACCGAAACCTAAATACGACGTTGTACTGATAGGCGGCGGAATCATGAGCGCCACTTTAGCAACGCTGCTGCATGAATTTGATCCAAATCTTGAAATTGCAATCTTCGAAAGGCTAGGAAGGTTTGCCAAAGAAAGTACAGCAGCATGGAACAACGCCGGAACAGGGCACTCCGCTTTTTGTGAGCTAAATTATACTCCGGAAAAGCCAGACGGATCTATTGATATCAGCAAGGCAGAAAGTATTGCAGAACAGTTTGAAATTTCAAAACAATTCTGGGCTTATCTGATTACCAAGGGATACATTCATCAGCCGAAAGAATTCATCAACTCATGTCCGCATATGAGTCTTGTGTTCGGGGAAAAAGATGCAGAATATCTGAAAAAGCGCCACGATAAAATGGCGGAATCTGTTCTGTTCTCAGGAATGGAATTTTCTACAGACCATGATAAACTGAGAGAATGGATTCCATTGGTAATGAGCAAAAGAAATCAGTCTGAAGTAATGGCTGCCACGAAGATGGATATGGGAACTGATGTAAACTTCGGAACACTGACAAGAAAGATGGGAAGACATCTTCTGGAAGATTCCAATGTAGAGGTTTTCCTGTACCATGAGGTAAAGGATATTGATGCCAGAGAGAACGGTCAATGGGAAATGAAGGTAAAAGACAGGATCAACAATCACAAACAGGAAGTGGTTGCTGACTTTGTATTCATTGGTGCCGGAGGATATGCGCTTCCGTTACTGGACAGTTCGGATATTAAAGAAAGTGAAGGATACGGAGGTTTCCCGGTTTCCGGGCAGTGGCTGGTAAGTCATAATCAGGAACTGGTAGAAAAACATCAGGCTAAAGTATATACACAGGCAACGGTAGATGCGCCGCCAATGTCTGTTCCACACCTTGACCTTAGAATCATTGATGGTAAGAAAGCTCTTCTTTTCGGGCCTTTTGCAGGATTCTCCACCAAATTCCTTAAAGAAGGAAGCTACCTTGATCTTCCTGAAAGTGTTAATACCAAAAATCTGAGATCTCTTTTCGGAGCATGGTGGCACAATATTCCTTTAACGAAATATCTTATCCAGCAGGTGGCCATGACAAAATCCCAGAGGATGCAGCATTTGCGTGAATTCATCAAAGATGCCAAAGAAGAAGACTGGGAACTAAAGGTCGCAGGACAGAGAGTTCAGATCATTAAGAAAGATGAAAAAGAAGGAGGTAAACTTGAGTTCGGAACTGAAGTAGTTGTGAACAAAAACGGAACAATCGCTTCTCTTCTGGGAGCGTCGCCAGGTGCTTCTACAGCAGTTTATGCCATGCTGAATGTGCTGGAAAAATGCTTCCCGGAAAAACTTCATGGAGAATGGAAAGCAAAACTCCTGGAAATGGTTCCATCCTATGGACAGAAACTGGCAGAAAATCCTGAACTGACCCATGAGGTAAGAAATTATACAAAAGAAAAATTAGAATTAGAATATTAACATCAGTAATGAGCAATAAGTAATCATGATTACTTATTGCTCATTACCTATACTCATAAAAAGGTGGAAGAAGTAATTGTAAAACCGGTCATTGCAAAGGAAATCCTGGAATCTCTTCAGGCGAAAACAGAAGAAGAGAAGCAGGTTATTGTGCACTGTTGCTTCCCGGCTTCTCCGTTTTTGGGAAACCTGATCAGGATCTGGCATTCGACCTATCTTTTTGATAATCAGTCTGACCATAGAAGTAAGCTGATCCACGCAGAAAATATTTCTATTTCACCATACTGGACACCGGTTCCTTTTATGAAAGACTTTTGGTTTACCCTGATTTTTTCCGGACTTCCCAAAGATTGCAAAAGCTTTGATCTGAAAGAAGTGATTCCTGAAGAAGGCGGTTTTTTTGTAGAATCAATCAAAAGGAATTCTTCTGACGTATATCGTGTAAAAATATCAGAGTCCTATTAATATGAAAATAAGGGAAGAAAAGCTGGAGCAGATTATTCACTGGGCTGAAAACAATCCTGATATCCGTGCTGTTCTTCTGACCAGTTCATTGGTAAATCCTTATGCGCCTGTAGATGATTTCAGTGATCTGGATGTAGAGCTTGTCTTTAAAAACAAAACGCCTTATGAATCGGACAACGAATGGATAAGTTTCTTTGGCGATCCTATCTCGATGATTGAGGAAGGTGACAGTGTGTTTGGCGGAAAGCATGCCATGAAAATGGTTTTGTATAAAGATCATGTGAAAGTTGACTTTAAACTGTATCAGGTCCCGGAATTTATTAAGGAGGTTAACGAAGAAACCCTTCCCGAGGATTGGGATGTGGGATATAAAGTTTTAATCGATAAAGATAAACTGACTGAAAACCTGAAACCACCTACGTACCAGTCAATCATGATTCAGAAACCAACTGAAAAAAAGTTTCAGCAGCTGATGAATGACTTCTGGTGGGATACCACGTATGTAGCAAAATGTTTAAAACGCGGTGATATTTTTTATGCTAAGTTTATGTCTGAAAATGTCCTGAGAACAGATTATCTTGTTCCTCTGATTGAATGGTACATTGCAGAAAATCATAACTGGAACAATATAACCACCAATAAGCACGGCCGGCTTTTTAAACAATACTTATCTCAGGAACTCTGGCATAAAGCAGAAGCTACTTTTTCAGGAAGTAATATCAGCGAAAACTGGTCAGCACTGTTTGCTTATGCTGATCTGGTACATGAAATGGGTGCTTATTTGGCTGAAAATCTTAATTTTACCTATCCGGAACAGCTGGAAAGCGATATCAGGAATTATCTTTCCGAAATACAAACAATACCTTAATGCAAGAAAAATTCATTTTGCCGGATCAGGTTTTCAATGCAATATTCCGCAATGGCAGTAATGGTAACAAAAGGATTCACACCGATGGTTCCCGGAATTAATGATCCATCCAGCACATATAAATTTTCGTGATCTCTGAGTTTTCCATATTCGTTGGTAGCTTCGCCTAATACACATCCTCCAAGCGGATGATAACAGATATCAGCTCCGAAACCATTATTGAAAAGCAAGTGGCTTCTGGTTCCTCCATTTGCTTTATTCATTTTACGGATAAAGTATTGGGCATTTTCTTTCATTTTAGCGGTATTGCTTTCATCCCAGTTCAGTATCAGGGATTGGCTGGCTTTACTGTAGGCAACTTCTCCCTTTTTATCAACCCTGTTGATCAGCAGATATAAGGCTGTTGCAACATCCATTCCCATAGGCAGTGGAGCTATTTCCGTGAAAAACGGATGTTCGGGATCATCCCAGTTGTCAATTCCTCCCACCGGAATTGTGGATTGTTTTGTGCCTGTACCGCCGGATAAAGGTTTTACCCAGTTTCTTCCCGTCATAAAGTTTCCATTGTTCCCCCAGTTTTTGCCGATTTTTTCATGGATAGGAAATCCGTTTTCTGCATTGGACCGTAACAGAATCTGTAAAGTTCCCATAGTTCCTGCGGAAAGAATCAGTTTTTTACAGTTGACAACCTTATCTGCAACCGGAATGCCGGAAGTATCAATCTGCTGTACACTGAGAGTGTAGCTTTTATCATCATTAAGTTTAAGCGTTTCTACGCGGTGAAGATCAAGAATTTCCAGGTTTCCGGTTTCAAGAGCTTTTCTCAGGTAAGTTTTATCCAGACTGTTCTTCCCGTAATTGTTACCATAAATGACTTCCGTATTAAGAGCAGAACGGGGAACCTCATTCCTGAATTCTTTTTCCATATATTTAAAATCGTAGACGTTCGGTACCCTCATCGTTTTAAAGCCTGCTTTATGAGCCTCTTCTTCACCTACTCTTGTAAACTGATAATAAGGACAGTCTTTCAGAAATTGTTCATCAATAACATTTACCTTGAGTTCTTCCCGCACCAGTGGAAAGTAATGGCTGTAAAATCTTTCAGTATCAAGATCCGGAAAAACTTCTCTGAAATAGCTTTCTTTAGGAGTAACAGCCATTCCGCCATTTACAAGGGAACCTCCGCCAACACCTCTTCCTACCCAGATATTGATGTGCTCAAAATCCAGACGGTCTAATGTTCCGGTAAAAGGAGCCAGAGAAAAAATATTCATAAAAGGAGCAATGCTTTTCTTTTTCAGCCAAGCAGAACTTTTTCCGGGCTTCAGCAGATTGGAAAACGGTATTCCTGCTTTTTCCCAGTTAAGACCCATTTCAAGCATCATTACTTTTTGCCCGGCTTCGCAAAGACGCAGTGCAGATACCGCTCCTCCGTAACCGCTGCCAATAATCACAACCGGTGCATCAATAATTTCTCCTGACCGGTTATTTTTTCTTTCTGCAGCATGAAATAATCCGGATTGAAGAAAATAAAAACCTGCTAAAGCCATAGCACTTGTCTGAATGAATTTTTTTCTGTCCATGACCCTTATTTTTCAAAAAGTATGCTAGATCGGAAGACGTTTATGGTATTTAAAACAGATTATACTTTTTATTACAATTTTAACTTTTTGTTGTTATGAAAATTCATAGCTTTACTTATAATTTATACTCATGAAAAAATATATAGTACTCTTTTTACTCCTTCCGTTATGGGCTTTTTCCCAGAAAATGATTTCAAAGGAAGAGAAAGAGGTACAGAAATTTCAAAAGGAACTTAACGCTGAATATTTTAATCCAAAAGAGACCCCGCTAAGAGGTGATAATTTTAAAAATTTCAAAGGACATCCATTTTTTCCCTTTAATGCCAAATATAGGGTAACCGCAGAATTTGTTAAGTCAAAAGATACAAAACCCTTTGAACTTCCTACTTCATCAGGGAAAACAAAGACGTACCAGGAGTATGGCAAAGCAACATTTACCTTGGATGGTAAGCCTTATACTGTAACGTTATACCAAAGTTTGGCTTTGATTAAGCAGGAAAAATACAAAGACTATCTGTTCCTTCCTTTCCGTGATGCAACCAATGAAAAAGAAACCTATGGAGGAGGAAAATATATGGATCTGAAGATTCCTAAAGGGAACACGATTGTTCTTGATTTTAATAAATCCTATCAGCCTTTCTGCGCTTATAATGCTTACGATTACAACTGTCCTGTTGTTCCGGAGGAAAATAAACTTCCTGTGGAAATCCGTGCAGGCGTAATGTATGAAGATATTTACCATCACTAATAGGATATGATACATTTAGAATTCTTTAAAACAGAAGATCTTTCCGGAGTCAGTTATGCTCTCGACGAAAATCAGATGAGATTTACGGCGACTGCTCAGCAGGCCTTACAAAGTATCAGTGAGCGGGATGATAACAATGCATTTCCCGTAACTATATTTTATAATGACCAGCCTGCAGGCTTCTTTGTACTTGATTTTGGAAAAGATAAATTTGAACTTACTGATAATGAAAACTCAGCTTTGTTACGCTCATTATCCATTAATCCCCGGATGCAGGGCAAAGGAATCGGGAAAGCAGCCATGCTGAAAGTAGAAGATTTTGTCAGAGACCGTTTTAGCCACTGTGACGAAATTGTACTGGCTGTCAACCAGAAAAATGATTCAGCCTATCATATTTATCTTAAGGCAGGGTATATTTACGATGGCAAAACCAGAATCGGCAGAAGCGGGCCTCAATATCTGATGTACAAGAAACTTTAATAAAATTTTAAAATCATAATTTTTCATCTGCTGATATCTTTCCATAACTTTGAGTAACATCAAATTACAAAACATGGAAATATCACTTCGAAATCAGGTGGCTTTGGTAACCGGAGCTTCCAGCGGAATCGGTTCCGGAATAGCAAAATCATTGGCTGCAGCAGGTGCAACGGTTATTGTCAATCATTCTTCAGAAAGATCTACAGACGAAGCCAAAGCAGTTTTGAAAGAAATAACCGATGCCGGCGGACAAGGAATGACCTATCCATGTGATGTTTCAAAGGAAGATCAGGTCGTGAGAATGTTTCAGGATATAGTTTCCGAATATCAAACCGTAGATATCCTGATCAATAATGCAGGAATCCAAAAGGATGCAAAGTTTACAGAAATGACGCTGGATCAATGGAACGCTGTCATAGGAGTAAACCTGACCGGACAGTTTTTGTGTGCAAGAGAAGCCATTAAAGAATTTCTAAGACGCGGAATAGATACATCCCGTTCTATCGCTTGCGGGAAGATCATCCATATCAGTTCAGTACATGAAATCATCCCATGGGCCGGACATGCCAATTACGCATCCAGTAAAGGTGCTGTAAGAATGCTGATGCAGACCCTTGCCCAGGAATATGGTGCAGATAAAATCCGTGTTAATTCTATTTGCCCCGGAGCTATTCAGACTCCGATTAACAAGAATGCGTGGGATACCCCGGAGGCCCTCAATTCACTTCTTTCCCTTATTCCTTACAACCGGATCGGACAGCCGCAGGATATCGGAAATTTAGCCGTCTTCCTTGCCAGTGATCTTTCTGATTATATTACGGGAACAAGCATTTTTATAGATGGGGGAATGACTACGTTTGAAAGTTTTTCTACGGGAGGATAGCATAGTTTAAAGTTCAAAGTTTCAAGTTTCAAGTTTCAAGTTTTGAGCTTATCATCATCAATACATGAATACATTTTACAATTGTACAAAACATCTTATTTATGTCAGAACAGCAGAGAATCGCAGATATTTCATGGAAAAAATGGGGGCCTTATGTCAGCAACCGGGAATGGGGACTTGTCCGCGAAGACTACAGTGAAAACGGAGACGCCTGGAATTATACCAATCATGAAACGGCAGAAGCCAAAACATACCGTTGGGGTGAAGAAGGAATATGCGGAATCTGTGATGATCTCCAGAAGCTGGTATTTTCTGTGGGATTCTGGAATAAAAAGGATAAGATGGTGAAAGAACGGTTCTTTGGACTCACCAACGGACAGGGAAATCACGGTGAAGATGTAAAGGAATATTTTTATTACCTGGATTCTACGCCTACGCATTCCTACATGAAGATGCTGTATAAGTATCCTCAGAACGCTTTCCCTTATGAAGATCTGGTAAAAACCAATGCGGAGAGAGGAAAAGGCGATCCGGAATATGAATTGATTGATACAGGGATTTTTGATACCAATGAATATTTTGACATTTTTATTGAATATGCAAAGGAAAGCCAGAATGATATTCTCGTCAGATTAACGGTTGCCAGCAAATCTGAAAAAGAAGCTTCTCTCGTAATTCTTCCGACTGTCTGGTTCAGAAACACCTGGAACTGGGGGTATGATGACTATAAACCTCAACTGTCTGCTGAAGATGCTGACCATATTAAAGTAAATCATCAGGATATTGATATTAAAAATGTGTATGCAAAACAGTCCTTAAAAACCCTGTTTTGTAACAATGAAACCAATAATGAAAAGCTGTATCAATGTTCTAATGAATCAAAGTATTGTAAAGACGGAATTAATAATTTTGTGATGACAGGAAATTCCCAGTCAGTGAATCCACAAAATACAGGTACCAAGGCTTCTTTCTTTATTGATGAAGATTTTAAAGCCGGAGAAACTAAAATATTTGAATTCCGGCTGTCAGACAAAGATTTACATGAGCCGTTTAAAGATTTTGATATACTTTTTCAGGAAAGGCAGAAAGAAGCAGATGAGTTTTATGCGGAGATCCAGAAAGGAATTTCTGCGGATGATGAAAAATGGGTACAAAGACAGGCTTTTGCCGGAATGCTGTGGAATAAAATGTTTTACCATTACAATGTGGAAAAATGGCTAAAAGGTGATCCTGCCGAAATGCCGCCGCCAAAGTCCCGGGAAACAATAAGAAACTTTGATTGGAAGCATCTTAACAACGAACATGTTATTTCCATGCCTGATAAATGGGAATATCCGTGGTATGCAACGTGGGATCTTGCATTTCATACCATCAGCTTTTCATTGATAGATCCGGATTTTGCCAAACATCAGCTGAAACTTTTCCTGTTTGAATGGTATATGCATCCCAACGGGCAGCTTCCTGCTTACGAATGGGACCTGAGTGATGTGAATCCTCCTGTACATGCCTGGGCGGTTTTCAGGGTGTTTAAAATTGATGAATATTTAAAAGATAAGCCCGACCTGGAATTTCTGGAAAGTGCTTTCCAAAAACTTTTGATGAATTTTACCTGGTGGGTTAACAAAAAAGACCTTAACGGTAATAATATCTTTGAAGGTGGGTTTCTGGGACTTGATAATATCGGTGTATTTGACAGAAATTCTGTTTTGCCCAATGGGGAACAGCTGGAACAGTCGGATGGAACAAGCTGGATGGCTATGTTTGCTCTGAATATGATGAGAATCGCACTTGAACTGGCTCTTTACAATAAAGTATATGAAGAAATGGCAATGAAGTTCTTTGAACACTTCCTGTCGATTGCCCATTCATTGGATAATATGGGAGATGAGAATTTCAGTCTTTGGGATGAACAGGACGAATTTTTCTATGATGCGATTACTTCCAGTGACGGAACTCATATGTATCTGAAATTAAGAACTGTCGTTGGGCTGATCCCGATGTTTGCCGTTGAGGTTATAGACGATGAAATGATTGAAAATCTTCCCAATTTCAAGAAAAGAATGAAATGGATACTGGATAATAAACCTGAACTTGCTGCGCTGGTTTCAAGGTGGGAAGTCAAAGGCCATGATTCCAAACACCTTTTATCATTGCTTCGTGGCCACCGTCTGAAAAGACTTTTAAACCGGATGCTGAATCCGGATGAATTTTTGAGTGATTATGGGGTAAGGGCATTATCGAAAGAATACGAAAATAATCCTTATACTTTAACTTTGAATGAAACAGATTATACCGTAAAATATACTCCTGCAGAAAGTGATAGCGGGCTATTTGGTGGAAACAGCAACTGGCGGGGTCCGGTTTGGTTTCCTATCAATTTCCTCATTATCGATAGCCTTCAGCGTTTTTTCTTCTATTACAGTCCTGATTTTTTAGTAGAATACCCCACCGGAAGCGGTAATTATTCAAACCTTGATCAGATTGCAGATGCCTTAAACAAGAGGCTTGCGAAGATATTTTTAAAAGATGAAAACGGAAAACGGCCGGTTCACGGTCAGTATGAAAGATTTCAGACCGATCCTGATTTTAAAGATTATATCCTCTTCTACGAATATTTTCATGGAGATAACGGCCGTGGAGTGGGAGCTTCCCATCAGACCGGATGGACAGGGCTTATTGCCAAGATCCTGCAGCCAAGATTTTCCAAAAAGGAGATTGCAGAATCGGAAACTGAAATGCCGGAGGATGCTGAAAAAACAAAAGGGGAGTAAACCGCAGATCTGTCTTATAAGCTACTCAAATATCTGCTGGATAATTTCCAGTGAAGCCGGGGTTTTGAAGTCTGTGATATGATAGTGATAATACACTAAAAGACTGTCCAGAAAATCTTTTCTTAATGAAGAATGGATTTTTGTGGCATAAAAATCTTCTGCACAAAGCGCTTCTTTCCATAATGTGGAAATTTCTTCATTGAACAGCTGATGGCACATTCCCGGAGAAAAAGTTCCGGTTTCCGGATCTAAAAATTTTCCTTCGCTTAGTAATGGAGCAACTCCCTGTATTTTTAAAACAGCCAGTAAAAAAAGTAGGTGTGCCTGATAATTTTTGTTGGTCAGTTCACTGACAAAATCATCAATACCGGAATAGATCGGAATATTTTTATTCTCATATTTAAGGATATGACTCAGAAAGTCCGAAATAAAGAAAATAACAGTATTGACCTTTATATCTGTATAAATGTCATTGTTTTTTACCAGCTCAAACTTTGAGACAGACGGGATTCCGTTGCCCCGTGATGGATTGACAGAAAAATTGAGCTGGCTCAGCGGCTGCAACAGGGCTTTTTTCTTATTCTTTTTAGAATAAATTCCTTTTAGAAAATAGCTCTGAAACCCCTCTTCTTCTGTAAAACAATGCAATACAGCATCATTTTCTCCGTATTTTATAAATGAAAGTAAAAATCCGTTTTGTGAATTCATTAATTAACCACTCCTATTTTGGCGGTAGCTTTATCAGATCCGTCTTCATTGGTCATCAGGACAAAATAAATTCCTGAAGCTACTCTTTTCCCTTTCTGATTGTTCAGATCCCATTCATAATATCCTCCTCTGGCTACAGCAGAATGCACTACATTTCCTGCAGCATCTACAATTCTTATATTGGTTTTTTCCGCAAGACCTTTAATGGTAACTTTTCCTTTGAAATTGGAATACACAACAGGATTAGGATACACCACAACATCACCGAAATTGGATGTCACATCTGCTACATCTCCCTGGTAGGTTACAATACCGTTATACGTTACAAAATATACTTTTCCTGTTTTTTTATCAACTTTTATATCAGTAACACTGTTTGTAGGAAGAGGTGAATTTTCCTTTGTAAAATGCTTTATGGTTCTCTGTCCGTCCGAAGACAGGTAGTAAACACCACCACCGTCAACAGATACCCATTTATAATCACCTGCATCCACTGCAATCTGCAGAATTGCTGATTCTCTGAAAAGCTCTTCACCCAAACCATTCTGCTCTATCACTATAGGCTCTACTTTAGGCTGAGCATTTTTTATTTCTGATGCTGCGTTCGGCATGATCCTTAAGCCTTCGTCTGTCCCAATCCAGGCATCACCGGACTTATCAAATGCTACTGATAATATTCCTCCCGAACTGTTGAACCCATTAGAACTGTCCAGGATATAATCCGTATCATCAGAAAGGTTCAATGCGTTTTTATAATCATATACCCAGAAGTTATTGGATCTTGGCAGAGGAGTCCATAGCATATTTTCATAATAAACAGTCTTTTGTATTCCATCACTGGCAAGAACAATTTTCTTGATAAGAAAATCATCACTGGCTTTATCATAGATTCCCATAGATGGGTTTCCGTCATTAAATCCGAAAGATACAAACAAGTTATTCTGCGGGTCTACAGCAAAACCTACAGGACGTCTGTAATAAGGCTGAGCCCCCAGGTTATAATATTTTACCAGTTCAAAATCTTTGCTTGTTGCATTGTATTTCATTCTGTAGACACCATTATCAAACATTGTGTAATTGGTGAACAGTACTTCGTTATTGTTATAAGGGCTTATAATAGCATCCAGGACATTGACATTGCTTGGAGGATTTTTAAGAAAGAATGAAGGGTAGATCCATTCTGTACCATTGAAATAATAAAAACCAGGACTTGGCTTTTGCACTGGAATAGACGGATGGTTATAATTATTTGTTCTGGCACCGGAAGAAACCAGAAGCTGATTATTATCGAAAAGATTAATGTTATAGGCATAGTTAAAATAAGGACCGGAAGGTTTAAAAGTATTGTTACTTTCATCCTTTATCCCTGATAATACTGTTCCTCCTAAAATTTTTCCTCCAGCTGTTATGGCAGTATTACATTCCTCACCAAGGCTTACTGCATTTTGTGACACCCCGTTGATACCATAAGTATAAACCCTGTTATCTGTAACAACAACATTATTGGAGTTTATCACAACATCACGTATATTCTCAAAAGTTGTCGGAAGCTGTATCGGGGCGCCATTGTTGTAAACATATGCCGCTGTTGCAGTTGAATAAACCAGTTCTGATTCTGAATCTATATGTTTAAAAGCTCCGGGTATTTCGGTTGTCCAGGTAGAGTATACCGGGAAAGTCGTGTTCATTTGATGGCTTTTCAATCCTGTATCAGTTACGGAATATACTTTATTCCCGAATATCGTAGCTTCATTACTGGCCTGATAAACCCCGCCGGTTAGGAAAAATGCAGAATCACCAAATTCCTTATTTTGCAGGTTAAATATGGAAACTCCGTACCCCACAGAAATGACAGCCTGATCTCCGGTTATAGAAATGTGGTTGATTTTTTTATTTCCGTTATAACCCGTAGCAATAGGAATATCAACAATATATTTGATTTCCTGTGGGGTAATAACATCCATAGATCCGTTTTCATAACCGATAAGACCTGTTTTAGTCTGTGGATTATAATCGAAAGCTGTGATTCCGATATTGTGAAGACCATTGGCTTTGGACAACTTCGTAATTTCTCCCGTTGATATTGTATAATAGAATATTCCGTTTTCTGTGGCTGCAATGATTTTTCCATTGTCTTCTTTCATTGCCAGGATCTTGTTGTAGGAAAACAGATCTGCCCACTTTTTGGATGAAATAACCTGAGCTTTTGTCAGCTGCAGGGATGCTAAAATACCAAGAGAAATTATAGAGAGTTTTTTCATATTATGCGGTTATGCTGCTATCTATTACCTGATTGTTCCAGGAAATATGCTGTACGTTTTTGTTTGTATCAAAATAAAAATCTATTCTGCCCAAAAGAAGACCTGCCCATCCCACCTGGTTAACAAGTACATTTTTGCCCTGTCTGTTGGTAAAGGATTGAGGTTCCGGTAAGAATGTATGCGTATGGCCTCCCAGGATAATATCAATATTTTCTGTGTTAGCCGCTAAAATTTTATCACTTATTTTGTCCGGTTCGTCTCTGTAATCGTAGCCGATGTGCGAAAGACAAATCACCAGGTCACACTTCTGCTCTTTTTTCAGGAAATTTGAATAATGCTGGGCTACATCAATCGGATTGGAATAAGCGGTTTCTCCATACTGTTTTTTACCTACCAGTCCATCCAGTTGAATTCCCACCCCGAAAATTCCCACTTTGATTCCGTTCTTGTTGAATATCTGATAAGGGGAAGTTTTCCCATCCAGAACAGTATTCTTAAAATCATAATTGGAACAGATAAAAGGGAATTTCGCATTCGGAAGCACTTTTAAAAATCCGTCAAGGCCATTATCGAAATCATGATTTCCCATAGTGGATGCATCATATTTCATCATGGACATTAATTTGAATTCCAGTTCTCCTCCAAAGAAATTAAAATAAGGAGTTCCCTGGAAAATATCTCCTGAATCAAGAAGAAGCACATTGCTTTCCTGATTTCTGATTTGCTGAATTAAGCTCGCCCTTCTGGCAAAGCCTCCCTGATTAGGGTTTTTTGTATAGCTTGAGTCAAAAGGCTCTATTCTGCTATGCTGATCGTTGGTATGAAGAATAGTCAGTTTATTTGCGGATTTTACATCAAGAATTTTTAATTCTTCCGCCATCATCATATTGGGAGCTAAAGCCATTGCTAAAGATCCGCCTCCTATTGCTTTTAAAAAACTTTTTCTATCCATTATTTTTTCCCGATAAAATTTAAACGAACATCCGAATTGACGACAACTTCAGGAGATCTTTTAAAATAATCAATAAATAAATCTCTCATTTTAATTCCTGTAGCAATGGATTCTCCTTTGGCAAAGAATTTCATATTGTCTCCTCCCAGCGCAAGATAGTCTGAAGTGGCAATATAATAATCTTTAGCCGGATCTACTGTTTTGCCGTTGATTAACGATTTGATTACCTGTCCGTTCTTTGTTTCAATATATAAATGAGAAACAGGGTTGTTGACCTGCGTTTTTGCATAATACTCAAAAAGTCCCTGTAAATCTGCTCCTTTCATTTTTACAATCACCACTTCATTTTCGAAAGGCATTACCTCAAATACATTTTTCAGTAAAATATCTCCTTTACCGATTGTGGTGCGGATTCCTCCGATATTGATCAGCGCAGCGTCTACGTTTTGCTTAAGATGAGCTTTAATCCATTCATTACCTCCTTCAAACGTATAGTCAGCTAAAAGATTTCCCAGATTGCTGTTATCGCCCTGCTTGGTAAGATCTACACTGGTGTGGGAGATCTTCTGGTTCATCTCTTTATCCAGTTTCTGCTTGTAGGGCTCAATAAATTTTACAAACTCCTCATCATTTTTTAGCTCATTATTAATAGAAATATTTTTCTGGGTCTTTACATTCACAAGCTGCGGCGCAGAGGCTGTTTTGCATGCAGTAAGGGACGCCAGGGCAATTCCTAATAACAAGAATTTATTTTTCATAATCTTTTAGTATATGCAAATATAACTATATGTATAATAAAACATTATTATTTATTACAAATTCTTACTGTAAATGATTAAATTTGGCAAAAATAATTCTAACAGATGAGCATTTTAAAAGGAGTAGGTGTTGCATTGGTAACACCCTTTAATGAAGATTTATCCGTTGACTTCGACAGTTTAACAAAACTGGTTGATTATAATGTCGAAAACGGAACCAATTATTTAGTAGTATTGGGAACTACGGCAGAAGCCGCAACGCTTTCTGCAGAGGAGAAGAAACAGGTAATTGAGCATATCATTAAGGTGAATAATAAACGTCTTCCTTTGGTTTTAGGAATTGGCGGCAACAATACTCTTGAGGTCAAGAAACAGATTGAGGAAGCTGATCTTTCTGCATTTGAAGCAGTACTTTCAGTGTCCCCATATTACAATAAACCCAATCAGGAAGGTCTTTATCAGCATTATAAAGCTTTGGCCTCTACAGGGAAAAATATTATCATTTATAATGTCCCTTCAAGAACAGGGCAGAATATAGAAGCGGATACGACAATTCGCCTTGCAAAAGAATTCCCTAATTTATTTTTAATTAAGGAAGCGGCACCGAATATTTTACAGTATTTTGATATTCTCAGAAAGAAACCTGAAGGATTTTCTTTAGTATCCGGAGACGATGAGTATACCTTGCCTGTAACATTAGCAGGTGGAGACGGAGTGATTTCTGTAATCGCACAGGCGTATCCTAAAGAATTCTCAACGATGGTACAGCTGGCTTTTGAAGGGAAAGTAAAAGAAGCTTATGAAATCCACAACAAGCTGGTTGATATTACCCGCTTGATTTTTGCTGAAGGAAACCCTTGCGGTATTAAAGTAATTCTTGCAGAGAAAGGAATCATTAAAAACTATCTGAGACTTCCTTTGGTAAAGGCATCAGAAGGGCTTCATGCAAAAATTAAGGCTGAAATGGCAACTATTTAATAAAGAAGCCGGCAAAATGAATTTTGACCCTGTTAAAAATTCATCAACTGTCATTCAATAATACAAAGGTGGAAAGTCTAGGCTTTTCACTTTTTTTAATCACCATAATATAATCAATCATGAAATTAAGACAGGCAACAGCCGCAGATATTCCTTTGATTCAGGATCTTGCACAAAGATCATGGGAAAATGCATATGCAGACATTCTTTCGAAGGAGCAAATGAAGTTTATGCTTTCCGAAATGTATTCTGAACCTGAGATTCTGAGTCACCTTCAAAACCCACATTATCATTATTATCTTATTCAGGATGAGCTTCATGACAGCTATGAAGGTTTTATCGGGTATGAGCATAATTATGATGAAAATACAACCAAACTGCACCGTATTTATCTGGTTCCCGAAAGTAAAGGGAAAGGATTTGGGAAAGCTGCGCTTCAGTTTCTGAATGAGAAAGTTTCTGAAAACGGAAACAACAGGATAATTCTGAATGTTAACAAATATAATTCTGCCAGAAACTTTTACGAATCCCAGGGATACAGGGTTTATGATGAAGGGGTTTTTGATATCGGGAACGGTTTTGTAATGGATGATTATCTGATGGAATTCCTAATTCACAATTGATTGACTTAAAATTTTGTAACTTTATCCTGTAATTCTATAACAAGTGAGTTCTTTTTTTGATTCATCTTTGTTTCAGAACCAAATCACTTACAACAATACATTCATATGCTTGGTTTTGAGCTGACTCAGCTTTTTATCAGTATATTTTTTTCATCCTTAGTGTTTAAATTCCTGTATTCAACAATACAGGAGTTTTTTCGTATATAAAACAAAATTTAAAAATGTACGCCTATTTCACTTTTAAATGAAATAATTTGCTATATTTACTAAATAAAATTGGCTTTATATATACTAGGATGAAAATGTATGTTAAATTTGATTTCAATGCCCTCTGCAAAAAGGTATTGGACGAAAAACTTAAAGAACACGGGCTGAAGTACAGGCTGCTGAACTTCGGCGAGGTGGAATTCTATGAGCCCCTGACCCAGGAACAGCACAATCTTTTTAAGAAAAACCTTGAAGATTATGGGATTGAGATCATAGAAAGCCAAAAAACCGCTCTTGTACAGAAAATAAAAGATGTTATAGTGGAACTTGTCTTTTCTGATGAAATTATTCCCGTAAAAGCATCTATCTATATTTCTGAGAAACTAAACCACAGTTACGGATATCTTTCCAATCTGTTTTCAGAGGTTGCCTATACCTCTATTGAGAATTTTATTATTCTGCAAAAGATAGAGCATGCAAAAGCATTAATCATAAGAAATAAGCAGAGCCTCACAGAAATTGCCCATAAACTGAATTATTCCAGTGTGGCACATTTGAGTACCCAATTTAAAAATACAACAGGAATTACTCCATCTCAGTTCCAAAAGATTATTGGCAGACGAAGAAGAGTACAGAGCACGGCAATAAACCCTAAAATGCAGTATGAATAAAGAATTTCTGAACGTAATAGTAGCAGATAACGATGAAAACACCTTGATTTTTTTTAAAAGTATTTTGAAAGAGTTGAAAATCTCTATAAAAGTTCAATGCTTCAATAACGGTAAAAATCTGATGGAATACCTGAATAATGACGATGCGGTAGTTCCTGAGATTGTTTTTATAAACTATGCAATTCCCGGAAAAGACAGCATGGAATGTCTGGAAGAAATTGATTCGAATTCAAAATTCAATAATATGGTGACTGCGATTTTTTCTGAACCGATTCCTGAAAATGAAATTGAAGATATTTTTGTAAAAGGAGCCAATATTTTTATGAAAAAACCGGACTGTTTTGAGAAACTGAAAAAGGTGCTTACAGAAATTATTACGATCAATTGGCAATATCATACTTCAGGATTGAATAAGGATAATTTTATACTGAAAGTATGATGAATAAAGGATATGTTAATTTAATATGAACAAATTTAAAATCGTATTTAATGCATACTATTCACAAATAGGTGAAAATTTTATAACTAATCATTAAAATAATATAAAAAGGATCTGAATTAATATACTGACATTTGTAAAAGTAAACTCAGACACAAATTTCATTATAAAGTGGAAGATACAGATGAATGAAGAGTAATTGTTTCTATAACAAAATTATATAAATCACGATGTTAGTAACAAAATGAATTATAATAATTTTCCAATTTTAAAGCACAGAAGATCTTTAAACAAAACGGTACAATCATGAAAACTCAATAAGTAGTTGGAGGTATTTTTATTCGTTTCATTCCCTCATCTCCATCGAAACACAGTTAGTTTTTATAATAAGCAAGTTGGAAAAAATAATTCATTTTGTTTTTTTATAATTTATTTTAATAGTTGTGGCTTTGACTCCATCATTATTATATAAATATTTTCACACCACATCACAAAATATTAAGTCTAAACTATTAAAATAAATTTTTTACAGAGAGCAAAAAGTAATTTCTTCTAAATAACAGTTTTATAAGGGGGCCGCAGGAAAATCTTTTTCTGCGGTTTTTTTATGATATTTTACTCCACTTATTTTTTCCTTTATAATATCTGATGTAATAATTTTTGATGATCTGATTATCAGTTCTGGATAGCATGGGATCCGCTTCCAGTATTTTTTCCACCGTATTTTTTGTTGTTTTAATGATCGCTGAATCATGAATGAGATCTAATCTTTTGAAATCCACCACGCCACTTTGCTGGGTACCCAGTATATCCCCCGGACCGCGCAGCTGCATATCCACTTCAGAGATTTTGAACCCATCATTGGTCTCAGTCATAGTCTTGATACGCGTTCTGCTTTCTTTTGATAATTTATCGGAAGTCATCAGGATACAGTAACTCTGTTCTGCCCCTCTTCCTACACGTCCTCTGAGCTGGTGAAGCTGTGAAAGCCCGAACCTTTCTGAGCTTTCGATCACCATTACGGAAGCATTGGGAACGTTTACTCCTACTTCAATAACCGTTGTAGCAACCATTATCTCAGCTTTTCCTGAAGCAAAATAAGCCATGGCAGCATCTTTTTCATCCGGTTTCATTTTTCCGTGAAGCATCGTGACATTGTATTCGGAGAAATAATCCATGACATGCTCCAAACCTTCCATCAGGTTTTTATAATCCAGGGTTTCGGATTCTTCAATCAGAGGATATACAAAATAAACCTGTCTGCCTTTTTTAATTTCATCTTTACAGAAATTATAGACATACAGCCTGTCTTTTTCACGTCTGTGAGCTGTAATAATGGGTTTTCTTCCCACTGGCATCTCATCAATCACAGAAACATCAAGATCAGAATAAAAACTCATGGCCAGGGTTCTTGGAATAGGAGTGGCTGTCATCACCAGAATATGAGGCGGAATCTTATTTTTAGCCCAAAGTTTTGCCCTTTGAGCAACACCGAATCTATGCTGCTCATCGATAATGGCTAATCCAAGATTTTTAAATTTAACCTTATCCTCTAAAACAGCATGGGTTCCGACTAAAATTGAAAGCGCACCATTTTCCAGTTCTTCATGGATAATTCTTCTTTCTGCGGCCTTGGTAGAGCCTGTAAGAAGGCGGATATTGATTCCTGTTTTTTCCAGCAGTTCCTTAATTCCATTATAATGCTGCTGGGCAAGAATTTCAGTTGGAGCCATCAGACAGCTCTGAAAGCCGTTGTCCATTGCAATAAGCATGGTAAGAAGTGCCACCATTGTTTTTCCTGATCCTACATCTCCCTGTAAAAGCCTGCTCATCTGGATCGGCCTTTTCATATCCATCCGGATTTCCTTTAAAACTCTTTTTTGTGCGTTGGTAAGATCAAAAGGAAGGTGATTTTCATAAAAGTCATTAAAATGATCTCCGATAATAGGAAAAGGATTACCATGAGACTGTGTTTTATGATGAAGTTTCTTTAAGCCGTATCCTAGCTGAAAGAAAAATGATTCTTCAAATTTCAATCTGTAATCCGCTTTATCAAAATGTTCCTGGTCTTTTGGGAAATGAACATTCAGGAAAGCATGCTGTCTGGACATGAATTTGAATGTCTTCATCAGATATTCCGGAAAATTTTCCTCGATAAGACCCGGAATCTCTCTGCAGATATTTCTTAAAGCATTCTGAAAAAATCTTTGGTTTAATCCTCTTTTTGTCAGTTTTTCAGAGCTTGGGTATATCGGTTTCAGGCGGGTGTCACCTTCTTTTTTTTCTTCAGCCTCTATTTCCGGATGCGGCATGGAAAACTGGCGGTTGAAAACATTGATCTTTCCGAAAATATAAACCTCCTTGTTGATCGGAAGCTGTTCTTTCAGCCACTTGGAATACTGAAACCAAACCAGATCCATACTGCCGGTATCATCATTGAACTTTGCAGATAATCTCTTGGTTTTACCCGTCTGGATTTCCTGCACCTGAGTGATTTTTCCTTTCAGCTGTATTTCCTGACTGCTTTCCTCCTGAAGCTGGGATATTTTATAAATTTTACTTTTATCCAGATAGCGGATAGGATAGAAGTTCAGCATATCTTCTACGGTAGACAGGCCCAACACGTTTTTAATGAGTTTGGCTCTCTCCGGACCTATTCCTTTTACGTATTCTATGGAAGTTTCTAAAGTCATTTTTTGATTTGTAATCTGGTTTCAACATCTCCAGATCTATATGAAAAACAAAGGTCCGAATTTCGGTAAAATAAAAAAGACTTCCAAAAAAATTGAAAGTCTGTATAATGAATTTTTAGAATTGGACCCGAAAAAGCCGGTTTAAATTCTGAATTAATCTTTGATTTTAGATTTGAACTTTTTCTGGTAGTCCTCCCATTGTTCCCTGGTCTTAATCTTTTTGAATACATCTTTTGAGATCAGTTCCAGATAAGGCTCCAGTTCTTTGGCAGACAATTCTCCCTGAAGAATAGTGATAGGATCTCCATGTTCATCCAGAAATACGGTGCTTGGAACAGCGCCTACATTCATGTATTGTGTAAACTCATGCAGAGAATTTCTTCCTTTTTTATGTTCGGTATTTGGGTTGGAAAATGTTCTTCCAAAAATCTCAATACTCTTTTTTTCTTCTGCGTTGAACTTTACAGGATAGTAATTCTCATTCAGATTCTGTGCAATTACTGAATGCCCGTATGTTTTCTTATCCATAATCTTGCAGGGACCACACCAGTCTGCATAAAAATCAATAAGTATCTTTTTGGGATTTTCTTTCTGAGCTTTTAAAGCTTCCTCAATGGTCATCCACTTTACCTGGGCAAAGTGAAAATTTAATAGAAGTAAGAGAATTATGCTTAAAATTTTCTTCATATTGTGATATTTAGGTAAAAATAAGCATAATTACTTATTTTCTATTTTACATCCTGCATTAATTTTTTCACGTACGGAGATATCAAAATTAATACCACTCCGGCAATTACCGCATACAATCCCAATTGTTTATATCCATCAGTATAAGTGATCAAAGCATCATAGTTGCTGGAACCTCCTTTTGATGTAGCAAGGCTGGCTCCGATAATCCCTGCAACATACTGTCCATACGCTGAAGCAAGGAACCACATTCCCATCATCATTCCCTGAAGATTCTTGGTAGAAAGCTTTGTCATGATAGATAACCCGATAGGAGAAAGGCATAATTCTCCAAGGGTAATGATTAATAATGCCAGCGTGAAGAAGTTCAATGAAGTAATCCCCTGAAGATCTGCAAATAGTCTGGTTGCAAATAAGACATAATATCCTAATCCCAGGAAAATAAATCCTAATCCGAATTTGATAATAGTGTTAGGCTCAATCTTTCTTTTGTTCAGCCAGATCCAAAGGAGACCTACAAGCGGAGCAAGGAAAATAATGAAGAATGCTCCCCCTGAGTTATTAACGCCATTAGGATCTAGTCCGAAAAGGTCTTTGTTCAGGTTCTTGGCGGCAAAAATGCTTAAAGAGCCACCACTTTGCTCGTAAATTCCCCAGAATATGATGGAGAAAATAATGAAAACCAAAGCAGCCCAAAGCTTTTTACGTTCAGAAGCTGTTACTTTAGACATTTCATAGAATAAATAGATTAAGGTCAGTGGTCCGATTGTCCACATAAAATAATCCGTATATTCTGTTTTAGCAACCATTGTCATAATGATAGGCACAAAAACCAGTGACAGTACATATACGCCATATTCTTTCCATTTTGGTATTGGAGCTGTTTTTGTTTCTGCTAAAGGGTGCCCCGGCTGTAACCCGATAGTACCTAATGTTCTTTGTGTAAATACAAAGTTAATTAAGCTTACTACCATTACGATTGAAGCCAGTCCAAAAGCAATATGCCATCTCATTTCTTCTGCAATAATATTGCTTAAAAATTCTCCTTTACCAATAGCAATGCATAAATAACCACCCAGCAATGCGCCAAGGTTAATCCCTGCATAAAAAAGTGAAAAACCTGCATCAGCTCTTGAATCATTGGGTTTATAAAGCTGCCCCACCATTGAAGAAATATTAGGTTTGAAGAAACCTGTTCCTACTACGGTGAAAGCTATTCCCAGGAAAAAGAATTTATGGGGATCGGTAGCAAGAATTAAACTTCCTACGATCATCAGAAGACCTCCCCAGAACAGGGACTTTCTGAATCCTAAAATTTTATCGGCAAAAAGGCCTCCTACAAAGGTAAAGGCATATACGAATGCTTGTGTGGCACCATATTGAAGGTTGGCTTCTTTTTCATGGAAATTAAGCTGTGAGATCATGAAGAAGACCAGCATTCCACGCATTCCGTAGAAACAGAAGCGTTCCCACATTTCAGAGAAAAACAGGCTCCAGATCTGTCTGGGATATTTTCCTTTGAAATTTTGTATTTCATCTAAAGTTAAGCTCATAATGATATATGATTAAGTTCTAATTAGGGTTTTTATTTTCCTGATCCAGCTCAAAACGGATTCTGTCCTGGTCAATAATTTGTTTTAATTCTTCTTCTTTTGGGAGGTACAGCAGGTATTTGCTGGCAAATAAATTGTTTTTATCATTCAAAACGGAATATTTTACAATAGTCTCATCCTTTTCTGAGCATAGTAAGATTCCGATGGTTGGGTTATCTCCTTCACCGCGTTTCAGATCATCATACATTCTTACATACATATCAATCTGTCCAATATCCTGATGAGAGAGTTCTCCGGTTTTCAGATCAATGATGACAAAGCATTTTAAGATGTAATTATAGAAGACAAGATCGATGTAGAAGTCCGATGTATCCGTAGAAATATGTTGTTGTCTCGCTACGAAAGCAAACCCTTTTCCAAATTCAAGTAAAAATTTTTGAATATGATCAATAATAGCTGTTTCAATTTCCTTTTCAGAGAATTGTTCATCAGCTTTTAAGCCAAGGAATTCAAAAATATAAGGATCTTTTAAAACACTGTGAATACTTTCTGATGAAGATTTTTTATGTTCTAAAACGCGTTCGTAAGCCAGAGAATTGATTTGTCTTTTGAGATCTCTTACATTCCAGTTGTTTTGTACTGCTTCATTCAGGTAATAATGTCTTTTGTCTTTATTATCCTGGGCTGAAAGCAGCCTGTAATGGGACCAGCTCAATTGTTGAGACAATGTGTCAACAATTGGAAACGCTGTGTAAAACTTTCGCATATTAGACAAGTTCGTATAATCAAACCCTTTTCCAAATTCTAAGGTAAGCTTCTGAGAAAGTTTTTTTAGCGTATACTTTCCGTATTCTGCACGTTCTTTTCCCTGCTGTTCATCTTCAACAATAAGTTTTCCAATCTGCCAGTAGGTAAGCAGTAGAGTAGAGTTCGCTATCCGAAAAACTTTTTCGCGCGACTGCCTAATGATTTCCTTTACGGATTGGAATAAAGAATCTTCGGAAATTTCCATCATACGAAAATAAAAAAAACCTCTGACTTGGCAGAGGTTTTATAATATTTTGTTGATACAATTAGTTTACGCCGTGCATCATTTTCTTTAAGATAGGTGAAATTAAACCTAGAATTACAGCAGCAATACCACAAAGTACTACGAATACCATGAAGAATTCAAATAAGTTATGGATTTCGAATCCTACAAAAGTAGGGTTGTGTAATGGTAATTGAGCTTTATCGAAAGCAGCTACCTGATCCGCTGTAAGGGTTACTTTTTTATCTAAAACATCCTGTAGATTAATACCCATTTCTTCAGCTTTCTTGAATTTATCACCTGTTGCAGGGATAAGTGCTCCTAATGAACCTGCCAATGCATAACCTGCAGCGTTAGAAATAAAGAAAACACCGTACAGTAATGAAGCAAATCTTTTTGGTGCCAGTTTACCAACCAATGATAAACCTATCGGGGAAAGACAAAGCTCACCACATGTCTGGATGAAATATAGTAACATTAACCATTTGATGGCTAATAAACCTGAGTTTCCAAGGTCTTTTACGTTATGAGCAATAATGAAATAAGAAAGAGCGATCAATGCCAGTCCCATTGCTTGCTTGAATGGAGATACCGGTTCTTTTCCTTTAGCTCTTAATTTATCCCAGATTAAACTGAAAGGAACAGCCAGAATAACAACGAAGATTCCGTTGAAGATCTGAACCATTGAAGGCGGCATATTCCATCCGAAAATATTTCTGTCAGTTTGGTTATCTGCGATAAATGTTAATGAAGATCCTGCCTGTTCAAACGCAGCCCAGAAGAAAATAATAAAGAAAGATACAATATAGATTACCCAAATTCTCTGTCTTTCCACCTTATTTTCAGCAGAAGACATAATTAGGAAGGCAAGTGAAATACCGGCTGAATAGATGAACGGATAAATGATTCCTTTGATCAGTTGTCCCATTTCTACAGAATTGAATCCAAACTCACCTACAAGAAGGTATCTGAATACAAAGAATAAAATCACAAATATTCCTCCTGTGATTCCTAAAGCCTGCCCAGAGAATTTGGCAGTCTGTGTTTCTCCTTCTTCAAAGTCAGCACTTGTATTATTTTTTGGCAATCCCCCGATAGGTCTTCCCTCCGGAGTTACCACATATTTATTTTTAAGGATAAAGAATGTCACCGTTCCGATAACCATTGCAATAGAAGCCGCTAAGAATCCCCATTTGAAAGCAAAGATATCTCTTACTCCTGTTGCTGCATCTTTTACGTCTCCTACGTATGGACAGATGAACTGCCCCAGGAATGCTCCGATGTTGATCCCCATATAGAAAATAGTGAAGGCAGAATCCAGCTTGGACTTTTCCTGTTTTGGATAAAGGCTTCCTACCATTGAGGAGATATTCGGTTTGAAGAATCCGTTACCAAAAATGATCACGAATAATGCCAGCCACATGATAAGCTTAGCACTGCCAATATCTGCTGAGAAAGTAGAGGCACTGATGAATAATAGGAACTGGCCGATAGCCATTAACGATCCACCAATGATGATAGCGTATCTGTTTCCGATATATTTATCAGCAATAAATCCTCCCAAAAGAGGGGTTAAATAACATAAAGCTAGAAATCCACCATAGATGATCGCTGCATCAGCTTCTTTTATTAATAAGGAATTTACCATGAAGAGCGTCAAAAGTGCTCTCATCCCATAAAAGTTGAAACGCTCCCACATTTCTGTTCCGAAAAGAACCCATAATCCTTTAGGATGCCTGGAATTCTTATTCTCTACAAATTCATCCGGTTTCGGACTCAATGCTTCAATATTATCCATTTCTATTGTTAATTTTTGTTAAGACTGACAAATATAGTTTATTTTGGGTTTTTGGCAAGGTTTTAATTTTATTTTTAAATAAAAAAGCTGCGGAGGACTTCCGCAGCTTGCTAATTTGTATAATATCAAGGATTAATGTCCTTTTTCCTTCATAATTTTGTTCAGTCTTTTCAGCATGGAAAGCCCTAAAAGTGTAGCAAATATTAACAAAGCGAAGTTCACAAGGAAATAATTCGTCTTATTTTCATAATTGTACCATGTGCTTGCCAGAATTCCTGAGAGCTTGTTTCCAACGGAGTTGGCCAGGAAGAAACCTCCCATCATCAGGGCTGTAATTCTTGCAGGAGAAAGCTTGGAAACGAAAGAAAGTCCCATTGGAGAAAGACAGAGCTCACCAACGGTGATTACTCCATAGCTGGCAACCAGCCATAACGGAGATACTTTTACAGCACCATTGTCTCCCGCCATTACTGCTAAAACCATCACCAGACAGGAAAGTCCGGAAATAAAAAGTCCTAAAACAATTTTGGTAGGCGTTAAAGGTTCTTTTCCTTTCCTTCTCAGTAATGCCCAGAATCCTACAATAACTGGCGTCAAAGCAATAACCCAGAACGGATTGATAGACTGGAACAATTCTGTATTGTATAAATAGACTTTATTTTCAGGGTTTTTCTCAAGAGCAGCACGCTGTTCAGGAGATATGTTTTTAAAATAAACATCTTTTCCCATTTCCTTTTTAGTCTCTCCGTTATCATCTTTCTGAGAGCGGAACTGATTATCATATACAGGAGTTTCTTTGTCTTTATAGCTTTTCCCATCTACCATATAGATACCTTCCAATGGCTTTTCAAGAGAGGCCGGAACACTTCTGTCCGTATAATAATTGGCCCATCTTGTTAAGGCTGTACCGTTTTGTTTGAAAACAGCCCAGAAGAACATACTGATCAGAAATACGGAAAGCAATGCGCCGATAGATGCTTTTTCATCAGGTTTCGCTTTAAAGTAAAGGGAAGCATAAAAGTAAATAACAGGGATACATGCAAAAATAAAGGCATCCGTACTGTCACTCCCGAAAATATTATCAGGAATAAACCAGCCTATTGCTCCGGCAATAATAGCAGGAACAAATACTTTGATCAGAATTTCTGAAAGCTTGGTATCACCTTCCTGCACAGGCTTCATCTGTGCTGCGTGGATATAATGTTTTCTTCCGACTGTAAATATAACCATCCCGATAAGCATCCCTACTCCGGCAGTGATAAAAGCTTCACCCCAACCGAATTTATTACGCATGAAAGCCGCAATAATATTACAGATAAATGCCCCGATATTGATTCCCATGTAGAAAATATTATACCCGGAATCTTTATTGGCTTTATAGGGTTCTTCAGAATAAAGGTTTCCTAAGAGTGTTGAAATGGTAGGCTTAAAGAAACCGTTTCCGATAATAATTAACGCCAGAGAGGTATAAAATAAAGGCAAATCCTTAAAAACACCCATTCCTATATATCCTGCAGCCATTAAAAAACCTCCGAGATAAATAGATTTAATATACCCTAACACTCTGTCTGCCAGGAATCCTCCGATGAATGGTGTCAGATAGGTTAAGGCAATATAAGTTCCGAAAATGTCATCAGCAGTTTTATCCGGAAGTCCAAGTCCGCCTTTCATACCCGTAGGCTCAATAACATACAGAACAAAGATTCCAAGAATCAGGTAGTACCCGAAACGCTCCCACATTTCTGTAAAAAACAGATAAGGCAGCCCTTTAGGATGTTTAGTCTTCATATAATCAATTTTCAAATTTCCCAAAAATAGGTTTTTAATTTTAATTGATAAAATAAATAATACATTCACAAATGATAAATGAAATGAATGCAAAATTTTAATTCAAAACGAAGTTTTACATTAATGAAATTAATTTGTACAACCTGTATTTATTTGATAATTAACGATTTACTTGTGTGGTTTAATCGGAATAATTCTTTTTTGTGTTCTTTTTTTTCTACATTTATATATCGTCAATAATGACACATAATCATTTAAAAAAACATTATGAAGAAATTAAAAAAACTTTCGAGGAAAGATTTGAAAATTATTAAAGGAGAGGCTGCAGGAGATGGTAGCAGTGGAGTGTATTATAAATGCTGCTTTAAAATCATCGATATATGCAGTGAATGTAGATATACAAGTTCTACACCTTTATGTGAAAGCAGGGCTTACCCAGTAGTTTGTTAAATAAATGAGTTTTTCTTAACAAAAAAAGAAACGTTTAATCATCTTATGGAATTGGATAAGCTGTAAAAATATCCTTTCTATACAAAGAACACCCTTTCAAATTATTGAAAGGGTGTTCTTTGTATCATAGTAAATCTTTCCAATTGTTTTCTTAGAAAAGTTTGTAGGAGGAGTATAAGAATAAAATGAATAATACTTTGCAAAACGATGGCTGAAATACATATAAAAATTAAATACATGGTATTAGTTAAAGAATTTTGTATAGATGTACACAATATGTATCAGGAGACAATTTAAAATTACACAAAATATGCAAGCCGATTTCTTTATGATAAACGGTTTGTTTCCTAGTTTCGAGATGTCAATATTGACACATAAACATTTATTATGAAGAAATTAAAAAAGATTTCGAGAGAAAAGTTAAAAAGTGTCCAAGGAGGTCTAAAAGATTTTTGTCAGCCGGGAGCTGGTGATATATGTGCACAATGGGGTCTGGATGTGGTTTTCATTATACGGTCCAAAACGGACAAGTAGTTGAATCACTAACTCATAATGCTTGTATGTAAACTTAAAAAGTTATTTTATATGAGATGCAGTAATGCATCTCATATTGTTCCTGTGCTTTAATATTTTCATTGAGTTTGTTGAACAAGGACTTAATATTTACTATGAAAAAATTATTATTTATTTTACTTTTTCTTTCAAATATTTTATCTGCACAACTTATTTCGTTTGTTTACGAAATTAAGCATAAGCCAAATCCGGATAAAGAAATTTTTGAAACCGGCAACTATTATCTTGATATAATCGGAGGGCAGTCTGCTTTCCGGTCAAAAAAAGAAAGGTATGCTGATTCATTAATGTTGAAAAACGGATATTGGGAAGGCGGACCAAAAACTTCACTTAATCAGCTTTATATTATTAAGAATTTAATAAATAAAAGTATCATCAAATGTATAACAACTCTATCAATGCATGATTTATATAACATCACTATAAATGATAAGCTAAGTTGGGAGATTCTGCCCGAAAGAATGAAATTGGGAGATATGGAATGTCAGAAAGCCACAGTAAAGTATGGTGAAAGAAATTGGATAGCATGGTTCAGTCATAGCATACCCCTACCGGAAGGACCTTATATATTTCATGGATTGCCAGGATTGATCATAAAAATTTCTGATGATAAAAATGATTATGATTTTAGTTTGATAAAGACTATAAATATTGATAAAAATAAAACGTTTTATTTGAGAAAGGGAAAAGAAATAACCTGGGAAACCTATGAAAAGATACAACGGGATTATTATTCGGATCCGTTTACAGAAATCAAGGCAAGAAATATAAAGTATAAAGTAACTGATGAAAAAGGATATCCGGTGGAAATAAGTTTAAAACAGATGACGGAAAGTATTCAAAAACGAATAAGGGAAAACAATAATCCAATTGAACTCAACCATAAAGTCAATTATAATTAAACAGGCTTTAAATGTTTTAAAACTACCTGAATATAAAAAATGCACTCAGCTGAGTGCACTTTTATTCCCTTACTTGATTATATAACCCTTTTTTCTACAATTTTAAAAGGTATTTATAGTATTTTATTATAAGTTATTCAAAATAAAATCCGTCATTTTCTGATACAGCTGTGGTCTTGTCTGTCCACCATAAATTCCGTGGTTTTTATCCGGATAAGCCATGAAATCAAATTGTTTTTTATTTTGAATCAAAGCTTCAGAAAACTCCATTGAGTTCTGGAAGTGAACATTATCATCAGCAGTTCCGTGGATTAACAGGAATTTTCCTTTCAACAGATTCGCATATTCTGTAGGAGAGTTTTTATCATATCCATCAGGATTTTCCTGAGGCGTTCTCATAAATCTTTCCGTGTATACTGAGTCATAATATCTCCAGTTGGTTACCGGTGCTACAGCAATTCCCATCTTGAAAACATCTGCTCCTTTCGTCATGGCCAGACTGGTCATATACCCACCAAAGCTCCATCCGAACATTCCGATTCTGCTTTTGTCAATATAAGACTGGTTTCCGAACCACTTTGCTGCAGTGATCTGGTCTTCAATCTCATATTTTCCTAAGTTCATATAAGTTACTTTCTTATATTTTGCTCCTTTGTAACCCGTTCCACGCCCGTCTACACAAGCTACAATATATCCTTTTTGTACAAGGTGATTGAACCACATTGCATTGCCATTATCCCAGGAGTTCGCCACCTGCTGAGATCCCGGTCCGGAATACTGGAACATAAATAAAGGATACTTTTTATTTGGATCAAAGTTCTTAGGCTTCATGATCCAGGCATTCATCTGATCACCAACAGCATTGGGGATCGTGATGAATTCTTTTTCAACAAAATTATCAGCTTTTAACTTCTGTAGCTGTTCGTTGTTGTTCTGAAGTTCTTTCACTGTCTTTCCATTACCATCCTTTAAAACATAAGTATAAGGTCTTGAGGCAGTGGAAGAGGTTTCAATAAAATAATTATAGTTTTTGCTGAAATTGGCAGAGTTGTTTCCTTCCGCATTGGAGATCAGCTGAGCTTTTCCGTTTTCGATATTTACTTTGGAAATTACCTTATTAATGCTTCCTTTCTCGGTCGTCTGAACGTAAATTTCTTTAGATTTTGGATTAAATCCATAATAATCGGTTACTTCCCAGTTTCCTTTTGTAATCTGCTTTTTAAGCTTGCCGTCTTTGTCATACCAGTAAAGATGGCGGTTTCCGTCTCTTTCAGAAGCCCAGAGGAATGAATCGTCTTCAAGGAATTCCAGAGTAGGGCTGTCTGTGTCGATCCATTTTTCATCCGTTTCAGTAAACAACTTCTGAACAGCTCCTGTTTTGGTATTTACTTTTAAAATGTCTGAAGCATTCTGGATTCTTTCGGAAGTAATTAAAACGATTTCATCCGGTTTTGCTGTCTGGAAGACATTCGGAATATAATAGTTTTTGAAAGAACTTAAGTTCAGCTGCATTGTTTTTCCGTTGTCAAGACGATATAGCTGTGCAGAAACTACAGAGTTTTTCTCGCCTGCTTTCGGATACTTATAGCGCATTTCAGTCGGATAAAGGGTTTTTCCATAGATCGGGATATAGATTTCCGGAACCTGGCTTTCATCAGACTTTACAAATACAATCGCATCAGAATTCTTGGTCCACTCGTATTGTCTTGCGTGTCCGAATTCTTCTTCATACACCCAGTCTGCCAGACCATTCAGGATTGAATTCTTTTTACCATCGGTAGTAATCTGTGTGATTTTCCCTGAACCAAGATCCTGATAGAAAAGATTATTGTCAGAAATAAAGGCTACTTTCGTTGCATCAGGCGAGAATGTAGGTTCCTGAACCGGCTTTCCTTCATTCAAGCTGATTACTTTCCCGGATTTTAAATCTTTAACATCAAATTTTCCAAGGAAAGAATGCCTGTAAATAGGCTGGCTTCCCAGCTGTAAAAGGATTTTAGATTCATCATCAGAAAAAATATAGCTTTCAAACTTTCCATCTACAAGATTTCCTTCTTTTTGTGAAGTTTTGTAAGAATATTTTGCAATTCCTGATGGTTCAATAACAAGATAGTTTTCCCCGTTTTTCATGGAAGAGATTCCTGCAATCCCCTTTCCACGGTAATATCCTGAATAAATTTTATCTAAAGTGATTTCCTGCGCCGATACATTTTGAAATACTGCCGCCACAGTAAGAGTTAAGAGTAGTTTTTTCATTTCTAACATTAATGGATTTCAAAGATAATAATTTTATTAAATGTGTAAAAAAGCTTTTCAAATAAGCTTTTTGGCAAAAAAATTGAATATCATTAACTATAATCAAATCAAATAATAATTATGGAAACGAATGCATACAACCAGAAACTGAACCGTTATGTAATGAATGATCAGATCGTTTATACAGGTTTTTCCAGTTTTAATGACGCAGAGGAATGCGCCCGTAAAAAAGGAGGAACATTGGTGGAAGTCGTATTCAGAGACGGGAATGATAATCCCGAAATCAATGATGAAGCGGGTTTGATAGAAAAAAAACTTCATTACTATGTGTATGCAGGCGATGAATATAAATTTATCCATTCCTCAGACCCGGGATTCAGAAAATATGCGGATGAACTGCAGAAAATTAAAGCAAAACAACAGCAGTCTCCGCCGGATGAAAGGTATTTAGCCAATTTTGAAATTGAAAATGCGGAAGACCCGATCATTGTGATCAAGAATGATCATTTTGAGTCGGTAACATCGAGAGAGCGTTCAAAATATTTGAAACATGCCTGTGTTTATGAATTAGGGGTATCCCTGCCAAAATCTTAAAAAAATCTTATCATGAGCAAGACTAAGTATTCAGAAAAAGCTCAGGACAAAGTAGGAAAAGTTATGCACGAATTCAAGGAAGGAAAACTGAAATCTTCTTCCGGAAAGAAAGTGACAAGCAGAAAACAAGCCGTAGCCATCGGTATTTCTGAAGCGAGGGAAAAAGGCCTTAAAGTGCCTTCTAAGAAAAAAAGTAAATAAACTCAATAAAAAACCCGGAAAATTTTTCCGGGTTTTTTATTGAATGGCAAAATATCAAATATGTTATTCGTTTTTAGCTATTCTGCCTTTTTATTTTACCAGTCCGCTTTAGTATATAGTACTTTGTAATATTCATCCGCCATCCTGTCGCTGTTGAAATGATCTTTTACATCATTCATCGCATTGTGCTGGATTTTTCTCCATTCGTCAGGTCGGTCATAATAGGTAGGAAGTATTTCGTTTTCCAGGATTTCATACAACTTGTTTAAATCGTAATTGTCCTGCTCATAGATACTCATATTCAGATAATCTGCTTTGGGAACTACAAAAGAGTTTTCTCCATGTTTTGCGAATTCCGGGATCCAGCCGTCATCTGTGGATAAATTAACAGAGCCGTTCATTGCAGCCGTCATTCCCGAAGTTCCTGAAGCTTCCCTTGGAACCCTTGGGTTATTAAGCCACACATCAGAACCCTGTTTCAGAGATTTGCTTAAAGAAAGTTCATAACCTGTAAGAACAGCAATATTCTTATGGTTTTTACTTTCTTCAACCAGCGTATTGAACGTAGAAATGGCAGAGTAGTCCATTGGATAGGGCTTTCCTGCCCAGATGATCTGTACCGGATATTTTGGGTTATTCAGGAGTCTGTAGAATCTTTCTTTATCATGTAAAAGAAGCTCTGCTCTTTTATAACCGGCAAATCTTCTCGCCCAGACAATGGTAAAGACATTAGGATTAAATAAGTTCCCTGTCTGATCTGCGACAATGCTGAACAGCTTTTTCTTTAAATACTTTTTACGGAAGTCAAAAGCAGTTGCATCATTTTCATCTTTTGCATTGTATAAAGGTTTATCGGACCAGTATTTAAACTCCTGGGCATTTGTAATAGAGGTAATTTCGCAGATTCCAGGGTATTTATTCCACATTGCTCTGGATACTACACCATGAAGCTGGGAAACCCCATTGGCCATTCTTGCCATTCTTAATGCGCAGAGAGAATGATTGAAACGGTCATCATCAGATCCTTCAATCTTTTTCACTTCTTCCATGCTGTATCCTGAAAAATAAGACATATCATAACATAACCTGAAGCTATGCTTTTCATTACCTGCTTCTTCCGGGGTATGGGTTGTGAAAACCAGTTTTTCCTTAACTTTATTAAGATCTCCGTTATATTTTCTTAAAAGATAAAAAGCTGCAGGCAGTCCGTGAGCTTCATTCAGGTGATAAACGTCTCTTTCAATATTCATTTCATCCAGTAACTTGGCTCCGCCTTTTCCTAATAAAATATATTGTGCAAGCTTTGTGGATTCATTGGCATCATATAATTTGTGGCAGATTGTTTTGGAAACGTGGTCATTTTCCGGAACATCCGTAGAAAGGAAAAACATGGGTGCCGTATTGAAAATTTCAGGGTCCAGATACCATACCTTTACCCAAACCGGAGCACTGTGGATTTCGATTTGAAATTTGATTCCGGTGTCTTCAAGAAAGCTGTACATCTTTCTTGTCCATACCGGCTGTAAGGTCTGATCGTGATTTCTCGCCTGGTCATAATAACCGAACTTCCATAAGATCCCGATGCCAATAAGATCCTGCTTAAGATTGTAAGCGCTTCTCATGTGAGATCCTGCCAGAAAGCCAAGCCCTCCCGAATATATCTTCAGTACCTGCTCAAGAGCAAACTCCATTGAGAAATAAACAGTTTTTTTGGAATATTGAGGATTGATATTGTAGGGTATTCTGAAATTCCTAAAATCCATAAATGTAGGTTTGTGTTTAAAAAAGCAAAGGTATAAATAATGAAAATAAACTTTACATTAATTAATAGATAAATTAATGTAAAAACTAAGCATTGAATTGTTTTTTTACTTATCTTTAAGAGTGTAAATTTTTGATTATCAAAAACTTTTAATGATGAAAGCCAATGGCTGCATGTGTTCTTTAATTAAATAAAAAAATCACACATGAAAAAGACATTTTCTGATGAAGATCTGATCAAGAATCTGAGTTTATATTACCTGAACAGGCATTTGAAAAAAAAGCCCATAGAAAAGTATCATCGTACCATAGACGAATCTCCGCTGCATGACCGTGAAAAATACAGAAAGAAATCTGAGATTCTTCTTCTCAACTCTTTCATGCACCACTTCCCCGAAGTGAAATTTGAAAACCTTACCTGCGAGAGCCCGGACTTTATCGCAAAATTAAACGACAAAAAAATCGGAATAGAACTTACTGAAGTCATCAACCATCTGGAAATGAAAAAAGTGGAAAGCACTTTGAATAAAATGTTCCGTCAGGCAGAAATATTATTAGAACAGGAAGACACTACGAAATATCGTGGTGTTTATTTTTTAGAATTCCATCCGGCAACCAAATTTGATAACCTGGAAGTACAGCAGGAAAACATTATCAGTATTTACAAAAGCATAAAAAAAAATAAACCCGTAGGCTGCGTAAAAAGTCTGAGAAAATCTTTCCATCGCAGGAATGTTTTTATCACCCATGAGTACAGCATGAACCTGTTTGATGAGCTCTGTTCGGAAAAGATTCTGGAACTCATTGAAAAAAAGAACGAAAAATTTCCTTATTATGACACTTCTGTGGATGAATGCTGGCTGGTTATTGTTTCAGACATGAATTCCATTGCTTCACGATATACTTTTATTCAGGACAAAGAACATCTGAAGGAAGTGAAAAGTCCTTTCCACAAAATATTCCACCTTGAAAATCTTTGTGGAAATATTACAAGTATCAAGTAAAGTGAGTGTTTTTATATGTTTAGTTATTTTGTGTTTTAATTGAAAATAATATAAATAATTTTAAATTATTTCATTTTTTAATTTGTAATAGTTTAAAATTATTGAGATTTTATTGTTTATAATTAAAATATAGGTATATTTGGTGTGCATTGACTATCAGTGTGATGTATAACTAATATAACCATAAACATATATCTATGAGAAAAATTTTACTTTTCATACTTCTATGCCTCTCTCATACTTTCTATGCCCAGGCCGATTGTGCTACTGCACTTTCCGTTTGCGGAAACTCAAATATCACTTACAGTCCTACAGGATATGGTAATATAAAAGAATTGGTCAACTCGGGAAGCTGTATAGACTTTACCGGAGAGCACAACTCAATATGGTATAAAATCACCATTGCTACAGGAGGAACACTCACTTTCGACCTCGTCCCGAACAATCCTGATGCCGATTATGACTGGGCCATTTTTGGTCCTAATGTAACCTGTGGAAGCTTAGGTTCACCAATACGTTGTAATGCTGCAACGGTTATCGGGCCTGGCCCTGCTACAGGCCTGAACATGACAAGCACACTTCTAAGTGCCGCAGGAGGCTCACTGACTCCTTATTGCAAGTATCTTGATGTTTTGCCGGGACAGACTTATTATTTGTTTATTGATAACTGGGTAAGCAGCACCAGTTCTACCACGGCTCCGTTTTCTTTAACATGGGGCGGAACTGCAACACTGGCTTCACCGTTCACGGATCCAAGCATCCAGACCCAGCCATTTAATCCTCCCGGAATTCCGGCAGCCAATCCTGCTGACCCGAGAGAAGTGGTAATATGTTCTCCTACAGCTTTATTTGATTTTTCTACATTATCCTCAGGAATTCTTAACGGGAATCAAAACTTTGGGGTAAGTTACCATGTGAGCCAGAATGATGCCTTAACAGGGAATAATCCGATTACAACCCCTGTCACTGTCAATACAACCACTGTTTATTATTACAGTATCAGTTATACCGACCCTACAAATGCTTCTAATCCGCTTAATAAGTGTAAGCAGGTAGGAACATTTAAATTCAAAAATGGAGCTATAACAGTTAAAAATGTAACATTGACCGAGTGTAACAATAATAATGCAGGCACAGCTTTATTTGATCTGACTACAGCTGACGTTATCGCAAACCCGAATGTCACCAAAAAATATTATCATACGATGGCAGATCTCAATGCCGGTACTAATGAGATTACCAATCCAATGGCATTTGTTTCTGCAGAAGGCGTTATCTATGTGAAGGTGATATCCGAATTCGGTTGCAGTGCTGTAGCACAGATTACCCTGAAGTTTTATCCGGTTGTGATTGTGAATGAAGCAACCTTAAGATCATGCTTCATTGAATCCAACCCATCCACGGCTTCTTTCAATCTTGTCAATGCTTCAGTAACAGGACAGACCAATCCGACAAAAAAATATTATCCTTCATTGACAGATGCTCTTAATCAAACTAATGAGATCCTGAATGCCAATAATTATATTGCACCTAACGGATTTGTATATGTAAGGGTTTCGAATGCCCAGGGATGTTACACAATTGCCAGAATTACTTTAGTCGTTATTCCACCGGTATATTCCGATAAACTTAAAGATGTGACGATTTGTGCCGAAGATCAGACAACGCTGGATGCAGGACCTGGATTCAAAAGTTATGAATGGAGTACAGGAGCTACAACTCAAACCATCAAGGCAGGGATAGGAGTATACTGGGTGAAACTTAAAACAGGAGAATGTATCACGACACAAACAGTAAAAGTACTTCCTTCCGAGCAACCGGTTGTTTCCGGTATTGATATTTCGAATAATACCATCACAGTATCTGTAATCGGAGGAACCCCGGCTTATAAATATTCAATAGATAATATCATCTGGCAGGATTCCAATGTTTTCAATAACCTTTCAAGAGGGGATCATAAAGTATATGTAAAAGATGCCTATGATTGTGATCCGATAGAAATCGGAATCGTTGTGCCTAATCTGATCAATGTAATTACTCCTAATGCAGACGGAATAAATGATGTGATCGACTATTCTGCACTGGCCAGTAAACAAAACCTGATCATGAATGTTTTTGACCGGTATGGAAATAAAATCTTCCAGGCAGACAGATCAAATGGTTATAAATGGGATGGTACCCAGGGCGGAAGAAGAGTACCTACAGGAACCTACTGGTATTCTATCACATGGAATGAAAATGATAAAAAGAATACAGCCATTAAATATACAGGCTGGGTTCTGGTGAAAAACAGAGAATAATAATAAAACAGATAGAAAAAACCACTTCAATTTGAAGTGGTTTTATTTTTAAAGTTTTTAATTTAGGTAGCAAAATAGAAAGCATGAAAGACCTGTTCATAAAACGTTTTGAATACTATAAATCACTTGGGGATAAAACCTTTGATCAGCTCACAGACGAGCAGATATTCTGGCAGTATAATGAAGAAAGTAATTCGATTGCTGTAATAGTGAAGCATATTGCCGGAAATATGCTTTCAAGATGGACTAATTTCCTTACTGAAGACGGAGAAAAATCTTATCGTAACCGTGATGATGAGTTTGTCAACTCTTTTACAACTAAAGCAGAAGTCCTTGAATATTGGGAAAAAGGCTGGACCTGTTTTTTTAATGCTCTTGATAAAATAAATAATGAGAATCTTTATTCAACAATATATATCAGAGGAGAAGGACATTCCGTGATGGATGCCGTTTTTCGTCAGCTGGCTCATTATCCGTACCATATCGGTCAGATCGTTTATATTGCTAAAATGATAAAAAATGAAGATTGGAATACACTTTCTATTGCCAGAAACCGTTCCCAACAGTTTAATACAGAAATGAAAACCAGATTTTCAAGTACAGATCAGGAAAGCAATTCATCACCTGTCTGCTTTCAAAACAGTCCTGAAGTGAGGGACGAATATAAACAATAGATTGAATCAATCTTGCATTCTTATTAAAATTACTATCTTTGCACCCATAAAATTCAGGAGTAACAAATGTCTACTTTTCACAGAACTGCCGCGTTTCATACACTGGGCTGCAAATTAAACTTTGCAGAAACATCTACTATTGCCCGTCAATTAACAGATGCAGGTTATGAGAAGGTAAGTTTTGATGAAAAAGCAAATGTGTATGTTATCAATACATGTTCCGTAACAGAAAATGCTGACCGTGAATGTAAACTTCACGTAAAAAGAGCAATGAAAGCCAATCCGGAAGGACTGGTAGTAATTGTCGGATGTTATGCACAGCTGAAACCTGAAGAAATTTCACAGATTGAAGGCGTTGATCTCGTTTTGGGAGCAAAAGAAAAATTCAATATTCTAAGCTACCTTGATGATTTGGAGAAATCTGAGAACGAAGGTATAGTGCACTCCTGTGAAATTGAAGAAACCGACTTTTTTATCGGAAGCTATTCTATCGGGGACAGAACCAGGGCTTTCCTCAAAGTGCAGGATGGCTGTGATTACAAATGTACCTACTGTACCATTCCGTTAGCAAGAGGAATTTCACGTTCAGATACCATTGAAAATGTTCTTAGAAATGCTAAGGAAATTGCTGCTAAAGATATCAAAGAAATTGTTCTTACAGGAGTAAATATCGGTGATTACGGTAAAGGTGAGTTTGGAAATAAAAGACATGAACATACGTTTCTTGATCTTATTTCAGAGCTGGATAAAGTAGAAGGGATAGAAAGAATCCGTATATCTTCTATTGAACCCAATCTTTTAAAAGATGAAAGCATTGAACTGGTTTCTAAAAGCAGAAGCTTTGTTCCGCATTTTCATATCCCGTTACAATCCGGAAGTGATGATCTTTTGAAAAAGATGAAGCGTCGTTACCTGACTAAACTTTACAACGACAGAGTGAACAAGATCCGCGAGGTTATGCCTGATGCGGCTATCGGTGTAGATGTTATTGTAGGATTCCCGGGAGAAACAGAGGAAAGATTTATGGAAACCTATAATTTCCTGAATGAGCTTCCTATTACCTATCTTCACGTATTTACCTATTCTGAAAGAGAAAATACGGAAGCCGCAGCAATGGACGGAGTAGTTCCTGTGGCGGAACGAAAAAAACGTAATAAAATGCTGAGGATCCTTTCTGAAAAGAAGAAGATGGCATTTTATCAGACACAACTTGGAAAGACGCTTCCTGTTCTTTGGGAGCACGAAAATAAAGACGGGAAAATGTTTGGCTTCACCGAAAACTATGTGAGAGTCCAGAAAGACTTTGATCCTGCATCCGTAAACCAAATCGAATTTCTGAATTTAGAAAAAATCCTGTCAGATGGCACGGTTTCTGTGCAATCTTCCTACCAAAATTTTTTAGCAAAAGCATAGGCTCTTTGCAAAAATTCTACTAAATTTATTTTTAAACTTTAAATACTACATTCATGAGAGATAAGTTTTTATCTTGGGGAATTGTATTAGTAGTTGCTACATGGATTATAGCAATGCTGATCAGAGCGCATTACTGGATACCGACGCTGTTATCCGCAATTTATGCATTGGGTGTTTACAATGCTTACCAATCGAAACATGCTATTTTAAGGAATTTTCCGGTATTGGGATATTTCCGGTATTTTTTCGAGAGTATTTCACCAGAAATGCAGCAATACTTTATTGAAAGGGAAACAGACGGAAAACCGTTTCCAAGAAACCAGCGTTCTGCAGTATACAGACGTGCAAAAAATTTAAGTGATACGGTAGCTTTCGGGACACAGCTTGAAGTGAACCACAGAAAATACGAAGGGATCAAGCATTCTATTTATGCAAAGTCACCATCAGAAGAACTTCCCAGAGTATGGGTTGGCGGTGAGCAGTGTACACAGCCTTACCATGCTTCCTTATTCAATATCTCAGCAATGAGTTTCGGAGCATTGAGTGACAGAGCACAGATCTCACTGAACAGGGGGGCTAAAAAAGGAAACTTTTATCATAACACGGGAGAAGGGGGAATTTCGCCTTATCATCTGGAGGGAGGAGATTTATGCTGGCAGATTGGAACAGGGTATTTCGGGTGCCGTGATGATGAAGGAAAATTCAATCCTGAATTATTTACCAAATATTCAACCCTTCCTAATGTGAAAATGATTGAGATCAAATTGTCACAGGGGGCAAAACCAGGCCATGGAGGAGTGCTGCCGGGCGTGAAAAATACTCCGGAAATTGCAGCAATTCGTCACGTAACACCGGGAATGACTGTTATTTCTCCACCATCACATACCGCTTTCTCTGATGCTGCAGGGCTGTTGAGGTTTGTACAGCAGCTGAGAGATCTTTCAGGAGGAAAGCCTGTTGGTTTTAAACTTTGTATCGGTGATACCAAGGAATTTGAGGATATCTGTGTGCAAATGAACGTTTTGAAGATCTATCCGGACTTTATTACTATAGACGGAGCCGAAGGAGGAACAGGAGCAGCACCACCGGAATTTTCTGACGGGGTAGGAATGCCATTGGAGCCAGCTTTAATATTTGTAAACAGGACACTTAACAACTATAATGTAAGAAGTAAATTAAGAGTGATCGCCAGCGGTAAAGTTCTTACCAGCCTTGATATCCTGAGAGCCATTGCAATGGGAGCAGATATGTGTAACAATGCCAGAGGATTTATGTTCTCTTTAGGATGTATCCAGGCGTTGAGATGTAACTCAAACAACTGTCCTACGGGAGTAGCAACACAGGATAAAATGCTTATTAAAGGACTTGATGTAACGGATAAGGCAGAAAGAGTATATCACTTCCATAAAAATACCCTTCACACCTGCAATGAACTTATTGCTGCTGCGGGAAGAAGTTCTTATGAAGAAGTAGATGCCACCATGTTTATGAGGGGAGATGAATTTGACCACCTTGCAGACCTTTATTTCCCGGATATTTTAGGAAATGTAAAACAGAAAGCAAGATCATAATTCATGTTGATAAAAATAAATAGCCCCAAAATCATCATTTTGGGGCTATTTATTTATTGTTATTATATAGTATTGTTACTGTTTTTCTCCGCTAGGTCTGTCTGCTCTTCCATAAATCTGAAAGTTGAACACAAAAGATTTATTTCTGTAAGAAGTATTTAAATACGGATAATGAGGATTTCTTGCAAAAGCAGCTCTGGAGGGAACGATAATGACTCCCTGTAAGTTATAAGGTGTCTCACTGGTAAGGTTATCAAATGCTTTAAATTTCTGTAAAGCTTCTCTGAAACCTGATATTTGATAATAACCTGGTTGTTTTGCCGCATCAGTACCGGCCTCCAGTATTGATTTCTTTACATAATAATACATTGGGTCAATAACAGGAACACCTGTTCCATCAATGGTATTTAAAAAGGCAGCTTTTGCTTGAAATGTGGTGTTTCCATCAGAATTAACAGCCAGGTAAGAGTATGCTCTTCCCATAATTTTGATAATATCATCATCATTAATGGTTTTTGCAGAATCAGCTGGCGTTGGCTGAGCTCCGTTTCTCATAATGTAGATAGTTCCTGAAGGTAGTGTTACGGGACTCAGTTCAGACAGCTTCTTTTCATTATCATCCGCAGTATCCGTAGAACTGAAAGCTTTTATATTACCTTGTGCATCCAGATAATTCTCATCCATGAATTTCTTAATGGCCTGATCATCGTATGTGTTTTGCGTAGCAACATCTTCCGGCTCTACATAGGTTGATACATCATCATCTTTCTTACAAGCAGAAAAACATAAAGATCCTGCAAGGATATATAAAAATATTTTTTTCATTTCAAAAAACTTTAATTACTTTACAAATAATATAACGGCAAAAGTATAAAAAAATATGAGAATAGATAAATTTTTATGGAGCATTCGTTTTTATAAGACGAGAAGTATTGCAGCAGAGGAGATTAAAAAGAACAGAGTTTCTATAGGCACGTCTGCCGTAAAGTCATCTAAAGAGGTAAAAGAAGGGGATACGATTAAAATCCGTAAAAATCAGATTGATTATAAAATAAAGGTAATTCAAATTCCAAAGAGCAGGATAGGAGCCAAGCTGGTACCGCTTCATATCCAGGATGTGACGGATAAAGAACAATACGAATTGCTGAAGCTTCGTAAGATGTCGCAGGATTATTACAGGAATAAAGGTGAGGGAAGGCCTACCAAAAAAGACAGAAGAGAAATGGATGAATATGTAGGAAATGATATCGACTCAGATTTTACAGACTGGGATGATTTCTTCGGAGAGACAGATAGTGAAGACGGGAACGAAGATTAATATAAAAGTAAAAAAGCTCTAGAGATAGAGCTTTTCTATTATTTCGTTAACAATATTTTCCGGCTCCCGGGAGTCTGTTCCTACTGTGAACTGCGCTTTGCTGTAAAACTGATTTCTTTCAAATAAGTGTTTGGCAATAAATTCCGGAAGATCTTCATCTGATATATTGGCTATCAGCGGCCTTTTTTCTTTCTGTTTTGAAAGTCTTTCTACCAGTGTTCCTACACCTGTTCTTAAAAAAACACTCTTAGAATTGTGGTTGATGATTTCCATATTATTATAGTACACAGGAGTCCCTCCGCCAAGGCTTAAAACCACATTTTCTTCAGAAGCCAGTATCTCTTCCAGCGCCTCCCTTTCCAGCTTTCTAAAGTAAATCTCTCCCTTTTTCTCAAAAATCTCAGGGATGGTTAATTTATTTCGTCTGGAAATCTCTTTATCGAGATCGATCAGTTTAAAACCGATTTTTTCGCTTAATATTTTGGAAATGTGTGATTTGCCACTTCCCATGTATCCGATCAATGAAATTACCATGAATTTTTTTTAAACAAATTTGCGAAAAAGTTTTGAGATAAAGAAAAAAGTCATATCTTTGCACCACTTAAAACAAGGGACATTACTTAAATGAAAACTTGTTGTAATAAGTGGCCGACTCGGTAGCTCAGCTGGTAGAGCAATACACTTTTAATGTATGGGTCCTGGGTTCGAATCCCAGCCGGGTCACTAGCAATAAAGATTACTGTCTTGTAATTTTATTGCCTGCGTGGTGAAATTGGTAGACACGCCATCTTGAGGGGGTGGTTTCCTAAGGATGTGCTGGTTCGAGTCCAGTCGCAGGCACTGCAAAGAAAAATTTAATAATTAATATTGAAATTTATTTCATTTTAATTGTGGCCGACTCGGTAGCTCAGCTGGTAGAGCAATACACTTTTAATGTATGGGTCCTGGGTTCGAATCCCAGCCGGGTCACAAGTTTACTGAAAAGTAAATTTTTTTCATATTAATATTTTGTGATTTGGTGTTTCAAAGGCTTCCTTCAGGAGGCCTTTGATTTTTGTATGAAATCAGGTTTGTTGTCTTTATTTTGTTCAATAAAAAATCCCCAACTAAAAGCCAGGGATATTATTATGTAAATTCTGAATGATTAATCCAGATGCATATTGTCAATTAATCGTACTCCATCTACCACAACTACAATAAAGGCTCTGAAATTTCTGTCTTTATAGAAAAAATCAGTCTCCTGTAATGTGTTTTCATCGGCAATCAGGAAATATTCCAGCTTCATTCCCGGCTGATCATCAAAAATATCAGCTACTCTTTCCTTGATTTCAGGAATGCTGACGGTCCTGAACCAGTCGTTTACTTTTTTTAAAGTCTCATAGATTACTTTTGAAGCTTCTTTGCGGTCTTCATGAAGTCTTTGGTTCCTGGAGCTTAATGCTAATCCGTTTTCTGCTCTGTAAATAGGAACTCCGGTTATTTTAACAGGAAGATGCTTTTTATCTACCATCTTTTTAATGATAGCGAGCTGCTGGAAATCTTTTTCGCCAAAATAAGCATTGTCTGGCTGTACCTGTCTGAAAAGCTCTTCTACAACAGTTCCCACCCCGTCAAAATGGCCGGGTCTTGATTTTCCTTCCATCTCACTTTCCAATCCATCAAAATCATAGTGCTTACTTTCTGCCTTTTCAGGATAAATATCTGCTACCTCCGGAATATAAACAGCATCTACAAGGCCGGAATTCTGGAGAATGAGTATATCTCTGTTGATATCTCTCGGATATTTTTCCAGATCTTCAGGATTATTGAACTGGGTCGGATTTACAAAAATTGAAGAAATAACAAGGTCATTTTCTTTTTTTGCCTCTTCATACAGAGAAAGGTGGCCTTGGTGTAAGGCTCCCATAGTAGGGGCAAAGCCAATTCTTTTTCCCATTTCTTTCTGTCTTTCAATGAAATCCTGAAGAATTTTCCTGTTTTTTATAACTTCCATAGTTTATTTTAATACTATTTCAAAAATAGTAAAAATATCGCATAATAATATGCGCTTTTATTAATTTGAAAAAGGGAATTATCGTAAAAAAATGTTAATTAAAATAATGTTGGATGTTTTTTTGTAATTTTGCACATTAAAGCATTTTTACAAAAATTAGATAGAAAGTTTATGCCGAATCAAAAAATACTGTACATTACTACAGAGATGTATCCATATCAGGAAGATACAAATATGGCTGCAGTGGTAAACAAAATGGCACTTAAGATGCACCAAGAAGGCAATGATGTAAGAGTTTTTATGCCAAGATTTGGACAAATAAGTGAGAGAAAGTTCCAGCTTCATGAGGTAATCCGCCTTTCAGGGATGAACATTATTATCAATGACCTGGACCAGCCTCTGATCATTAAAGTAGCGTCTCTTCCGGGGGAAAGACTTCAGGTTTACTTTATTGACAATGAAGAATACTTCAAAAGAAAACAATATTATTTCGATGATGAAGGAAATCCTTTCGAAGACAATGACGAAAGAGCTATTTTCTTTGCCAGAGGGGTTATTGAAACCATTAAGAAGCTAAACTGGGTACCGGATGTTATTCATTTAAATGGATGGATGTCCTCTTTTGTTCCAATTTATCTTAAAACGTACTACGAATCAGATACTTATTTCAAAGACGCTAAAATTGTACTTTCTCTTTACAATGAGAAAGATGCTGATCTGGATAAAAAGATCAACGAAAAGCTGCAATTTGATAATATTTCAGGATTAAAAGCGTTAGATAACCCAACGATTAAAAGTTTTGTTATTGAGAGTATGAACTATGTGGATGCCGTTGTGAAGGGAGACGAGTTTCTGGATGAAGACCTGGATAAGGCTTTCAATGAAACCGCAACTCAAAAGTCGGAATATCTTGACATAGATTCTATAAATCAAATTTATTAAAAACACATTTTTAATGACTCATAATCTTAAAAAGACCTTCGCCATACTTTTGATGGCGTTTTTCGGAAGTACATTCCTTCATAACTGTGAACCTGATCCGGATTCTCTTGGTGAGCAGCTGTTTAATGGTGATGCAGTACAAGGCAATGAAATTTCATATCCTGTTATAGCATACAATTACGATAATAAAGATTCCATCAAAAGTGATGCTTCCAGGCTGATCAGCGGACTGAACGAATCGGGTGCCGCTTCTTATGTTGGCGTTCTTGGAGCTTTTACTGAAAACCAGTTCGGAATGCAGAGAGCTTCTTATGTTACTCAGCTGAGAATGCCGGTAGATAACTATGACTTTAACGGAGCGAATCCAAAAGTAGATTCTGTAGTCCTTGTAGTGAGACCACCAGCGAATACAACGGCAAATACTTATTTCTTTGAAAGCGATTCATTGAAAACAAATACATTTGATAAAAGTGATTTCCCGGTAGATGGGGTTGCTACAGCAGTTTCCATTGAGAAGAAAACTTACCCGGTTCGTAAATACGGTAAAGTGGCTTCAAAAACAATGAAAATCAATGTACACGAAGTGACAACGTTCTTAGATGCAAATAATGATGCTTTAAAACGTTCCAATGCATCAATAAGTACCGGTGAACTGTTAGGTTCAGGAGTATTTGACGGTAAAATCAGTTCCGTATCCATTACAAAAAAATCTGATAACTCAGTCGTATTTACAGGAAACCTTGGATTCAGAATGAAGCTGAGCAATACAGACTTTTTCCAGACTCACATTCTTGATAAAAAAGGAAAGCCTGAACTTCAGGATGCTGCTAACTTTATCAGATATTTTAAAGGAATAAAAATTTCTGTGGATGAAACGGATAAATATCTTTATCAGTTCTCTCCTAATGATCTGCAGCTTATCATGTATTATAAATATGATAAAACAGACAACGGAACAACCACAAGACCGCAGACAACACTTAATTTTAATTTAGGAAGTGCTAATGTGCATCTGGGGCTCTATGAATACAGCAGATCCGGTTCGGCTGTTGCATCTTCATTGGCTACGAGTAATCCTAATGATGGTGATGCCAGACTTTTTGTTCAGGGAATGGGTGGCCCTTCTGTGATCGTAAAAATTAAGGATGAAACAATTGCACAGCTTAAGGACATTTTTGTAAAAGATAAAGCGGGTATTGTAAGTGCTAAGATCAGAGTGTACCTGGATCCTGAAACATGGAAAAATACAGGCTCTACTGAAGACCGCAGGTTTACACTTTTAGCTAATACATTAGATTCTGCTGGTAAAATAGATTACAAAAATTTATTATTCACTTCAGATCTGACAACTGGGCTGGGGCTATATTATTATAAAGAAAATCCTGGTTATTATGATTTTGTAGTAACCAAAACAATCAAGGATCTTGTTGAAGAAAAAACAGAAAAAGATCCTGATGGAAATACCAAGCTGATTACTAATAAACCATTAGTAATTACTGCCGGGTCATTTGTTACAAATCCTACAGGAACCCTTTTAGGAGTTCGTAATACGACAAGAGCATTTGACATGAACAGAATTATTCTTACAGGAGTAGATAAAACGAATACCAATCCAAAAAGAATCCAGTTACTGGTGACTTATGGGACGAAAAAATAGAAGAAAATAAACAACAAACAACACTAGACAAAATAAAAATATGTGCGGAATAGTAGGATATACAGGTTTTCAAGACGCTTATGAAATTGTAATTAACGGTCTTAGAAGATTGGAATATAGAGGGTATGACAGTGCCGGAATTGTTTTGGAAAGTCCAGATAACAAGCTGGAAGTAGAAAAAACAAAAGGTAAAGTGGAAGATTTGGTGAATATTTCTAAAGAACTGAAAGGAAAGTCTAAAATTGGAATGGGACACACCCGTTGGGCTACCCATGGAGTTCCTAGTGACAGAAATTCCCACCCGCATTTGTCAAACAACGGAAAAATAGCAATTGTACATAATGGTATCATCGAAAACTATGATACGATTAAAACAATGCTTACTGAAAAAGGATTTACTTTCAAATCAGAAACAGATACAGAAGTATTGGTAAACCTTATCCAGTATTTTATGGATCTTAATCCTGATATTGATTTCCCGACAGCAGTAAGATATGCTTTGAATGAAGTATACGGAGCTTATGCAATCACTGTACTTCACGAAGATTACCCGGGAGTATTGGTGGTAGGAAGATTAGGCTCTCCTTTAGCAATCGGGATCGGTGATAAAGAATACTTTATTGCATCTGATGCTTCTCCTTTCGTAGAGTTTACAAAAGAAGCTATTTATCTTGAAGAAGGTCATATGGCAACCATCTCTCTGGAAAACGGGGTAGACATCAGAACCATCAATGAAAACTCTAAAATTGAGCCGGAAATTCAGGAGCTTAAACTGAGCCTTGAGCAGATTGAAAAAGGAGGTTACGAGCATTTCATGCTTAAAGAAATCTTTGAACAGCCTAAATCTGTACATGATACCATGAGAGGTAGACTTCTTGTTGATGAGGGAATTATCAAAATGGCCGGGATCTGGGATCATGTGGAGAGATTCAAAAATGCAAACAGAATTATTATTATCGCGTGTGGTACTTCATGGCATGCAGGTCTTATCGGAGAATATCTGATTGAAGAATATGCAAGAATTCCAGTGGAGGTAGAGTATGCATCAGAATTCAGATACAGAAACCCGATTATTACCGATAAAGATGTGGTCATTGCCATTTCCCAGTCCGGAGAAACTGCTGACACAATGGCTGCCTTAAAACTTGCCAAAGAAAAAGGTGCATTTATATATGGTATATGTAATGTGGTAGATTCTTCCATTGCAAGAATTACAGATGCCGGTTCTTATACACACGCCGGTCCTGAGATTGGAGTTGCTTCTACAAAAGCATTTACAGCGCAGCTTACCATTCTTACTTTAATTGCATTTAAATTAGGAAAACACAACGGAAATTTAGGAAATGCCGAGTTCATGAGCTTAATTGCTGAGCTTGATGCTATGCCTAAGAAAATTGAAGAAGTGTTAAATACCACTCATGAGCTTACACAGGATATTGCGAAAGATTTTGTGAAAGCTACCAATTTCCTTTATTTAGGAAGAGGATACAACTATCCTGCAGCCTTAGAAGGAGCATTAAAATTAAAAGAAATTTCTTATATCCATGCAGAAGGATACCCGGCTGCAGAAATGAAGCACGGTCCGATTGCCCTGATCGATGAAAACATGCCGATTGTTATTATAGCACCAAGAAAAGGTCACTATGATAAAATTGTAAGTAATGTTCAGGAAATTAAAGCGAGAAAAGGAAAAATTATCGCTGTAGTTAATAAAGGAGACCGTCAGGTGAGCGAAATGGCAGATTATGTTATCGAAATCCCTGAAACTTCAGAATGTTTCTCTCCAATCGTTGCTTCCGTACCTCTGCAACTGCTTGCTTATTATATTGCAGTTTATAGAGGAGCCAACGTAGATCAGCCGAGAAACCTTGCAAAATCTGTTACCGTGGAATAAAAAGTTGTTGTAAATAAAATAAATTTAGATTTCTTCCGTTATTTCAAAAAAAATCTTAAAAGTTTCTTAAAAAAATTATATATTTACGGCTTAATTATAAAAATTAACATGAAAAGGATATTTCTTTTATTATTGTCTGCGTCGGTAGCATCGGTATCTTGTTCAGGTGGTGGCAGCTCTTCTGTAGGGAAGCCAGGAACAAAAGGAGAATTGATACCAAGAGAAAAAACTAAATCATTTGTTGCGGAAAGACCATACGGAATGGTCGCAATTCCTGCAGGTTCGTTTGTTGCTGGTTTAGCAGACCAGGATCCGACAAATACACCTGAAAAAGCAGCATTGAAGACAGTTACTGTTTCTTCTTTCTTCATGGATGAAGCAGAAACCACCAATGCAGAATACAGAGTATTTATCAATTATGTAAGAGACTCTATCGCGAGAACTTTACTTGCTGAAGCTGCCGGAGAAGGTGGTGATGAAGGCGGACGTAAAGGGGCAAGCATAGGAGATTATGCATACCTTGCTAAAAAAGAAGAAAATTTAACACCTTATCAAGAATATATGGAAGGCCAGGGGGGCCGGGAAGACGGAGGCTATGATGCAAGCAAAAGATTAGATTGGAAAATTCCTTTACACTGGAGCACATCAAAATATCCGGATGTAGAATACGCAGAAGTTTTAGAATCTATGTATCTGCCTACTTCCTCAAGAATCGGAAACGAAAGAATTTTAGATGTAAGCAAGCTTAAATATACTTACCGTTGGGGAGATATGGATGCTGCAGTTGCTGATAACGAAAGAGGAGCTAATTACCTGAAAAGCGAAAGTATCGCGATCTATCCTGATACTACAGTTTGGGTAAAAGATTTCCACTTTGCTTACAATGAGCCATTGTTTGAACAGTATTTCTGGCACAAGGCTTACAAAGACTATCCTGTTGTTGGGGTTACCTGGGATCAGGCAAGGGCTTATTGTAACTTCAGATCTAAATTGAAAACAGATTACAACGAAAGTTTAAAAAGAAAAAAACAAAGACCATTAGAGTTCCGTCTTCCAACAGAAACTGAATGGGAATATGCCGCAAAAGGCGGAATGCAAAATGCTACTTACCCTTGGGGAGGTCCATATTTAATGGATGACAGAGGTTGCTACCTGGCTAACTTCAAGCCTAAGAGAGGTAACTACATGGAAGACGAGAAAAAAGGTACTTATACATATACAGCTCCAGTTAAGAAATTTAAGAAAAATGGATTTGGGTTATTTGATATGGCTGGAAACGTTTCTGAGTGGACATCATCTTCATACAACAACTCTTCAGCTGGATTTACTTCTACATTAAATCCTTCTACTAAAGATAAACTAGATACGAAGAAATCTGTAAGAGGTGGATCTTGGAAAGATATAGGATATGCGCTAATGACTGGTGCAAGAGATTGGGAAAGAAAAGATTCCGCAAGAAGCTATATCGGGTTCAGAACTGTACAGGATATTCCTGAAGCAGCTGTGAAGCCAAGAAGAGTTAACAGAAATTAATCAGACAATTTTTCATAACAATTTTATTTAATATTAAAAAAACTAACTCAATATGTTTAAGACTAAAGATGCTTGGATGAATTTCTTTTATTCATTCGGTGCTGCAATTGTAATTCTTGGAGCTTGGCTTAAAATTACTCACATTACACTGGGACCAATTAACGGGAATATGGCTCTTACAGTAGGGCTTATTACTGAAGCGATTATCTTTATCATTTTCGCATTTGACCCGCCTAAAACTGAGGAGTCTTATGCCTGGGAAAATGTTTACCCTGAGTTATTGGATAAGCATGCCAACCCAAACCCTTTACACTCTAATGTAACCACTAAAAATACAAGTGCTCAGTTTGCTGAATTGGAAAACTCTCTTTCCAGCAAATTGGATAAAATGCTTGAAGACGCAAGATTAGACGTTCAGCTATTTGAAAGATTAAGAACAGGAATTGATAAATTCTCAAGCTCTGTTGATCAGATCAACCAAACTGTTGACGTATCTGCTTCTACTCATAAATATAACGAACAATTAAACAAAGCTGCCCAGCATATGGAAAGCATGAATGCTCTTTATGCAATGCAACTTGAAAGCGGTAAGAGACAATCTGAATTTGCTAACAAGTATGTTGCGGATATGCAGAAATCTGCAGAGCAGTCTGAGAAATTCAATCAAGAGCTACAAGGTTTAACAACTAATCTTAATAACTTAAATAGAGTTTATGGTGGTATGCTAACTGCTATGAAGTCTTAATTCCTAACCATTTCTAAATTTAACTACTTAATTAAAAAACAAAGAAAAGAGAATGGCACAAGGAAAACAGACCCCTCGTCAGAAGATGATCAACCTGATGTATTTGGTGTTCATCGCGATGATGGCCCTAAATATTGATGCAGAAATCATCAGATCATACTATGACTCTACCAGAGCATTGAATGAAACAAGAACTTTAACAGAAAGAAAGAACGAAAAGATCTTTGAAAGAACGCTGGAAGCCAAAGCTCAGCAGGTTCCGGATACCTACGCACAGCCTTGGGCTCAGTACAAAGTATTGAAAACCAAAATTGATGTGTTGGTAAAATCTGCTCAGGATGTTAAAGATTTGTTGAAGAAACAATCTGAGTTTCATGACAAAGATCCTCAAACAGGAAAAGATATCGATGTAAGTGAAAACTTTGCTGCACTAAACAATAACGAAGCAACAACTGAATACTTCTTTAAAGAGGGAGATGAAAATACCCCTTCAAAGAATGCATTAGATCTGAAAGCTAAAATTGATGACGTAAGAAACTACATCAATGCTACTTTTGGAAGCAATTCTCAGTTACAGGATTTAGTAGCGAGAGCTAACAAGTCTCTTATTGCGGAGTATCCTAAAGGAACATCTCCCAATGAAAAGACGTGGTTCCAGAATAAATTTTATCATCAGCCGTTAATTGCTGCAATATCTAATTTGGAAATTATCCAAAATGATGCCAGAAACGTTCAGTCTGATGCATTGGCACTATTACTTCAGGAAAAAGTAGATGCGAATATCAAATTCTCAAGCTATGAGCCTATTGTTTCAGGTCCGATTGATATTCAGGCAGGAAAACAGGCTGAAGTAAAAGTAATGTTGGGAACTTATTCTAACAGCAATAAGATCAGCATCTCTGGAGTAAGCAGAGTTGAAAACGGTAAAGGGATCATGCAGATTTCAGGTTCTGGAATTGGTGAACATAAATTAGGAGGTACTATTACATTAACAGATGCTTCAGGGAAACCTCAGTCTTTCCCTTGGACACATACTTATAATGTAATTGCAGGACCAAGAGAAGTAAAACTTGAAAAAGGTTTATTGCTTTCTGCTGATAAAATGAATGTAATGTATAGAGGACTTGAGAACCCTGTTTCAGGATCAATCTTAGGTGCTGACAATTCTAAGCTTTCATTATCTGCAGCAGGAGCTACTGTGAAGAGTACAGGTCAGGGTAAATGGAATGTTACTCCTACAACAGGAAATGTAGTGAAGTTAACATTATCAGGAACAGATCCATATGGTAAAACAGTTTCTCAGGTATTTGAATATAGAATTAAGAATATTCCTAGACCACAAGGTCAGATCAGAGGTAAAGCTGTAAACTTTATGCCGGCAGGTTCTATACCTAACCAGATTGTTACTGCTACGTTACCAGACTTTGATTTCCCTGTTTCATTCACTGTTAACAGCTTTATTATTAAGCTTCCAGGAAAAGCAGGTACTCTGATTCAGGGTAGCTCATTATCAGGAGCAGAAGGTATGCTTAGAAACCTTAGACCTGGTGATGTAGTTCAGATCTATGATATTCAGGCGACAGCTACAGGGCTTGGAAACCAAAGGCTTAAGGAAATTTCACCTGTAATTATTAATGTTCAATAAGGTTAATTTGTAAAATCATATTATGAAAAAATATATTAGCACCCTTTTCGTTTTAGTTTCGGGATTCGCGTTTTCCCAAACTATTCTGAATGCTGCTTCTCCTGAGGAATTCAGACAGATGAGAGCTGAATCAATGAGAAAAGCAGGGGATACTGTTATCAGCAATAAAGTAAAGCCTCTTGAATATGGTTTCGTTGATGACAAGGATATTTACAAAAGTATGTTTGTTTGGGAAATCATTGATATGAATGATAAGATCAACCAGCCGTTCTATTATGATAATCCGGATGGTTTGCTTTCAAGTTCTACAAGATCTTTATATCAGTTATTACTTGATGGAGCCCTTAAAGGTGACATCAAAGAAGTTTATGATGACGAAAACTTTGTTACAAGACTTTCACCTGAGGCCATTCAGAAAAGATTGGAGAGTGTAAGACTTGACGAAGAAGCCATCGATATCCTTAACTCTGGAAGAACACTTACAGAAGACGAGAAGAAAAGACTTACAGATATCATCAGAACAACTACTGATAAAGTAAAAGTTCTTAAAATAATGGGTATGTGGTTTATCGATAAAAGAGATGGTCAGATGAAGTACAGACCGCTTGGTATCGCTGCTATGGGTCCGGATCCGACATCTGTCGGAAGAATTGGTCCTGATGGCCAGCCATTGGCCGGTGCTGATGAACTGATCGATTTATTCTGGATTTACTACCCAAGTGCCCGTGATATTTTAGCAAACAATTATGTTTTCAACAGAAAAAATTCGTCTGCTGATCTATCTTTTGATGATGTTATCAATGCAAGAAGATTTTCTTCTATTATCTATAAATCTTCAAGCGGGTTAGGAGATGGTACTATTAAGGACTATATTCCTAAAAATGCTGATGAGCAGCTGGAAGAGAGTGACAGAATCAAAGCACAGATTCTTGAAATGGAAAATGATATGTGGAATTACTAGATTTCACTTGATATTTATAGAAAACCTGAGTATTTTTACTCAGGTTTTTTTTATTATGAAATCGCCCTTTGTTTACTACCGATCAATAATCAATGATACAGGCGATTACATATGACCTTTAAACAAATGAAATTTCTCATATGAAAAATGTAGATTATATTATTGTAGGAGACGGATATGCAGGACTTTTTCTGGCTCATCAGCTGATTCAAAATAACAAGTCCTTTGTGATCTTTTCCGAAGGAAGAAAAAGTGCTTCCCAGGTTTCGGCAGGAATTATCAATCCTGTAGTCTTAAAAAAGTTTACTACTTTCTGGAAAGCACAGGAACAAATAGATTTTCTTAAAAAAAGTCTTCAGAAAATACAATCTTATACCGGAGAAAATTATCTGATCAATGCTCCTATCCACAGAATTTTTCACGATGAGAACGAACAGAATCTTTGGCTTAAAAAATCGGAAAATGAGGAGCTGTCCGATTTTCTTGATAAAAATTTCGACCGCTTAAATGTAGTAAAAAACGATTTTCTCACCGGAAAGGTGAATCAGTCTGCCAGGCTTAATGTTAATGGGTTTTTCGATGGTTTATTCACTTATTTTGAAAAAAACGGTCATTTAATTAAAGAAAAATTCGATTATGCGAAATTGAACCCATCCCAATCGGTCTGTAAAGATTTTAGTTTCAAAAATATAATCTTCTGCGAAGGAATGGGAGTGAAAGATAACCCGTACTTTTCTGAAATTACGGTAAATCCGAACAAAGGCCACCACATAAAAGTCAAACTTTCCCAACCGATTCCGGAAAATATCACGATTAAAAAGAAACACTTCCTGTTCCCAACCGGAAACGGGCTATATTTTTATGGAGGAACGTATGATAGAGAACAGCTTCACCACCATATTGATGAATCTGCAGTTGCACAGTTAGTCAGCGGGCTCTCGGAGTTTTATCCATATGATTTTGAAGTGGAAGAAGTGCATTTTGGATTCCGTCCCACCGTAAAAGACAGAAGGCCGATTATCGGCAGGCACCGGATATTCAGCAATCTGTATGTTTTTAACGGACTGGGTGCCCGTGGTATCCTGAATGGCTGTTATTTTTCCAGGGATTTATTCCGTTTTATTGAAGAAGGTATTCCGTTGCATGAAGAAGTATCGCTGAACAGATTTCAATAATGTATCTTAGTATGGATATACAATATTTATAATTATGAATGAAAACGTATTAGGTATAGTAGCGGGAATTCTTACTTCAGTATCAATGATTCCACAGCTTGTAAAAGTGATCAGAGAAAAGAACGTGGAAGATATCTCTTTGCTCATGCTTTTAGTCCTTATTTCAGGACTTTCGCTATGGGTATGGTACGGTTTTAAGAAAGAAGAGCTTCCCATTATTTTATCAAATTCATTTGCTGTTTTGGTGAATGTAAGCCTTTTGGTCTGTTATATCCTGTACAACAAGAAAAGTAAATAAATAAAAAAGACGCCTGATGTATTTAGGCGTCTTTATATTTTTATGTAATACTATACAATTACTGAAGAACAAACTTAGCTAAAGGAGCCATTCTTGCTTTGTTTAAGGTAAGAGTGTTTCCATTTACAGAATAATTATCTGCAGCGAGAATTGCTTTGGTAAACTGGTTTTCGATATCCAGGTCTTCACAGGCCATCATCGTAGACATTCCCTGGTTGAATTTAATTCTCATCACTTCAGGCTTGATTTCAAATGTTCCTCCCAAACCGTTGCATCCGGCATGTCCTTCATATCTCATTCCATCCATTTCAAGTTTGAAATAAGGATTGTTTTTAGGATTCTTCAGTTCAATCGGCTTCCCGTTCAGCTCAGTAAGCTTCCAGGTTTTCCCTGTAATATCAGTAGTTGGTTTTTGTGCATTTTGTGTTGTGCAGGAAACAACTAAAAATGTAGCGATAACAAGTGCCGATAAATAATAATATAAACTTTTCATAATGCTTATTTTTTTTAATATGAATGCTATTCCCTATGCTAATACGATGCCATTTTTGCCGGACCAGACTCTTTTTTTGACTGTTTAAGATGGAACAGGACCATATCTACATTCTTTTTCAGGAAAGTTATATTGCCTTTAATATCAGAGTATTGATACTCTTCATTGGAGGCCGTATATTCGGGTAATGCATCACTTTTCTTAAGGTCAAAAGTTTTGCCGTTTAAATGTATTGTTGCAGTATTTTTAGTGTTGTTGATCGTAACTTCTATTTTTTCTCCATAGCTGTCAACATACACATTTTTTGTAATGTCATCTGTATTTTCAGGAGCAGCAGCAGTAATGGTTTCAGCTTCTTTTCCAGGATGTTTACACGCTGTTAGGGAAAGAATGGTCAATCCCAGAAGGATTGGAGTTAATAATTTTTTCATAGTGATAAGTGATTTTAAAGTGTTTCATGAATTATGATATTAATACTATATAAATTTACAAATATTTTTAATAAATATATGTTAATTTTACATAAAGTAACAGGAAATTTAAATTTGTAATCATTTAACTCACTGTTTTTTGAAACTTTATTCACGAAACAGAAAGTAGATAATTATTGTTGAATAGTAAGGAAGGTATTGTTAGTTCAGGATTTTCAAAGGACTTGTTCCCAGCAGGATAAAGTAGTTTTTCTTCATTTTTCATTTGTTGTGTACATTTTCGGCAAAAATAATTCAAAAAGAAGAGAAGAACAATAAGTTAATGTTAATAATCTGAAATTATGATAAAGTTTAGGTTTAATATTTTTGATTTCAATTTCAAGAAAATATTTTTCGAAATAGCACTTAACAGCCTTTCTGAATGTTCAAAAAAGCAACAACTTTACAATTAAAATTTCCTTAAAATCAAAAATGTGGCTTACTATTTGACAATCCAAAGGTACCCAGGTGATATTCAGAATTGCCCGGATTATGCCTGAATAAAAGAAATGTTTCATTTTTTGCAAACTTTTATATTCAGCTAATTTAAAGGAGAGTTAAATTTTGTTAATCTGCTATGATAATAGCATAAACTGGGTGTACATTTGCAACTTCAAAATGAGAAACTTTATAGTATACTTTTTAACCGGTCTTTTTCTGCTCTTTGTAGTGGAAAGCAGACTCAACGTTAAAACTCTCCGAAATGACTATAACGGTCATGTTTCTCATCATATGCCTAAAAGAGCCAACCGCCTGAACCAGACTTTTGAAAAACTTTCTGTTCAGCAGATGGCAGACAATGTAGACAATTCCACTTTAGAACTTACCGAAAATGATTTCCAGCTGTCTGACGTATGGCAGGCTATTGTTGTTTTTGCCGGGGTTTTCAGTCTGGTCTATATTTTTGGATTAAAAAGCTACAAACGGTTTAGACCCGATATTCATGGCTTTGTTCCTGGCTTTGCCACCAAAAGATTTATTCTGATCCGTTCCATTAGAATTTAAAATTCAAAGATCTGTTTTTTTCTGCCTGGTTATGGGTGGAAACACTTTACGTTGTGTATAAGTCGGTAATCAGCACACCGTACCCCTTTTATTACCGTTTATTTCTATTCAAAACATTAACGATTTATATAAACTCTAGAATTATGATAAAAAGAGTTGCTTCGGGAATTGCGCTGAGTGCCCTTCTGCTGGCGGTTGGCTGCAATAAGAAAAAAGAAGAAAAAGAAGAAGTTACCGTATATCCGGTGACATCCCCTGTAGTAATGGATACTGTAATCAACAAAGAATACGTAGCCCAGATTCAATCTGTAAAAAACATTGAAGTAAGAGCGCAGGAAAAAGGTTTCCTGGAAAAAATCTTTGTAGATGAAGGTCAATACGTGCAGGCCGGACAGACATTGTTCCGCATCATGCCTAAATTATATCAGGCAGAATTATTAAAAGCAAAAGCGGAAGTAGAACAGGCTTCCATTGAGCTGAAAAACGCAAGCACACTGGCAGGAAACAACATCGTTTCCAAAAATGAAAGAGCAATGGCAAAAGCCAAGCTGGATGCTGCCAATGCAGAAATGAAGCTGGCTCAGATCCACCTTTCCTTTACCGATATCAGAGCACCGTTCTCAGGGATTATCAACAGAATTCCATTGAAATTGGGAAGCCTTGTGGATGAGGGTGATCTGCTGACTTCCTTATCAGATAACACAAGCATTTACACTTATTTCAATGTTTCCGAACCGGAATATTTAAGCTATCAGACCCATGCAGCAGACAGAGGCAGCAATCAGGTATCTCTGATCACTGCAAACGGAGAAACCTATACACAGAAAGGAGAAATCCAGACTATCGAAGGAGAATTTGATAACGAAACAGGAAATATTGCGTTCCGTGCCAAATTCCCTAATCCTGACAAACTTCTAAGAAACGGGGAAACAGGTAAAATACAGATGTCAATGCCTGTTCACAATGCGCTGATCATTCCACAGAAGGCAACTTATGAAATTCAGGACCAGAAATATGTATTTGTTGTTGATAAAAACGGAGTGGCAAAATCCAGAAATATCAAAGTAGCTTATGAGCTTCCGGATCTGTATGTGGTAGGCTCAGGAATCTCAAAAGGAGATCAGATCCTTCTGGAAGGAGTTCAGAAAGTAAAGGATGATCAAAAAGTGAAAACAAAATTCCAGGATCCTAAGAAAGTCCTTCAGTCATTGAAATTAAAAGCAGAGTAGTGGTCTCTAAAATGAAGCAGTATGTTTAAAAAATTCATTCGCAGACCAGTTCTGTCCATAGTAATCTCATTGATTATTGTATTTATGGGGATATTGTCATTGGTAAAACTTCCGGTGACACAGTTTCCATCCATTTCTCCACCCAAAGTAAATATTACCGCAGAATATCCCGGAGCAAACAACGAATTGTTGATTAAATCCGTTGTTATCCCTTTGGAAAGAGGGTTAAACGGGGTTCCCGGTATGAAATATATGACCTCAGATGCCGGAAATGACGGGGAAGCTTCTATCCAGATTGTATTTGATCTGGGAACCGATCCCAATGTAGCGGCAGTAAACGTTCAGAACCGTGTATCCTCAGTAGTCAATAAACTGCCGCCTCTTGTAGTACGTGAAGGGGTAAAGATCACGCGTGAAGAGCCTAACATGTTGATGTACATTAACCTGTACAGTGATGATCCCAAAGCTGACCAGAAATTCCTCTTCAACTACGCAGATATCAACGTAATGTCTGAATTGAGAAGGGTAAGCGGTGTCGGTTTTGCCGATATCCTGGGAACCCGTGAATATGCCATGCGTATCTGGCTTAAGCCGGACAGGTTAACGGCATACAACATTTCAGCTGATGAAGTAATGGAGTCGCTGAATGAGCAGAGTTTGGAGGCATCTCCCGGTAAAACAGGGGAAAGTTCAGGAAAACGCTCACAGTCTTTCGAATATGTATTGAAATATCCGGGCCGTTTCAACAATGAAAAAGATTACGGAAACATCATTTTAAAGGCAAAACCTAACGGAGAATCGGTAAGGTTGAAAGATGTTGCTGATATAGAATTCGGAAGTTCCATGTATGATATTTATTCAACATTGAACGGGAAACCTTCTGCAGCGATCACCGTGAAACAGTCCTATGGCTCCAATGCAAGTGATGTAATCAAGAATGTGAAAGCCCTGATGAAGGATCTTGAAAAGAATAACTTCCCGAAAGGAATGCATTATGACATCAGTTATGACGTTTCAAGATTCCTGGATGCCTCTATGGAAAAGGTTATTCATACCTTGTTTGAAGCCTTTGTCCTGGTTGCTATTGTAGTATTCCTGTTTCTGGGCGACTGGCGTTCAACCTTGATTCCTGCGCTGGCAGTTCCGGTTTCATTGGTAGGAACATTTGCAGTAATGTCCGCCTTCGGAATTACGCTGAATATGATCTCCCTCTTTGCTTTGGTAATGGCAATCGGGGTTGTGGTAGATGACGCGATCGTGGTGATTGAGGCCGTTCACGCGAAGATGGAAGAAAAGCATCTTTCTCCGTTAAAGGCAACAGAAGAAGCAATGCATGAAATCAGTGGAGCAATTATCGCCATCACATTGGTAATGGCATCCGTATTTATTCCGATTGCATTTATGTCCGGTCCTGTTGGGGTATTTTATCGTCAGTTCTCCATTACAATGGCTTCGTCCATTATTTTATCAGGGGTTGTGGCACTTACTTTAACACCGGCTTTATGTGCTTTGATCTTAAGAAATAATCATGGAAAAGCTAAGAAGAAAACTCCGGTTACTCTTTTCCTTGATAAATTCAATAACCTGTTTACAAAAGGAGCAGGGAGATATGAAAAGCTGTTGAACAAAACAGTAACGAAAAAAACAATAACATTACCGCTGTTATTAGCATTCTGTGCATGTACGTTCTTCCTGAGCAACTCTTTACCTTCCGGGTTTATTCCGGCTGAAGACCAGGGGATGATCTATGCCATTATTCAGACGCCTCCGGGATCTACGTTAGAAAGAACCAATCAGATTGCCAGAGAGCTTTTGAGGGAATCTGAGGACATTGACGGGGTACAGTCTGTTTCTTCTCTTGCAGGATATGAAATTTTGACGGAAGGTACCGGATCCAACTCAGGAACCTGTCTGATCAACCTTAAAAGCTGGGAGGAGCGTAAAGAATCTGCTGCCGAAATCATTGAAAAGCTTGAAGAAAAGGCCAAAAATATTCCGGGAGCCAATATTGAATTCTTCCAGCCGCCTTCCGTTCCGGGATATGGGGCTGCAGGAGGTTTTGAGCTTCGTTTGCTGGATAAAGCAGGAAGCGGAGACTATCACAAAATGGAGCAGGTGAGTAACGACTTTGTGAAAGAACTTAAAAAGCGTCCGGAACTTGGATCAGCATTTACGTTCTATTCTGCAAGTTTCCCGCAGTATATGCTTAGGATAGACAATGATCTTGCAGAGCAAAAAGGAGTAACCATTGAAAAAGCGATGGATAACCTCTCTACATTAATCGGTTCCAACTATGAAACGAGTTTCATCCGTTTTGACAGACCATATAAGGTAATCGTTCAGGCCGGTCCTCAATACCGTGCCCTGCCGACTGACCTGCTGAAGCTGTATGTTAAAAATGATAAAGACCAGATGGTGCCGTACTCAGACTTTATGAGGCTTGAAAAAGTATACGGATTATCGGAGATTACCAGACATAATATGTATAACTCAGCAGAGGTGAGCGGAACTCCTGCCCCTGGATACAGTAGCGGGCAGGCGATCCAGGCGATTCAGGAAGTTGCAGATAAAACACTTCCGAGAGGCTTTGGTATCGACTGGGCCGGTATTTCCAAAGATGAAGTAAGCCGTGGAAATGAAGCGGTATTTATCTTCCTTGTGTGTTTAGGATTTGTTTATCTGATCCTTTCTGCACAGTATGAAAGCTTTATTCTTCCGTTACCGGTTATTTTATCACTGCCTACAGGTATTTTCGGAGCCTTCCTATGTTTAAAGCTTTTAGGACTGGAAAATAACATTTACGCACAGGTGGCAATGGTTATGCTGATCGGGCTTCTGGGTAAAAACGCGGTGTTGATTGTCGAATTTGCTGTACAGAAGAAAGCCGAAGAAGGAATTCCTGTGGCAAAAGCCGCTATTGAAGGAGCTGCCATCCGTTTCCGTCCGATCTTAATGACTTCATTTGCCTTCATTGCCGGATTGATTCCGCTGGTAGTTGCAACGGGGCCGGGAGCCGTTGGTAACAGAACGATTGGTACTGCAGCGGCAGGAGGTATGTTAATCGGAACCATTTTCGGACTGATGATTATCCCTGGATTGTATTATATCTTCGGAACAATTGCTGATAAATCGAGGCTGGCGAGATATGAAGAAGAAAATCCTTTAACAGAACAAACTGAACCTTATGAACATGATGGAAAATTCGAAGACTAAAAATATAATCACAGCCATTGCCTTATCGCTTGTACTCGCGAGCTGTAAGGCGCCAATGGCGACTGTCATAAAAGATGAGGTAAAAGAAAATATTCCTCAGAACTTTAATCAGGAAGAGCAGCAGGATGCCGGTAACAATAGCGGAACAACTCCCTGGAGGCAGTTCTTTACGGATCCTAACCTTGTAACCCTGATTGAAACAGCTTTAAAAAATAATCAGGAGCTGCTGATCACTCTTCAGGAGATTGAGATCGCTAAAAGTGGTGTTTTAGCTAAAAAAGGAAGATTGAGCCCAACCGTTTCTGCGGGAGTAGGAGCAGGACTGAAAAAGTCCGGCCGCTATACCAGCGAAGGAGCCGGAGATGCTACCACAGAAATAGAGCCGGGCAAGGAAATGCCGGATCCGCTTGGGAATTTTGAAGCAGGCTTAAATGCGAGCTGGGAGATTGACATCTGGAAAAAACTCAGAACCGAAAAAGAATCTGCTGTAGCGCATTACCTTTCTACAGTAGAAGGTAAAAACTTTGTCCTGTCTAATCTTATTGAAGAAGTTGCGGATAACTATTATGAATTGCTGGCACTTGATAACCAGTTGGATATTATACAGCAGTATATCAAGCTTCAGCAAAGGGCATTGGAAATTTCCAAAATTCAGAAAGAAGCTGCTGCCGCAACAGAACTGGCGGTGAAGAAATTCGAGGCAGAGCTGGCAAAATCCAAGGCTGCAGAATATACCATCCGCCAGCAGATCACGGAGAAGGAAAATGAAATCAATGCTTTGCTGGGAAGATATCCACAACCGATCGTGAGAACGAAGGAAAACTTTATGTCTACCATTCCTCAAACGGTATATACCGGGATTCCGTCACAGCTGTTGGCCAACCGTCCGGATATCAAGCAGGCAGAGCTGGAATTAAAGGCCTCAAAGCTGGATGTGGAAGCAGCGAGAAAAGAATTTTATCCTTCCCTGGAAATTTCGGCTACATTAGGTCTGGAGGCATTCAAACCTTCATACCTTGTTAAAATGCCGGAATCAATTGCTTACAATCTGGCTGGTGAACTGGCAGGACCTCTGATCAACAAAAGTGCAATAAAAGCCAATTTCCAGACAGCAGATGCAAAACAGATCCAGGCATTGTATGAATATGACAAAACCATTCTGAATGCTTATCTGGATGTTGCCAATCTGATGTCGAAGGTTAAAAATATAGACCAGTATTATCAGCTGAAATCTCAGGAAACAAAAGCCCTGGATCAGTCTATTGATATTGCCAATCAGTTGTTCCGGAATTCCAGGGCAGACTATCTTGAGGTTCTGTTGAACCAGAGAGATGCACTGGATGCTAAAATGGAGCTTATTGAGGCCAAACAGAAACAGCTCAGCACTGTAGTCGACATCTATAAAAGTTTAGGTGGCGGCTGGAAATAAAACATCATAATTCTATCAATAAACAGTTAATGTTTTTTGGAAGGGTCAATTCTTTTGAGTTGGCCCTTTTTATTTTTAATGCGACAGGTTCTGTCGCTTCAGAGCAATATTTTTGTATTAAATCAATGCCATATTCGGACAGGTGTGTTAAAAAATGTTAAATTTGCAAAATTTTATAACCCGGCCCAATCATGCTTAAAAAACAATAACTATGAAATTTTTATTCAATTACATTCATTCGGAGGATATTCTTCAGCTGCTTTTAAAATATTCAAAACCAGTTTAATGTGTACACATTTTCATGCATATGAAATACAATATTTTATGCCCCCAGAAGAATGTTATTTTCAATAGTTTTGAAAAATTTATTATTAAAGCGGTTTAAACTTTACAAAACCACAAAAGTCACAAAACACTTGAATGTGCTTAAGTAGGTTTAAAATGATACCACAGAAAAGTTCAGAAGAAAATCAAAGATTTTCAGAAAACTTACGTGTACTTATTATCCATAAGGTTGGGCTCTGAAAAATTGAAGTGTTTAAAACTTTATGCCTTTTGTGGTTTAAATCTTTTGTGGTTTAAATAATGATGATAAAAGTTTAAACAACCTCTTCATTAAAGAATGGGATGTAACCATGATCTATAAAAACAAAACAATATTAACTTAAAAAAACACGGGAATGAAAAAAATCTCTCTCAGTGCATTCATCTTATGTACAGCCCTGGGTATGCATGCCCAGGAAGTGGTATGGCAGAAAGATATCCAATCCTCTACGCAGGATTTCCTAAGCCAGGTTACCACTACCATTGATCAGCAGTATCTTATCACCGGAAGTTCCATACAGTCAGGAAGCGGGAAGCCGGAGGCTGGAAGTAAGCAGAACAACGGTTACGATTTTCACCTTATCAAACTGAACCAGCAGGGTGAAGAGGTCTGGGAAAAATACTTCTCAGGACAAAACCATGATTATCTCTCTGCAACGGTTACCACACAGGACGGTGGATTTCTTTTAGCTGGTACCAGCTATTCAGGAAAAGGGTTGGATAAAAAAGAGGATTCCAAAGGAGGATCAGATATCTGGCTGGTCAGAATCAATGAATTCGGGGATGAATTATGGCAGAAAACATTGGGAAGTACTTCCGATGAAGAAGCAAGGGCAGTTATCCAGACTACCGATTTAGGATTCTTTGTTGCCGGTAACGTACAGGGCTCTTCAAAAGGATATGGCTCCAAAGATGTTCTGATCACAAAACTGGACAAAGACGGAAAAGAACTCTCACAGGTAATTTTAGGAGGAAAAGGTTTGGATGAAGTAGAGAAAATGATTCCAACAAAAGACGGAGGAGCATTACTGGGTATTTATTCGAGAAGTTCTGAAGTAAAGGCGGGAAGCGGGAAGCTGGAAGCTGGAAGTGGCGTGAAGATCGACTCTTATTCCAAAGCCAGCAGCAACTTCGGTGAAGGCGACTACTGGATCGTAAAGCTTGACAAAAACGGAAAAGTGGAATGGGAAAAGAACTTCGGAGGAAAAGGAGATGATCATTTGAGAACACTGGCTTTAACTTCTACCGGCTTTATCATTGGCGGGGAATCCAGATCAGAAAGGTCGGGAAATAAAACCGTAGGGATTGAAGAAGGAACAGACCTCTGGCTGATTTCTTTAGATGAAAGAGGCGATGAACAGTGGCAGAAATCTTACAATTTGGGTAACCGGGATATCCTGATGGGAATGAGTGTAATAAGCGGGAAGCAGGAAGATGGAAGCGGGAAGTCTAAAGGCATTCTGCTGGGAGGTTATACCCAGGCGGAAGGAAGAATAGAAACGGATGATGAAACCTTCTGGATGCTGTATCTGGATCAGAATGGCAATGAGCAGTGGAGAAAACACGTCAAAGGAGAATCCGGAAAGAAGGAAGAAAGACTTTCTGATGTAAAGCTGAACAGGGACGGTTCTATTGTCTTAGCCGGAACCAGTGCAGAAGAGCTGGGGAAAGAAAACTGGAAGATCGTAAAGCTTGGGGACAAGCAGGTTGATCAGCTGATTGAAAAATACGATATCAAGATCTACCCGAATCCTGTTTCAGATTATGCATATGTAGAAATTGGCTTTGACTTTAAGGATGCAGATATTCTGTTGTATGATATGAGCGGAAGGCAGCTTCAGAGTGTTAAAACCAAAAACAACGTAACAAAAATCAATACCCAGGCTTTGGTTCAGGGGGCTTATCTGGTGACGATAAAAACGGATAACAACAAAACGGCGAATGCTAAACTGATTAAGAAATAAACTCAAATATGAAAAATATACTATACGCAGCACTATTATTAGGCAGCAGCCAGCTGTTTTTCGGACAATTACCCACGATAAAAGATAATTTTCTCTCGGCTCCCTCGGTATCATCGCTGCCCAGTTATGTGCAGTCTCCGGTATCTCCATCTTCAGGAATTCCGGATATCAGCATACCTTTCTTTTCTTTGCCTACCCATAACAGCAGTGTAGCAGCCAATTGCGGAATAAGCTACCATCCTGGGAATTCCGGACGTTACAATAAAGCATCCGATATTGGAAATGGCTGGTCTGTATTTGGATTAACAGCTTTAATTTACCAAAACATTGATCCGTACACAGGGTTCCCGGAGGGAGATACTTTCTACTATACCATTCCGGGAAGATCCGGTAAATTTTCAGCAAAAAAAGACCCTTTAGGCGTTCCGCAGGTGACCAAGATCTCTTATGATAAGCTGAATATTAATGCAACTGTTGCCAATGGTGAGTTTAATTTTACCATTACTGATGAAATGGGGAATACCTATTATTTTAATACACTGGATATTTCTTATGTCTATCAGGACGGACTTCCTAAAAACTTCACCACCTGCTATTATCTGTCAAAGGTAGTGGATGTCAACGGGCTGGAATTATTAAAATTCGAATACCAGGAGGATAATTATACCGTAAGCCCTCCTGAATTTCCCGGAGTACAGAAGCCTGTTAAAAGTCTTAAAATAAAAAAGGTAACCTCCTCTGATTTCGGGGAAATTAACCTTACTTATACATTTGATGCTGCCCGGAGGTCTTCCTATAATGATCCTTTTCAGCTGGAAAGTATTGAAATGAAAACGCTGGCAGGGAAAACGGTAAAAAAATTCGGGTTCCTGTATTCAACAGCCAATTTTACATTTCCTTACGGATATATGCCTGTACCACCCGATCCTTGCGGATATATTGAAGGGCAGGCAAAAAGAATTCTGGATAAGGTGGTGGAATATGACAACCGGGGATTGAACCCGCTCAGTACAGAATTTACTTACAATTACAATAATTTTGATCTGCCGGTATGGACAGATGCCGTAACCCCTTACATGCCATGTTTCGTGAATGAGGATAAAAATCCGAAATATCTGGGCAAAGGTCTGCTTACTGCAATAAAATTTCCCGCAGGAAGCACGGTAAAATATGAATATGAACCCAATCAGTACCGGGTAAATAAAAATACAGAAGAGTATTTGAAAACATATGCTCCTCCTCATGCGGTGCAGGACCGGGAAGCCCAGTATTACGAAGATGTGGTAACCACGGACTTTGATACCAATGTGAGTACCACCAAGTTCTTTAGCTTACCTGCAAACCCTGACAATACTGAAGGAGTAAGTTATTTAATCTACTGGATTAATGTAGAGCAATATTATGACAATCCCATCCTGGAGCCGGGACAACCGCCTTTTGTCAATGTAAATCTGGGAGGAGCCACTACAACACCGGAAGGCCAGCAGAAATATTTTCCCGGATTCAAAAGTCTTAATTTTACAGGAACCGGAGGAAGAGGGAAAGCATATGTCAAAAGGATCCGGTACAAATCAGTGCCGCTTCCTAATTATTCCACAGGAAAAGGGGTAAGGATTAAAAAGATTGAATATTATGATGGAGCCAATCTTATACCGGCACTGACCAGAAATTACTCCTACCAGAATTTCAGCAACAGTAACGAAACCAGCGGTTTTCTGAATGAATATGAAGAGACGGGAATTGTATACAAAAATGTAAAGGAAACTGTTGGGGAAAACAAGGGATATACCCGGTATTACTTTAAGGCATTGGATGATTACCCTGAAAACCTGAAACCAGACGGAAAAATGAGAACAGATACCCTGAACTACTATAACCTTCTGATGAATGGTATTGCAGACAAAACAGAAGTTTATAATAATGCCAATGCTTTGGTCAGCAGTGAATCCAACACTTATGAGTTTTATCAGACTGCTACTAACAAAGCCTTAAAACTGGCGATGATCCAAAAACAGACTGTTGCTGCAACAAACTATACAGCAAGTGGTGCTGTTACCGTTAATACAGAAATCATCCGCAGCCCGAGGGACTTCAACATCATTAACAGCAAAACCACCGGGGCAGACGGAACAGTCAGTGAAATCAGTACAACCTATCCATGGGGGATATTTTTTACAGATTCGAGATTATGGAATGCAGGTTTAAAAGCAGTTCCGCTTGTAGTGGAAAACAAAAGAAACGGTAAGACCATTTCCAGAAATGAAGTAAAATACGGCAACCTGTCTCATTATAATCCAACTTCACTGGTATCCACCAATCCTAATGACGGCAGCCTGAAAACTTCTGTACGGTATGATGCCTACGATGCCAAAGGAAATGTAACCCAGTATACGACAGTGAGTGATGAAGCCTCAGGAATCGGTATTCCTACCACGATGATCTGGGGATACAATGGCACTTATCCAATTGCTGCCATAGAAGGAGCTACCCTGAATGATATTGGTTCTTTGGCAGCTGATATCATAACCAAATCCGGCCAGGATGTTGATAATGCTTCAGAAAAAATACTGCTGCAGGCTTTGGATGCGTTCAGAACCCATGCTTCCCTGAAAAACTTCCGTATTACGACCTATACATACAACCCGCTGGTGGGGATTACTTCAACCACGCCTCCGTCAGGGATCCGGGAAGTATATCAATATGACGGAAGAAACAGGCTGCAGTACATCATTGATGTGAATGGAAATATGATCAAAGATTTCCGCTATAATATAAAATCACAACCATAAGACAAATCATGAAAAAAATACTAACTTTTATAACATTTCTGACGGCTGTCCTGTTCTATTCGCAGAGTTTGACATCCTCAGAAAATTATGTATACAGCAGAACGTACCTGGAGCCTGTAACCGCAGATACGCCGGGAGCAAAGCAGGTACAGAGTGTTCAGTATTTTGACGGGCTGGGAAGAGCCGTACAGAGTATCGGGATCAAGGCGTCTCCCAACGGAAAAGATATGGTGGTCCCCTCCGTTTATGACAATGACGGAAGACAGACCCGTTCTTACCTTCCGCTGCCTGTAAATACCCAGAACGGTACTTTTATCACAGGAGCAACGGAAAATGCGGTTAATTCCTATTACGGAGTGGCCAATGCCTATGCTGAACTGCAGGTTGAAAAATCCCCGTTGGCTAGAACTGAAAAATCAGCGGCCCCGGGAGCCGACTGGCAGATCAGCGGCAGCCATACCCGGAAAATCAATTATCTTTCCAATGCCGAAGGAGTGTTGAAAAGGTTTAAAGCGGTCACCACGTGGAACCCCTCTGCACAAATTAATGATGTTGCTGTTTCCCTGGCACCGGATGACCGCTATACCGCGGGTGGTTATTACAAAGCCAGTACTTTACTGCTGACCGTATCTGCAGATGAGGACGGCAATGAAGTCTATTCCTATTCCAGCACCGGCGGACAGAAGGTCCTGGTAAGGCAGGTCAACAAAAAACCGGAAGGCGGAACAGAAAACCTGGATACCTATTATGTATATGATGAATTTGGTAACCTGTCACTGATCATCCCTCCGAAGGCCTCAGCTGCTCCCAATCTGTCTGCTGTGCTGGATCAGCTGTGCTACCAGTATAAGTATGACAAATACAACAGGCTGGCAGAAAAAAAGCTTCCGGGCAAGGATTGGGAATATATCGTGTATGACAAGCAGAACAGGCCGGTTCTTTCACAGGATGGAAACCTCAGGACCACGGCCAATAACTTTGGGCAAAAGGGCTGGATGTTTACCAAATATGATACCTTCGGAAGAGTGGTATACTCAGGGTTTTTTGCCAGCACGGAGACAAGGGCATCCATACAGGCAGCCGTGAACGCGGTGTCCGCCAATGTCCTGAACAATGAGAACAGCAGTACCACTGCTTTTACACAGAACGGGCTGGATGTCTATTATACCAGAACTGCTTTCCCTACGGGAAGCGTGACTCTTCTTAGCGTTAATTATTATGATCAGTACCCTGCCGGGTCTCCGGCTCAGCCTGCCCAGATACAGAACCAGGCAACACTTGGAGCATCGCCTGTAACCATCACCTCCAACGGATGGTCTTCCGTAAGAAGTATTAAAACATACTCTACTGCAAGCTATACGAAGAATATAGAAAACGATAACTGGACCTCTTCTTTTATCTGGTATGATACACTGGGTAGAATGATAGGTGCTTTCGGTAAAAACCCGCTGGGTGGATTTACCAAAACAGAAAGTATTCTGGATTTTTCAGGAAAAGCACTGGAAACTTATACTTATCACTCCCGCAATACTTCTTCTGCTGAGGTGAGTGTTAAGGACAGGTACGTATACAATCCCCAGCATTACCTGTCTAAACATTATCAGCAGATTAATGCCAATCCTGAAGAACTGCTTTCAGAATATACCTACAATGACCTGGGACAGGTGGCCAATAAAAAGGTGGGCAACAATCTGCAGAGCATCGACTATACTTACAATATCAGGGGATGGCTCACAGGCATCAACCCTAATGATTTTTCAGGAGTAAACAATAAGCTCTTTGCCTACAAACTCAAATACAATACGGTAGAAGGAGCCGAAAACCCCAACAATTCCTACCCAGGCCTTAAGGTAAAGCCAAAATACAACGGGGGAATTGCTGAAGTAGACTGGAAAACAGCCTATGGCGCCAATGAACCGCTAAGAAGATACGGCTATGTGTATGACGGAGCCGATCGTTTAAGAGCCGGGTTCTTCCAGATGGCCACCAATCCTTACTCCAAAGAGTACAGCGAGGTGACGGATTACGACCTTAACGGGAATATCAGTACCCTGAACAGAACGGGTGCCCTGGTAGGTGGAACCGCTGAAGTAATGGACGACCTTACCTATACGTATGACGGCAACCGCCTGTCCTATATGAAAGAAAGCGGAAAAGGAAATGCCTTAAGCGGCTATCCTTTAGGAACAGGACAGGGGCAAACGATCGGGTACGATGGAAACGGAAATATGACCAGCCATCTGGATAAAGGATTTACGGCCATCAGCTATAACTTCCTGAACCTTCCGTCAAAAATTACCCATACCAATACCGCCAACAGCCTTCAGTATGTATACGCTGCAAATGGAAGCAAGGTACAGATGATACAGGGAACTGAAACCACCTATTATTTAGGGAACTTCCAGTATACCCTTGCAGGAACAGCAATTTCTTCACAGATTCTGGCTAATGAAGAAGGGTATTATGATTTTGTCAACAGCCGTTATGTATACCAGTACAAAGACCATTTGGGGAATATAAGAATATCCTACACCAGAAATACAGGAGGAGGTACCACGATCCTGGAAGAAAATAATTATTATGCTTTTGGATTAAAGCATGGAGGTTATAATACGGGAGATACAACCAACAATAAATTTAAATATCTTTACAACGGCAAGGAATTGCAGAGCAATGGAAATTTAGACTATGGCTGGAGGCAGTATATGCCTGATCTGGGAAGATGGAACGGGATGGACGTCCTTTCAGAATCATATCAGTCTACCAGTCCTTATGCCTATGTGATGAATAATCCTGTATTGAAGATTGATCCTAATGGAATGCTTTCACAGGCTTTTATGGATGAGATCAGCAGTTCAGCATCGGGCACCACATGGACCAATAACAATAACGGAACCTTCACCAATAACTGGGGAGGGATGATGAATAGCAAGGGAAGAGCTTTAAATTACCGTTTATCCGCTATAAATTCTCTTAACAATGATGGAGGTGGTTCTGGGCCCAAACCTGGTTTTTGGACAAAGGTAAGCAATTGGTGGGATAGTTTGTTTGGTAGGAATAGAAATAAAGTAGAAGTTGGCCCTGCTGAACAAATTTCAGAAAAACAGTTTTCAAACGAGATTAGTGCATGGCAAATTGTTAGTGCTTTGTTGTTTAACAGCACAGATCCTTACTCAGCAATTGGAAATATGGGGGTAGGAGACTATGCTGAGGAAAGAGAAAATGTTGGCATGGCCGCTATGATCTTTATTAATCCCGAGGCAGCTGCTGAAGGGTTAGAGCGAAAAGCTATCTCAAAAGCAGCAATGGCAAAAATTAAGGGTGGTGGTATTAATACAATTATTGATGAAATGCCTTCTTCTTTAAAACAATTAAATATGTGTAAAGATTTTGCTTCAGATTTAGTAGAAAGAATGACTGCGCAAGGAATCAAAGGAGAAATGGTTGTTTTAAAATCAGACACTGGATTTATTTGGTCAGAAAGATTAGGTAAAACTATTTCTACAAATGGAGACCATGTTGGAGTAAAAGTGGGAAATATGGTATATGATAATATGTTTCCTAAAGGCCTACCTTATAATCAATGGATCAATGATTTAGGAGTAGGATTTCCAGGAATGCATCCACCAATTATAAAATCTTTTTAATTAGTTTACTATGGATATAGAAGAATTATTGCAATATATTGAGAAAAGGCCTCAAATCTACTTTCGTGAAAAAGATGTATTTTTTTTAGAAACTTTTTTAGGAGGTTTTTTTGTAAGTGAATATGCTAAAGACAAGAATTTTAAAGATGATTTTAGATCGAATTTTTACATATGGTTACAGAATAAATTTAATCTTGAAAACAATACAACTTGGGCTGATTTTATAGATATAATAAGCAAAAGGGAAAATTTAAACTCTATTGATATTTTCTTTAGAGAATATAATTTATTTAAAAAAGAAAAATAAAACTCCATTTTGGTAATGTTCCAACATGTTGGTAATAAATTAGGGTATTGATTTTCAATACTCTAATTTTAAAAATATTAGTAAAAATGTAAAGTTGAGTTATTATAGCCAAGATCAATATTTAAAAACTATCGAAAAATTTTGCTGATGAAACCAGTGAACATATTCAGGAACAAGCTGTGGGTAAATTTTTAGTTAAATTTAACAGCAATACACAGAAATTCTTGTTGGAAGAGTGGACTTAAGAGAGATCAGAACGTTCTATAAAGCAAACCCTAATATAAGTACGACTCCTTTCCAGGATGTTCTTGATTTAGCGGCTGGTCTAGCAAAATAAAAAGTATGATAAAAATAGAATTAAATACGGTAATAAACATACTGTCATTACATGAACTTTCAGGAATGACGGAGGAAGAACGAGAAGAATTCATTGAAAACGAAGGAATTGAGAAAGAAGAAATCTTCGAATATTTAAAAGAAAAATATATTGGAGTAAAAGCTTCTTATATTGAAGAAAAAATTAAAACTTTATATCAATTACCTATTACTGTTATTGGAGTTGTAGAAAAACTAAATCCATGCCCTTGTTGTAATTTCAGAACAATTTTTGAAAAAGGGAATTATCAAATTTGTCCAGTTTGCTTTTGGGAAGACGATGGGAATATGAATGATATGAAAACTAGCTCTGTTAACCATATGACATTAAAAGAGGCAAGAGATAACTTTAAGACAAAAGGTGCCATCTCAGATCAATTTTTGAAATTTGTAGATAAAGAAGCTGTACTTAAGTATTATAAAGATATTTAGTTTAAATCCTTTCTCAAGCTGGGTGGGGATGTTCCAAATGTGTTGATAATAAATTAGGGTATTGATTTTCAATACTCTAATTTTAAAATATAACGGCAAAGACTTCAGGAAACCGGCATGTACAGCTACGGCTGGAGAGATTATATGCCGGATCTGGGAAGATGGAATGGAATAGACCAGCTGGCAGAAGCCTATACTTCTACCAGTCCTTACGCATATGTTGCCAACAACCCGGTTTTACGGTTTGATGTAGATGGCAAATGGTTTAACCAGGACGGTTCAATTGACACTTCAGGAAGAACTCCAGGTTTTACCAACGGCAGGCAGATGTACCAACAGTTCTGGGCCAAACACACGCTGGAAGTGATAATTATTCTGTTTTTACATCTTGGACAACAAGTAAATCAACTGCCAGAGATTTTGCAACAGCTATGGGAAAAGCACCAGGAGTCATTTTATCTAAACGTTTAATGCTATTCCTAATGTTTCAGAGACAGGAAAAAGAATGCAAGAAAACGAATGGTTAATTTTTGGACCAGTAATAAGAGCTAATGTAGAACATATAAAGCCATAAAATGAAAACAGAAGAAGAGATTTTTAATTTAATAAAAAAAAGTATCAATATAAAAGGAGAATTTAAGAATTATCATATAAAATTGAGTAATGGAAGATTTGACAGGGAGAATATGATTGGGGTATATAGTATTAGAGAAGGGATAGCTATCAATCAAAAAAACTATAAGCTTGCAGAACAAATACGTAAATTACTTATTGGATTAAAAAATGATTCTGGAATTGTATTAAAGGGGGTAACTATTCAAGGTGAAAATTATTCTGGAATGTATTATCTAAGTGCCAACTATGAAAAAGTGATTGGGTATTTAGAAAGTGAATTTGATGAAAATGGTAACTTAATAAATTGAATCGATTGATGGTAATAATCTTCCCTAAACTGGCGCGATCGTCTCGCTCGCATCCTAAATTAATTAAAACCACTGTTTTTCAGTGGTTTTATGATCTAAAATTATAAAGTAGTGGCAAATATGAACAAGAAATGTTGATTCTTAGAATAGTAATAGGAGGAACACCAATAGTCGTAAAATAAATGGAAACAAGCAATTTTCAAAAAATATTAAATTTATTTAAAAAGCAAAGTGATAATTATGTATGTGCGACCATATATAATTATTTAAAGTCCATAGATAAACTTGAATATATTCTTATTGATAAAAATAAAGCAAATTCTATATATACAGTAAGAAATAAAATCAATAATACTGTAAATGAAAGTCTAAAAATTCAAGGCTATGATGAGTTATTAAATAATCTTAATCAATTTAATAGTAAAAAAGTAATTATTAGCAACTTTGATTATAACAAAAAGGATTTCACCATATTTATCAATGACAAAGAGACCCAAATATTAGGAATATTATGGCGGGATATCAATCAATAAAAATAATATCCTTCGTTAATGAAGAGCGTACTTGCGTCTTTAAGTATAATATGCTATCCTATAGCTGGACAATAAAATAAATTGTTAGTAGAGAAATGAAAGAATTAATTTATTCTAAAATAAAAGAATATGATCCTCAATTAAAAGATTTTGAAATCTCATACTCAAATCATGCTTTATTGTTGGATGATATGATTATGTCTTATAAAGGAAGAAATAAATTAGCTAAAAATAAAAACATAAAAGAATTAACATCCAAAGTTTTAATAAACTTATCTATAGTTAAAGAAAAGCTTATTCAATGTATAAAACTTGTTGTTGTTAGAAAAGATAATGTTAGCAGAATATTTTTCTTTAATGAAGATTTTTCAGAAATATTTTTTGATTTTACATCTCCCACTGAAAACAATTCAGAATCCAATTAGAAATTAAAGAAATAAGCATATTTAGGTAATGTGCCAAACGTGTTGGTAATAAATTAGAGTATTGGTTTCAATACCTCAATTTAAAATGATATTGTGGATAGCTGATACAGAAAAAGAGAAAACAGGCTGTCTAAAATATTGAAAATTATATCAGGTATTTCGGAGCTATTAGTGAAAAGCAAACTATTTTCACATCATGACCAATCCTTAAAATAGGTCATATAGCAAGGAATTGCAGAGCAATGGAAATTTAGATTATGGCTGGAGGCAGTATATGCCGGATCTGGGAAGATGGAACGGGATGGACCAGCTTGCAGAAGCCTATACTTCTACCAGTCCTTATGCTTATGTTGCCAATAATCCTACAATGTATATTGATCCTGACGGAAGATACACATCTCAGATACAAGGTCTTAAAGATTCCATGCCAAATATTTATTCTGGTTGGGAATATGTTGATGGTGTTAAATTGGGAGACTGGAACAGGTATCCACAGCAGTTTAATAGTATGATCAGGAGTTTATCAGTAAACGACACTCGTGGTGGGAATGGAAGTATATCAGGAAGTGGGAACAGTATTAAGTGGAGCCTTGGCGGTTACTATTATCTTAATCATTGGTCTGGTGGTTCCGAAGGTCCAGGATATACGGATTTAGGAACAGGATATTGGAAGTTTGTAAGTGAAAATTTTCCATCAAATAAAGAAATAACTCCTTGGGAGCTGGGTGTAGAATGGATTTCAGGAAAAGGGCCGCGACATAGAGATTTTACAAATGGAGATTTAATGACCGAAATGTTGAAGAAGCACTCACATGTACAGAACACGAGAGATGTAATCTTGGCTAAAATAGCTGATGGGGAAACTACTCTAGAAGGTTCAAATCCATATAAATTAGGAGGAATTATGGGAGTCGGACTTTACTTAAAAGATTATTCAACACTATTAACAGGTGGTTTGACTGGAAATTTAACCGTGACATACTTAGGTTCTTACAATTTAAAATATATAGCAGCAGCATATAATAATACCGTAGTGGTATCATTTAATGTTGAAAATTCCTCTACAATGCAATCAGCATCTCGACCTCCTATACTTGGATATCTTCCAATTTGGCAGCAAACAGCAGGAAACCTTATTAATGAAAAATTTAAAACAGGTTGGGGCTCGAAAACTACTCAATCATTTAATTGGCAAGAAATATTATATATAAAATGAAAACAAAATTAAATTATTTATTAATTATAATGGGATTAATTCTATTATACAGTTGTAATGAGGTTAAACCAAAACAAAATGATTTTATAGGTACATGGAAGTCTTCTGATAATGCTTTCATTAATCTAAATGCAAATGGAACTTGCACCCTGAAGAGCATTGATTATTATAAAATTAGCAGTTTTCCAAAAAATAAAAATAAAGAATTGAATGCAGAAGGGACTTGGGTATTTTTAGAAAATGCAGAAAGTGGTATTATTGATAATATAGATAATGGAATTAAAATAACATATAATTTGCCAAAAGAAAATATAAAAGGTGAAATTATATTATATATTTCAGGACAGGGTATTAAGGGAAATAATCCTCCTTGGAATCTTTTTTTATGGGATGGTGACCCTGATGAAATGCTTAAATATGAGTTCATAAAAATTAAATAAATAATGCGTAACATTTTAGCTTCATTGACACAAATTCCAACTGTCATTTGCATCTGGTAATAGAATAATGTTCTCAATATGTTGGTAAAAAACAGATTATTTTAGGTTATAACCAAATCCTTACAATATAATGAATACACCAAGGAATTGCAGAGCAATGGAAATTTAGACTACGGCTGGAGGCAGTATATGCCTGATCTGGGAAGATGGAACGGGATGGACGTCCTTTCAGAATCATATCAGTCTACCAGTCCTTATGCCTATGTGATGAATAATCCTGTATTGAAGATTGATCCTAATGGAATGCTTTCACAGGCTTTTATGGATGAGATCAGCAGTTCAGCATCGGGCACCACATGGACCAATAACAATAACGGAACCTTCACCAATAACTGGGGAGGGATGATGAATAGCAAGGGAAGAGCTTTAAATTACCGTTTATCCGCTATAAATTCTCTTAACAATGATGGAGGTGGTTCTGGGCCCAAACCTGGTTTTTGGGGAAGTGCAGGTATTTTTCTTAGAAAATTATTTAGCAGAGATAAAGGAGCAGGAACTAGTACAATTGTACCTGGGGCTGCCATTTCCAGAATTCCTGCTTTGGAAATAGGAAATGTAACATTTAGAGGAATACTTTCTTCAGCAAGTTTAGATGCTGTTGTATTAGGTCTTACAAGAGCAGGTGTATGGAGTTTACCTTTAATGCTTAATGGAGACAGTGGTTTTTCTGCAAATTCTAAACCGATTACGGGTGCTATTGATATTCCTGTTACAACAACGGCTGATGAATCAGAGCCAGAATTTGAATATTTTTATAGAGCAATGTCTTCTAAAGAATATCTAAGTACTGGAGGTTTTTTACAACAGAAAAGCGACCAAAGTGGAAATTATAGAGGAGAAGGTCCATTTGTTACAGATCGCTTGGAGTATGCAGAAAGAGCATTAAACGGTTTTAGCAAAAAAGATAAATATGATTTGATAGTCCAATACACCATGCAACCAGGTACAACCAATCTTCTTAACTCTATCTCTTTACCACATGGTCCAGGGGTAACTGGAGCCTATTCCGAAAAGTTAGGTTTACCTATAAAGAAAGTTGAACTTGGAGGAACAAATTATGGATTTTATGGATCTAATGTTAATATTTTCAATATTAGATTAATGGGACCTCCTATACCTATAAGATACAAATAATAAAAATAAATATGTTAAAAGAATTATTAAAAAAGACTGATGATGATTTGGTTAGTATCAGTGAGCAATATAGAAAATATTACAATTCCAATCTTGAAACTTTTAAAATTGAATATGAAAATTATGCTAATACAACAAAAAAGGAATTACCATTATTAGTTTTAGATTTTATCAAGATTTATCAGTTGTTTGGATATAATCAGGATGAAATATCATTCTTTATACGCAAAAAACTAGTTTCTTTTTATTTGCATAATATATCTGATTTTATAAAAAAAGAGGATGGGTTTGTCATATATTCATTTATTGACATTTTTTATTGTGATCCTTTGTTTTTTGAAGATAAAGAAACTTTAACGACTTTTTTTGAAGCTACTTATCCAATATTATTATTGAAAACTGAGGATATGTCTTCATTTATTGCTATAGCCTGCATGAGATATATTGCTATATTGGGTTCTGAAAAAGAAGGAAAAATATTTTTAGAAAAATACTTGCAAGAGAACAAAAATGGTATTTATATAGAAGATGTAAAAGAAGAGCTATAAAGTATAGAGAATTATTCCCTAAACTGGTGCGATCGTCTCGCTCGTGTCTTAAATAAATTAAAACCATTGCTTTTGCAGTGGTTTTACAGTCTTCTTTTTATCGAGAAACAGCACAGGCGCTCTTGAAGTTACAGATATCAACAATTATTATCCGTTCGGGCTTAATCATATTTCTGGAATGTTAAGTATATCCGGTTTCGGAAGTTACTATTCTTACAAATATAATGGTAAAGGGCTTCAGGAAACAGGGATGTTTGATTATGGAGCAAGAATGTACATGCCGGATTTAGGAAGATGGGGAGTCATTGATCCACTAGCAGAATCATCCAGAAGATTTACCCCTTACCATTATGGAAATAATAACCCGATAAGGTTTATCGATCCGGATGGCAGACTTACCGTAGACAACTTACAGGGTGGATATACCAGAGGAAGTGCAGTAGCAGACTTTATGCAGAGAACCGGGTTGGCAGCAGTTAGTGAACAGAATATGCCTTTATTCTACCGCGATGAAGGAGGAGCGATGATAAGGACGGAAGCTTTAGGTAATGATGGACAAGGTGGCGGAAGCGGACCTACTCCTAGAAACAGTACAGGTCCCGGAGTTATAGGAAGATTTATAAGTTGGCTGTTTGGGGGAAAGAAAGGTGCAGGAATCAGTACAATTGCACAAGGAGCTGTCATTTCGAGAACTCCTATTGTAGAGGTTGGAGAGCCAATACGAATTGCAGAATTTTTTTCAGCTGAAGAAGCAACTTCGGTAGCGGTGGGAGCAGCAACTTTAGGAGCTGTGTTAACACCTGTCATGATGAAAGATCCAGAATATAACTGGACAAGGGATTTACCTTTAACTGTACCTACTACAGTAGCAACAGATGTACCAGCTGATGAATCTGGAAATTTATATTTATACAGAAATATGAGAAATGTAAACGGTATGCCTATGGTTGGAGAAGGCTTAGATAAACTAGGCTTAAGAGATAGAGATGTTAACCTTCTTTCTAACTCTACGATGATAACACCTCTTTTCGCAAATGGTTTATCCGTTACTGTAGGCTATGGTGATGTAATACCACCTAATGTTCCTGATTTTAGCAGAGGAAAAGGAACAATTTTTAGAATATGACTCACTATAGATCAGTATAGAGATTTCTTCTTTTCAATATTTGAATACATAAATTTGTATAAAAATAAATACCATTTGACAGAAAAAGATTTTGTTGAATTTAGCAAGAATATACACCATAAATATAATTATGATTTATACGAAGATAACTGTTGGGAAAGAGTTGCTTTTTTTATGGACGAGCTAATATTTCGGTTTGCTACACCTCCACCTTATTTTTTTCATGCTAACTTTGAAGATTTTAAAAATAAATTAAAAAGAGATTTTACGAAAGGTAATGGGTTGTAGTAGAACTATTTGTACTTCTGGCAATGTTCCAAACATGTATTTTATAAAATTAGAGTGTTGATTTTCAATACTCTAATTTTATAAGATACAACGGCAAAGAACTTCAGGAAACCGGGATGTATGATTACGGCGCCCGGATGCTGATACCTGATCTGGGAAGATGGAATGGAATAGACCAGCTTGCAGAAGCCTATACCTCTACCAGTCCTTATGCTTATGTTGCCAATAATCCTACAATGTATATTGATCCTGACGGAAGATACACATCTCAGATACAGGGTCTTAAAGATTCCATGCCAAATATTTATTCTGGTTGGGAATATGTTGATGGTGTTAAATTGGGAGACTGGAACAGGTATCCACAGCAGTTTAATAGTATGATCAGGAGTTTATCAGTAAACGACACTCGTGGTGGGAATGGAAGTATATCAGGAAGTGGGAACAGTATTAAGTGGAGCCTTGGCGGTTACTATTATCTTAATCATTGGTCTGGTGGTTCCGAAGGTCCAGGATATACGGATTTAGGAACAGGATATTGGAAGTTTGTAAGTACTTTGGGTTCGGACATTGATGTTCCTCAAACAACATCCAATACCACCTGGTGGGTAAATACTGCAGTAGATGCAGCTTCTACAGCAAATTTACCAAGAACAGGTTTCTTTAAGTATAATGAATTATGGCACCAGACAAAGACAAGAGGCGTTTCTTTTGTTTGGCAAAATAAATGGAAAAATCCTGGAGCGAAATATTGGAGAGGACAGCAGGTAAAAGGCTTCCAGGGTGCAAGAGCTTTAGGAGATAAATTAACAAAAGCCGGGGCAGTATTACTTGTTGCAGACATCGTAATGTCCGGTGAAATTAAACCTTCTCATGCTATCAATACCTTTATGCTTGGAGCTTCTACGACTGGAGTTGGCTCCATCGTTGCCGGAGTTTGGTTTGTTGCTGATATGAGTACAATGGGAGTAAACTATTTAATGAATGGAGAAGCTAAGGGATTAGGTGATATGATTGATGAGTCGGTTTCAAATAAATATGGAAAACTTGAGCTATATGATGGCTTATATTAAATTAATTTAATCATGATAAAAAGTAGACTTTCGGGAAATAGTATTTTTTGGGGAATTTTTATGCTTATTCCTTTATTCTCTTTTATTTTTTTTTCTATAAAAATATTAAAGAAATATTCTGGAGAAATTAGAGGTACATTGATTCTACTACTATTTGCTTTTTTATTTTATTTTTTAATGAACTTTCTTAAGCATATAAAGATTATAAAAATTAATAAAAATAAATTGAAATATTATTCTTTTATAAGACCTTTTGGTAAAACTCTTGATATGGAGGAATTTATTGGGAAAATAACTATTACTGAATCTGGAACCAGAGGTAGTTACAATGTTGTGTATTTGGTTGATAAACAGAATAAAACCTCTTTTAAATTAATGGGATTGCATTACAATAATTTTGAAGAAATAAATAATGCTATAAACTTAAAAAAAATCAATTTTTCTCCTACTGCTTCACAGTATTTTAAATTACTATTTTTTGAGAAAATTATTGTTAAAAATGATAAAAGCTCGAATAGTGAAGCAATTAATATTATTATAGAAATATTTAAAATAATTTCTACAATAGGTATTATTTTATTTATTTCAGGTTTTTTAATCAGGAAATTTCTTTAAATAATTAAGATTTAGCCCCTCTCTATTATGAGATGTTTTAAATCTGTTTGTAATAAAAATCTCAATTTAAAATGATATTGTGGATAGCTGATACAGAAAAAGAGATAACAGGCTGTCTAAAATATTGAAAATTATATCAGGTATTTCGGGGCTATTAGTGAAAAGCAAACTATTTTCACATCATAACCAATCCTTAAAACAGGTCATATAGCAAGGAATTGCAGAGCAATGGAAATTTAGATTATGGCTGGAGGCAGTATATGCCTGATCTGGGAAGATGGAACGGGATGGACCAGCTTGCAGAAGCCTATACCTCTACCAGTCCTTATGCTTATGTGGCCAATAATCCTGTTTCTAATACAGATCCGGATGGAAGATGGATTAATGAAGATGGAAGTATACGCCCTTCCACAGCGTTTGATTATATGCCGGGTTCATACAAACCTATGTATTCATTCAGTACCTCAAATGGATTTCAGGATAATAGCGGCGGAGGTAGTGGAGATGGATATAATTTCAGTGGAAATCAAGCAGTATCTGTTTTTAATTACTTTAAAAATGGGGGATCTATGTCTGGACTTAGCTTCGGTGATACTGAAATAACATGGTATACGGGTACTGCTACCCAGGATGCTTATAGAATGGGTGACGACATCTATTCAGACATAAAACTTGGGATAATACATAAAGCAACCTTTTCTACTTATGAGCCTAGCTTTTTTGGAGAGTTTGTTGAAGGTGTTCGATATGCAGATAAAAGTAACTTTATATCAGCATCTGCTTTAATTGGTTACACTGGACTCCATTTAAACAAATACGAAGCGTTTTTAAGATTTGGAGCAAAAGGGGGATCTATAAGTACTTTGAGAAATTTATCAACAAATCTAAAAACAATTGGAAAAGCTGGAAAGTATTAGGATATCTGGGGGTAGGCTTAAGTGTAATAGAAGATGTTTCAGATAAAAAAATGGGATGGGAACTATTGCTAAAGTTGCTTTAGGTGTTGGCCTTATATATGCTGGACCTATAGGTATAGCATATGGTATTACAGACTTAACTGTAGGAATCATTACAGGAACTACTATTACAGATAGAATTGCTTCTGGTATAGATAATAGCCGTTTAGGTACTGATTTTAATATTTTTAGTTCATTAAATAAATAACTATGAAAAATTTTTTTGACTACCATTATTATAGAGTTGCAAAATTTTATTATAAGAGGGATGGAGCCGATGCTACAACAGCATTAATAAGTGTATCAGCTGTTCAGGCATGGATTGTAATTAATATTTTCTTATTTATGAAGGAATTGTTCTTCAAGGATATAAAAATTAAATATAGTTGGATTATATTTCTAGCTGTGATGGTTGGGATTCTGATTTATAATAAGAAAAAATATAAAAGCAAATATCCTATATTAAGAAATAAATGGATTAATGAGAGTAAAAAGAATAAAGCAATTAATGGGGTAATAATTATTTTAACAATTATTTTTTCATGGTTATTGATATTCATTAATTTATTTATAGTGAAAATGATCCAGCAATAAAATTACAAAAATAATCTCAGCTCAGACATTAGGGGAAATTTTCAACAGCTTAAAAACGGGGAGAAAGAGTAGTTGGTACTGTTGGAATTGCAAATACACTATATCAAATGAGACAAGGAAACATCTCTAATTCAAAGGGGTAATTGATCTAGTAATGGGAGTTACCAAGTGTTGGTAATAAATTAGAGTATTGGCTTTCAATACCCCAGCTGCGCAAAGTCTCCTGACCTTGAGCCAATAAGTAATTTCTTTACAAATTGCTCCAAAAGCATCTCTCGTGTCACAAATAACAAAACCACTGCATCCGCAGTGGTTTTTATTTATTTAAAAATATTTTTGAATCTCTTACTTATCAAGCAGCTTCTCCAGTCTGCTCATCATTTCATCCTTTTCCTTCAGCATACGCTCGTATAAAGCAATTTTTTCTTCGTGAAGCTGAACAATTTTATCAATAGGATTAATATTTTGAACTTCGATTCTATTATTAAACATTGCATTATCTGAAAATGTACAGGAAATTAGGTTCACAGCCTGTTCCTCATCAAAATTCTGAAAAGCTTCTACGGGAATTTTCAGTACTTCGGATATTTTTTCCAGCAGCTGGTTTTCAATGGTTTCTTTCTGTTCAAGTAAAGAGATCTTTTTTTGGTTCCAGTCGTCGCCCAGATCAAGCGCCAATGCTTCCTGCTTTATGCCCAGCATTTCTCTGAAACGCTTTACATTTCTTCCCTGATGTATTTTGTAGTCCATTCTTTAATCAATTTGTGAAGATTCAAAGATAATACATTCTGTAAAGTAAAGGTGAAAAAATGTCCGGTAAAATATCCGCATTGCTGTTATACAACTATCACGAGCCACTTCATAACTGCCTCCAGCCCCTTATAAAGCCCCTCTAGCCCCTATGGTAAGTCTCTTCAGCCCCTTCAATAACGGTCTCCAGCCCCTTTGATAAGTGGGTACAGGGACTTACAGAACGGTCTGGAGACCGTTACTGAACACCCTTCAGCCCCTTATGTAACCGGGTATATCCCCTTCCCCAAGGGGGTAGAGGGGGTTGGTGAAGGGGGTAACCTTATTTTCAATAACTGCATTTGGGTAAATGGAAACAGGTCATCCCCGGAACATTTTAATTTCCTAACTTTGTAGTTCTCAACAATAAACAAACAAATATGTCAATCACCAACGAAGATCAGATGCTCGGAATGCAAAAAGTAAGTGAAGCTGTTGCCTGTACTTTGAAAAAGATGATAGCGTATGCTGAGCCCGGCATGACCACAAAAGATCTTGATGAATACGGAGCCGGAATACTGGAAAGTTTCGGGGCAAAATCAGCGCCTTACCTGACGTACGGATTTCCGGGCTGGACGTGCATCAGCGTAGATAACGAATTCTGCCATGGTATTCCCACAGATCAAAGGGTTTTGAAAGAAGGTGACCTGATCAATATTGATGTTTCTGCAGAGCTGGATGGATATTGGGCAGATAACGGCGGATCTTTTGTCATTGGAAAAGATATTCACGGGCATCAGAAACTGGTGGAGGCATCCAAAGACATCCTGAGAAAGGCTATCAGCAATATAAAAGGCGGCGTAAAAATAGCAGACATAGGACATTTGATGGAAACCGAAGCGAAGAAAAGAGGTCTTAAAGTTATCAAGAATCTTGCAGGCCACGGAGTAGGAAGAAGCTTACACGAGCAGCCTGATGAATTGCTTAACTACAGAAACCGTTTTGATTCCAGACGTTTTAAGAAAAACTCTGTGGTGGCTGTTGAAACATTTATCTCCACAGATTCCAGCATTGCTGTGGAATTAAAAGACGGATGGACTATGGCAGGCAATAAAGGCGGTTACATGGCCCAGCACGAGCACACCATTGTAATTACCGACGGAAAACCTATCATTTTAACCGAAATGAACGGAATCCTGAATTAAATTAAGGATATTGACTCATAGTTGATAAACCGCAAAGACGCAATTATATAATAAAGCTGTTTTTAAGGCGCCAGAATTTTATCAGGGATAAAATTTCTCAAATCAAATGATATCATCATTTCCCTGCTGAAAATCTTCAATTTTCTTGCGCCTTATCTTCAGAGATCAGCAATGTAAAACTTTGCGTTTACAATAAAACCTGCTAAGAAATGTCATTGACAGGATTAAAATCTTTCAGCACACTTTCATAATCCGCTGTAAATCCGTTTTCCATAGTTCCCTCAATGTGATAGGTTTCTACATCCGTAATTCCTGCATAACTTCTGAAAACATCCCTGAGATAAGCCGAAATATAATCCGGCGCACCTTCAGTACGTCTGCCGCCGGAAGCAACAGCAAGATATACTTTTTTCCCTGTAAACCGGCCCACACGATTCCCTTGTTCGTCAAAGACATAGGTAATTCCTGCCCGGATCAGCTGGTCAAGCCAGGCTTTCAGAGGTGTGGAAATGCCGAGGTTGAAAACCGGTGTTCCAATGATAATAATATCTGCTTTACGCACTTCATCCACAATCAGATTGGCATATGAAAGAAGCTGTCTGCTTTGTTCATCGTATAATTCCGGATGTTTATAAAACTCATGAATGGACATTTCATCCGCATACGGTGGTGCATCCTTCACCAGGTCCCGTACAGTGACCGTATTGATATTACCCTGTTGTAATAGTTTTTCCAGAATGGCTGAGCTTAGCTGGCTGCTATAAGACTGTTCTCCTCTTGCGCTGGAAATAATGTGCAGAATATTCTTCATACTTTTTATTCTGATGACGATCTTAGTGTCATTAAGGGGACATATATCCGTTTATTTTTATCTGATGACTGTACTTAACAGATTCTCTGTTCGAAAAGCCCGGTTTTAAATTGCCAGACACCCGATACTTTACTATATTTATGGAATCAAACCACCTCACAAACTATCTGCTATGAAAAAATTTCTTTTAATCCTTCTGGGAATCATTGTCGTTCTGGCTGCTGTTGTATTGATTAAAACCTATACTTATCCGTTTAAGAAAAATAATACCGGTGCAGGAGAAGGTTGGAAACCCGTAAAAAATGACTCTGCGGTAATGAGACTGTCAGGAGGAATAAAAGTTCCCACAGTTTCCACAGGCAGCCTGGGTGAATTCGACTATGCACCGTTTGATCAGTTCAAAACCTATTTAAAAGCCTCTTATCCGTTAGTTTATCAGAATACGGAAAATGTTGAGGTGAATCAGTATGGATTGGTGTTCAGGCTTAAAGGAAGCAATCCTGCTCTGGAGCCTGTTTTATTCCTTTCCCATATGGATGTTGTTCCTCCCGGAGATGCAGATATTAAAAATAATGAAGAAAATGTATTCCGGCCGGATGACAAACCGCTTGAGCCTGTTTCAAAAGTAGCGGAAGACTGGGATTTTGCCCCTTTTTCAGGAGCGGTAGCCAATGGAAGAATCTACGGAAGAGGAGCGATAGATATGAAAGGAATGCTTTTCTCTTTAATGGAATCTGTGAATTCTATGATTAAAAACAAACAGATTCCCCAGCGGGATATTTATCTGGCTTTCGGTTTTGATGAAGAGGTTGGCGGACAAAAAGGAGCGGTTCAGATCGCAGATTATTTTAAAAAGAAAGGATTGAAATTCGATGCTGTCTATGACGAAGGAGGATTGATTATGAGAAAAGGAAATGTAGCAGGGATTGATACTGATGTGGCTGTGGTGGGATGCGCTGAAAAAGGCTTTCTGTCCGCAAAGATAAAAGTTAAAGGGCTTGGCGGGCACTCCTCTATGCCGCCTATGGAAAGTGCTATCGGGAAGGCTGCTATCATCATGCAGCGTCTGGAAGATGATCAGATGAAACCCATGATCACGCCTTTAATCAAAGAGTTCTTTAATAATATTGGTGGTGAAATGCCTTTTACCACAAGAATGGCGCTGGCCAACCAATGGCTTTTAAAACCGGTATTGATCTCACAGCTCACCAAGAACAATACCACCAATGCATTGGTAAGAACGACTACAGCATTAACGATGATGAAAGGAAGCGACGGCACCAATGTGCTTTCTCCTGAAGTGGAATTTGTGGTTAATTTCAGATTGCTTCCCGGAAATTCAGTGAAAGATGTAAAAAATCATATTGCCAAAGCCACTGAAGGTTTTGATGTGGAGGTAGAGGAAATTGACAATACCAGAGAAGCATCTGCCATTTCTCCAACCAATACAAAAGCTTTTAAAATAATAGAAGCAGCCGTTAAGGAAATTCATCCCGGAGCAATTGTTACGCCTTATCTTACCATGGCAGGAACGGATGCCGGTAAATACGAAATCGTAAGTAAAAACGTCTACCGGTTCATGCCAATCAAAATCAATAGTGCCGAACAGCAGAGCATTCACAGTACCAACGAATATCTCAGCATTGAAAACTATCTGAAAATGATCCGTTACTTTGAGTACATCATGAAGAATTATGATAAATAAATGTCAATGGAGGACAGTCGGTTCGCTGCGCTTGTGAACTTTTAATCGGGGTCCGGGTCGTGGATATCTGGTGTTTTTATCTATAGATAATGTATTTTCCCTATGGGTTTGCGAAGCAAAATTGACCCCTGACCAAAAATCTTTCACAAAAAATATATTGCGTCAAGTTTTGTCGCATTACACCTATAGCTTTGTCATATCAAAATTACAGAGCTATGGAATTGCCATTTTACTTAAACTTTAACGACTTTGAAAGTAATTATTATGACAACCTTGAAAAATGGTTTGAAGAATATCATAATACCAGCGAAACAGACTATCTGAATGCGCTTGCTGAACTTTACAGTCCGTATGTCTATTACAATTTTGCAGATGACAGGTTAAAGCCGGATGCCTCCATTGAAGTAAAAGACTGCTTTTTCCCTTATCATGAAAAAATAGGGATTTCTTTCTGTATTGATTGCGAAAACGAAACCTCACCAGCCAACAGGATGAGCCAGGTTTTTGAATTTAAAAATATTTCCATGATGGAGTATGCCCAGCATATTCTGGATAAGATCAATAAGTTTTGTTCAAAAAATCCTCAGGCTCTGGATGGTAACAAAAACATTCAGGATTATCTCAATAACTATGCTATTGTTACCTCAGTAGACGGTGTAGGATATTGCATCAGCTATAACCGCCATCAGAAAGCAATACCCTTTTTAAAAGCGTACCTTCCGTACTATGGCCAGACGGTCAATATGGCAGTGTACAGGGATTTTCTGTTCTCTGTGGTGCAGATTGCAGAATTTATTGATCAGAAACTGAAAACAGTACATGCTTTTAAGCATACGATTTATGCGCGCTCCAAAGCGGACGCTAAATTTAATGTACAGATGAGCCGCGAATTCCTGAAGCTTTGCAACTAAAATATACACCAAACATTCATACTTAATTATATTGCAGAGAAACTTATGTTTCAACAAAAATCCCGGTCAGTGATGATCGGGATTTTGTTTATAAAAATACAGTTTTTTTGTCATCTCTTTCTGTAAGGTATATTCCAGATCAGGTCTGCAGCAAGGTAATGAACACCTCCATGATGAATGCTCCTGCTGTCTCGGATCAGATCATCCATATAGCCAATATCTACTGTAAAAGGTGAATCAGGAATGGTAAAGATATAGTATGCTGCAATCCGCATTTCACGATACCCGAAGGAGTTCCATTCAGAATCCGGTTCATTAAGGTGGCTTATGGAAAAAAGCGCTTCTGCACTTAATGCCAGCTTTTGATTATTCTTTGGAGATAAAGTATAGGTTAACTGACTCTTGATACGGGTTCTGAGCTGAAAATCTTCCTCTGCTTTATGAAAGTCTGCATCAAAAAACTTCCTGAATTCCTGCCGTACTGTATTTTTCAGCTTCCACCTTCTTCCCAGGTCAAAAGTATATGCATATCTTCCGTAAATCCTGAATTCCTGTTCCGTATTTTCTTTTTCATAAGGGGCGTTGCTTTCATAGTGGGGCTGTCTGCGGTAGCTGAGGGCATAGCTGTACTGCTGATGCGGGGCAAAAGAATGGTATATCTCATGATTCAGGACAATGATAGCCTGCTTTGACAATAAATTATGGTTATCCGGGCTGCTTTTTCTCCCGATGGCAGCATAGCTCAAAGACTGTTTTTTCCCTAAAGAATCCAGCTGCTGTTTAACTCCGAAGGCGCCCCAGAATGCATTGTTGGCATCTCCCAGCCCCGGCGGACTGATCTGTGCCTTGATAGTGGTTCCGATACATCCCAATAAAAATATACCTGCAAAAATTTTCTTCATACCCAATATAATGGATTGTTGTTTTACTGTTAATTTTAAATGGCTGCGAAACCATAAGATAGAAGATAATACCGCAGTTACGCAGAGAGAATACTTTATTGCTGCAAAATTATAAGCCTGGTTCATAGAATGTTTATTCAAAATCTTTCAATACTGTTTAAAAACAAGACAAAATAAACATCTGATTTAGGATAGAATTAGGAATGGGAGTTGTCAAAAATCTTTTTCATAGCAATAATGAATTGTGGATAACATGTGGATAACGTATTAGCATCTTGTGGAAAAGTTGATTTCTATCTATTGTTTAAAGCTTAACTAATCTCTTAAACACCCTTATTATTGAATGTTTCTATAAATTTACATTAGGTTGGAAGCTGTACTTTTTTTAAATTTTATTTAGAATAATTCAAATTAATATTGTGAGGAAGCCTGCGTTTCCGTTATTTTGCACCTTTATTTATAATCACTTTAAATAAGGCTGAAAAAATGATACAAGCTAATGAATGTATGCTTCGCGGGAGGCATATGCCTCATTCCGTAGAAACAAGACAGAATGATATTTCAACCAATAAACAGCAATGGATAAAACCATTTCTTATTTTTTTATTCTTTCTAATCGGTTTAACGGCAACACACGCCCAGAATCTGCAGGGTGGCATCTCTGGAAAAGTAAATATGGTGGACGGACAGCCGTTGAGGGCAATATCTGTCTCGTTGCCGGAAGCGGATCGCCAGACCCTTACGGATGACGAAGGAAATTATCATTTTGCAAACCTTAATGCAGGTTCTTATACTGTGAAGTTGCAGATTCTGGGTGCTAAAGAAGTACGCCTTCCGGCAGAGGTAAAAGCAGGTGAAACAACTATACTGGATTATCAGCTTACCCGGGAAAATATCCAGGCTATACAGGAAGTGGTTATAATGAAAAATACAAACCGTTTTTCGAAAAAAGAAAGCGGGTTTGTAGCCAGATTGCCTTTGAAAAATTTAGAAAACCCTCAGGTCTATAATACGGTTACCAAAGAATTATTCCAGGAGCAGGTAGCTGTGGATCTGGGAAGCATTTCCAAAAACGTACCGGGAGCAGGAGTTCCTATGATTGCGAATCAGGGAAGAGTGACATTCCGCTCAAGAGGATTTGAAACAGAACCCAATGCCAGGAATGGAGTCGCAGGCGCTGCATTTTCAGTCATTGATCCCGTAAACCTTGAACGTATAGAAGCCATTAAAGGACCTTCAGCGACTTTATTCGGGAAAAGTGTGGCCAGCAGCTATGGAGGAGTATACAACAGGGTGACGAAAAAGCCTTACAATGATTTTGGCGGTGAAGTAGGATATGTAGGAGGAAGCTGGAATTATAACCGGCTGACAGTGGATGTTAATACACCGGTAAATAAGGACAGAACGGCTCTTTTCCGCCTTAATGCGGCAGGAACTACAGAAAAGAGCTTTCAGGATATCGGGTTTACCAACTCATTGGCTATTGCTCCCAGTTTTTCTTATCAGATCAATGACCGTATGTCGCTCCTGCTGGATGTAGAGTTCAATCAGGCAAAAGGAACATCGGTTGTACGGTTTAATCCTTATACCGGGAGTAACAAAATCCAGTCTGTTGCAGATATGAAGTTCCCGTATTATAAGAACTTCCTGAGTGATGACCTGGCCTACGAAACACAGATGCTGAACATCTTTGCCCAGCTGAATTATAAAGTTTCGGAAAACTGGACATCTCAAACGATACTGTCCCGCGCAAGATCTACCATTAACGGATATATTTCTGCCATCAACGGGAAAACAGATTCTACAGCAAGCGCTCAGGTGATGGTGGGAACCACTTCATTTATTGCCACCAATATTCAGCAGAACTTCATCGGGGATTTCCGTATCGGACGTTTCAGAAACAGGATGGTTGTCGGTTTGGACTTTTATAACAATTCCAATCATTTTGACCGTTACCATACCAATACCAAAGTATTTAATTTTGTTCATCCTTCGGCCGACTTCAGAGTGAACAGCAATACCATAGACGCGCTTACAGCTACTTCAGCCTTCAGAAGGGAAAATAACAGTGACAATACCTATGCTGCTTATATCTCAGATGTTTTTAATATTACGGATCAGCTGATGGTAATGGCCAGTGTAAGGGTAGACCGGTTTCAGTTTAAAGGAGTGTATGATATAACCACAGGAGAAATAAAAGGCGGCCTGAGCAGCAGCGGAGCGCAATCGGGGCCTTATGGGCAGACCGCTTTTTCACCTAAAATGGGAATCGTCTATGAAGTATTGAAAAATAAACTTTCTCTGTTTGGAAACTATATGAATGGCTTTAATAATGTGAGCGGAACGGATATCAACGGGAATACTTTCAAACCTGAATATGCCAATCAGCTGGAATTGGGGGTAAAAGCAGATGTTTTTAACCACAGACTTGTAGGTACGTTAAGCTATTACAATATCCGTGTGGATAATATTTTAAGAACAAATCCTGATGATATCAACTATTCCATACAGGATGGGACGCAGGTAAGTAAAGGATTTGAAGCTGAGCTGACGGCTAATCCTTTTGATGGATTCAATGTTGTTGCAGGATATGCTTATAATGACAGTAAATTTACGAATGCCAATCCTTCGGTAAATGGTTTAAGGCCTGCATTGTCCGGACCTGCCAATATGCTCAACTTCTGGATCAGCTACCGTATTCCTGAAGGAAAATTAAAAGGCCTGGGAATAGGCGGTGGTGGAAATATGGGATCCTCTTCCTATCAGACCAATACACAAACAGCTAAAGTGATTATTCCGTCTTACAAAATGTTTGATATAGGCATTTTCTACGATCAGCCAAAATACAGAGTAGGGCTGAAATTTGATAATATTACCAATGAAAAAGCATGGTCTGTACGTTTGACACCACAGGCTCCGTCACGATTTCTTGGAAGTGTTTCTTTAAAGTTTTAAATAAAGTCAGTTATACAGCCCGGATTAAAGGTCCGGGCTGTATATTTTAAATATTCATCCGCCGGATTGAAATTAAATTGCCACAATATTCTACATACTGTGGCAATTTGTTTTTACGTACTGTTTATTTTATCAGTTCTGTCTTACTCCGCACATAGCATCCCATGTTGTCCAGAAATGGGCATTGATGGCTCCGATAGGAGGGTTGGTGCTGTCAGCAACAATGCCTACCATAGAGGCACAGTTGGAATTACAGCCTATTTCATTGTGACTTCCTGATTGTGGCGGAATCTGACGCCATGTGCCGGTAGATCCGCTTAATAATTCTACTCTGATATCAAAAATCCCTGAAAGATTAGGGGTTTGAATTTGTTTGGTAGGATTCTCACTTGAGATAAAGTCACTCCAGTCTCCCTGTGAAAATGTTACACGCCATGTAGAAATCATTCTGGAAGTATCATTTTGTGGTGAAAGATACACCCAGAATTGTGCTCCGTTTCCAAGTACTAACTGACCTGAAGAATTTGCATTTACACTTGTTGATGTCATAATTAAGTTGGTTTTTTGGTGATTAGATTGTTCTTCAAAGTAACGGACAACAAAGGAAATGGTGTAGCGTAAAAATTACCAATTAGTAAATTGAGTAGAAATACTTAGAAACTGAATAAGTATAAACGATCAGATAAATTATGATGATAAAAAAAAGCCTGTGCTAATTCAGCACAGGCTTTTTAATCTGCAGAAAGGAAGGGATTCCATGTTGCAATATATTGTTATTGATAATCAATTAGTTATAATTTCTAAATACGTAAAAAATAGGCGTTATTTACTCATTTCTTACTCATTTTACTCAAATGTTCGGAGTGCAAATATAGAAAATATTACCAATTATCATCAGTTTGATTTGTGTTTGTAATATAGTCCTTTAATTTAGAGTTTAAGAAATTGAAATAGACGACTAAGTCATCGGCATATCTATATCTTGACCTGAATTGACCATTGGACTTTCTAACACCTTCATTATTTTTAGACAGATCTAAAGCCATAAACGGCCTTCTAGAAAATTGTGGGAACATATAGTTTTCCTCCTGTAATTCGGCAATCTCAAATTTATATTTATCATCTTTGAAAGATATTTCGATTTGAAACTTTATTGGCTTTGTCATTGCTCCGCCAATTCCTCCGTATCTCATGGCACTATAACTAACAGCTTCTATTCTAATATACTCATTTTCAATGGTTCCTTTTATGTTCTTTTCAGGAGTATTGAATTTCTTATTGATCCAATCAATTGTTTTCTTATATGCTATTTCTTTACTTATTCCGGGTATAGATGTAACAACATATTTGCTTAATCCATCATCATTTATTGAAAATTCAGTATTTTGACAGTGAACTAATATTGTGTATAATAAAAAAAAAGAGAAATAAATTTTTTCATAATTAATAAGTTATATTACTGCTTTATGAAATTCTCTTTAAAATTTAAATCACCTGAGTTCTCCAGGTTAAATTCATAAGTTTTATTAACCACCTTTTTATAATTAAGTTTTGAATATGAATCACTTCCATTGAATTTAAAGTACATTGATCCATCACCTCCTTTTAAGTATAATGGTCTTCCTTGAAAATATCTGCCAGACCTAGATATGTACAGTTTTGGCGTATAGTTGCTTTCTTCGGAAAAAGTTAATGAAACTTTGGTATAAGCGTTTTCAGGCCTCCAATCTCCTATAATATCATAAGGCATTCTTTCTAGTTCTTTATAATTGCTATCTTCATCATCAGAATGTGAACATGATAGCGTAAATAATCCAGCGCTCAGCACAATAAAAATTAATTTTATTTTTTTCATGATTCAATTTTACGCAAAGATATAAATTAAAAAATATTGTCAAATTATGGAATCCCGTAATAAATCCGTATAAATACGGTATAATAAAATAAAATAAATGTATATATTAGCAGGACTGATGAAGTTTATATGAATTCGTGTAACACTTTAATTATTAGTATTTTTACATAGAAATTAAAACCCTTATTTTATGAAAACAAAACTAATAATCTTGATTGCTGTTGTAGCTGTTATTCTTTATGCATGCTCAGATCGTGACGAGGAAACAAGAAAAGAAGCAATCGAGTCAGTAAAAAAGAGTAACCAAGAAAAATTTAAGTTAAACAATTCTGGAGTTCATAGCCGAGAAGCAGAGCCACAAGCAATAAGTGATACAATTGTCATCAAAAGCGGAAGCGGTTTATTAAGCGACGATCCAGATACAAATCTAGATCCAGTAGATGGAGGAGACCCAAAAGACGTTCCTATCCCGCCTAGGAGGTAAACATAGACTAACATATTTAAAATTAGCAGGCTCGATAATAGTTATATTGTCGGGCTTTGTGCCTTTTACAGATAACATATGGTCATGGATAGACCCAGGTTTTAACACAATGTTAGATGGAAGAGGGGTGAAACTTAGATCAGACATATGGATAGAAAGTCTTTATGTTGCTATACTTATGTGTTGTATAGGAAGATACATGCGTGCATACTCTCATTGCTACATACTGCCAATTTATGCTTCTTTATACTCATTAACAATGTATGAATTAATGAGGTTTGGATATGAAATAGACCCTGACTGGTGGCATAGATTGGGTTTCTTAATAATGCTTATTCCGTTTATTTATGTAATTTATAGACTAAATGAGCATATTAAAGATTTAAAATTAAAAGATGAAATCCAGTTTAAAACCATCGAAAGTATTGTAAATAAAAATGATGCAAAGTAAAAAAGAGAACAGAAAAAAGATAATGAATCTTCATTTTAGAAATGAGGATCTTTACAGGTGTGGTCTTATTACTTTTGATGAATACGTAAGCAATAACCATGTTTTACTTGTTAAACTAAAAACATCGATATTCACTGATCAACAATCTATAATTTTGTTTAATTTATGTTTAGATAATTTAGATTTACGACGATTTAATTTTTGTATATCAATTTTACGCACCAGTGCTAATTAAGATGGTCAAGAATTTTCTTTTTTAAATCTGGATCGATATTTATTTCCATTTTCATAGCAATAGGAGCAAGGTAAAGTTCTATTAACGCTAAAGTATCGTCTAATCTATCCGATAATTTATTATTTTGTTTTTTTAACTTTCTTATTTCTTTATGAAGAATAGCCATTTGTTCGTCAAGTGGCTTGTTTTTGATTATGGAAGTTTTATCACTTGACTTTTCAGAATCTGACTCTATATTCATTTCCCCTATTCCATGTAATAGCCATACTTTATTCAAATGTGGAAATGCGGGATGTATTCTTAAATCAAATACTTTATCGCTGATTGAATTCTTAATATTATTTACATATCCGTTTGACAAGTTCGCTTGCTTCTCAAATTTACTCTGTGATAAGTTTTCATGATTAATGAACTTAATTAATCTTTCTTTTACAGATAATTGTTCTGTGTTTTCTGTGGTGTTGTTTTCCATTTTAAAATTTGGATTGCAAATAAACTACTTTTAATTTCTGAAAAACACCGTGATTTTACGGTAAATTCATAATGATTCACTTGTGTGTAAAATAATTATCTTGATAATCAATAAGTTAGAACTATTTTCTGTAAAAATAGATAAAAATTCTATTTTTTATTTTGTTTTACAGAGAAAAGTTCTATATTTGCTATATCAAAATGATAGAACAAAATGAAATCACAGACAAATATACTAAAACCTCGAAAAATAAAAGGCGAAGTATTTAGAATGATTCTAGATGATTACACTTTATTAAAGAAAATCGCAGAGGAAACGGGTAACAGAGAATCAACAGTAACTAACTGGGCTTACAGAGAATCAGACAAAGTTTCAAACTATTTCGCAGTGACGGCAATTAAAAAGCATACTGGCTGGAAAGACAAGCAAATATTTCAATCATGAACACTGACTACATCATAGCAAAAGAATATCTGAATAGACTTCCGGATAATGAGAAAGAAAAATTATGTAAACGAACACTTGAGGGAGTGGCCGAGAAAAAGAAAAGCAAAAAGGATCTTCGGAAGTTTTATTCAGATTATTTAGACACTCAATTCGCTAAGGGTAAAATATAAAAGTCGCCTGTGGCGCAGACGACTTAAGCAAAATCGTGTAACAATTAAAATTATCACAACATGGCAAAAGTACAAAAAACAATTTTAGGAAAAAAGATCAAGGGCTTTAATTTTTACAAGCAAACTGATTATAGAACTAATAAAGAAATGATTCATGGGTTTGTGTGGTTGGAAGATGGGGAAAGGATTCATGTAATAAGAGGTCAGTATCATATTTTGAATAAGCTAGGGCAGGTTTCCGGAATAGTTTTAAAATCAAATCCTGGTTATAAACAGATAAAGAGAATGATTGCAAGGTGGTTCCAGACATACAGAAAAGGGGGTAAATCATTTTTCAGAGAAAGAGTCTCAACGCTTAGAGAAGCGTGTCAGCAGGCTCAGTACGGTTTGAACATCAAAATGATCCAAAGCGGTCGTATTTCATTTAACCATTATTTTACAGCATCATGAGAACGTTACTATTAACAATGCGTTGGTTCGGCCAACAGTATATGTATTTCGTAGAATACTTAATCAAATATCACTAATAATTATGGAATTCAAAGGAACAAAAGAAATTTTAATTGATCAGGGATCTGTTTTTAAACCTTTATCCGGTTATGTATCTGTAAAACTGACCAATTCTGAAGGCTGGCCTGTTGCGACTGTGTTTGCTCCTGATTTTGAAAAGCTCAAAGCAGATTCATTAATGTTATCCAAGGCCCCTGAAATGCTTGAATTTATTCAGTCAATTTCTACAAGTGAAAATACTCCAATTGCTTATAGAAAGATAGCACAAAAACTAATCAAAGAAGCCACAGAGATATGAGCATAACAGACTACCTACAAAAGCCAATTGCCGAAAGAAAACAAATTGTGACTGAACCGGTAGGGATTAAAGACCCTATTTGGATGGAAAGACTAAAAACCGCTGTTGAAAAGATGAATCCCTTTGCGGTAATGTTTAATCAGGAACTCATCAACGAATACTGGGCACTTAAAAAAGCATAATCATGAAAGTAACTGTAATTATAGAAAACGTTGGCGGTGTTTTTTATGTAAACCACAAACGTCTTGGGCATGAGCCATTATCCGAAATGGAGACGACAGCCTTAAATGAGTTCATCAAAGAATTTAAACAATCAAATCAATAATTATGGATAATCATAAGTACAAAGAAGGGCAAAAGGTAATATACAGAGGTATAATAGGCGAAATAGAAGGCTTGTCAAAATCAGTATATGGAACGCTATTGTATGATCTTGTGTCTATTGAAGATTCAGAACTCACTTGTTCTGCAGATGAAGAAGAGTGCGAATTATATGAAGATCAGGAATTTGATCAAAGAGAAGGACTTACAGAAGCATATTTGGCAAGTGAAAGGATAAGAAATACTGTAGCATCAGTAAAATAACCAAAGCAAAAATGAAGATATGGATATTCAAGACTACAGCCGGGGGCGGAATAACGCTAATTCCAAAATCGCCTTCGAAAAAATTAAACATACTGTCGAGTCTAACCGGATCACAGTATACAATAAAGTCGATGGAGTTAAAAGCACATTAGACATAGCAACAGAAATGGGAGTTTCCATTCATCAGATTTCGGGAAGGTTCTCAGAGCTACGAGCAAAACAAAAAATATTTCAAACATCATCAAAGAAGATAGGCTGTAAATCTTACGCGGTCTATTCAAAAACAATTAATTAATCATGTCATCAACAAATCAAAAATCAGCTTTAACACTTTTCAACCAAACTAATGTTCAGGAAAAGTTTGAAAAGTTATTAGGAAAAAAATCACAAGGATTTATTTCTTCTGTTCTTCAAATCGTAAACGGGAATAAACTACTTCAGAACGCAGACCCTATGACAGTTTATAATGCTGCAGCAACAGCCGCGGTTTTAGACCTTCCAATTAATCCGAATTTGGGTTTTGCTTGGATAGTTCCTTATAAAGGTTCTGCGCAGTTTCAAATGGGATGGAAGGGTTTTGTTCAACTTGCCCTAAGAACTAATCAGTATCAAAACATAAATACAACAGAAGTTTATGAAAATCAATTCAAATCATTCAACAGGCTAACAGAAGAATTAGAGGCGGACTTTGATGTTCCAGGTGAAGGTGAAATAGTTGGTTATGCTGGATATATGAAGTTGAAGTCAGGGTTTTCAAAAACAACATATTGGAGTAAAGAAGAAGTCATTACCCATGCTAAAAAGTATTCCCAGGCTTATGGTAAAGGTTCAATGTCTCCGTGGAATGATAAGGAACAATTTCATTCAATGGCAAAAAAAACAGTACTCAAAAATCTTATTTCTAAATGGGGTATCATGAGTGTGGAAATGCAAACGGCACACCTCGCTGATCAAAGTGTTCAAAAGGAAGTTGGTAATTATGATTATGTGGATAGCTCGAACACTATCGACATTGAGGCTGAAAATATAAATGAAGAAGAGAAACGCATTAAGCTATTCATTGATAAAGCTGATACTTTGGAAGCTTTAGAGCTGCTAAAAGAAAGTGTTCCTGAACAATTGATGTTCTACTACGAAGCCAGAGAAGACGAACTTCAAATTGCGTAATTATGAAAGTAGTTGATTTTAATGAGCATTTATTCAGATGCTCTCAATTAGGAAAGTTAATGGTTGGCGTATCACCTGCCTTAACAGCAAATCAAGAAAAAGAACTTTCGGAACTCAGATCAAAAATGCTTGCTGGAAAAATTACCGATAAGCAGATTATTAAGATGGGCGATCTGATCCGGAAGAAGGAAGAAAAGCCTGAACTGTCTAAAAGTGTAGAAACACATCTGGCGGATATTCACAAAGGATTTTTCATGAAACGTGACCGTCAGATCTCAAATAAGTTTACTGAAAAAGGAATTATTGTTGAAGAAAAATCGATTACTCTTTACTCGGAAGTTAAAAACACCTTGTTTCTGAAGAATCAAAAGTACTACAAAAACAAATTTATTCACGGCACACCGGATAACGTACAGAAGAAAGTTCGTGACATGAAAAATAGCTGGTCTTTAGATTCATTCCCAATGTATGAAACGGTTATCGGAAATAAGGATTATGAGTGGCAACTACAGGGATACATGGAACTAACAGGAATAAAAGAAGCTGAGCTGGTTTATGCGCTTGTAGATACTCCAAACAAAATCATTGTTGATGAATTAAGGCGGTTAGATTGGAAACAGGGAATTTATGACATCAACGGAAACGTAAAAGAAGATCGAATTCCTTTAGTGGTTGAAACTGTAACCAATATGATTTACACCGAACAAGGATTAAATGAATTCTGTCAGGAATCAATGTCAATAGAAAAAAAGTGGTTCACCGATTTCTTCGAAATTCCGAAAGAACTGAGAATAAAAGTTTTTGATCTTGAATACTCTAAAGAAGCAATTCAGGCTTTGTATGAGCAAATTAGACTTTGCAGAGAAAGACTTAACAGTTTGACTGAAGAAATGGCATCACAACTTTTTAATGTAGCATAATGAAAGAAAAAGACGGATACTGGTCAGGCCGTTACAGCAACGGCCTATTTAAATGGAATGAAAAACGCTTAATCAGAATAGAAAACGATAAAAAGAAAACCAATGAAAAACCCAAAACCAAACCCAGAAATAGAGGTAATTAGATTAAGCCTATGTAAAAAATTAGGCTACCTGCCTGGTGATAAAATTCCTAACAGTAGAGTTTCAATAGAATTAGGAAAAATAGATGCGACCGCAACACTAATCTACGCAAAAACGCTTAATCGTCCGGTCAGAATGGCTAAAGAAGGTGAATGTCAGTACACTATTGAGCTTGAAAAAGAAAGAGCAAAAAATCCAAAAATTGAGGAACCGAATGATCGCCTATTATCTGCAAAGCAAGCTGCAAAAATACTAAACGTTCCTATACCTTTTGTAAATAGGCTTAGAAAAAATGGAAGTCTTCAAGGTGAAGAAGTAGGAAAAAGATTCTACTACAAACCTGAAGAAGTTGAAAGAGTGAAGATACAAAGAGCTATCGATAAGCTTTAAAAAAACTACCATGCATTAGTGATGTTTTAGCATGGGTACCGATTGAAAATTACAAAGAATTAAAATGAAGATATGCCTAATAGAATATTACGAGACTGGACCGACAGTTTCATTGTGGACGAATTAGATGTTCACGCTGAAAGATTCTTCGTTAGGCTTATCATGAAGGTAGATGATTTTGGAAGGTTTTCTGCTGATAAAAGATTATTGAAATCACAACTGTTTCCGCTAAAATCCGACATAAGAGATACTGACATTGCCCGTTGTCTCACTGCTTGTGAGAAAGCCGGATTGATTACTATCTATACAGTCGCATCGAAATGCTATTTACAGATTGAAAATTTCAAACAAACATTGAGGCAAAAAACTACTAAATATCCTTCGCCTGACGAATGCATAGCAGATGCTACGCATATGATAAGCAATAGCGAATCAATTGCTTCCCTGAAACGAAACGAAACAGAAACAAGAAAAGAAACAGAAGAGAAAGGAATATATAGGGCATTCGCCCATCTATCTATTTCTTTTGAAGAGGTTGAGAAATTAAAGTCATCAGATTATAAGGAAGACGAAATTAACTCAATTCTAGACGATATAGAAAATTACAAGGAAAATAAAAAATATTCATCCCTGTATTTAACAGCCTTAAAATGGCTTAAGAAAAATAAAGAGAAAAATGCAGATAGTTCTAAACCTAAGTTATCAATGTTCTAATGGAAACTATAATTTCTTTATCAACAAGACAGATTTATGATATAACAGCAGATAGGAATGGAGAGAATCAAATGCCTTGTCCTGAATGCTCACGTAATAGGCGCAAAAAGAATGTTAAGTGTTTTTCGTACAATACGGAAAAAGAGGTTGGTTACTGCAACCATTGCGACACTCGATTTGTCAAACATCAGCCCCATGAGGAAAAACAATATATTAAACCGCAAATTGAATGGCAGAATTATACAAAACTTTCTGAGAACGTGGTTAAATATTTTGAAAGCAGAGGTATTTCACAGAGGACTCTGTTGGAAATGAAGATCGGGGAAAAATCAGAATACATGCCACAGGTCGAGAAGAATTCTAACTGCATAATTTTCCCGTACTTCAAAGAAGGGGATCTTGTGAATATCAAATTCAGGGACGGGAGCAAGAATTTTAAGCTTTCGTCTGGCGCAGAGCTGGTATGGTATAACTACGATTGTATCAGAAAGTGCATTGATAATGAAGGGGAATTAGTTATTGTAGAGGGAGAGTTTGATTGTTTATCAGTCATTCAATCTGGTCATGAATATGTAGTTTCCGTTCCAAACGGTGCCAGTACAGGAAAGATGGAATATTTTGATAGTAGTTTTGATTTACTAAATCAGGTTAAAACTTTCATAATAGCAACTGATAACGATCTTAAAGGAATTGAGTTAAAAAATGATCTAACAAGAAGGCTTGGTATTGAAAAATGCAAAATAGCCTCATTTAGACAGTTTAAAGATGCGAACGAGGTCTTAGCTCATGAAGGAAGAGAAAGTCTTTTAAATGCAATTAAAACAGCCAAATTAGTTCGTGTTTCGGATGTTTATGAGGTGTCTGACTTTGAAAGTGAATTGGATTCATATTTTGAGAATGGTTTGCCACAAGGAAAAACACTAGGTATTGATGATCTGGATGAAAAAATTAGATGGTTAACTGGGCACTATGCTACTGTAACTGGTTCGCCAACTTCCGGAAAATCTGAATTTATTGATTTTGTTTGCGCTAAATTGAATTTCTTACATAATTGGAAAGTTGGATATTATTCGCCTGAATCAGCGCCTTTGTCGGTTCACTTCAGTAAAGTATTTTCCAAATTCGCAGGGTTTAAATTTGAAAAAAAGTATTGCCCTTCGGACGCTGAAAGATATTCGGTTCAGGACTATTTAAATGAAAATTACTACTGGGTTGCTCCGGTTGATGATATGAGTTTGGATGAAATACTGTCTAGATTTGAATACCTGGTTAAGGCTAAAGGAGTGAAGCTTTTTGTTATTGACCCATTTAATCGGATCGAGACTGATCAAGATTATACCCAGGATAAGCTTTTATACATCAAAAAAGTATTGAAAAAGATTATCTCTTTTGTAAAAAGGAATGACGCGCTTTTATTTTTAATTGCACACCCAACAAAGCTTCAAAAAACCAAAGACGGAAAATTTCCCATTGCTTCGATGTATGATATTTCTGGTTCTGCCGACTTTTTTAATATGACTTCTTACGGTATTTCCGTACGAAGAGAACAGAAGGATGATACTTTAGAATTTCTATCATATGGTCAGGTTGCGATCAGCAAAGCGAAGCTGAATCAAACAATGGGAAACACTGGTATTTGGGAGTTTAGATACAATATGAATAATGGTAGATATGAAAGTGAAAATAGAAATGGAGCAGTACAATTTGATAATTTGAACTGGATAACCAAGAATGAATATAAATATTCGGAATTTAAAGTTCCTGTAGCAACTGTAAACCAAGCTTTTGGAGATGAATACACAGATTTACCGTTCTGATTTTGAAAAATTTTACTCCTTTTATGCCAGATTGCATGCGTATGGAGTATCTCTAATTGTCCTTCTAAAATATCATGAAGAAAAGGAAGATTATTTTAAATGTGAAGTTATAAACCAAGTTATAAACGAAGTAAAAGGGGGTAATAATGGAAAATATAGAACAATTTAAAAAGAACTACCAGCAACGGATAGAAAATTTAGCAAAGTCAAAAACAGAGTGGTTAAAGGACTTTGTTGAATCCCAAAAGCCAAAGAAGCCTGTAAAGACTGTGGGTGAAATGTACAAGGAGTTAAAAAGAAAATCACTTCTTTAAAACTCCTCTCCATTCTCCATTCTCATTGTAAGAATGTTCAGCGTACTTATCCGAAGCGATAAGCTCAAAAACAGAACACTCGAGAGCGTCAGCGCACTTTTGTATTAGCTCCATTTTAGGACCTCTTTTTAACCTCTGATTAAAATCGATATAGCTTATGCCAATCCTTGAACACATTTCTTGTAATGTGATCCCCTTACGTGTAGCTACGTCTTTAATTCTGAATTCCATATTGCAAATATACAATATAAATAATAATGTTTATATTAGAAATTAAAAATAAATAAAAAAGTTTATAATTTATTTGTTAATATAAATAAAAGTGTTTATATTTGTAACAGCAAAATCAACAACAATTAAAATCAACAACATGAAACAATTAGAATTAGAAATGAAGAAATCCGATGCTTACTATGCTTACTTAGAATTATGTAATGCAATAGCAGAAGTTCCACGGAAAGAAATCTACGAATCAATTAACAATTGTGATGACGCTGAGAAGTTAGAAGAAATAATTTCGATAATTGAGAAAGAACATTCTGACTTTGAAAAGAAAAAATAGAAGTGTTTAACAAGGCCGGCCACCTATAACGGCTGACTGTTCCGGGCGGAACTATCATTTCCCCGCCCGGTTTTCAAAATTTCTAAAAATCAAAATCAAAAATATTATGTATAAATACACAAAATCAGGCTTTCAAGTGTTTGTGGAAGCAGAAATAGGAAACAGAATTTTTGCAAGAGCATTGACAATCTTTACAGATGATGAGTATGGTCATGAATTTGAGGGTTATGGCTCTTTGGAAGAATACAAGAAAGAAGAGTTATTTGATACTCAACCTGTTGAAGTTCTAAATCTAGAAATAGATGAGATTAACAAACAAATTATAAGCAAAAGAAATGAGCTGAAGTCAATTGAACACGAAGTGAGAATGAAGAAATTAGAATTGGAACAGGCTCAAAAAACTCAAATAAGTAACGAGAAATTTATAATAAATAGGACTGAATTATTAAAGGCTAATACGATCACGATGTTTCCAAGTGATTCCATTGTGCCAATTACTAAGGATAAGAATGATAAAAGCTTCTACGGTCTAAAATTATCAATGGAAATTAAGATACAGGATGGAGAAGCAAATATGTGGGGCTACAAACTTTATCATGACTATGGAGATCATTCATGGCACTTGGATAAACGATATGGTTTCTTTGTGGATATACCGGAAGAGGAAGCGATAAGGATCTGTAAACAAAGACAATCAGAAGTGTCTTTTAGCGATTCCCAGATAATGCGAACCCCTGATAAATGGTTAACTGAAAAAAATTTAGAGAAAAAGCAACTAATTCTTCAAAACGAAGAAGAATCTAAAAAGGAAAAACTTAAAGAAGAAATTGAAAAAAAGCAACGTGAGTTGGACAAAATTAAAGCCTTAGCAAATGAAAAATAGCAAATACATTAAAGTATCCATATATGAGCGACTGCCAAAATATGGGTGGGCTGTTGTTGAGAATGGGTGCGGAGAAATTTTAACGGTGTTATTTAATCCAAATACCAACGTTAAAAAATTTAAATCGAATTATATATTCTTTCTTGAAGAAGTTCCAGACTATGAGGATGAGATGAAAGAGGTTCTACTTCAGTTTGTAGGTTGCCACACCTGTGGTCATACAATACCAGATTGGCTAAATGATAAAGCCGAAGAATTACTAACCAAACTAAAAACAGAATCATGATTGATGTAAAGGAAGGTGGTGTTTATAAAACTAAAGGAGGTTTTAAGGTTCTTATTACAGATATTGATTATGAAAGACAAAGGCCTTATCTAGGACATTTGTTTCATAAACAAGGAATGCGAGTGGTTTCATACTATCATAATCTTACTCACAAAGAAACAGATTTTGAAATAGTTTCAGCATGGGACAATTCAGAATTGCCTATTTATTATCACAAAGAAGTTCCTTTTAATAAAGACTACAGAGAAATACCAACAAATGTAGAAGGAATAAAAGGAGCTATTAAAGCAAATGAAGATCTTTGGTTTGTTGATAAAAACGGCAATAAATATCAAGGCTCAAAAACCTGGCAAGATATTTTAAATTATCGCTTAACAGGAAAATTCCCGGAAGCAAACCTATTTAACTACTAAAATAAACGGAACCCGGACCGTTCTTTCCGGAAATAATTTAAAATTTTAATCAATGAAAAAACAAATTTTCATCGGTGCATTAGCACTGGTAATGATGGCTGCATGCCAAAACGAAACTAATGATGTGCCAACTAATAGCACAGTAACTATGAAAAATACCATGTCAAGAGAATCAGCACCTGTAATGTGGGATAAACCCTCACAAAATCCCTTCGAGCTTGATGGTTATATTCATATTGATCGAGCTTCTTTAAGAACAGTATTTATGGGTGTTGAATTCAATCCTGTCGAAAGAAATTCTGAGATGTTCAGTTTGGTGACAAATGCGGTAAACAATAAAAGCGGTATGTCATCAAGGGTTGTAGCGAATGTATTGTGTTCCGTCCAGGAAGGTGATATGAATATCGCGCTTGTAAATGTTTGTGACAGTGGTAACTGCCAACAGTTCACTGTATACACTTTTGATTCAGGTAATCAGTATGTATCGCAGTTTAATGGAAATTACGCACTTCAATGTGCAGCAATCTATTTACATCCAATTGTTTTTGGATAATATCTAAGCCCCTTCGGGGGCATTTTTAAAAAAATACCAATGGAAAATACATTAGAAAATAAAGCAAAGTTCTTCGCTCAGTATTGGGGGCAACGAGTTGGTAATTTCATAGGCTCTACAGGTTTGTTTACGATAAGCCAATTATACTTGAAAAAATCAGTAGTTAAGCAAAGCTGGTTAGAACTCAAACCTCTTTCATCAATTACAGATGAAGATAAAATTCGAATAAAAAAAATTGAAAATATTGGAGATGAAGAAAACCCTGAAGCGTATTTTCATTTTGGAAACACATATAATCAGTCTTATTATAGTAATGAAGGATTCGAGAGATTTATGTTGTTAGACACTTATCAATATTTACAGAGTAAGGGCTACGCATTACCGTGGATGGGATTATCAGTTGAAAAACAAATCGAGTACGGTTGGATTAAACTTAAAAACACTGATTTATGAGTCACCAAGAGAAACAAAGCATATTTGATGAGTATGCAAAGAGTCAAGGATATTTAGATTGGAGTGATTTAAAAGCCGATTGCGATGAAAATCTTATGACTGAGGATGAATTTAGTCTTTTCATGTTTGAGGCCTGCGATCTCATACAGGCTGAGCAGCAGAAACGCATTGCAGAGAAAGAAGAAACTATTTCCGGTGACGACTTTTATTTCAGTGGCGTTCCGGTAGACAAAATAATTAATCCCGAAAACAAAATACAATGAAAAGAACGCCAAAAGAAATAATTAAAGATCAAATCAATGCTCTTTATTATTTAGCTTACTATGAAGATATAAGAAGTTTAGAAAACATTCTTCCAAATCATTATTCCATCAATGAAATACCTGGCAAAAATGCAATTAGATGCAAATCTGATTTAGGACTAAGGACGCATCGTAATGATGATCATGAAATGTGGAATAAAGTACATGGTGAAATTAAGGAAAGCTTTGGTGATATGCTAATTGAAATAGATTTTAATACATGTGCATTTTATCAGGACTTTACAATTTTCCACAAGGCTTATAATAAGAAAAATCTCATCAAATGAAAGAACTAGAAGAACTAACCCGGGATATACGGGAGAAGCTGCCGAGGCTGAAAAACTCAATAAAGGCTGAAAGACTGCAAGACAGCAAGAACAATTGTTGGAGGATCTTTATGGGAGGTATATTTATGGGAACAACCAGTAATAATGAATTATCAAAATATGTAGTGAAGCATATTAATGATGATGAAATAAAGCTTAACAACGTGATGGAATGGATTAACATCATACACGAAGGGGATCGATATTATTTCTTCATATTTAAAGAATTGTACTACCGTTTATTTGAATTCTGGAATCTTTCAAATCCTTATCTCAAAGACCAATCCCCTGAACTTATCACTTTTTTACACTCACTTATAAAAACAAAACAATGACAAAAGAAAATAAAATCCCATATACAAAAAATACCATTGAAGCAAGACAAGTATTGCAATCATTAGGCTACAGGCCATTGTCTTTTTTTCAGGGTAAAAAATATGTTTTCGGTATTATTTCCGATCGTGCAAATGCTTATAGTGCTTGGAAAGAAAAAGACTATTCAACTTTTGATAACAGAGAGGCTTATCATGAGTTTGAAGCATGTGATTTACAAACATTTACAGAAAAATTAAAAAAATATGAAAACTAAACAGCAAGTCATCGAAGAAGCATGGGGGAATAACTACCCAGTGTTCAAAGAATTCATTGACGAAAATGGTTGGGGTAAATATCCAGAGTTTCAAAAGCATGAAATGGTTGAAAACGTAAGACCTTTGGAATTTAATTATTCTGACTTTCGTCCTTTGTCTCTGCATGGAATCGAAAACAATAATGGTTGGATAAGAGTAGAAGATATACTTCCGGAAGAAGGATTTGAGGTTATTTGTTTTAACGAAAAGTGGATAGATGAAGATTTTAATCCGAAAGGTGTCAGGATTGGTTTTTTAAATGGTAACGAATGGACAACTGCTCATTACTGGAATTACCAAGATACATACGTTACTATTTCATATTCAGATTGTGATGAAGAATTCAGCGATGAAATAAGAGAGAACATAGACCCTACTCACTATAGGATAATTGACAAACCACCAATTTACTAGCCATGAATAAAGACGAACTTTTAAAAATTTACTCAGCTTATCTGCCGTATGAACTTAAAGGAAGATCAATATACAATGCCAATGATGATGAACAAAATGAAGATTGTATACTTACTCTTAAAGACGGTTTGAATAATCAAGTAGGAATTGACGATTGGGTAAATCAATATTCATATCCAATAAAGCCCTACTTATACGATCTATCCTATTTAACCAAGGAGATAGAGCATGAGGGGGAAACGTTTGTGCCAATGATCAAACTTTTAGAGCTACAAGAAACGAATGCTTTTTCAAGAAATGCAATTATCAAAAATGCAACATCATTCAATAATGAGAAAGTTATCGACTGCAAAAGCAAAACCTTTAAGATGCATCCAGATGCTATGACGGAACATAAAGTTAGATACTTGGTAGAAACATCTAATATGGGAACTCTGGTTTACTCATTAACATATGATGAACATTTTGATCGGTTTTATATGGCTGACGAGACCAGAAAATTAATATTAGGAGTAGGACACCAAAGACAAATGTTTGAAAAGCTCTATGAGTGGAAATTAAACGTCTTTAACCTTCCGGAAGACCAGTTTATCAACAAAGCAACTTTAACCAATAAATAATAAAGCTATGACAGTAAAAAAATTAAAAGAGATCCTAGAGCAAGTTGATGAAACTTTGGAGGTTTTCATTAGTCAGGAAAACATTGAGTACAATCACTCAATTTGCGAGAAAGCAGAAGTAAAAAGTATTGTAATGTATGATGGTGATACCCCAATGTGTGAAAGTACAGTATTTGCCATTTCTGATGAAATTTAATTTTAACCCCGTGCCATCTTAGGGTGGCACTTTAAAACAAGAATTATGAAGCATCAACGATTCGTAGTGCATGTAAGCTACGCAAAAATAGATTTTAAATGTCCCTATTGCGAAAAACCGTATAAAGATTCTGAAGATGTTTATTTGGATAGATGTAATAAAAATAAGTCAGGATGCACAACAATTAAATGTGAATGTGAAATGACTTTTGGAATGACATACGATATTACCGGAAAAGCGGTTTCTTTTAAAATTAATAAATCATGAAAGCACCACAAGAACTGCGTTTAGGAAATTACGTTGAATATAGAGGATATTTTTATCAGGTTTGGAGTATTGGCAATAATTCCAATCCTAGAAGAGAAAGTTACTTTATTGATTTAGATTCTAGCACTATTGATAATCATTTAAAAGGAGTCGATTCAAATGATATTTCTGCCATAGAGCTAACAGAAGACTGGCTTTTGAAGTTTGGATTTTTAATTGATTACATGAATAAGGACATTTTAATTTGCGCTTACTATGGAAATAATCCTGTGACCAAAGATTATATTTTAGAGTTGAAAAATGTAGGCGATGGATGGTTTTACCGAAATGGTTATTTTAAAATGAAATACGTCCACCAATTGCAGAACCTTTATTTCGCCCTTACCGGGGAAGAACTTAAAATTAAAGAATCATGAAAATAAAACACGAAAACGTTATCACAGCATTTTTAGTTATAGGAATACTAGGAATGTTATCTATTATGATTTTAGGAATGGTTTTATGGGCAATTGAAAATTAAAGAATCATGAAACAGTTAGAGATAAAAACAAATAAAAGACTCCTTATTGTGGAGTATGAAACAGAAGCGGAATCTGCAATCGAATGGGCTTTAATGCATGCTTTTAAGAACCCGAATATTGTTAATCACGGGCATAAGGTTAAACCGATATGTAATGGCTCCGATCTTACCAATGAAATTGCAAAGGGGTTTATCCCAATTGATGAAAAAGGAGCACGGACAAAATACCCAAAAGCATTTTTAATTTCTTACAAAAGATTTCTAAATGCTTTTATAGATGTGATTGAATCAAAAGGTTGGTATTGGGGAGAAAATCCGGTATCATTAGAACGCGAGAAGATTTATCGTAATATGGGTGATATTTTTAAAGCAGATGGGATTTTTAAAGTATGGCAGGAATCAGAATCCAGGACCTTCAAACCTGATCAATGTTTAATCTTTGAAATACTGTAAAAATGAAATGTAAATATTGCAGCATGGAAATTAAATTTTCAGAAATATCAGATAAGTGGAAAAATTCAAAGGACCATTTTATAAGGCATAAGTGTAAATCTTGTGGAATGTGGAACCCAATAACACAGGATATAACCGGAAAGCTTTTAGTTTATTAATTACGGAAACCCACAATACACAACCCAATAAAAAAACTAAATTAGAGCTATGAAGATAAAACATCAAAACTCACTAATACTCGCTACAATATCTGCTATTAATTCCTCAGTACTAGGCAAAGGGATAAAGGCTACATGCGACATTAAAGTTAAAAGAGGTGATTATGATTCACTTTTGGAGATTACGAGAAAAGACGGAGACCCCGTACAACCAATAGATGCATTTATGCTCGGTTATTTCGTTGGAAGGGATTATGATAAGTAGTATCTTTACTTCATGGAAGAAAAAGAAAGACAATTCTTAGAAGCAGTTAAAAAAGAATTTGATAAGTCAGGAGGCGCAAATGGTATTGATCACAATGTGTACGACCCCATTTTAAAAATGCCCCTGGCGGAAAAGCAAGAATTTTTCAAACGGTTAATCCGGGAAAAGAAAATTATCCAAATTAATCATCTTAACGGCATTTCGTTTACGCTGCCAAAATAAAGCCCCTGAATTAACAGGGGTATTTTTTTGTCTAAAATTTAGAAGTTAGTTTAATGAAAAAAAATTGTTAGAAAAAACTATAAAAAAAATTAGGTAGGTATTGTTTGGACACATTTGTTTTCGTAACTTTACTGTAAAGCAGTTGGTTATGAAAGAGATAAAGCCGAAGAAATGCGCAGTATGTGGTAATGAGTTTGTGCCTTTTTTGTCAACTCAGAAAGTATGTGGAACGAGCTGTGCAATTTCTTTAGGTAAATCAAATATTCAAAAACAAAACGCTAAAGCTTGGAGAAAAGAGAAGAAGATCAGGAAGGAGAAATTAAAGACTCAAAGCGACTGGCTACAAGATCTCCAAAAGGTATTCAATGAATTTATCAGAGTTAGAGACAAGGGTAAGCCGTGTGTGAGTTGTGGGTGTATGGTTAATGGAAATGGACACGCCAGTCATATGTTTTCGGTTGGATCAAGCCCTTCATTGCGTTTTAATGAGGATAATGTTTGGAGAAGCTGTGTAGAATGTAATCTTCATAAACATGGAAATACAGCAGAATACAGCATAAGACTTAGAGAAAAAATAGGTGAAGAAAGATTCAATAGTTTAGTTGTTAATAGAAATAAGCCTTTAAAGCTTTCGGTTGAAGAAATTAAACAGTTGATTGTAGAATATAGGAAAAAAATTAAATCACTAAAATATGCGTGAAGTCTGGAAAGATGTCGTAGGATACGAAGGTTATTATCAGGTCTCTAATCTAAGTCGAGTAATGAGGATTGCAGGATATGTAAAATACAGAGGCGATAAGAGATGGTGTAATGGCAGGATATTGACCCCTCGGGATAATGGGATGGGATATTATAGAGTTAAATTAACTGTAGATAATAAGCCGAAGGCTATTATGCTTCATAGAATAATTGCTATGGCATTTATAGAAAATCCTAAAAACTATCCATGTGTAAATCATAAAGATGGAAATAAGAAAAATAATAATATTTCAAATCTTGAATGGTGTACGCAAAAAGATAATATACTACATGCCAGAGCAACTGGGCTGGTTGATTTGGAGAAGCTCAGAAAGGCGACGTCCGCTACTGGAAAGAGAACAGTAAAAAGAATTTGTGGATGGAACTCGAAAAAAGTAATAAACAAAAGTAACGGGGTTATATATCCTAGTGTGACAGCTGCCGCAAAAGATTACGGGATTGATAGAAGGCATTTGAATGATGTTCTTAGTGGCAAGTTCAGAAACAAAACTACTTTGGAATTACTTTAGATATGATTAATTTTTGTTGTTGAATTACCAAGCACAGATGATGAGTGCAGAGGGGGAGGAGAGTTGGTTGATGAAGGAGGGTGCTTGGTGTTTTTTTGAAGAAAAGAAAAATTATATATGGAAAAGGAAATTGAGTTATTAGATCATTTCGCAGGGCAAGCGCTACAAGCACTAATCTCTAAGATGCCGTTTTATGATGTAAATGGGGAATATGGAGAGAAATTAACACAAGATGAATTAACAGTGATAAAAGAAGGTATAGCAGCTACTGCCTACGAATACGCATCGTACATGTTGATTAAGAGAAAGGACAGCTTAAAGTGGATTGATAAAAACGAGTCATTCTTTAAGGAATAGTTAAAACGTGTTGCCAGTATATGAGATATACGACCTTAACATCGGTTAAGTGTTACTGAGCGAAACAGGGGGCAACAGCAAAAAGAGGGGTGAGAAGATTTTTGCCTTTGTTTTTAACATTAATATTCAAAAAATCCATATTGCAACTATGGTTGACTCCCGGTAAAGGCCGGGAACAGATAAGATGGCGGAATTGGTAGACGCAAGGACAGCATTTAAGTTGCTTATAAAGAGGTTCTATCCTTCAGTGCAGGTTCAAGTCCTGCTCTTATCACAATGAGGCATCTATTATGCTGACTGATAGGAAAGACTATCATTATAAAGAACAGTGGCGGGTAAGACCGCAGTAATGAGATAGTAGCGTTTAGCACGTGAGGTGCGAGTGGATTACTCTGAAAACACTTGGAGGTGTTGCTGGGAGGAGGCTCTTAAAAGTATGCTGAAACCCCCATTGTTCTTTTTAGATTGAATAAATAGAGCAAAGGTGAACCGGACACCATCAGCCACGTTCGGAAGGCGGTAAAGCTGATCTCTATTTTTAATGCAGTAGGAACTATTTTTTTCATATTAATATTTTGTGATTTGGTGTCCCGCTGCTGTAATAGGTAGCGGGGTTTTTAATTTAGGGAGTATGGGCAAGGTTAAAAAGACAATAAAAGTTTTGTTTGGTAAAAACGCAACTCAAACGTATTGGGGAAGACGAGGGTGTTCACATGGAATGTATAATACATATTCTTTCAACTACTTTATATACGGAGTTAAAGGAATTATTTGTATTGAAATAAAAGAAGAATGGTAATGATATTAACAATTTTATTAACAGTTTGGATAACCTGCGGGATTATTTATTGCTCGAAAGAAATGGCAAGGCCATTTAGCACATGTAGAAGCAATTTGGTGATTTTGGACTTTATATTTTCTCCCTACTTAATCGCGTCTGATATTATTCAATATTGGAAAGAATGCAAAGAATCGAGAGACAAGTATAAATACTAAACTAATTTTCTATGGCATGTAACTGTAAAGATATAGACTTTGGTTCTGAGGAAAACTTCGCCCAGCAAATTATGGTCGATATTCCACCACATATGGATGGTTATAAGCAAGCAAGGCTAAATGAAGGGTTATCTGATAAAATATGCATTGATCCTTGTATCATTGATGAGGTTAAGGAACTTTGGAGTTTGGGAATCAAAACGCTTGGATGTTGCTGCGGGCATAATAAAGCAGAACCATTTGTAAATGTTCATGAAAAGGATATTCAAAAAATGCTGAGTCTAGGATATGTTCAGAACCACCAGGATAAAAACAGAAAAGACACATTTAGATTAAAATCAGTTTGAAATGGCAAAGAAGAAGAGTGAAGAGAATGAAGGGAGAATGCCGGACGGTAAGTTTGCGGAGGGGAATAAGTTTTCTCCTGGCAGAACGCCTGTATATTCAAACGGTGAAGAACTCGCTGAAAAACTTCTTGAATATTTTGAGTGGATTAAAGGGGAGTATGAGATTCACGATATAATTACAACAAATACAAAAGGTAGTGGTAAAGATGCCGTAACCACAACGATATTAACTCCTACTAAAGTATGGATCAGAGATCCAGAGGAACCTACAATGACAGGACTTGCAATTTTCTTAGGATTTGAAAGTCGTCAATCCTTACATGATTATGCAAAAAAGGACGGTTTTACTTACCCGATAAAAAGAGCTTTGTTAGAAGTAGAAAATAACTATGAAAAGGGTTTATGGAGCGATAAGGTTGCGGGAGTTGTATTTGGTCTTAAAAATATGGGATGGAGTGATAAACAAGAACATGTAGTAGAGTCTACTGTATCAATGAAAGAACCTCCTAAGTGGAATGTAGTTGACGCAAGCAAGAAATGAATGTTTTAAAAGAATATTACCCACTATATACTGAAGATTATTTCATCGCTGATTTATGGGGCGGAAGAGCAGGGGCAAGGTCTTACGCAATGTCACAAAGGGCCTTATATAACTTGCTTCATAAGGAAAATTCAAGGGCGTTCTTTCTAAGGCAGACACACGCTACGATTTATACTTCATGTTGGCAAGATCTTAAGGACCGTATTGCAGAATATGAAGAATTTCACGGAGTTAGTTTAGCTGGGGTAATTGAAATTACCGATAATGAGCATGGAAATAATAGTGCTAAAAATTTACTAAATGGAAACTCAATAAAAACAAAAGGTTTTAAAGTTTCTTCAGGTAATCAAACGGCAAGTTTAAAATCTCTGGCAGGAGTAACAGATATTTATATCGAAGAAGCAGATGAAGTAGAAAAAGAAGATTTTGATAAGCTTTTATTGTCTTTGAGAAAGAAAGGGGCAGATATTAGAGTGTTAAGGGCATTTAACCCACCTGAAAAAGATCATCACATTTGGTTAGACTATAAACTTACAAAAGTATCTAATGAGGTATTAACTGAAATAGTTCTTAAACATAGCCGAAAGAATAGGAGTGAGGTTGAGCAAATAGTTAAACAAAACAATAAGCCTTATTATTTAGCAGTTCCAAAAAGAAAGAATCATCTTTCTATTCAGAATACTTTCATAAATAATTATCAAAATCTTAACGAGACCGCTCTAGAACTATATGAGAAATATTTAGAAGATGATTTTCACTACTTCTGTACTACAATTTTAGGTTTAATTCCAGATAAAGGTGGTCATTCGGTATACAATGATTATGACGATATAGAAAACCATAGCGATAGAGTAGTTCAACCAAACGATGTTCTGCATATCGGAATGGACTTTAACGTAACAAATATGAGTGCTATTATTCATGTACATGAAGGAGATTCAGATTATGCAGTTGCAGAACTTACCGGAATATTTGATACGTTTAGTATGTGTGAAAAAATAAAAGAGTTATACGGTGGACATAGTATTGTTATTTATCCGGATGCTTCAGGTCAGAATAGAAAAACAAGTGGAAAGTCGGACTTTGATATTATAAGACAGTATAAGTATGTGATCAGGACAGGTGTTAGTAATCCGGCAGTACGAGATAGGGTTAATGAGGTAAACACGGCTTTTAGGGAGAAAAAGTACTATGTTAACAGGTTTACATGTCCGGTTTACTCAGAATCACTTAAAAAGCAAAAGTATAAAAATGGTGAGCCTGATAAAAAAGAGGGATATGATCATACAAATGATGCTGGAGGGTATTATATAACTAAGAAAGGAAAAACGATAAAAATTAGTTCAGGTGGCGCAAGGACAAGGGGATAGTTTAGAAACGATACTGCAGAATGAATCTGTTTTTAAAGCAGTATATGAATTAATACCCGCAGAAGATACATTTAATGTGGGTAATATTTTCAAGGTATCTTTTACAAAAATTTATCAATGTTTTGATTTGTATAAAGAAGGTAAAGTATTAGAAGCGGTAGGATTAATAATTAACAAAACGTTTGAAGAAGTTTTACAATTGCCTGCTAATGAAACTATGAAGTTCATGAAGTGGCTAGAACAAGAGATTTTAAAATGTTCCAACCTTCTGAACAATATACCTTCAGTAAATAACCCGGATATGATAGCAGCAGGAGCGGATAGAATGAATGAATTAGGTGAATTCGCAATTTATCGCGCAATAACAAATGATCCTAGAGAGTGGAAAAGTTTAGGAGATATAGAGTTTGAATTGATGTATATAAAATTGAAAGGAGATGGGATTGATTCGGTAATTCAGCGAGATTACAATGAAATAATTAAAAATAAGAAGTAATGAACATAATCAAGCAATTTGAAAATCTGATAACCGGGTGGAATGAAGAAAGTAAATGCGGTAACTGCTGGAAGTTTGTAGGAGCTGGGCGCCCTGATCTATTCAATATGTTTCAAGGGGTCGAGGAGGCTGAATGTTGTATTTATGTTGGGTTGTTTAATATAAAATTCGGTACTAGATATACGCCTGACATTAATGGTTTCACTAGTAAACAATATTGCTTCACGAGTTTTGAAGGATTTATTGGTATCCCTAGCCGATTAGACATACAGTTTTATAATGAGCTAGGTAATTCCGACCAAGAAAAAGAAGAATCAAAGTGGACAATATTAAATTCTATAAAAGATTGTCTCGGTTGTGATTTCCTTGAAATACTTTGTGACGATAATGGCTTATATCAACCTTCTGAATTTACAGCAATTCAAAAGATAAACTACCAAGATTCTAACTATGATGGATGGCTAATTAAAGGACAATATAATTATTGATTATGGTAGCAACGGAATATTTAACAGTTGAGGAAATAGCTTCCGTAATGGAAGAGGTAGTAGAAAAGTTTCTCATACCTAGATTTAATGAACTTGGAATGAATGCAACAGGTGACTGGCTTAAAAACGTCGGTGGTGAGGCTGAGCCAGGAAAAGGGTTGATAATGGGATTAGATTATACCGAACAACTTGTAAAAGGGCAAGAACCGACTACAGTACCTCTGCCTGATCTGAAACGATGGGCAAAGGCTAAATTTAAATTAAGTGACAATGTTGCAGCAAGTGTAGCGACAAGAGTTCAGAGAAAGATAAAAGAAGAAGGAACAACATGGTATGAAAAAGGAGGAAGTAACTTGCTTGAGGTACTTGAAGAACAAGATACTATAAACTTTGTCAATATGAAGTTAAGGCAATATGCAACACCAAGAATTCAAGAGCAATTAATAAGACAATTAGGGGGATGAAAAAGATAAAGATTGACCCGGAAAAAATTATTAAAGGCAACCCAGTTAATATAAATGGTAGATGTTGCAATATTCCTCCACACAGAAATGCTCCTCCTCCACCATCAAAAAAGAAAAGTATATGGGAACGATATTCCAATGGTGAAATACTTATTCCAACTTATGATTTAGTACTACCAAAATCAATAATTAGAACTCCTGAGCGTATTCCATCTCCACAGGAGCCAAGAAGGATACAATATGGGAAGTTAGATAAATCAGAAATAAAAACATTTTTATTAGGGGTTTTTGTTTTTGCATTTGTAGTAACGTGTATGTGTTTAAAAAAATAAAAACTATATGACAATAAATGGATTAGAAAATAATTACTATCTCACCCAGAATGATATTTGGGTTAAGATAAATGGTTTTACGGAAGTGGTTTCAAAAATTATTTTGGAATTTAAGAACCTAACTACAGGAGAAGAATTAAAAGGCTTTGAGTGTTCAGCGAGTCCGGATAACGATTGTTTTTTCAATGTGTGTTTCCCGATTCGAGCATTAATGCCGGAACCTAACCATATTGTTTATAATAGCCTTCAAAACTTTCAGATTAAGATTACTGCAAAGTTTAAGAATACAACATTACCTGATGAAGTTTCAACTATTACGAAATACTTCATCAGAGGTGGTAGAAATAAGCAAGGGCAAAAAGAATGGTACTTGAATGATGGCGATTTCTTGGTGAATGATTTCTGGATTTCAGGAGGTAATTCATGGACTGCCTTAAGCGGCCCTTTAAAGATAAGTTCAGGAACATTAGTTGAAGACAGTACGTATAGTAAAGAAACTATGCAGGAAGAAAGAAAAGCATGTGATGGTAAAGTTTTAAAGTATTTGAATTCAATTGGAGGTTATGAGTATTTCTATTTCGATAGATACGAAGTTTCAACCAAAACAAAACCTGATAAAATAGTAAGCAGAATTACAGACCGATTAAGAAAAGACAATTTTCAAAATATCGGATATGAAGAAACTAAAACCATAACTTTTAATGTTTACACGGAAGAAAAAATTCAGTCGAATTTTGAAGAGCTAATAAGTAGTCTGCATGTTCTAATGTATAATCCTGAAGGTAATGATAATGATTCTAAATGGTCTTTGCTTAAGTTAGATGATAATACATCAGTGTACAATAATTATGAAAATGCCTATGAGAACAAAGCGACATTTACATTGCCAACTTTTAGAACGATTAAGTTATGATAATTGAATTATGGGTTGATGGGGTATCTCTTGATCTATATCAGGATACGGAAATAAAACATACACTGCAGATTAATGATGTTGCGGAAGTTAAAGACCGTCAGGCATCTTACACCAATTCATTTAAATTACCCAAAACACCTAAAAACGTTAAAGCGCTTGGTGGTTTGGGTATACATTCCAATACGTCAAATATACCCTATTTAAAGCCTGATGCTTTACTTAAAATAGAAGGTTTTGATTTTCTAACTCAGGCGTGGGTTCAGATCACATCAACAGATGATGAATATAGTGTATCAATCTATTCCGGTATAATTGAATTTTTTAAAATCTTTGAAAACAAAACGATTGGAGATTATCTCGCAGCAGAGCTAACTGAAATCAACCATAATAAAAACTTAACAACTGTTATCAATACACAAAACGATGATACATTAAAATACACATATCTGTTTGCCGACTTCAATGGAATAACTCATAGAAAGTCTAATAGTAATGTCGTTAATATTGATTTCGTAGTGCCAAGTGTATTGGTTTCATACTTATTTGAGAAAATACATACTAAGGCTGGATATACATTCAGTGGAGAATTTATGACATTTGACGATTATATAAATTGGTGGATTTCTTACCCAAAGGCACCTGAAGATGATGGCTCTACCATATATTTTGATGAAACAAAAACAGGCATTTCTTTTTCTCCACCAGGCGCTGAAGGATCTTTTGGATTTACCTTTAATAATGGAGGATCAAATGGTGTAAAAATATTAGAAAAAGGGATATATAATATTTTGGCAGATGGAATAGCGGGTTTAAACGAACCTGTCCCTTCAGGTCTTGGGAGTTTATCATATAATTTCTATGCAACAATCAATGGTATACAAATGAATTTAGCTCCACAAATGGAACTAAATGAAAATGATGTAATTGAATTATTTTATGATATTCAGTCTGATTGGAATGGTTCTGCATCAATGCATCTTAAAATTAGGAAGCTTGAAGATGTTTCATTTACTGAAGAATTCAAAGATCTTAAAGTTACTGATCTTTTAAAGGATGTTTATAATTTTTTAGGTTTAACACCAAATATAGACAATGTTAATAGAAGTATTGAATATTTGACCAATGAGAAGCGTTTTAAGAATTCAGAAACTGAAGATTGGTCAAATTATTTAATAAGTATAGATAATGAAACTTATAAATTTGGCTCATCATATGCTCAAAATAACTTATTTAAATATAAATATAATGATCAGGAGGATAACCAGTCTGATGGCGCTTTAGTAATAGACAATAAGAATCTTGATGAAGAGAAAACCGTATTTACTTCTATAACATATTCTGTAGAAAAAGAACGGCTTTCAGATTTTTATGTCAATAGCTCTTTGACGCAAAAAGCATCTATTTACAAGCTGTACGAAAAGGAGCCGCAAGATGGATCTACAGAGCTTAAATATAAACCTCTATCAAAGAGATATTTCTATCTCAGAATGAATAAAGTTAACGAATCTGTTGTTATTGGTTCTGACATTCAAGATTTAGAACAAACAAACTCTATCATAAAATTTGGGGAGTTCAGAGATCTTACGATGGGATATATCATTGGGAAATATTATAAAGATTTCAAAAACGTTATCAACCAATCTATTATTTGGAATGTTACTTTAAATGTTCCTTACCCAAAACTATTGAATTTGGATTTAACTAAAGTATTGTACTTTGATCAGCTCCAACAATACTGCTTTATTAATAAAATTTCATTTGATGATTCCAAAACAACAGCAGAATTAGTAAGAATTAAAGACTTTAGATCATGAGTAATATAAGGGATATATCATTAATAATACAAAACCTATCGAAGGTAACTGGATTAAAATTTGTAGGTGGCACATCACTGTTTATTCAGGGTAAATTAGAAACTATCAATGATATTGATGTTACCGTTCCAAACTTGGAAGAAATCAAAAAAGTATTTGATGTAAGGGTAATTGATGGGACGAATGGTGAAAGGGCTTACAGTGTCCATAATGGAATTTTAATCGATATTTTTATTCGTGAGAACGATGAGCAAACAATATTAGTAGGCGAAAAAGCTAATTGTGTCACGATAGAATCTCAAATAGAACATTTGGTAAGCAAATTAAAAACAAATTTGAAAAGTAGTGTAAGGCAAGAAACGGTCGCAAAAATAGAATATTTAAAAACACTATTGTAGGCAATAAAAAAAAATGAAGGAGGATTATGGCAGAAAGAATAGTTTTAGCACAGTTTGATATTGATTCCAGGCTTCTTGAGGAAAAAATAGCCCAAAATCAAACTAAAATAGACCTTTTAAACGGAGAAATTAGAGACACCCGTAAGGCGATTAAAGAATACCAGGATCAGGCAAAGTTAATGGCCGGGATTATTACCGAGGGTAATAAAGCAATTGAAACGGCCAATGAAGAATTAGCCCAAGGTATTATCACTCAGCAACAATATAATTACATTGTTGGTCTCACTACCGATGTTATCCGGGAATCTGAAGTTGAATTATCACGTTTGATTGCCGTTGAAAGAGAGCAACAGTTGCAATTGGTATCGTATAGAACTGACCTGCGTAATGTTAATGACGAAAATAGGGAGTTAAACACCCTTCTTAGATCAGGAAGAACCGAAGTTCAAGGTAACGAAGGAGCTTATCGGGAAATGTCTCAACAATTAGCAGCTATTAGAATAGAGGCAAATAATCTTGGCGCTCAAATGAGACAGCTTGAACGCGAAGGGAAAGAAAATACAGAAGAGTACCGTAACGTTTCACAACAATGGCAAGAGGCAGGGTCTAGGGCTAGAGAGCTTCATGATCAATTACTTGAGCTTGATAGGGCAACGGGAGACAATAGGCGAAATGTTGGGAATTATGCGGAAAGTATTAAAGAGGCGTTCGGTGAGTTAGGTGCAGGATTTGGACAATTGATGTCAGGAAATATTATTGGTGGTTTCCAGGCTATAAGAGGTTCTATAGGCTCAGTTAAAACAGCTTTAGCAGAACTATGGACAGCTATATTAACAAATCCTCTTCTTGCGCTGGCTGCGGCATTAGCAGCAGTTGCGGTTGGATTTGTTCAAGGTATGAAGGCTGTTTTTGAGTATAACTCGGAGGTTGCGAAGCTGAACAAAGAAATAGAAGGTTTAACAAATCTTACAGGCACTGTAGTAGATAGATTAAGAGAATACGCAACAGCTATTGAAGCTGTTTTTGGGAAAGAGTTCACTGATGGTATTCAGGAAATGGGTTCATTAATGACTGATTTTGGGCTCACATCAAAACAAGCATTCGACCTGTATTCTAAGGGACTTGCAAAGGGCGGGGCTATGAATTCAGAGTTTGGAGATAGTATAAAAGAATACGGTGTTCTTTTTGCACAAAATGGATATTCAGCTGAAGAATTTTTAAACTTACTTAATGCAGGTATCGACTTAGATATTTATACCGATAAGTTGCCAGATGCAATTAAAGAAGCGGGTTTGTCTTTAAATGAACAAACTAAAGCTACTAGGGATGCTTTAGTAAATGCATTTGGACAATCATTTTCTGATGATTTACTAAAAGGAATAAGAAATGGATCTATAACGATAAAGGATGCGGTTGATCAAATAGCTACTCAGGCTCAGAAAGTAGGGTTAAATACCCAACAAATCGCGCAATTAAACGCAGATGTTTTCAAAGGAGCCGGAGAAGATGCGGGAGGTCTAGTGAAAATTATTGAAGCTGTAAATCTTGCAAATAACAAAGAGGCAATGTCATTAAGCCAAGTAGAAGCAGCAACAACTACATTAACAAATGAAACATCTAATTTAGAGAAAGCAAAAACAGAAGCTTTTAAATCAGATCAGATTATAAATTTCACAAAAGGATTCGAACTTGCATGGACAAGAATCAAAACAGTATTTGTTCAACTGGTAGGGGGCATAGTTGATGCAGTTTTATGGTTCGATAAAATAACCGGTGTCTCTGAGTCTGTTAATAAAGTCATGGATGATTTAGCAAATCAAGGAAAGGCTGTTATGAAGGCATTTGAATCATTAGGTGATGTTTTCAAAGATATATCTGATGCTTTAGGGATAAATACAGATAAAACAGGGTCTTGGATTAAAAGTATAATGCAAGCGATAAATCCAATAAACTTATTAAAGGGTGTAATATTAATAATTACATCTACTATTCGAACTTTTACATCCGTTATCGAAGGTAGTAGAATACTTATTACAACTTTCACGATAACAGCAAAAAGCTTAATAGGTCAAGTAATAGACATTGCCAATGATTTGAAAAATCTTGACTTTACCGCTGCACTAAATCGATTAAAAAACATTTCTATTTCGAAAGAGCTAGCTGAAGCGAGAAAGGAGGCTGAAAAGATAATTGCGTTAAATAGAAGCAAAAAGAATGATGTAGAACAAGTTTCAAGTACTACACCAAAATTAAAGGGAAATGACAAAGATACAGGAGCTTCAGCAGATGCGGCAGCAAAAGCAGCAGCAGAAAGACAAAAGATTTTAGAGAAGCAACAAAGAGAAGAAGAAGCGGCAAGGAAAAAAGCAGAAGCGGCATTAGAGGCTGCGGCTAAGCAGGATTTAGCAAATGCCAAAGAGAGGGCCAACATTGCAATACAAGCTACTCAGGCAGAACTTGCAGAGTATATTGCAATGAATGCTGAAAAACTGAAATCTGACAAAAGACTTACACAGGAAAAGGTAAATGAAATGCAAAGGTATCTTGAGAGCGTAAGAGAGAAGTCACAAATCGCTAATGAACTAGAGAAGCAACAAAAAATTCAGTCACTTAATGATCAGATTGAAGCGATAAAAGGCTTTTCTCAACAAGAAATAGCGCAAAAGGAAAACCTTGAAGCCCAAAAAGTAATTATCACTAAAGAGTACGCTACCAAAGAGTTAATTTTAAACAACGAAGCCAATGATAAAAGAAAAGAACTTGATAAAAAATTTTTAGAAGAAAAGACGCAGGCCTCGAATTTAGCTAGAGCATTAGAGTTTCAGAAGCAATTAGCAGACCTTGAAACAAATGGAGCTACTGAATTTGAATTACAAAAAGCACAGTTAAACCAACAGACCGAGCAAAGGTTAACAAGTTTCCTAGAAGAAAATGAATTAAAAAGGCAATTAGACCAAGAAAATTACGACATAAACGCTGAAATAGAAGCTCAAAGAAGAGAAGTAGAAAATCAATTGGCATTAGAACAAGATGAAATTAAGAAGACGAACCTAGAAAATTTACTTTCTAATTTAAATATTATTCAGCAAGATTATGCAAATAAAGATGTTAAAATATCTCAGGATAAAGAACTTTCAAAATGGGGGCTTGCATCATCAGTAGCATTAGGAATGGCTAAAGTTGCAGGAGAGCAGACAGAAGCAGGTAAAACATTAGCTGTAGCTGCTGCAACGATCGATACAATTGCCGGATCTGTTAGAGCTTTAAAAGATTATCCAGCACCGTATAGTTATATATTGATGGGAACAACCATTGCGGCAGGTTTAGCACAAGTAGCAAAAATACAAGGTGTAGATACAGGAGGAGCAGCAGCTGGAATAGCTGGTATAAGTTCAGCCGTAACATCATTTGCCCCCAAAAAAACAGCTAAGGCAGCCAATGGGATGTTGATAGGTCCTTCTCATGCTAATGGTGGAATTCAAATTAAAACACCTGACGGTATGATTGAAGCGGAAGGCGGTGAAGTTATTATCAATAAGCGTAGTTCTGCGATGTATCGAGGTTTATTATCGCAAATAAACCAGATAGGCGGTGGAGTTAAATTTGCGTCTGGCGGAATCCTTGGAAATTTAAGTAGTTTATCGACGGTCCAAAATAATTTTAAGTCAGTAATTGATATGGATGCAATGAGACAAATAGTAGGAGAAGCTGTATTAGAAGGCTCAATGCAGGGAACGCTTGCGGGAAGCCAAATGGGTATTGTCGAATTGTCAAATAACAGAGAAATTCAAAACGGAGCAAATTTTTAAGATATGAAGGAGGAATTTAAAAGGTTTTGCGAAAGCTTAAATAAACAAGAGGAAATTAATATTATCAGAGATACTAAAGCAGTAGCGGTAGGGTTATTAAATTTTAAAACAGGAAACAAAAAAGCCCTAGAATTAGCTAATAAAAGACTTGAAAATCACTGTAAAAGTTGTAAATTTAGTATTGACGAACCAATCCCTGAATTACGAGTTGAGGACAAGCAAATCCCGGAACTTTCCGGTAAAACTTGCGGGGATTGCGGATGTATTTTATCATATAAATTAAGACAGTCAGTAAAGAAGTGCAGAAGATGGGAACAGTAAAGGAAGCAGTTCAGAATAACAGAAGTTTATTCTATAAATTAAACAAGTGCGGAATCAAAAATATTGAAACCGCACTGGATTATCTTTCTATTTATGAGCAGTATGAAAATCAAAAACACATAGATTCATGTACTGAACGTAAAAAAGTTGTTGCTGTATTTTGCAAAGTAACAGTTAGAACTGTAGAAAAAGCCTTGCAGACTATGAAAAGGGCTATTTAGCTATCTACAAGTAGTTCTATATTCAATTTCGTAGTAATAAACATTATTAGTGCCAGGTATAAGATGAAAATTGGTGCTTTCTCCTGATCTTATGTAATCAACATCGTTACATCTTTTTTCACCTGCACTATATGGGTTGCCGGTTTTACTCCATTCTTCCTTAGATATTATATCAGAAGGCGTGGTAGTTGATCCAACAGTACTTACAACCTTTCTTTGGTATTTTTGTTCAGTACATTGACATTGCCCGGGTTCGTCAGCAGAGTTACAAGATAATAATAGTAGAGAAGTGATAACGATACTACTTAAATAATTCATCTGTTTTCTTTTTTGATTTAAAAAGGTCATCAATCTTATTGACATCTAAATTATTAATAACTTGATCAAATTCCTGTTCATCATTAAAAACCAAGTAAAATCCCTTAGTGGTCATAAATTTGTTACTGCTAGAAGTTAACTCATATTCGTTACTCAGAATGAATAAATACTTACCATTAATTATTTTGAATCTAGGAATAATAGTTTTTGAAAAATCAAAATTCCATTTTGACCCATAAAGAAAAGCAATATCATATCTGCTAAATTTAACATCAATATCTTTATCAAGGTCAGTAACTTTGTTTTCTATTGCGGTTTTTTTCCAATTTGAATATACTTCCTTACATTTAGTTAAATCTGATTTAAATTTATCTAAGTCGGAAATAGGAATTAAAATGTCAATTTTTTTTACAATATTATCTTTAGGCGATGTGCCAAAATAAACTCTGGCTTTTTTTTCGGTAGGATTATCAGCCTGTATTTCATACTTTTCACCCGGAAAGTAACTCATTGTATATGTTGATAAAACTTCTTGAGCATAACTTATACAAGAAAACATAAAGGCACTTAATAAGAATATTTTTTTCATGATTATAATTTTCCACAAAGAAAGCAAATATTTTTGATATGGGTTTTGCGGGAAACCGTAATTGTTACTTAGCTATTTTTTTAAATAATCTAAAACTAAAATAAATTTCATGTTTGATCTGTTGTGTCTAAAATCTATTTTTATTTGGTTTTTCCATTTTGTTTTATGAACATATTGAATTTCGCCTATATCTTCACCAGCATCTACGAAAACAAATGTAGGACCATTTAACGATATACTTTCAACAAAAAAACCGTTTGATTCAATATTTTCAATCTGCCTAATATTATAAGATGGATATTCATTGCTAAATAATAAATTATATAATTCACTTCTTATATCTTTCTCAATATAAGGCTTATCGTAAAATAAAATATTATTACATCCCATAACTATTACATTTTTAAGTTAATATGTATTTCTGTCTAAACGTTCTAACCTTTCCTTTAAATAAGTAAGCTTTTCCAACAACACAGCGTTCTGTTTTTTGACCAATTTTAAAACTCTTATTAATTCAGCACGTGTCGGTTGTTCTACAGGTTTAGGATGTTCAATATCCATCATCTTATTGCATTATTTATTTTTTCTTTCATTTTTTCCTCCTTCATTCTCAATTCATGAAACCCGGATTTCTCCATTGGCAATTCTCCATTCATTTTACAGAACTCTAAATATTCATCATACATCTTATCGTCTACCATCTTTTTTTGATGCGTATCAATATAGGGATTTACCTGGCTTTTTTTCTTTCCAAATAAGGCATTTAGTAACCAATAGAAACAAAAACAAAGAATAAAGAACATTAATATCATAGTCGGTGCGAAATAAATAATTCGCTAAAATCCGTAATTGCTTTATTAATAGCTATAAACGATTGTTTTACTGCGAATTGTGTTTACACAAATTTACAAAAAAATAAGTGAAACTTTGTATTAGGTAGATTGGATTTTAATGAAGCACGAGATTTTTATTTACGGAGATATAGTTCCGTTCAAATGGCTGAATGATGGTAGCGAATATGACTTAAAGGATTTGAGAGATTCTATAAGTTCAATTGTTTTCCAGCCTTCTGATGAACTTATCGTTAACATTCATACTTATGGCGGTGATACCACTACTGCTTTTGCAATCAGAAACTTACTAAAAAGAACCAAAGCCGAAAAAGGCATTTCCATTAGAACAAGAGTAGACGGATACTGTGCTTCTTCCGGGGTTATTATTCTTTTGGCAGGAGACAAAGACAAGAGAACTGGAAGTAAGTTTTTAAAGCCGTTTGTTCACAATGCTTGGTCATGGATGGTTACAGGTGACAAAAATGAGGCTAAAAAGATTTTTGAAGCTCTGGATATTGTCGATAATGAGATTGCAGAATGTTACGCCGAAGATACAGAGATTTCAAAAGAAGAAGCTTTGCAATTCATGAGTGAGGACCGTGATCTTACAATAGAAGAGTGCATGAAATATGGATTTTACTCAGAGCTTGAAAATGTGCAAGCCGTTCAAAACTCCATGATCTTTAATTCTATCATTTCAAGGAATAAAGAAAGCAGAAATAATTCAATAAATAATAAAATGACGCAAGAAGAGAATTCATTTTTTAACAAGATTAAAAACTTGTTTAATGAGAAAGTTCCTTCTAAAAATGCGATGCTGTACACTGATAAAAATGAAGAGGTTGTATTTGCTGAGCTAAATGAAGGAGAAAAGCCGAAGGTTGGCGATGCTGCAACTATCAACGGCAAAAATGCGAGTGGAACAGTGAATATGGCTGACGGATCTACTTATAAGTTCGAAAGCGGTAAAGTAACTGAGATTGAGGAAAAAGAAGGAGGAATCGACTCTGTGACGCTTAATTCTATCAATGAAAAACTTGAGGGTTTAATCACTGAAAACAAGAATTTGAAAAGCACAGTTGAAGCACAAAACTTCACTATTGACGGTTTAAAAGAAAAGCTTAACAAAGTAACTGATTTTGAAGCGACTTTCAATAGTCTCAAAAGTATTGTTGGGGAATACGGCGCCGGAATGGAAAATGAGCCTCAGGCTACTCCAAACAACGTGCAACCCTCTGTGAAAACAAACAGATTCGAAAATTTCAAACTAAAAAACACAAAGTAAATGGCATTAGCATACGATTTTAATATTCAAGATTTAATTGATGCTTCATGTGATCTTGCACAAGCAAGAGAATTGAATATCAATAATATGATTTTCCAGGAGACTGTTGAAACTTCTGATTTTGCTCAGAAGCACTACATTCAAACTGGGATCGAGCATAACACTCCAATTATCGCATGGGAGCAACCTAAAAACTGGGGGTTCTTAAAAAAGTCAAGTGATACAGGATGTTCGTGGAACTCATGTACGCTGTCTTCTGAACCTACTAAAAAAGTTTGGTCGCCTCATAACTATGACTGTTCATTAGAATTCTGTTGGAATGACGCACAAATTACTAAGAACTTCAGAGCATTCTGGATGCTTAAATGCCAATCAGATCCTGAAACAGAATTTGACAGTGCGTTTTATCAATTCGTAGTAGATCAAACTATGAAAGCGGTAAACGATTCACAGTGGAGGATTACATATTTCGATTATAAAGATAACACCAATACCGATTTTGCGGGGATTGATAATATCTTCTTGAAATTACTGGGAATTCTTACAGATCCTGTTTTAGCAGCCCAGCAAAGAGTAACGATTACCGAAAATGCAGGAGCAGATATTGCCGCACAAATGACTTTGCCAGCAGATGCGGGTTATAAGTATTTCAAACAAATGTATTCTCTGATGCTGACTAACAGGCCATTTATGATGACTAAGCCAGGGCTTAAGATCAGAGCGACTCAAGAACTAGCATTGAATTATCTGAACTGGTTACAAGAGAATAAAGAAATTAATTGCTGTTTCTCACCTACTGACGGCGTGACAGGGTCAAAGTATTCATTAGAGAATCTTAATTACATGGGAGTACCTATTCAGATCGAACATGAATGGACTGAGCTGATTAAGTTTATTGCCGGACCTACTGCAACTGTGTATGACAAACCTCATAGAGCATTGCTTACTTATGATACTGAGATTTCAGTAGGTACATGTGACATGAATGCATTCAAACAAATGAAGAGAATATACGACCCGGTTACAGAAAAGCTTCATATCAGAGTTAAAACTAACATTGATGTTCAGGCAACTTTTGACAAAAATTTCATTATAGCAATTTAATAAGGAGGATATGGCAAATTGTGCAAAAATTATAAACAATTCACTATTCAATTGTGACAACAAGGCCACAGGAGGATTAGAACAAACAATAAAGCTGATTAACAGGGATGATATTTTAGCAAATCTATCGGATTTTACTATCCAAAGAGCTTTGGTACCAGCGTGTCAACATTCTATTACAGCTTATGCGGGAGACCCTACAACATTAAAGGCCGTAACCTTTGAAGGGATTCCCTCTAAACAGCTTCTTTCAGCTGCTTATAACCTGACTATTGGAGATTACGCTGATTTATTCACCCACACTGTTAACTTATTCAGTCAAGGAATGACCATTGACACTGTGTGTAACCTGAAAGCGTTAGCGGTTGGGGCTGAAGTAGTGGCAATTGTTCATCAGAGAGATAAGGGAACCGATAATAAGGATGCGTTTTGGGTGTACGGCTTTGACAACGGGTTAAAAATTGGTGAATTCACGTGGAATTCTAACGAAAATAACGGTAATTCTATTATTCCATTAGCTTCAAGAGAACCTAATCTGGAAAAGGACCCACCATTAAGGCTACTACTAACGGATTATACAACCACATTAGCATTCTTCAACTCCCTGGGAAACTAAATGGGGGTGGGGACACTCCCTTCTTCAATTACACTTTTGATTACCTATTAAGTTAGTCATGGATAGATTAGAATTAATAAATAAAGGAGCGGATGCGGTTAGGAACACACCGCTCCTTTTTAATGCTTACAAACAATTTCTCATTGAAGACTGGGGCGAATTACCGCAAGGCTGTTTTGGGTGTCAGTTCAATAACCATTTCAGTCAATGGAGAAATCAAGTTTTAAACAATAACATTATTCCTATGGAAAAGAAAGCAGAAAATAACAATAAAACATATGTTCTAAAAGATCGTGGAACATTAAAGTACCTATACGGTGACGTATGGTCGAGCAATTCATCTGATGAAGATTGGATTCGGTATTTAGAATTAAAACCAGATGCGAAAGATCTTTTTTATGTACTGCCTGTGTCGTTAGAAAAAACAACAGAGGATGCGATTATTGAGGATGATTATAAAAAAAAAGAGCTGAACGAATTGCCAATGACAGAAGGTGTTGTGGTTGATGAAGTGGTTGAGGTTGAAAAACCTAAAAGAAGAAGAAAAAAACAAAACTAATGCAGAAAGCAGAAGATAATTTAGCAAAGTTTACAGCAAAATTTGTTGAGATTTATAATCGATTAATCCCGCAACGTAAAGAGTGTGATTATGATATATATCTTAATGATGTAGATAACCTGTACCCTGATAGGTTAGAGGCTATCGAGCGTAATTCGGTTACTGCCATTAGCTGTTCAAATAAGCTAGGTAATTTCATCTTCGGCAAAGGTTTTGAGAAAAATTTCGCAGCAGAAATTAACACTAGAAATAAAAAAACAATAACTTTAAATAGGTGTTTATTAGACGTTGTTTCCTCTTTAAAAACACATAAGGCTGTATATATACATCTAAACTATGATATTGAGGGAAAAGTAAATTACTTCGATGTACTTGAGTATAAAAAATGCCGTAAAGTTAAAGAAGACGATTACGGGAATGAGGGTATTATTGTTTATAAAGATTGGTCTAAAGTAGAAAAAAGATTTAGTTTTTTCTCTGAAAGGAAGAATAAAAAAAGTAAATGGTTTTATCCTTATAATCCTGGAAGCATTAAAAATCAAAGGGAAAAAGACAGCCCAAAAAGTAATATTAAAGATCAGATAAGTAATTACCGTGGACAGGTATTGTATTATTCTTTAGACGATAAAAATAAGCAGTATTCTCATGGTTGGCTCAATGCCCAGGGTATGAATGACGCTGATTCTGAATTTAGAATGAGTTTGTATCACAACAATAATATTCGATTAGGGTTCATTGATAAGACTATTCTAATTACCAACGGATTAGATGCTGATTCAGAAGAGCAATTCCAAAAAGATTTTTACGGGTGGTTAGGAACTGAGAACGCAGGGGGTGTTTATCATATTAATACACCATATCAGGTTGAAAATATTAAAAGCACCATAGCTATTGAAACTGTTAAGTCGTCTTATGATCCCAAAAAATTCAAAGAGGTTTTAGAAGATATTAAGGACAATATTAGAAGTTGCTATCTTCAGATACCTAAGATTTTAATTAATGATAAAGATGGGGGTATTTTTGGCAATTCCGGAGAGGCTATAAAGCAAGCAACCAAAGTTTATAATTCTGAAACAGCATTTATCAGATATGAATTAGAAGATCTATTTAAAAAGATTTTCAATGCTGAATTTAAGATCATTCCAATTATCGAAGAAGAAGTTTCTAGTGATGTAGGAGAGGAATTAAGACTTAAATCACAAGCTGAATTAAAAGGATCAGTAGGAGGAGTGTCAGCTCTTATTGAGTTACAGAAAAGCGTTAGCGAAGGATATACAGAAAGAGAATCAGCAATTGAGATCATTAAAGAAATTTATGGAATTAATGCCGATTTAGCTGAAAAAATGATAGGACAACCTAAAGAAAATACCGATGATAACATGCAGCCTGGAGGATAATTTAATCCAAAAATCAGATTTTGAATGTATTGGACAAGTTGCAAAACATTGCAATTGGGAGCAGCTATGTGTATTCATTCGTGAGCAAACAAACCTGTGGCTAATTCCTAAAATAGGCTACTGCTTGGTTAGCAAAATATCTGCAAATCCGGGAAATGAATTGATAAAAAAAATATGGTGTGGCTCTGAATATGTATGCTCAGGAAAACAAATGATTCATTTCGGTTTAAAACGAGTGCTGATACATGCAAGTTATGCCGCTTACATATTCAGACATGGGTACATTGATACTGCAGTAGGAGTAGTTCAGAAAATTAATCAAGATAGCGTACCTACACCAATTAACGAACTTAAATCCATCATGAATGAACATTATCGAAATGCGGATATATACCTTGAAATGGTAAAAGATTATTTGTGTACGATAAAAGATGAAGAACTAATAAATGACTGCATTCACTTTGAATGTAAAAATTGTGGTTGCGGATCACAGAGTGTAAATAATGATATTCAAAACAGAAACCCTATCGGGAAAAATATAACGAAGTGGAATTATGGCGATAGATAAAAAACCGATACAAGACATGCCAAATAAGGCATTTGGAGACAAGCATTTTGCTTCCGAATTTAATACTGTAAAAAAGTCGTTGCTTGAAATAATTGATGGATTGAATGCTGTTCCAGCAATGGTTGAATCAGATTTTAAGGGTATACTTTCACCTTCAGATCCTGAGCCAACAGAGGACGGGACTTATAAGCCTTCTGTTTCATCAGCTGATCCAGGCACAAACTATCCAAATGCAGGAAATTTAAAAGCGAGGGATAGATACAGTACTTTATTCTATAAAAAAGGCTCTGTATGGACAAAGTCAGAAGATCGACTTCCAGACCTATCCTTAAATAGTACATTCAAGAACTATATTAATCCACCATTAGAAGTTGGAGCAATAGCATTGACTGGTTCGCCGGGTGTCCCTACAGGATCAACAACAAGAGGTAGAACAATTTCATATTTAGATATAAATTACGCTTCGCAATTGGAATTAATCGGAGATATGTTGTTTCAAAACATATTTTATTACGATGTAAATAATGCCTATTTAGGCACGCAGATTATTAATGGGAAAGTGTTTGTACCTACGATTCCCGGAAATGCGGTTAAATTTAAATTTTCATTGTATCATACTACTAACACACAAACTGTAACACAGGCGGAGTTAGATGCATTAAAAATTAATTGCTATTCTGCAGTAGATACGACATTTAAAACAGTTGTTGACAATTCAAACAATTCAGTAAAGGTTACTAACGATTATAATTCACTGATTATTAATTTAGGAGACGGAATTTATAAAGAACTTGGGGGAATAGATGTTGGAACGGGTGGGGATTCTCCAAATGATATAAGAATCCGTACTGAAAAAATATCAGTATTAAATGGAGCGCATTCTTTAACTCAGGATGCAGGATATGTTATTTCCCGTGTTTTTTATTATAAAGATGGAGTTTATACTGGAACATATGGCACATCACCTGATTTTACAATTAATACATCAACAGCAAACCAAATTAGGCTAGTTTGGTCAAAAACGAATGCTACAACCATAATAACTCAGGCGGAAGTAGATGCATTCAAATATACACTTCAAAACAAAACTGTAAGTAAGTTTGAACAGCAACAGGCTATTATTAAGAAGAATGCTTCCAAGGTTGTTTCATGGTTTACAAACAAAAAAATGTCTAGTATTGGAGATTCCATCACTTACGGGTATATTCCAAGAAATTATACGGGTTATCCGGGACAATTGGATTCTTATGCCAAGCAGGCAGCAGCTCTTCTTGGTATGACATGGGAAAATAAAGGTATTTCAGGCAGTACATTAGGGGAGGTTACAGCAGGAGATACAATTACACGTGATCCAATGGTTGACCGTTTCTCTTCAATGGCTTCTGATGCTAAAGTCGTAACCTTTATGGGAGGCACAAATGACCTTCGTAATATTTCAAATCTTGGGGTTATGACAGATAGGGTTAAAACAACATATTACGGAGCCCTGCATGTTTTAATTCAAGGTCTTTTAAATAAATATGTTTACAGTCAAAATCTGGCTCTTGCAAAGGATATTTTAATAGTTGGAATTACACCAATACGTATTTATCCAGATTCTACATATAATGGGCTTAAAATGTCAAATTATGTAGCAGCTATGAAAGAAGTTTGCGCATACTATTCAATCCCATGTTTTGATGCTTACAATTTAAGTGGCCTAACGCCTGAAGAATTTAGAACTCTTCAGGGAACCGAAACAGGGTATACGGACATGTATAATCCGTTGATAACTGATGGGGTTCATCCGACAAAAGAAGGTCATGCTATATGGTCAAGAATATTTGCCGGATGGTTGAAAACTTTAGTCGCATAAATTTAATTCATAAATGAAATGGGAAATCCAATAGTAAATTTTATCGTAAAAAATCTAATTTCGATTCATTCGGGACCGGTATATAGTAAAATATTTTCATCCTTAAAGCTTGCAGCAGTTCCGGCTGTTGGATTGTCTCTTTCTGAAAGATTTGCAGGGTGGTATGTAGATGCTCAGTTTTTTATTATTCTTTTAACTGGAGGGTTATTAGGTGATTTGATTATTGGTATTATAAAGCATTTGAAATTACACAGTTTTTCATTTAAAAAAATGCTGTTAGGTTTCACTTTAAAAATGGCAATAATAACAATAGCCTATTTTTTTACAGAGGCTATTCTACAGATAATTTCAGAAGGGGAAATGGATAGTATATATTTCAAAGTAATATCCAAGTTGGCAATATTTTTATTTCCTGCCGGAAACGCGGCAATTAATATGGGCATTATTACTAATGGTAAATTTCCACCATTAGGTTTTTTAATGAAGTTTGAGAAATTCAATAAAACACTTGATGTCAATGTATTTAAACAAAAGGAAGATGAAAGCAAGAATACTGATAATAATACTCCTGAGTAGTTTACTACTTGCATGTAGGACCAAGCATAAAACGTCTTTCTATTCCAAGGAAGGACGAACGGAGATTGAGCGATTAAAACTGGATTCAGTGAAAGAAAAGACGGTAAAGGAGTCGACAAAGAAAGTTTCTGATCAGACAGTAAAAAAGCAGATTCAAGATTTTTCCGGGGACATTGTTATAAAAGGAAAATCAGACACTTTAAACCCACTGATCTTTCACAATGTTGTCTCCGGAGATACCTTGCAAAGTATAGTTATTCGTGGAACCGCTGATTACTACATAAACAATAGCTACCGAAAATCAACAGAGAACAAAAAAGAATCTTCCAGTGAGGAAAAAACAAACATTATTCAGGATCTGGCCAAAACTGCGGTTTCTAAAGAAACTATAAAAAAAGTAGCTTCTGAAGTAGAGAAGAAAACCAATGACATAAAATCAAAAGGTTTTCAGACCGGAATGTGGATTGTCCTGGCTGTTTTTGGAGTCGTGGCAATTATAATATTTGGAATTTATAAATATGTAAAAAGAAAGTAATGGAAAACTTCGGGCTTATAATGATTTTAGCGGGTACTAATTTTGGGCTCGTTGCGATCTTAAACGAATTGATTCGTATTAGAAAGAATTTGGAGAACAAAAAAAATGAACAAGATGAACAGGAAAATATTTTTTGACGAGTACAGAAAAACTTTAGACCCTGATAAATCTATCAGCAGCCAAGAAGTCAAGGACATTGATTTGTTTTTGTCGTTTTATGAAAGAGATATTGCAATGTTTTCAGTCCCACAATGGGCATATATATTCGCAACTGTATACCACGAGACTGGAGCTACATTTCATCCAGTAAGAGAGGCGCCAAAGGCTTCAGAGGATTGGAGAAAAAGAAACTTAAGATATTACCCATATTACGGCCGTGGGTACGTCCAGATAACCTGGCAGACAAATTATGCTGCATATTCTAAAAAGCTTGATGTTGATTTGGTAAACAACCCAGACAAAACTATGATTCCGGAAGTGTCTTGGTATATTTTAGTTGATGGATTTAGAAACGGTGTTTTCACCGGAAAAAAGATTTTTGATTATATCAACAACAAAGAAAATGATTATAAAAACGCCAGAAGATGTATTAACGGAACCGATCGGATGGATCTGATCGCAAATTATGCTAAAGAGTTTGAAAGGATTCTTTTAGTGGCGAAATAAGCTGAAGTACTACAATACCGTTTTTAAATAGGAAAGCCTCCAATTAAGGAGGGCGATTTTATTTTTCTTTTATTCCATGCCAAATACCTTCTCTGTAATCGTGATAAAAATGATCAGAGGTTTCAAATAATTCATGTATTTCGCAATTAAATACTTCCGTCATTTTAACCAGTTTATCAAATGTTGGTTTACGGCTACCATTTCTATAGTTAGTTATTTGTTGATCACTTACATTTAAAAGTTCAGCCAGTCTAACATTAGAGATGTTTTTCTTTATCTGCAATTCCGCAATAAGCAATTTCATATAGATGATTATGAGAACAAATATAACAAATAGTTGTAATATTTGAGTATAACAATTTGTTGTATACAACAAATTGTTGTATTTTTGATATAATAATCAAAAGTAAATATGAGAAATATTCTAATTTCATTTTCCGGAGGTAGAACCTCTGCGTTTATGGCAAAATTTTGCAAAGAGTACTATAGCAATGATAATTTACTATTTGTTTTTGCTAATACGGGTAAAGAGAGGGAGGAAACTTTAGACTTCGTGGATAAATGCGACAAAGAATTTAAGTTAAATGTTGTATGGCTAGAGGCTGACGTGCAAGCTGAAAAAGGTGTAGGTACAAGATATAAAATTGTTGACTACTGTGCCGCTTCCAGAGAAGGAGAACCTTTTGAAGAGGTGATTAAAAAATACGGACTTCCATCTAAACTGTATCGACATTGCACAAGAGAATTGAAAGAGGTGCCAATTCATAAGTTTGCTAAAGAATATTTTAAAGGTGAAAAATATTATACTGCTTTGGGAATACGATCAGATGAGCCAAAACGGTTAAATTATAATGATCCTTTAAAAATTTATCCATTAGCGGAAATTAATATTTCAGAAGAATTCATTCGCGAATGGTGGTCAAGGCAACCGTTTGATTTAGAATTGAAAGACTACGAAGGCAACTGTGATGATTGTTTTCTAAAATCTTTGAGAAAAAAAATGACAATTGCTACTGAATGCCCAACAAGGCCATTATGGTGGATTTCAATGGAAAAAAATTACGGTACAGAAAGGCAGCCAAAGTTTGATGTTCGAAATAATTTATCATATGAAGAAATATCTGACCTTGCTATGAAGCCATTTAGCAAAGTTGTTGATAAAAAAGAAGAGCGAGATCAGATACCTAAGCTATTTGAATTGAATTTAGATATTGAATTTAGTTGCTACTGTGGAAATTAAAATAAATTCCCCACTGTTAGGTGGGGATTTTTTTAAGGTAGTTTGTACAATTCTGTATAATGACAATTCTGACAAATATAAACATCAAAAGTTTGTACTTCATCAATCTTGACCTCTGTCATTCCGTTTTGTCCTCTTATTCCTCTTGGCATTACTGCGTTTCCTTCTACTTTAATCATTGGATGATTTTGGTTACCATTTACAGTCTTTCCTTCACTAATACATACTACTTTACCTTGTTCGTTTTTAGGCATGATTTATTGTTTTTGATTGTTAAGCAGCCAATATACAAAGAACTTAAACTCAATCATTACGGTTTCCCGTAGAGTTATTACTACAGCCTCACCGTATATTTACGGAGTTATTTAGAAGATATGTACAGAAAGGTTTTTTAGCCTCATACGAGAGGTTTTTTTGTGACAATAAAAACTCTCCTTTTTAGGGGAGAGTGAATTGTACATAGGAGGTTGCACAACTATTATGGTTCAACAAATTTCAAGTTTACAAATAGAAAATTTTATGATTAAGGTTATAAACTATAATTATTTTAAATATACTCACTAGGTAATGAATAAAATTGTATATTTGTACTTCTTAGTAAAATATCGTTGTGATATTAGACCTCCTTTAGACCTGGGAGGTTTTTTATTTCTTGACATTGCTTAAGTAGTTGAGTTTTGTAAAGCCGATGTCGTTTTGCAATTTTAATATAAACTGCTTGCATTCATAAATAGATTCAGTATACAAAGGAATTAGCTTTTCAAGCTCTTCTCCAAGCAATTCGTTGTCATAAATCTTGTGAAATGAAGCTAAGAGTACGTCAATATCGCTCTTTGTATTTGGACTTGTAAATATAGCGTGTTCTGCAATTGCATTTTTAAAGTCTACGTAAATATGATAGAATTTGTCGCTTTCTTGCTTTCTGTAATATTCCGATCTTACTTGTTCCAAACCTCGCATGCTTTCTGTAACAATCTTTGCCAGCAACGTGTATACTTTCACTTTAGCGGAAAAGAGCTCGTCTCTCATTTTTTGCTCCTTGTTAAAGTTAGCTGTAAACCATGGAGTTAAAAACATAGCTATCAGTGCAACAATTGGAGTGGAGGCTTTAAGTATTTCTATTAGATCTTTAGGATCAGTTGTAAGCATGGTTAAAGTATTTAGTTTTAGATAGGGTTTTCGTTTTTATAGTCTTCTATTTGCTTTTTAGTAATCTTTTCTTTTTTTGCCTCATTTTTCAAAGCCTCTTCGATTACTTGCGCTTGTGAGTGGTCGCGTTTTTTGCAGATTATTTCAAGTATAGCCTTAGTGTCGGCATTCATTCTTATGTTCTGCTGTTTCTTTGCCATGTTCCTTATTTGCAACAAATATAGTGAAAATATGTATATCAAAATAATTTACAATTTTAACATTATATAATTGTTTTGTATATTAAAATGATATACATTTGCAAAAGAAACATAAACCAAATAGTCATGAAACTGATCCCTCTTTCCGATTTTGTTCTAGAACAAGATAAAATTACAAGCAAAAGGCCATTGCGAGGTATATATACATACAAAGCAATCAGATCATATGATAAAATAGTGGGCTATGCAAATTTTTTAAAGCAATCGGTTCATGAAGGAATGTTTATACCGATTGATGAACAAGGGAACATAATTTCAAGACCTAATTTGGAAGGTGGATATACATCGTTTGGTTATTCGTCCGAAGCATTCGAGGTTATAACTAAGTACAAAAAAGCCGAAAAGAAAGTCTTTTTCAAAGGAATATGCAAAACAGGAATGTTTGATAAGCCTATTTCTGAAATGATAGTTGAAGACTTGGTCAAGTTTGAATTTGAACTAACCCCTTCCGCTTTAGAGGCTATAGGGATAAAAGAGTAGAGTATGAAAACCAGATCAAGTGTTAAAAATCAAAATGCATTATATAGATACTTAACCGGAAATAGGCCAGAAGTTTATAATGCTTTCCTACAGCAAAAAAGCAATTCAATTTCAGAAGATAAGTCATTCGATATTTGTGTGAATAAATTCGATTCAATAGAAGAAGCAATTAAAACAAGAGATTTATCACTAGGAAGGTTTCTCAGAATAATGTTAGATCCTAAATATAAAGCAACAGTAGAAGAATTTTATGTCGTTAAAGAAGCATTTATAGATGCTGTTGAATATTTAGAAACAACGGAGTAGTCTCCACAAAATATAAGAATATGGAAATAAAATTTACGAAATTAGAATTGGAAAGATTCAAAGAAAGAGATATTCTTATGAATTTAGCTAGAGGGATAGAAGACAAATACTACAAAGCCGTTGAAAAAAGAGTTATAAAAGCATTGAAGCTTTGTAAATGTATTGAGGACATAGAGCGTATTAAAAATTCATTGCGACCTTATCCGGATTGTGCGACTAAAGTATTTTTATTTAGAGCAATAATATTAAGAGAAGAAAGAATTAAATCTGGAATTTAAATTTCATCGTATATAAAAATACAACTCATTAATTGAGTTTGCATGGTTATTAGTTTTTATCCTCGGAGAGATCCGGGGATTTTTTTGTGGATAACTTTTTTAATGCGTCAAGTTCTGACGTATAAAGGGTTTTGCTTTGTTGTCTTGAAATTGATACAAAATATATCAAAATATATTTCTATAATGTATTAAAAAGTATCAAATTTGTTTTATGGAAATCCGAGGAACAATAAAATCAAAACACGTAGATCATGTTAGACTTATCACATCAGATAAGAAACAGGAGATCGATGTCTTCTACACAGAAAGCAAGAAGTTTGATATTGAAGAGCTTAGTGAAAGAGAGCTGGTTGTTTTCCAAGTTACAGCCGAGTCTGTAGATTATTACGGGCTAAAATTGGCTAAACACTGGCTGATTCATATTCTTTTTCCGCAAAAGAAATTTGTGTATAAGGGAAAGAAGCAAAAAGGCGATAGTGAAAACAATGGTCAAGGCTGGGCAGAGAGACGTGTTAAATAATTGCATAATATTTGTATTTTAGGTTAAAAATATTAATCATGTGCAATAGAGTAGATAATGCAGGGCTTTCGATTGAGGAAGTTTCAGCGAACCTCGCTGCGGAAATAGTTGAGGGTAATTACATTCTTAAACCGGAAGTAAACGCTTTCGATGTCCCAGCTATGCCAATAGTTTTAGATCACCACGGCCGGAAGATCACGCATGGAACATGGAGACTTTACAAAGACTACGATCCTAAAAAGGCAACAAAGGGAATAAACTTGACCGCTGAAAAAACTCACACATTTTATAGAAAGTTTGAGCATAATAGAGCTGTAGTTCCGGTTACTGGCTTCTATGATTGGATGCATTTAAATAATCCCGGAAGAAAAACACCCATCACCGTAAAGCACCGTATGAACTGGAAAGATCAAGATCATTTCTTTATTGCTGCATTTTATGATGTATGGGATAACGGAGAGATCGGCTTTGGTCTTGTTACTACCGTTGCAAATGAATTGATGTCAGTTGTTCACAATTCAAAACAAAGAATGCCTATTTGCATGGACGTTGGAACCGCAAACAGGTTTTTGAACGACGAGCCGATTGAAAGCTTCGAGTTTCCGGCTTATGATCCAGCACTGGTTGCAGTAAACCTGGAACCACAAAAGATGCCTAAACAAGATCCACCAATCCAAGCATCACTATTTTAGTCATGGAAGATCACAAGTACATATTAGAAATTCTCGCAAATTATATTGAGGACGATCCGGATGATCTCGTAAACTTCTACGACGATGCTATGAATTTAATTCGTGGAGCTGCAGCAGATAAAAACATTGAGTTTGATGGTTACTTCAGGGAACGTTGGGAAATGTCAGCAGATACAATATTTGAATTTGATGAAGATTATTTTGAGGACGAAGACCGACGGGATTTGTATGTATTCCTGTCAGCATTAGTTGATGAAGAAATTTTCGCATACCTGCATTACGTATGGCACCATGTATTCCACGAAGAATTAACTGAGGATATTATAGAAAGAAGAATTTTGGAACTAAAAGAAAAAGGCGTATCGTTTTAGACACACCTTAATTTTAATATTCTTCAAGTTTTATTTTACTTGCTTCCTCAAATCTAATTGAGTTTATATAATTAGCGTATAGCTCGGTTATCTTTTCATCTGAATGTCCGAATATTTCCGATATTGTTTTAAGGTCCATACCTGCTTTTAATTTGTCATTCGCGCCTTTATGCTTGAAAGAATAGCATTTTACGTTTATTCCTAATCCATCAATTACATATTCTTTCCACTTCCTTGTGGCAGTATCCCTTTTTATTGAGTATGGATTAGGACAGAAGTAGTCATGTTTGAAAAATCTACATCCGTAAGGCTTTGGTCTTCCAATGAGATAATAGTCTTTATTGCTCAGGTCCATTTTTTTAAGCATAGATAATACAGGCTCAAAAATAGGAACATATCTGTATGAATTATCTTTTGAATCTTCAGATGCAATTCTAATTACTTTATGTTCAATGTTTATATCACCACATTTCAGCAATAGTATTTCCTTTGGTCTTATTCCCAAATAGTACTCAATGCTATAGAAAACATAATAATTGTAATCTATATTAAATAAGTGTTTGGAAATTATTTTATGTTGTTTATCAGTAGCCAGTATATATCCTTCTGTTTTTTCCTCTTTCTTTGGCCTAATATCCCGCACAACATTGAATTTTATATATTCCCATTCCACAAGCTCTGAAAACAATGATTTAATGTATCCCAGATTCTTATTATATTCTTTCCCAGTCCAGTTTCTTTCTTGCTGAATATCGTCCATTATCGATTTTACGTGATACCTTTCTACGTCTGAAATATTAACATTTGTAAATTTTAATTTGACTGCAGCAGATTTAAAAAAGTTAACAGCACAGTTATAATTTCCGTGAGAGTCTTTCGAAAGATCAGGTTTCTTTTTTTTCAGGGCGAAATCCAAAGCATCACATATCTTGATTACTTCAGCTTTCTTTTTTAGTGCCGGATTTAATTCGATTCCGGATTTTAATTTTAATTCAAGCGTTGATTTTAGAATTTCAGCAGCAAACATACGTTCACTATAATCATTTGATGAATTAAGGCCTTTTGAAATTTTCTTGATGATTTTTTGTGTCTCTGTATTGTAAACATAGACATACCAACGGTACTTCATATCCGTTGATGAAGAGATTCGGACTTCTAAATTTTTCATTTCACAAATATTTTGATTTGTGAACACTTGAGGGAGTATGAGAAAAATTTACTTATTTTTACTAAAAGTGTTATCTATAGCTTGTAAAACACTGATAAATAACACTTTATAAAAATTGCAGAAAGGAAGGGATTCGAACCCTCGATACAGTTACCCGTATACTACCTTTCCAGGGTAGCTCCTTCAACCACTCGGACACCTTTCTTTTTGAGATTGCAAAAATAGTGTATTTTCTGGAATATCCAAATTATTCTTACAAATTAATCTGTAATTTCGCCGCAAAGGCTTCTGGTGAAGTTATCTGCGAAGCTTCCGGAGTAGCTTGGATTGTCAATAAGGTGCATTGCTTTTGTAATCGCTGTTTCTGCAGTCATATCTCTTCCGCTGATGGCTCCGATTCTTGAGAAAATATTGCTGTTCTCATACTTTCCGAATGAGATACCTCCTGAAATACACTGGCTTACCACTACAATTTCAGTTCCGTTATTCCTGATTTCCTGAAGGGTTTCCTGCGTTTTGGCACTGCTGAAAATCGTTCCCGAACCGAAAACCTGAAGAATCAGTACCTTCATTTTAGGGATTTCCCTGAAATGGCTCAGATGCATACCCGGGAAAATTCTCCAGAATAAAATATCTTCAGAAATATGTTCATCCACATGAAATTCTACAGCAGGATCACAGCGGAACAAGTTGTCTTTAATAATATTCAGATGAACTCCGGACTGCCCAAGAATCGGGTAATTCGGACTTGCATACGCATCAAAATATTCTGCAGAATATTTCAATGTTCTGTTTCCTCTTAATAATTTATACTCAAAGTAAATGGCCACCTCCTGAATAACTGCTTCATCATTTTCATATAGACTGGCATAGTAAAGGCTGGTCAGAAGATTTTCCTTGGCATCCGTTCTCAGATCACCAATCGGAAGCTGGGAACCTGTCATAATCACCGGTTTTTTTAATCCTTTCAGCATGAAACTCAGTGCTGAAGCGGTGTAGGACATCGTGTCTGTACCATGAAGGATCAGAAAGCCGTCATAATCATTATAGTTTTTGTGGATATAATTGGCAATCACTCTCCATTCTTCAGGTCCCATATCCGAAGAGTCCAGCGGTTTGGCAAAAGGATGAACAAAAACTTCGCATTCCATAAGCCTCATTTCAGGCATCTTTTCGAATATATTTCCAAAATCAAAGGCACGGAGACTTCCGGTTTCGTAATCTTTTTCCATTCCGATGGTTCCACCGGTATAGATGAGCAGGACTTTTCGCTTCATGTATCAATTTAATTAAGAATTGGGCCCCGATTAGGGTTCATAGGCCAAAATTACGTTAATTTGCAAAGATTTGAAAATGAATGAAACGCTTATCATGAAATTTTATAAAAATAAAATGAAAATTGTAGTGGTTTCATAGGGCTATTGAAAAAAATAACTAAATGCAGATGAATGATTTATCGCAAACTTATGAATATTTAAAGCAGTTTTTAACAGAAGAAAGACTGTCGAAAATTGAACATTTCTCACAGGAAAGTTCAGATTTTGTTCTTCCGGTTGTAGAAGATGTCTATCAGTTCAGAAATGCAGCTGCAATCGTACGTTCTGTGGAGGCCTGTGGTTTCCATAAAGTAGTGGCTTTGCAGGAAGAATACAGTTTCGAACCCAATCTTCGGGTAACAAAAGGGGCAGACACATGGGTTGAGGTAGAAAAACTTCCCCGGAATATGGAGTCTTTTCAGAATATTAAAGACAGAGGATATAAAATTGTGGCTGTTTCACTGGAAAACAATGCTAAAATGCTGCCTGAATATGAAGTAACTGAACCTATTGCTTTAGTTTTCGGAACTGAAATGGAGGGTGTTTCCCAGGAAATTTTAGATTTTGCCGACGAGACACTGGCTATTCCCATGTATGGCTTTACAAGAAGTTTCAACGTTTCTGTGGCAGCTTCAATCTGTATGTATGAATTGAAACAGAAGCTTATAAAATCTGATATTGATTATAAATTAAATGAAGAAAAGCTTTTAAGGATGAAAATCCTTTGGGCTGTCAATTCAATCAGAAGCGGTCAGCAGATTTTCGAAAAATATCTGAGAGAAAATAATATTGACTGGAGATAGTCAATCTGAAATAAAAAAGAGAAGGTTGCCCAGCCTTCTCTTCATATTTATATCATCTTATAATAATTCCATGCTGCTACGAAAACGCCTGCTGTCTCCGTTCTCAGTCGTTGGTTTCCGAGGGATACGGCTCTTACCTTATTTTCTGCTAAAAATGCAATCTCCTTTTCAGAAAAATCGCCTTCAGGACCTATTAAAAATGTAAGCTGTTCCAGCTGAGGGATATCTTTAAGACCCATTCTTTCTAAATTTTCATGGCAGTGTGCTACAAATGTATGCTCCGGATCAATGTTTTTGAGAAAATCCTGAATTTTAGTTAAATCATTGATAACCGGAAAATGAAATCTCAAACTTTGCTTTGATGCGGCAACAGCCTGTTTCCTGATTTTATCAATATTGACATTCTTACGTTCTGTTTTCTCAGTCTGCAGAATTGTAATCTCAGAAATACCCATTTCCACAGCTTTTTCCACAAAAAATTCAATCCTGTCAATGTTCTTGGTGGGGGCAATGGCAATATGAAGCCCGGGATTGAATTCAGGCAGATTTTCTTTGATCTCAGAAATTTCAATACCAGCTTTCTTCCCTTCTATAATGAGCTTTCCGGAAGCTAATTTTCCCTTGCCATCTGTCACATGCATGTCTTCTCCATCTTTCATTCGAAGAACTTTCACGATATGCTGCTGCTCTTCATCGTTGATTGTTACTTTATTTCCGTTGATTTCTCCGTAGAATAGTTTCATCTTATTTTTTTTAAGAGCCACGAAGTGGCGCAATACTTAGCAAAGACTGCAGGTCTTTGTTTTGAATTAAGTTGTTTACCTGAGCTCTGAAAGAGCGGAATATTAATCCCAGACATATCTTTCATCAAATTCCATTTCATAATTTCTGAGAAATATTAAAAACTCTTCCTTAAAATTTTTAATTGTATGATGTTCCTTTTGATTGCTGATGTATTCAGTTACAGTGTCTATTTCTTTTGGATTAACTGAAAAACTCCCATAGCCATTCTGCCAATAAAAATGCGAATATTTTTTGTCTTTAGTTTTAATCCATTTTGAAGAATGAGATTTCAAACTTTCCAAAAGCTTTATGAGAGTCACTTTTTTTGATAAAAGACAAAGGATGTGAACATGGTCTTTATAGCCTCCGATTTTTACGGGATTACACTCCATATTTTTAAAGATCCCTGCCAGATATGAAAATAATTCTTCCTGTATTTCTTCATCAATGATTGGTTCTCTGTTTTTAGTAGAGAATACAATATGAATATAATTTTTAACAAGAGACTGTCCCATTTTTATCTCGCTACTTCGTAGCTATTTACTATTAGCCTATTTATCTCAAAGGTTTAAACCTTTGCTTTTTTACGTCACCACTTCGTGGCTCCGCATTCTTATAAATCATATTTTGCCGTTGCCGTTGTTCTGAGATCTGTAAACTCTCCTCTTTCAAATTTCAGCTTTGCTACCATAGCAATCATGGCTGCATTATCTGTAGTATACTCAAACTTTGGAATATAGATATTCCAGTCCAGTTTTTCTCTGTTTATCTCCATAGCTTTTCTCAGGGCAGAATTGGCAGAAACACCTCCTGCGATGGCTACTTCATTCACATTAAGATCTTTGGCAGCTTTCTCAAGCTTATTCATCAGAATCTCAATAATGGATTTCTGAACGGAAGCACAGAGATCGTTAAGATTTTCCTTGATAAAATCAGGATTTTTTCTGACTTCTTTCTGGATGAAATATAACACGGAAGTTTTAATTCCGCTGAAAGAATAATCATAGTTCTCCAGTTTAGGTTTGTTGAATTTAAAAGCATCAGGATTTCCTTCCTTGGCCAATCTGTCAATGATAGGTCCGGCAGGGTAGTCAAGGTCAAAGATTTTTCCTATTTTATCAAAAGCTTCTCCTGCGGCATCATCAATGGTCTTTCCGATAATTTCCATATCGAAATAGTCTTTTACGAGCACAATCATAGTGTGTCCGCCACTTACCGTAAGACATAAAAAAGGAAAGGCAGGCGGCACAGGATTTGCATCTTCGATGAAATGGGCCAGAATGTGGGCTTGAAGGTGATTTACTTCAATTAACGGAACGTTAAGGCTCATAGCCAGAGACTTAGCAAATGATGTTCCTACCAGAAGAGATCCTAAAAGTCCGGGTCCGCGTGTAAATCCTATAGCTGAGATAGCATTTTGTTGTATATTTGCTTTGGAAAAAGATTTTTCAACAACGGGGATAATATTTTGCTGATGGGCCCGTGAAGCCAATTCAGGCACAACACCACCATATTCTTTGTGGATGGCCTGGTTCGCGGCAATGTTTGAAAGAATAGAATTTCCCTTGATGATAGCTGCTGAGGTGTCGTCGCAGGACGATTCAATACCTAAAATTATAGAGTCGCTCATAATAATGGCAAAGTTAGAGAATAATAACGAGAATGAGAATAAAAAATCAGTAGCTGAAAACCTAGGTAATCAGGTACAAAAAACTGTCGAAAATGTAGAGGAAAAAGTTCGGGAGACAGTGAAAGAAGCATCTGAACTGGCTTCAGATGCCATACACCATCCTGTGGAAACAGCTGAAGAATTTGGGAAGCAGGCTGTAAAAGATGTTACCAGCTATACCTGGTGGGCAAAACTTCTCTTGATTCTCTTCTGGCTCGGAATTGTGCTTGTTGGGGGAGTGCTTATTGCCATTAATCTTCCCGTGACAAAGCAATGGGCAGCCGATCAGGCACTGAAGCTTGTTAATAACGATTTTAAATCTGATTTTTCTACGGAAAGTGTAGATGTAAATTACTTTGGAGACGTAACCATAAAAGGCTTAAAAGTAAAAGATTATAAAGGCTTTAATTTTATTACTGCCCGCGAGTTCCGTGCAGATTCAGACTGGATGTCTCTTGCAGTAAATGCTATTTCCGGAAACAGCAATTCCTTAAGTTTCAATTCTCTTGCTCTTGTTAATGCTGAAGTGAAGGTCATTACCTATAAAGGTGACAGCATCTCTAATTTTGTGAGGTTTGTTGAGCTTTTTGATAACGGGAAGAAAAGGGACCCGAAAAAACCTCCTTTTCAGCTGAATTCCAGAATACAGATTATTGATTCCAAAGTTTCCATTGTCAATCAAAATTCTCCCGGCGAACAGGGAAAATGGCTTACGGCAACACAATTCAATTTAAAAGCTCCCAATGTAAAAGTTAACGGCCCGAATGTTTCGGCACTGATCAATAATATGTCGTTTGTAACTTCAAGATGGGGGAAAGCTCATCTTGTAGATACGTTTTCAACAGAGCTGTCGTTAACGAAACAGTTTCTGTCACTAAAAGATCTTACCCTGAATACAGATCATACCTTGCTTCAGGGAGATATTAAATTCAATCTTCATGACGGTTCATGGGCCGATTTTGCCGATAAGGTACGATGGGATATGAATATCAAGCAGGGAAGCCAGTTAAGCGGCTATGACATCAGCTATTTTGTAACAAACTGGGATAATATCAAGCCGTTCAATCTTTCAGGAACAATGACCGGTCCTTTGAACAAGTTTCATCTGGAAAACTTCCTGATCAGAAATCCTGATGTGAATATTGCCACTAAAACAATGAAGGTTGATCATCTGCTGAAAGGGCATTTTGCTATCGAAACGAAAGACCTTTCCACAGATTTTACTTACAAGGATTTAAAAGCAATGATGCCTTCATTTATTTCCAAAAAGATGAAGAATTTTGCTGATGATTTCGGGAAATTAAAGTACAACGGAACAGCAAAAGTGAACCCGGATCAGATCTATGTGGATAACGGAAACCTGATGACGGGAATAGGGCAGGCGAAGATTTCCAAGCTTACTCTGACAGGTTACAGCACAGCTATGCCAAAATATTCCGGGTATCTTGATGTGAAAGATCTTAACACCTCTGTGATCACGAAGAATAAAACAGTGGGTTTGATTTCCGGTAAATTTGATCTTAACGGACAAAGCTTTGATGTCAATACCATGCGTCTGACTACAAAATCTCAGATTGCAAGTGTTGAAATTATGGATAAAACGATCAACAACCTTTATCTGGACGGGCTGTTGGATCATAAAAAATATAACGGATTAATCACCGTTAATGATGAGCAGGCAAAAGCTACAATCAAAGGATTGATAGACTTCAGTACTTCAAGAGTTGCCATGGATGTCAATGCTGATGTCACATACCTGAACATGAACTACTTTACCAATAAACCTGGTACTCAGGTGGTAAGCGGACAGGTTGAAGGTAAAATGGCTATGTCTTCCATTAATGACCTTACTTTGGATGTGAATGCCAATAATCTTCATTTTGCAACTGCTACCCAAAAATATAATATTCCGAATGCCAGGTTAAAAACCTTTATTGAAGCTGGATCCCGTGTAATAGATGTAGACGCTCCGGGAGCTGCTACAGGTAAAATTTCGGGGAGATACAGCCTGGCAGATCTTGCCGGAATGGTAGAAAACGGATTAGGAAAAATACTGGTAGGGCCGCCACCAAGGAAATTATACCGCGGACAGAATTTCGCCCTTAAGTTTGATGTTCAGCAAGGATTGGTCAATTACTTCCTGCCTGATCTCAGGCTGCCTCAGGGAGCTGTTGTAGAAGGGGAATATGATGGAAATTCCAATAATCTTATCCTGAATCTTGATGCAGCCTCTTTAAAATATATCATGACAAAGGAGGAAGAAATTACAGATGCTGATAAAGCGCTGGCAACTTCCAACCCTGATTATAAAGTCAATGACAGGAAAAATATCAGCAGAGACAGTGCATTGGTGGATAGTGTTAAAGTGAGAATTAACACAGCAGACCTTAATCAGCAATTGTATGCCAAGATCAATAGAGTAGTCTATAATAAAAATGTAATCAGGGACTTTGAGCTTAAAGGAAATAATGAAAACGGAAATACGCTTCATTTAGCAACTGTATTCAAACATGGAAGTCCGGATGATGAACTGAATGAAAAGCTTAAAGAATATGCTATTAATGTGGATCAGTCTACAGATGCAGCGGGTGATTATGTGTTCAGGTTTGAGCCTACGGAAGTGAAATTCAATGAAGTTACATGGGCTATAGATACAAGTCCGGAACTGAATCATTCTATTACTTACAGAAGGAAAACCGGTGATTTTGATATCAGGAACCTGAGGGTATATTCCGATAAAAGTGCTTTGTTTATTAAAGAAGCACAGTTTAAATCAGCTAAAGATTTTTATGTAGATGCAGATATCAATGATTTTGCTGTAGAAAAACTGCTGGAAATGCAGTCCGGAGGGAATACGATGGATATCAAAGGTCTTGCCAACGGAAGTGTGAAGATCAAAATGGATAAAAGTACCCTTCAGCCGCTGGTAGACCTTAATATTGATGATATTAAGATGAATGGCAATGATATGGGAGATATCTCTATTTCTGCCACCAATGGCTTTTCATTGAATGTTTATGATATCGATGTGAAAGTTCACTCCGCAGGAGTACTTGGAAACAACAGCCTTAATCTGACAGGAACCGTTAATAATAATACATCTTCTCCGATTATTGATCTTACTGCAGAAATGCGTGATTTTGACCTTTCATTTACGCAGCAGTTTGTACAGACCGTTTTTGGAAACCTTCGTGGAAAGGCTACAGGGGATCTTAAAATCAATGGAAAACTTAATGACCTTGACTATAGCGGGGATATTGCTTTAAAAGATTTTGGATTAAAACTTTTGTTTACGGGAGTAGATTATTCATTTGATGATACTGTAATCCAGCTGTCCAGAGGACTTGCCATTCTCAACAATATTGAAGTGCATGATGGAAGAACCAATTCCAAAGGAAATGTTTCGGGGGCGATTCAGTTTGAAACCCTTTCTTCCATGGGGGTGTCACTCGTAATGAGGGCAGACAATCTGTTGATGCTGAATACGACACAGAAAGATTTTGACCTGTTCTGGGGAAGAGTTTACGGGCAGGGAGACCTGTACGTGGACGGCCCGGTTTCGGGATTAAGTATAACAACTCCTAATATGAAGGCACTTAACGGAAGTACCTTTACCTTTAATTCCAGTTCTACTTCCAATGTAGAAGAATTCAAAATGCTGCGCTTCCTGAAGGAAGGAAAAGATGGTCTGATTACCCTGGAAGAAAAGAAAAAAACAGGAGCCAATATGAATATTGATTTTAATCTGGCTGTTGATAAGGGAACCACTGTAAATGTACTGGTAGGAGATGATGTAGGGAATATTACCGTAAAAGGATCTGCAGATCCGTTGAGGTTCCACATGAACAGACAGGGAAATATTGCAATGAGCGGTACCTATAAAGTAGATAACGGAACATTTGTCTCTAAGGCTATCCTTAATAAAACATTCCAGATAGAAAGAAACAGCAGCATCAGATGGGATGGTGATGCAATGAAACCTACATTGGATATTAATGCCAATTACATAAGAATGGTTTCCAATGCCGGGGAATACCTGAGTATGGGAAAACTGCAGCCTATCAGTATATTGCTTCAGGCTCACATTACCCAGTCTTTGGTAGATCCTAAGATTGATCTGAATGTGACGGCCATGGACGTATCCAGCCAGGTAAGAGAAACCCTTGCAGCAAAAATGAGCCAGGAAGGAGAGAAAGTTCTTCAGTTCGGATCTGTATTGCTGTTGAGCACCTTTAACGTATCCAATACAGGTGGATTCGATGTGAATGTAGGAAATGTAGCGGAATCCTCAGGATATAACATGCTGCTGAAACAGTTGGGATCTGTACTTAATACGATGAGTAACGAATTCCAGATTGACCTTAATTATGTAAAAGGAGACCAGAATTCAAATTTCGGGGACAGAGCCAATGCCGGGGTAAGTGTAGCCGTTTCCCCAAGAGTCAATATCAAGACAGGGCTGGGGATTCCATTATCAAAAACAGATGGTGCACAAAACAATTATCTTTCCACGGAAGGGTCAGTAGAATATGATTTATCTAAAAAGAATGACGGATCACTGGTGATACGTGCGTATTCCAAGCCTACAAACATCGGAATGGTGAGTACAAACGGTTCTGCTAATCAGGCCTATGGAGGAGGGGTAGTGTGGAGTAAAAGCTTCAATTCTTTGTTTAAAAAGAAGAAAAAAGACAAAAAAACTTCGGAGGCAAAAGGTGAAATAAAAACAGATTCTATAAAATCGCAAGGTAAATAATTAGAATATTTTAATGATTTTTATCATCTGTGTTAATTATTGTTAATATTTGATATATATTTTTTAGTTAAATTATTTTTCGTAAATTTGCAAAAAATACATAGATTTTTTAAAGAAATTGTAATTTAACTAATATGAACTATCAACTGGACGAAATAGACAAGAAGATTCTTGATTTCTTAGTAGAAAACACAAGAATGCCTTTTACTGAAATTGCAAAGCAGATGGATGTTTCTGCTGGAACAATTCACGTAAGAGTGAAAAAGATGGAAGATGCAGGTATTATTTTGGGATCATCTCTTAACATCGATTATGGTAAGCTGGATTATCACTTTACAGCTTTCATAGGTATCCTTTTGACAAAATCAAACCGTACTCAGGAAGTATTGAAAGAATTGTCAACTATTCCTAACGTAATCGAGGCTAGCGTTATTTCCGGAAAATATAATATTTTCTGTAAAGTAAGAGCTAAGAACACTGATGATGCTAAAAGAATTATTTACCAGATCGATGACATTCAGGATGTAATGAGAACTGAAAGTATGATCTCTATGGAGGAATTCTTAAGTGACAAAAACAGACTGATTAACGCAATCTCTGTGTAAGTCAAATTTTAAACGAATAATTATAAAAGAACTTATGAAATCTCTCATAAGTTCTTTATTTTTGTAGATATGGAAGAATACAGCTATTTTGACGAAGACCCGAAGAAAGGATGGGGATTCATACTGGCATTTGCCGCCTTGATGTTGTTTACCGTAATGGGGCTTGGAATAGATGTGGATGAATATCTGCAGCATGAATACCTGCAGATTCCTAGGTGGTACTTCTATGTGATCTTTTCTATTGATGTACTGATGATGATCGGGCTGCTGCTGATGTTCTTTTACAGGAAGATTGGGATCTTTATGTTCCCGGCTTTACTGGTGCTGCATTTCTTTATGCACAATTATTATCTGTCTACATTCCTGTATACGGATGTTACCAATCTTTTCCTGTTCACAGGGTTCGGAATGCTTGCCATTATCCCGAAATGGAAGTTTTTTAAATAAGACTTAATCAATTGCAATAAAATAATAAACCGCTTTTAAATAACTTTTAAAAGCGGTTTTTAAAAGTAAAAAAGGGAAATATTATCTGAGTTCCAGCGAATGAAAAATTTCTTGCTTTAAAGGATTCTTAGACCAGTCTTCCCATACTCCGGTATAAGGATTATAACCGCATTTCAGAGGTTTGGATATATCCAGGCCCTCCTTGTTTTTTTCAGTATTTTCAGTGTAGACCCTGCAGTCTGTACAGACAAAACGGAATTCACAGTCCTTGCAGGTTTCTATATAATCTTTTGTAAGATTCCAGTATTTTTTGAAACCTGGCTGGTTTACTGTTTCTTCAAGGCTTTGGCTATTGATGTTTCCAAAGCTTTCATTCATGAGAGGGCAGTTTTTGAGGTTGCCGTTTTTGTCTATACCCATTTTTTTATACAGACAGGAATTGTGGTTAACGGCTTCTAAGACTTTAGAAATATTGGTGTTGAAATACTTCAGTTCTACTTTTCCGCAGGCAGATATTTTCAGGTCATCTTTAAGGAAATGCAGCGAGAATCTGTATTCATTTTTAGCTTTGAAAGGAGGTTCCGAACAATTGTAGAAGATAAGACTGTATATTCTGACTGTATTTTTCTGAAGAGCCTGTATAAAAGACAGGTTGACCTTCTGATTGAATGGTGAGAAAATTTCTATTCCAGATAAAACTGAGGTTTTAAAAATGGTATCAATTTCTATAAAATCTTCCGCGGTTAAAGAGATCAAACTATAAATGACCAAATGCTTGATTCCGAGATTCTCTACTGATGGATATACTTTTTTCAATATTCCGATATCTTCCATTTCTATGAAAAGATTGGTTATTGTGCTGGGTTCATGATGTTCAAAAGAAAGAGGAGGAAAATTCCTGTCCCAGTCATTCTCTGTAATAAATCCATATTCCTTTTCCAGCAGGAGATCAATATATTCCTGAACAATCGCCCTGGATTCCTGATCGTAATCTTTCAGCAACGTTTCAATAGAATAGGTTTTCAGCCCTGCTATAATCTCATACAATTCCAGAGGGTATAGTTCTGATACATTTCTCTGCAGATCCGAGATCAGAATTCTTGTGGAACCTTTGGTGATGAGGATATTGCTGAATAGGTTGAAATAGTTCATAGGAAGTTTTGGCAAATGACCGGTATTAATTTTTTTTTGAATTATTCTTTAAAAATTCTTTTGTTATTTTTCTCCTAACTTTGAGACTTTGCAGCCCGATAAGCTTTCTATTATAATTAATATTCACAGAATCTTTTATAATTTCTTCATCATTACTTTTTACGCCATATACAGGTTTTAAATGATTAACCTGCACATGTCTTTCTACCATTTCTACATAATCTCTTGGCGGTAGATCACCGGATTTTACATAGTTCAATAGTTTGGTTTTGAAATACTCATAGTCTTCTATTTGTGCCATATGATTTAAATAAATAAACATGGGCATAAAAACACCATCATCTGTTTCAAGTCCTATTTTTTGCATTGATGGGTAGCCATAGTTTGTTAATGTCCACTTTAACAATGCTGCATTTTTTCTAAAATTATTTAATGATTGCTGACCAGTTATTGAATCCTTCGACTGATCTCTGATAAATGCGATCCTAAAAGAATCAATAAGTTGCTTGTTTAACGAATTTTTCCATTTCACTACCTTCTGCTCTATTGTAATACTATCAATGCCATATTTTTTATATAGTTTAAAAAAATCTGTATCTTTTCGTTTGAACTTCCAATATGGAGCAACTAAGGGTATAAGTTTATATAGGCTTTTTTTTCCTCCAAAATTTTTATTGTATTTATCTGAAAACTTAATATAGTTTTCGTATTCTTCCATTCTTTCATTATTTCGTGGCTCAAAATTTCGGAATACTCTTTTAAATTTTTTTATAGCAGTAAGGGTATCATTTTTCATTCTGTAGATACTGTCAATTTCATTTACCTTATTATAATATAAAATGTAATTTCGATTTTTGCAGGCACAAAGAAATAAGCAAAGAATAAGACAAGTGATGTACGTTAAGCCAATGTCTTTATTTTGTGTTTTTATATTACAGTATTTCATAATAATCTTACAATTGACTTTGTAGGTTTTAGTCTCATTAAAAAATCAGTTTGATATTCTGTTGAGAAAACATAATCAACTTTATAGTTATTCTGTGTTTCTGCTGAAGTGTCTCTAAATTTTTCAATATACTTCAGAGTAAGAGGCAATTTATTTTTTTCTTTAAATTTCTTTTTCATAAGTATTCTGCTATTTCTTTTTCAAGTAAGTAATTGCAAATTGCAGATAATCCTAAAAACTGACCAACAGGGTTTATTTCTAAAAAGTAAAAATCATTTTTGTTTTTTATAAAATCGAGTGAGCCACAATTTATATCCAGTTGCAGCATAAGGATATGTATTTTTTCTTCAATATCTTTTGAAAGATTATACCTAACATTCCGATTGGGCGTCTCATGATTATATTTTCTATGATCAAGTTGGGTTTTCTTATCATTTTGAGAAAAAATAGCAGTAGACCATATTTTACCATTAAGATAAAAGGCTCGTACTTCAAAATCTTTTTCAACCATTTCCTGAAAAAAGGTAATAAAGAAATTTTTCTTTTCTTTTTCTGTGACAAGAGAGGTATACAAAATACCTTCAGGAAAGTCACCCACTGATTTTAATATTATATTTTCAGCAATAGATTTGGTAATCGTTTTATTAACAATTAGCTGCTCTGTGTTTTCTGCCAGATAATATTCTGGAACTTTCAGTCCTGCTTTTTTTGCTTGGTCAAGTACGAAAAGTTTATTCAAATGATTGTTGCTTTGCTTATTAATATGTTTTTTAGCTTCAAGTAATTTTATAACATAATCTTCAAGCCAATATTGAGTTTCATTCATATAAGCATTAATTGAAGGATTATTATATTCTTTCCTTATAAATTGTAACCCTCCTCTGCGATACCAAACGCTCGTAATATCTTCAATAAAAAAGTTATTTCTTTGACTTTGCAAAACGATTCTGTTTTCACATACTTTTATCTCAAAAATTTCATCTTCCTGGATACGGATAAAAGCTTTGCCTAGTGCTTTTAACCATTTAATAACTTCATTTGTTGTTGTTTCCTGATTGGTAGAAAGAATAAGAATCATTTTTTCTTAAATTTATCTTTTCTGATTTTAGATGCATGTTTTATACTGGGAAGTCCTATACTTTTTCGATTGCGGTTAATCCGGACAGAATCCTGATTATTATTTCGTAAGCTGTATCGTACAGCAGTATTTCTATAGTAATCATAGGTATCGGACATTAAGGCATATTCTTGAGGAGAACAATGGCCTGATTTTACATATTCGAATAATTTTCTTCTGAATTCAGGATATTTTTTTGAAGCAATCATATGGCTTAGTAATGTAGGCATAGCGATGAAAACGTCATTGTTTCCGAACTTACCTATTTTTTGTCCATCAGGAAACCCATAGTGCTTGAATGTCCAGAAAAAAAGATCTGCATTTTTTTCAATGTTTTTATTTACAAGGGCTATATTTTCAGGCCTTCCTTCCTGGTCACGGATCATAGCAATAGTAAAGGAATCTACGAGTCTTTTATTCAGGTTCTTTTTCCAGTCGGCTACTTTTTGGTTGACTTCCAGACTGTCTATTCCATATTTCTTGCACAGCGGGTAAAGTTTTTTATAGGTATTACGATAAGGAGCGACCAATGCAATAAGTTTGTACAGGCTCTCTTTTCCACCAAAGTTTTTATGATAATGATCTGCAAGCTCAATATATGTTTTATATTCTTCATTAAGCTCTTGGTTTCTAGGTTCATACTTTTGAAACAGTTTTTTGAATTTTTTTATAGCTTTTTCAGGTTTATTAGCCATTCTATAAATACTGTCAATTTTGTTTGCTTTGTAGTAATAAGTAATGTAATCCCGATTTTTGCAGGCACAAAGGAATAGGCAAAGAATCAGACAAGTGATGTGCGTTAAGCCAATGTCTTTATTTTGTGTTTTTATATTACAGTATTTCATAATAATCGGGTTAATGATTTTACAGGCTTTTCTCTTACATAGAAATTCGTCTGATATTTTTCGCAGGTTAAAACATAAACAACGTCATTAGGCTTTTTGCGTTTCTGATCATTAAAGGTTTCAATATACCGGAAAGTAAGTGGCAGCTTATTTTTTTCTTTAATTTTAATTTTCATAAATAACCAGCTATTAATTTGTCCAACGAATAATTACAGGTATGAGACAATCCCAGAAACTGTCCGATAGTATTAACTTCTAAAAAATAAAGTTTACCATCTTTTCCTTTGATCAGATCCAATGATCCGCAATTAAGATCTAATGCCTGCATCAGAAGGTGTATTTTTTCTTCAATGTCAAATGTTAATTTATAAGGAACATTTCTGTTAGGTTTTTCTAGATTATATTTTCTGAAATCTGTCTGGGTTTGCTTATCATTTTGAGAAAAAATAGCCATTGAGTAACACTTTCCATTAAAATAAAATGTTCTGATTTCAAATTCTTTGTCAATTTTATGTTGAAAGAATGTTGTAAAGAACTTCATCTTTTCTCTCTTATGTACAACAGAGGTATACATAATACCATTTAAATCCATATCAATATCATCTAATATAGGATTACCTCCAATCGTTTTTACAATGGTTGTATTCAGAGATACCTGATCTGTGTTGTCTGCCAGAAAATATTCCGGAACCTCTAGCCCTGCTTTTATAGCTTCTTCCAATACCAGTAACTTATTAACATCACTGTTACTCTCTTTATTGATATGTTTTCTGGATTCCAGTTTTGTTCTTACATAATCTTCCAGCCAATGCTGTACTTCGTTCATATGCGCATTCACAGAACTGTTGTCATACCGCAGACGTTTGATTTTTAATCTACCTCTTCTGTACCACACACTGGCTATTTCATCAAGGAAAAAAGAATTTCTGTCACTTTCTAAAAAGATCTTTTTGTTTTCAGTTTTAATTTCAAAAATTTCATCTTCATGGATGCGGGTAAATTTTTTTTTCTTGGCAATAAGCCATTTTATGATGATGGTGGTGGTCCTTTCATTATTGTTGGAAATAATAAGAATCATTTCACAATTTTTTATTAATTTTAGAAGAACGTTTTAAAGGACGGAGCCCTATTTTTTTCCTATTACGGTTTACTTTCATAGTATCAATAACAGTACTATAACTTGGATAAGAGCCATAAGGCATCTCTAATTTATCTATTTGGAGGTTATGTCTGTCTACCATATTAGCATAATCTTTTGGAATGCAGTCTCCAGATTTTACATATTCCAGCATTTTTGCTTTGAAATAAGAATATTCTTTTGCATCTATCATGTGGCTGAACAAGGCATGCATAGGCATAAATACACCGTCATTTCCAATAAGCCCGATTTTTTGTACTGAAGGATAGCCGTGGTTTTCAAAAGTCCATTTTATCAACCCTGCGTTTATCCTGTCATTATTTTCCATAAGCTGGACGTTTCTCCGCCCCTCGGCCTGATCACGAATAAAAGCTATACTAAAAGAATCTACAAGCTGTTTGTTTAAACCTTTTTTCCAATCTGCAATTCTCTGTTTTACCTCGCTGCTATCTATACCATACTTTTTAAACAATCCGAAATAACTTCCATACGACCCTTCGTAAGGAGCAATCAGAGGAATAAGTTTGTATAGACTTTTCTTTCCTCCAAAATTCTTTTGATGTTGATCCGAAAGTTTAATGTAGGTTTCATACTCTTCATTATTATCCTGATTTTTTGGATTGTACTTGCGAAATAATTTTCGATATTGTTTTATTGCTTCTTCCGGCTGATGAGCTATTCGGTAAATACTGTCAATTTCATTTACTCTGTTGTAATAAACAATATAATTATTGTTTTTACTCTTACAAGAAATGGTTAAACAGCTTATTGTAAGTAGAAATAATGTATAAATTCCAATAGTCTGTTTCACAACTATCTTTGTTGACATTTTTATTATTTAATTTTGTATAGTGGTTAAAAATAAACTGCAAAAGAAAGATTTTCTTTCTTCTGCAGTACTTGTTGATCTACTTTAGCAAATTTCTAAAGTAGATTCAAGTCGGTGATCTCTCCATGTTTCCTTATCATAGCACTCACCTTTGTTAGTAGAAACATAATTAATAGCAGTATCCCCACCTTTAATTGTCTGTAAATTTTTCATTTTTTTGTTTTCCAAAGAAGAGAAGTCTCTCTTCATTCCATTTAATTTTTTCATTTTTGATAGGATTTTTGTGTTATGTAAATTATTTGTGTCATATAAACCCTGACATTTGGGTGAATGATTTCTCTTGTTTCTCATGTACTGTACACATACAATCTAAAAATGGAAATGCATTCCGTCAACGTTGATGTTTTCAAATCTATAAATATTCAGTTCACGTCAATGAGATAAAATATGTAAGTGATTTGTTTATTTTTTGTACACACATGCACATGCGAATTCTGAATATATCAGAAGGTTGGGTGAAATAGTTCAAACATTGAAAAGTATAAAGTGAAGTCAGATAGTGTAAAGAAAATCATGAAATATAACAGAATGGGTATAGAAATATATTCTATTGTACAATACCGTAAAACAAGTAAAATCAAACATTGAAAAAGTGGTTATTTACAGCCTGTTTTGAAAGGAATTTGCATGTTTGCATCAGTTGTTTGTAAAAAAATCAGCGATTTCTGACTGAAAAACAGCATAATTGCCTGATGAAATTTTATAAGAAAACGGATTTTTTTATATTTTAAATTGAAAGATGACGCTTTCTGATAAGATACTTTCCTTTTTTATTATTTGAAAAAATGTGCCGGTATTTAGAAAAGTTAGAAAACTCTTTGAAAAATAGATCGGATATCAACTATGACCATGATGCGTATAACCATTCCCCTCCTCCGGAGGGGTGGCGAAAATTCAAAGAATTTTTGACGGGGTGGTCATGAATAGAACAACAATCAACATTTTATAACCTAAACAAAAACCCCGGCTGGTTCAGAGAACCAGCCGGGGCCTGTATTATAATTACTGATCTTAGTTCGCTAAAATTCTCTTTACAGCTTCTTTTACTGCTGCTGCATCAATATTATACTTCTTCATCAGTTCTGCAGGTGTTGCAGACTCTCCGAAGGTATCGTTCACTGCTACAAACTCCTGTCTTGTAGGTCTTCTTCTTGCCAGCATACCTGCAACAGATTCTCCTAAACCGCCAAGGTAGTTGTGTTCTTCAGCCGTTACAATTTTACCTGTTTTTTCAACAGACTTTAAAATGATCTCCTCATCAAGAGGCTTGATGGTGTGAATGTTGATAACCTCACAGGAAATACCTTCTTTCTCAAGCTCATCAGCTGCCACAAGGGATTCCCATACAAGATGTCCGGTTGCAACAATGGTTACGTCAGTACCTTCCTGAAGCATAATTCCTTTTCCGATTTCGAAAGGCATATCTTCCGGGATGAATACAGGAACTACCGGTCTTCCGAATCTTAAATATACAGGACCTTCAAAATCTGCAATCGCCAATGTAGCTGCTTTAGTCTGGTTGTAATCACAAGTGTTGATCACTGTCATTCCCGGAAGCATTTTCATCATACCGATATCTTCAAGAACCTGGTGTGTAGCTCCGTCTTCCCCTAAAGTAAGACCTGCATGAGATGCACAGATTTTTACATTTTTGTCAGAATAAGCGATTGACTGACGGATCTGGTCATATACCCTTGAAGTAGAGAAGTTGGCAAAAGTTCCTGTGAAAGGAATCTTTCCTGTAATGCTGAGACCTGCAGCAATTCCCATCATGTTGGCTTCAGCAATTCCTATCTGAAAGAATCTTTCAGGGGCCTTCTCAATGAATTTCTCCATTTTCAAAGAGCCGATAAGGTCTGCGCAAAGTGCTACTACATTAGGATTTTTGTCAGCGAGTTCTGCTAATCCTGCTCCGAATCCTGAACGAGTGTCCTTTTTTTCTGTATATGTATATTTCATTTTTATTGTATTAATCGAGATGTTAAGATATTAGTAATCAGCCGGAGCTTCCAGGTACAATTGCTTGAATGCTGTGTCTAACTGCTCATCATTAGGAGCTTTACCATGCCATGCATGAGATCCCATCATATAATCTACTCCATAACCCATTTCTGTATGAAGAAGGATGGCTACGGGCTTTCCTTTTCCGGTTTCTGTTTTTGCTTTCTCAAGGATTGCAATGACCGCTTCAAGATCATTACCATTCTTTTCTTCAAGAACAACCCATCCGAATGCTTCAAGTTTTGCATGAAGATCTCCCAGGCTTAATACATCATCTGTATCTCCGTCAATCTGACGTCCGTTATAATCAATAGTAGAAATAATATTATCTACTTTTTTAGCGGAAGCATACATCAATGCCTCCCAGATCTGACCTTCCTGAAGCTCACCATCTCCGTGAAGAGAGTAAACAAGAGACTGATCACCATCTAATTTTTTACCCTGTGCTACTCCAAGCGCTACAGAAAGTCCCTGTCCAAGTGAACCTGAAGCAATTCTAACTCCCGGAAGTCCTTCATGGGTAGTAGGGTGTCCCTGTAATCTAGAATCTAATTTTCTGAAAGTACTCAGTTCTTCAACAGGGAAGAAACCGAATCTTGCCAAAGTAGAGTAGAATACCGGAGAAATGTGTCCGTTTGATAGATAAAAATGATCCTCATTTTTGCCTTCCATGGTGAAAGGAAGTTTATAGTTCATGACCTTTCCGTAAAGGGCTGTGAAGAACTCTGTACAACCTAGGCTTCCACCCGGGTGCCCTGAATTTACAGCGTGAACCATTCTTAAAATGTCTCTTCTGATCTGCGTAGTAAGAGTTTTTAACTCTTCAATACTTTTACTCATTATATCTGATTTATTTGTATGCGAATTTACAATTTTTTACCGGAAATGCCGGTCTCCGGATATAAAAACCCGGATTTGTATGATTTATTTAATACTCCTCTTTTAACAGCCCTCATTGAGGTAAACGGAAATTTCAGTAACAATATTATTAACAAATTTAAAGCTTAATAGGGTTCCTGCCTGGCTGTCTTCAATATTGAAATAACCGGAATCCTTAACAGGCTTGTCGTTTTTATCCCAATCCGGACGTACACTGAAGTTAGGGTAATTTCTATAAGCGTTAATGAGGTCATCTCTTGTGCTTCCGACCCCGATCCCGCTTTTGGTTTTAAATTTTTTACTTGTTGTTGTCATATACGTGATGGAAGGAACACTTGGATTAGCCTCATTGATATAATTATCAAAAAGATCAATCTGAATGGTTTCTCCACCATACCTGACAATATTTTTTTTCTCTCCGTTTGAATCAGTCAGTTTTGTTCCTGCGATTTTCTCAGCTTCAACCTTTGGCATGAAGACCTTAAATGGACCGATTCTTAATGTCGATACTTCAAAATTTTCCTGAGCATTCATAAAGCTCAATGTTAATAGAAATGTGAAAATTGTAATAATTTTTTTCATGGTTTTTTAATTTCGGTTTTTTTATTTTAATGAATTGTCACATTTATTTTATTCAATTCAAAGATATTGAAATACGCCGAGTAACTATTTATTAAAAAGAAAAAAAATAAACTATTCTTTTTGAGTTTAATGCTTTATGCATCAGTATTTTTATTGTTTTTGTAAGTTTATATTAATTTTTTTAAGTTTTATTATGTGACAATCAGATTAATTTGATTAATTTTATAATTCAAGAATATTTGATTTATTTTTCTTTGATTGAATATTTTCAGCCTTTATGACTGAATGAATAAAAATTACATACCATTATATATGAAAATTAAACAATTATTTTATTTGGGGATATTCATTATATCCGTTTCCCTGGGGAAAGCCCAGGATTTTTTTACGGTAATCAGTGAGAGATCTATTAAAGCAGATCCTAAAAACAGAACCGTACAACCGGAAAAGTCACTGACCTATACATTGGATGTGGCCGGAATGAAGAATTATTTTAATACTGTTCCGGAATTGAAAGACAGTGACCGTAAGGATAACGCACCTGTTATTGTACTGCCAATGCCTGATGGTACAAAAGCGAAATTCAGGATCTGGAAATCTTCAGTGATGGCTCCGGAATTAGCCGGTCAGTTTCCTCAGATTGTTACTTTTACAGGGCAGGGAATTGACGATAAGTATGCTACAATTAAACTTGATTTTACAGAATTAGGGTTCCATGCGCAGATAAAATCTGCAGTAGCAGGGGACACTTATATTGATCCTTACGCGAAACAGGATATTAACAATTATATCATTTATAAAAAGAGTGATTTAATTGATAAAAATCCAAGAACTTGCGGCGTAAAAGATGAGGATACTCCGTTAGGAAAAAAAAACGCTCAGAAAACCGTAAGCCCAAGCGTAGGAACTCAAATTAGAGTTTTCAGATTTGCTGTGGCTTGTACCCATCAGTATGCAATTGCTGCAACCGGAACAGCAACACCTACTGTTGCGCAGACACTTTCGGCAATTGTAACCTCCGTAAACAGAGTAAATGGGGTATATGAGCAGGAAGTAGCTTCAAGATTGATATTGGTAGCTACCGAAGCCAATGTTATCTTTACAAATGCTGCTACAGATCCTTTTACAGGAAATGATAATGCCGGAACATTAATTAATGAAAGCCAGACTCAGATTGATTTACTGATAGGAAATGCCAATTATGATATCGGCCATACTTTCAGTACCGGAGGTGGCGGATTGGCAGGATTAGGTGTAATCTGTAACAGTACCAATAAGGGAAGAGGAATCACCGGTTCGCCAAATCCAGTGGGCGATCCTTATGATATTGATTATGTGGCCCATGAAGTAGGGCATCAGTTTGGAGGCCCTCATACCTTTAATGCAACTACAGGCAGCTGTAGTGGTAACCGTAGTGCGGCCAATGCTGTAGAGCCGGGAAGCGGAATTACGATTATGGCTTATGCCGGAATTTGTGGAAGTACAAATAACTTAGCGGCCAACAGTATTCCTACTTTCCATACAAAATCATTCCAGTCCATCACGGCAAAAGTTCAGTCAACAACTTGCCAGGTTACCCTTCCGGTTAACAATTTCGCCCCTACTGTTAATGCAGGTGGTGATTATACAATTCCTAAAGATACACCGTTCAGATTGGAAGGATCAGCTTCAGATATTGATAACAATCCACTTACTTACAGTTGGGAACAGAATGATGTAGGACCTGCAGGTGACTGGAATGCCCCTACAGGAAATGCTCCACTATTCAGATCATACGTACCGGTAACGGTTCCTTACAGATATTTTCCAAAACTTACAGATGTAATCAATGGTACTGTTTCCAAAGGGGAAGTTAAGCCATCTTATGCAAGAACAATGGAATTCAGACTGACTGTAAGAGATAACAATGCAGGTTGTGCAGGGGTTTCAAACGATGATGCTATTATTACTGTAGATGGTAACTCAGGGCCGTTTACTGTAACAGCACCTACCACAGCTGTAAACTGGGCAGGGAATTCTACCCAAACCATAACATGGAATGTTGCCAATACAACTGCATTCCCGGTAAATGCCGCTACTGTAAATATTTACCTCTCAACAGACGGAGGTCTTACTTATCCTACATTGATTTTAGGTTCTACTCCGAACGACGGTTCCGAAACGGTTACTATTCCTAACGTGAATACTACACAGGCCAGAATTATGGTAGCTGCAGAAACGAATGTTTTCTATAATATTAACCCGATTAACTTTACCATTACCCAGACATTGGGAGTGAATGAAGCATCTGCAAATAAGGAGGTATTCGTAGTATATCCTAATCCAAGCAAAGGACTGCTGAATATTCAGTTTGCCAGTTCAAATGAAGTATATGATATTACGATCTACGACGTAAGCGGAAAACTGGTATTCAGCCAGGCAAATAACAGGCTGAATCATGATAAAACAGGTACTTTCGACTTGTCTTACCTGGTTAAAGGAGATTACCTGATTAAAGTTAAATCTAAGAATATAGATAAAACAGTCAAGTGGATTAAAGAATAACCCGTCCGGGTTATGATATAAAAGACGGCTGTTTTCAATTGAAGAAAACAGCCGTTTTATTTTTTACGATTAAATTTAAACTACTCTTAAATGTTGTCTGTCTTTTACCATCCATAGGCCGATAAAAGTTAGTAATCCGTTCAGAACGATCAGCTCTACACCAATTCTGTAATCTGTATAAGTGGTAACAGCCAGATTGATCAGATAAGTCAGTACAGGAGCTAAGATCGTTACGGTAAGAATAGAGTATTTTCTTGAAATCTGAAATTTGGTGAAGATTCCGAAAGCGAAAAGTCCTAAAAGCGGTCCGTAAGTATATCCTGCAATTTCCATGATCAGGTAAACAATAGACTTGTCATTCATGGCCTTGAAGACCATAATCAGGATAAAGAAAACAACGGTGAAAGTTAGATGTACTTTCATACGAAGGCGTTTCTTTTCTTTTTCAGTTTTGGTTTTATCCTCATTAAGGTTTAATAGATCTACGCAATATGAACTTGTTACAGCTGTCAGAGCGCCGTCAGCTGAAGGAAATAATGCGGAAATCAATCCGATAATAAAAATAACGGAAATAGCCATCGGAAAATATCCCTGAAGGGACAGCGCCGGGAAAAGATCGTCTCCCATTATGTTTTTGATGTTTCCTGCGGTATCTTTAAATCCGAAAATATTCGTTACTGTTTCCCCGTTTATCGTTCCATATTCTGCTCCATGCTGCAGTGCAAAAAGGTATAATAATCCTCCCAGGAATAAGAAGGCAAGGTTTACCAGAAGAAGTGTTCCTGCAAACGTAAGCATGTTTTTCTTGGAGTTCTTAAGATTATCCACAGAGATATTTTTCTGCATCATTTCCTGATCAAGCCCCGTCATGGCAATCGTGATAAAAATTCCTCCCAGAATTGTTTTCAGGAAAAAAGTTTTGGAATTAGGATCAAAATTGATGAAATGAGTATAATTTTTCTGCTCCAGAATGGTGTATGCTTCCCCAAAGGATAAGTTCAGGTTAGATAAAATGTAAGTGATACATGCTATAAGACTGATGATCATAAAGGAGGTTTGCAGCGTATCTGTAATCACAATCGTTTTTACGCCTCCTTCAAAAGTATACAGAAGTACCATCAGTAAAAGTACAAGTGAGGTTACCCAAAACGGAACTCCCAATCCTTCAAGCAGGAAAATCTGTAAAACGTTTACCACAAGATATAGCCTCGCCGTAGCACCAATTGCTCTTGAAATAATAAAAAAGATCGAGCCTATTTTATGAGCTTCCACATTGAATCTTTTTCCAAGATAAGTATAAATGGAAGTCAGATTCATTTTATAATAAAGCGGGAGTAATATTGCCGCAACAATAAAATATCCGATGAAAAACCCGATAACCATCATATAATACTCAAAACCTCCGTAAATATATTCGGAGCCGGTCATTTTTCCGACAGTTCCCGGAACTGAAATGAAAGTAACCCCGCTTAAGCTGGTACCAATCATCCCGAATGCTACGAGCCACCATTTGCTCTTTTTGTTACCGATAAAAAACGACTGGTTATCAGAATTCCGGCTGGTGAAATAAGAAATCACCAAAAGACCGATAAAATAGACGAAAACAAATAGCAAAAGGATAGTTCCTGGATTCATGCCTGATTTTTAAATTTTAGCAAATATATAAAAAAGATCAGTCGTGAATCGTGAATTTAGTTCAGACACGATTTTTAAGGAAAAAACTGGTATTGAAAATAAAAATAACGGCATAAAAAACCTTCCGGAATAAGTCCGGAAGGTTTGTATTGTAAGGGTGGAAACAGTGGTTAATTCACCAAAACATCCTGAAGTTCCTCGCTTTTCTGGAAACTTGCCTTAGCGAAAGGGCAGAGGGGGATAATCTTTTTCCCGTTTTTTCTGGCGAAATCTACTGCTGCCAGAAGCATTTCCTTACCTACACCTTTTCCGTTGTAGGCTTCTTCCACCTCGGTGTGGTCTATAATAAATCTTTCTTCTCCCGCCCAGGTATAGGTCATCATTCCTGCGCGTCTTCCATCTATGAAAGCTTCAAAACTTCCGTGTTTTTCGTCGTTGTTTTGTTTTACTTCGATCATACTATGAGAATTTGGTTAATATTTCTATGTCGTTGGTTAATATTTTATGAACAGGACATGCATCGGCAATGGTGTGCAGTCTTTTTCTCTGTTCATCATCCAGAACACCTTCAAAGCTGATATCTCTTTTGAAGACTGCTCTTTTCGTTAACGGGAAATTTTCAAGTTCTACTTCCACATTGATGTTTTCCACATCCCATTCCTTTCTTTCAATATACATTCTCAATGTAGCAGCTGTACAGCTTGCCAGTGACGTTGCCAGAATTTCAAAAGGATTGAAGCCCTTATTCTGTCCGCCTTTATCAACCGGCTCGTCAGTAATGATCTGATTATCGCCGGCTGTTACTTCTGTATAATATTTTGTTTTTCCTAAACTTGCTTTTACTGTTACCGCCATTATTTTTCTGTATTGAATTTGTAACTTAATGCACCGGAAGGGCATTGGTCTATCTGTTTTTTAAGTTCTTCAGGAGTTGCATTTTCCGCTTTTATCCAGGGTCTTTCTTTTGGATTATAGACTTTGGGAAGCAGTTTTACACATACAGCCGAGTGGATACATTTTTGGGGCTGCCAGATGACAGTAATGTCGCCGTTGGTATATTCGTGTGTTTCCATATTAATTTTCTTTTAATGATTTTTCGATTCTTCTGTCCGGAATCAGCCATATGAGAGCCACGATATAATAAAAACCTATGGCAATATAAGGATAAAAAAATGAAGTAGCGATTCCCAGAATATAAAATACGATGGAGATATATTCTTTATATTTTGAGTGAATTGCCTCTTTCAGTTTTGAATCTTCCCCTTCGCAGCGGATGATCACATTTTCCAGAATCGTATAAGCAATTGCCGGCATAATGAGCCCGATACCATAGGCCGCTACAGGGTTTTTTGCAAAACCTGTATTCCCGATCCATTCTGTAGCAGCAGGCATCAGAGAGAGCCAGAACAACAAATGAAGATTGGCCCAAAGAATACTGCCGTTTACTTTTTTTACGGTCTGAAATAAATGATGATGATTGTTCCAGTAGATTCCCACATAGATAAAACTGAAAATATAGGCCAAAAACTTAGGGAGAAGAGGTTTAAGACTGGCCCAGTTATTTCCTTCCGGTACTTTCAGCTCAAGTACCATAATGGTGATAATGATAGCCAGAACACCATCACTGAAAGCCTCCAGTCTTCCCTTAGTCATTTGTTTTAACCTGATTTTTAAAATTCTGTATTTTATTTTTCAGGTCATTCAGCATTTCCGGATTAATGACCCCGCTTGCAAGATCAAAATTTTCATAAAATTTAGGTAATGAAAATGTATCCTTGATATCTGCTGCAAACTGTGGGAAAAATGTTTTTGCTGTATTCATCACATTTCCGCCGCCATAACCTCCTGGAGACGTGCTCATCAGAAGCATCGGCTTGTTCTGAAATACTTTTACATTGATCCTTGAAGCCCAGTCAAAAACATTTTTAAAAGCAGCGCTGTAAGAACGGTTGTGCTCTGCAAGAGAGCAGATGATGACATCACATTCCTCAATAGCTTTTAAAAACTGATGAGCCTGATCAGGAAAGCCCTTCTTTTCAAGGTCTACAGAGAAAACAGGCATAGTGAAATCGTTGAGGTCAATCAGATTGATTTCTTCATCCTGAAAATCTTTCAGAACAAATTTAACCAGTTCCCTGTTGATAGACGTGGAAGATGTACTTCCTGCAAATGCTAATATTTTCATGATTAATCAATCGGACTGAAGTTATTTTCTGTTTAAAATAGCCTTAGGAAGCGGAACATATTCGTTTTCGTCACCCGGTACCAGAGGAAATGCCTCGTGATTCTGGTCATTCCAGTTTACTTTTGCCTGCTCAATTACTTCTTTGTCAGAGTTGACGAAATTCCAGAATATAAAACGCTCTTCATCAAAGGGCTCACCACCGAAAAGATAAACAGTTCCGTTCTCACTCATGTCAAACTCACAAAGCTTGGTGTCTTTAGCGATCATCAGCTGTTTTGAACCATAAGAGTTTCCGTCTGTAGTTACAGTTCCATCCAGAACGTACATTGCCGCCTCTCCGTAAAGATCCTTTCCGATGCTGATTTTCTTAGCTTCCCTGGTTTTGATTTCAAGGAAAAATAACCTGCTGTGTACCGGAACCGGAGAGGTCCTGCCAAATGCTTCACCGGCAATTAATTTATACTGGATGCCGTCTTCCTCCCAAACCGGAATTTCATCCGCTTCGATATGATGGAAGGTAGGCTCCGACTGCTCAAGATGCTTTGGAAGTCCTACCCAGATCTGGAATCCGTGAAGTCTTTTATCACTATGCCTTAAATATTCAGGAGTTCTTTCAGAATGTACCACTCCTTTTCCGGCAGTCATCCAGTTTACGGCACCCGGTTTTATTTCAATAGCGCTTCCGATGCTGTCTCTGTGGAAAATAGAGCCTTCCAGCAGGTACGTTAATGTAGATAAACCGATATGAGGATGTGGCGGAACATCAAGATTCTGATAATCTTTTAATTCTGATGGTCCCATATGATCAATAAAAACAAAAGGTCCGACAGCTCTTTTTTCACGGAAAGGAAGAAGTCTTCCTACCAGGAAATTACCGATATCCGCTGCTTTTTCTTCAATGATAAGTCCAATATTTGACATAATGATGTGATACTTTTTTAAATGTTAATTAATTAGATTGATGAAAGTGTTCAGAGTTTGTCATATCCTTCAAATCTCTCATCCACGATACGCTTCCATTCAGGATGCTTCCTGATAAAGGCAAAAACATAAGGACAGAACGGAAGAAGTTTTTTCCCGCTCTCTTCAATATAATGGAGTGTTTTTTCCACTACAGCTGCGGCTGCACCTGTTCCTGCCAGTTCAGCATCTGCTTCAGTATGAATTAAAGAGATCTGGTGCATGGTCTCACGATAATCAATAAATGCGTGGTGCCCGTTGACTTCTATTTCAAATCTTTTTTCTGCTTTTACAAGAGGTATATTTTCAAATTCAGGTTTCATAATTTTTGCATTAAAGGTGTTTGTTTTTCAAATAGAATAAACAACACGTATTCATAATAACAGCTAAACCTTACAGGTTTCTGAAACCTGTAAGGTTTGCCATCATATAAAGTTAATAAAAAAGGAATAATTAAAGATTACGATAAATTTAATTCTTTTAATCTTCCAGATATCCGAATTTCCCGGTATTGAAATCCTCGAAAGCCTGCATGATTTCCTCCCTCGAATTCATAACAAAAGGGCCATGAGGATAAATCGGTTCGTTGATAGGCTCACCACTGATGATCAAAACAACAGCGTCTTCTTTGGCTTCAATGCTGAATGTTTCACCTTCATTCTTAAAAAGAACGAAATGATCCTGTTTAACCGTTTCTTCGCCATTAATAATAACACTTCCTTCAATAACCAAAGCAGCTGTATTGAAATGGGCAGGGAAATTAAAATCAGCTTTTCCTCCTGATGTAAGTTTGGCATTCATCATGTGAACCGGTGTGAATGTACTGGCTGGCCCTTTGTGACCGTCATATTCTCCGGCAATCACCTCTATAAAACCATTGTCACCAAGGTCAACTCTTTCCATCTTAGCGTTTTCAATAGCCTGGTATTTCGGACAGCTCATTTTGTCTTTCGCTGGAAGATTCACCCAAAGCTGAACCATCTGAAAAATTCCTCCTTCTTTTGCCCATTCGGTTTCATGATATTCTTTATGAAGAACTCCTTTAGCTGCAGTCATCCACTGAACATCCCCTTCTCCGATAACACCGCCGCCACCGGCGCTGTCATGGTGTTCTACTTTTCCGCTGTATGCTATTGTTACGGTTTCAAAACCCCTGTGCGGATGAACGCCAACTCCTCTTGGCCTGTCTGATCCGTTGAAGTGAAATTTTGAATTGTAATCCAGCATAATGAACGGATCCATTCTTTTCATATCCAATCCAGGCACTCCCGGAATGAAATTATGAACCCTGAATCCATCACCTACAAAATGTGCAGGTCTTGGAGATACTACGATTTCTATTATTTTAGTTGCCATCACATTGTTGATTTATGTAAACAAAATTACCATAGTTACCTGTGAAAAGCATTGATCTGTGTTAAGTTCGTGAGAATGGGGAATGAAAGGCGGAAATGCAAAACCGCTCTGTATTAGATTTCGCTATTTTGCCTTTTTGCTGTTTTACGATTCTACCTTTTTATTATTTCCCTTACAATTATTCCTCCTTCGACTTCATATTTTTTCCATCCGAAATATGCAGTCTCCTGAATACAAAACCTGATAAAATCGTTAATATGCCTACTGTAAGAAAAGTTAACCGGAATGCATTATGGATTTCTCCCTTAATGAGATCTGTATTTTCATACAGCTTTAAAACAATCAGTCCGAAAGCTATTCCGAAACCTATTGCCAGCTGTTGATTGACAGAGAGTAAAGAGTTTCCGCTGCTGGTCTGAAAGTTCCGGAGATCGGCAATAGAAATAGTGTTCATGGAAGTGAACTGTATAGAGTTGAAAAAACCTAATATCGCGATGATCGGAACAAACCAGTACAGAGAAGTATGGATGTCAGGAATAGCAAGCAGGCAAATCAGAGTTCCGATGATGAACGTATTGATCATTAAAGTCTGGCGGTAGCCATATTTATCTAAAATTTTAATCACATATGATTTCCCGAAGATAGCGGTTAAGGCCATAGGGGCAATGATCCAGCCTGAAGTTACTGCAGACTGTTTATAGGCAATCTGGATCATCAATGGCAGCAATAACGGAACAGAGCTGATTCCTAATCGGGTGGCAAGGTTTCCTACAATACCTACCCGGAAAGTTCTTACCTGAAACAGATTCAGAGGAAAGATAGGGTTTCCTCCTCTTTTGGCATGTTTGTAATAATAATACAGGAAAAGAAATCCCATAATAAATACAAGTAAAACAGGAGTAATATTCTGTATGTCTCCAAAAAGTTCCAATGAAACGGAAAGCAGGAGAGAGGCTGCTGCAAAGATTAAGAAGCCTTTTAAATCAAAATCTACATCATCAGATTTATAATCAGGCATGAATTTTAATCCCAAAAGAATTCCCAGAAGGCCAATCGGGATATTGATAAGAAATATCCAGTGCCATGAAAGATAATCTACCATATAACCTCCTACCAAAGGGCCAAGCACAGGCCCGATAAGCGCAGGAATAATGGCGAAATTCATTGCCTTAAGCAATTCGTTTTTATCAAATGTTTTGATAAGTGCAAGTTTTCCTACAGGGGTCATCAAACTTCCTCCAACTCCCTGGATAACTCTTGAAATTACCAAATGAGTAAGATTCTGAGACATGGAACAGAACAAAGAACCCAGACTGAATAATATTAAAGAAAATATAAACACTTTTTTTGTTCCAAACCTGTCCGCAAGAAAACCGCTGGCCGGCATAAAGACCGCCAGGGTCAGAACGTAACTGATGATGGCATTCTGCATATTGAGTGGCGACTCATTCAGGTCTTTTGCAATGGCGGGCAGGGAAGTATTCAGGATCGTGGAATCCAGCATTTGCATAAAAATAGCAGTGGCCAGAATTAAGGGAAGTATTTTTTTTACGGATGTCTGTGGTGTATTTGCTTCTGTCATTTCGTACCGGCTGGGTCATAAAAACTCCCAGGCTTATTTGATTTGAAGAACCGCTTGCTTTAAGCGGTTTGATCCTTAGATAAAGAAATCCATATAAAATTAAAAAAGTCCTGTGAAATTTCACAGGACTTTTTTAATTATTTTCTAGGTTTTTCTACTCCTTTCCATTCGTCACCGGCTTTTCTGTACTGGCTTAAAGTGAAAGTTTTAAAATCTTTTGTTTTGTATTCAATATTGTCTGTATTCTGCTCAAACGGCATGATGTAATAGTATTCAATGTCCGTTTTATCAGATTTGTTCCCTTTTTTTACAGTGGGAACGTACTTTGAAAATTTATAATTGGGAAGATATTGTCTTAATCTGGTATAAAAAGCTTTGTCCTCTTTTTCGTTAGGAATGATATCTACAATGTTCAGATCGTCTTTTTTCTTGTCAATCCAAAGATAATATGTTTTTTCCTCTCCGATGTTTCTGTTGTAAGAATTGAAAGCAAACAATTCTTTAGGTACGAGTTCCTTGATTTTTTCCGGATCAACCTTAGTGTAATACTGGCCTTTTGAAGGATCTACATACGTCTCAAGGTTGTACATTAAAACAGAATTGTTTTCAAATTTTTTATTTTTAAAATACTGATTTAAAGATAATTCTGCTGTTGCTCTTAGCTCTTTTCCTCTGTCATCAAGTTTTTTTGTCGGATTCTGAGGGTTAACATATTTTACGAATTCGTATAAAACAACAGGTTTTATATCTTTAAGGTGAGGATACGTTTTCAGCTGCTCTGCCTTTACAAGCCAGTAATATTGTTGATAGTAGTCATCTTTATCCTGGTCTTTCACACTCTTGTAAGCCAAAGCAAGCTTCTTTGAATTCAGATATTTGCCATATTTTCCTTGTCCAAAAGCGAAACTTATGGCTAATAAGGCAAATAAAACAGTAAGGTTTCTTCTCATTTTTTTATAATTGATATTTTCGTTTTCCAAATATAATTATTTATTAGATATTATTTTGGATTGTGAGTTAAATTATGCCATATTGTTATTGTTAATTCAAGAAAAAATCCTGTATTGCTACAGGATTGATAAATTATAACTGAGAGAGTTATAGGTTTAGAGTCATGAAATGAAATAGCAATGGTGAATTTTTGCTTCGCAAAATGAATGCGTAACCGCAGACTAAAAATACTTTCGTGCTGATGGTTCTTAATCCGATCCCGCAACCCCGATCCCGCAGTAATTCACATGTGCAGCGAATTAATCATTGCCGATTCATCAACCGGTTTTCTAGTATGACGTCTCATGTACCTTCACCGCTCTTCCGCTTGGGTCATTCATTTTTTTGAAGGCTTCATCCCATTCCAAAGCAATAGGAGTGGAGCAGGCTACTGAAGGAACAGACGGAACTGTAGCGGCGGCTGTTTCACTTGGGAAATGTTCTTCAAAAATAGTTCTGTATCTGTACTCTTCTTTGTTCTGAGGAGTGTTCAATGGAAATCTGAATCTTGCATTAGCCATCATTTCATCCGTTACTTCTTTTTCGGCTACCTCTTTTAAAGTATCGATCCATGAATATCCTACGCCATCAGAGAACTGTTCTTTCTGTCTCCAGACAATAGAATCAGGAAGAATATCTTCGAAAGCTTTTCTTAATACCCACTTTTCAATTTTTCCTTCTGCGGCGCTGATCATTTTATCTTTTGGATTAAGCGTCATTGCAATATCCATGAATTCTTTATCAAGGAAAGGAACCCTTCCTTCAATTCCCCAGCTCATTAATGCTTTGTTGGCTCTCAGACAATCATAAAGGTGGAGTTTTCCCAGTTTTCTCACTGTTTCATCATGAAATTCCCTTGCATCAGGAGCTTTGTGGAAATACAAATAGCCACCGAAAAGTTCATCGGAACCTTCTCCTGAAAGAACCATTTTAATTCCCATAGACTTGATCACTCTTGCCAGAAGATACATCGGAGTGGATGCTCTGATGGTTGTTACATCATACGTTTCAAGGTGGTAAATGACGTCACGTACAGCATCTAATCCTTCCTGTACGGTAAAGTTAACTTCATGATGTACAGATCCGATGTGCTCTGCTGCTTTCTGAGCCGCTGCCAGATCGGGAGAACCTACAAGTCCCACCGCAAAACTGTGAAGTCTTGGGTACCAGGCTTCCTGGGTATCACCGCTTTCAATTCTCTGGCGTGCAAACTTTGCTGTGATGGCTGAAATGACAGATGAATCCAAACCTCCGGAAAGAAGTACTCCGTAAGGAACATCACTCATCAGTTGTCTGTGTACGGCATCTTCAAGGCCTTTTCTTAATTTTGCAATATCCGTTTCGTTTTCTTTTACATGATCAAAACTTTCCCAGTCTCTTTTGTACCACTGCTGAAGCTCAGCGCCGTCTTTGCTGTACACAAAATGTCCCGGTAAGAATGTTTCGATTTTTTTACAAACTCCTTCAAGAGCTTTCAGTTCAGAAGCTACATAATAGTTCCCGTTTTTGTCCCAGCCCTGATAAAGCGGACAGATTCCCATATGGTCACGGGCAATCAGGTAAACATCGTTTTCAGTATCATATAAGGCGAAAGCGAAAATTCCGTTCAGTTTTTCAACGAAATTTTTTCCGTATTTTCTATAAAGAGCCAGGATTACCTCACAGTCAGACTGAGTCTGAAACTCATAATCAGGAAACTCTTCTTTTAATTCTCTATGGTTGTAGATTTCACCGTTTACAGCTAATACTACTTTTCCGTCCTTGGTAAATAAAGGTTGTTTTCCGGATGTTGGATCTACAATGGCAAGTCTTTCATGAGAGAAAACTACTTTTTCGTCCTGAAAAACTCCACTCCAATCCGGCCCTCTGTGACGGATTTTTTTTGACATTTCCAAAACCTGGGGTCTTAATACATCAGTTTTCTGTTTGGCGTCAAATAAACATACAATTCCACACATAATTTTTATTATTTATGGGACAAAAGTAGAAGTGATGTTTATAAATAACAATGAAAAAAGTTTAAATGTGAAAATTTTTAATCAATTAATATTTTAAAGTTAAAAATTTTAACTATTTATTGAAATTGACATGTTTTTGATTAATTTTTTTCGCTGAGGCAAATTATTGTCATCTCTATACGAAATAAAAATGACATATTTATTAATCTATGGTAATTAATTATATGAATTTTACCCCTTACTTTGTGGCTCGAAATAATTTTTTTTCATCATTTGTGTTTTTACCTTCTTGCAATTCTCATGCAAGAAGGTTTTGTTTTTATTGGATCCCAAGTAATGTTCCCGAAACATTCCATGAGCTGAAGCTTGTTCCTTCGGTTGGTCCCTGTGGAATCTTTACCTGTATTGTATGTTTTCCTGCTTTCAGATCTCCAAGGTGGATGAATTCAGGATTGGTAACCGTTCCCGGACACCAGTTTGATCTGCTGAGGTCTGATGACGAAAGACCATCCTGGAAATTTCCGGAGGCCGGATTGTATAAACGATATGAACCACAGTCTGTTCTCCAAGGTACAAATGAAAATATCAGATTTCCATCCACAAAGATAGAATTGGTTTTAGGGACGAATTCGTCTCCGTTTTCCCAGCCGCCATGGCCCGTTGTGGTATATCTTAGCTGAGCGTTTTTCAGATCTTTATCCAAAGTGAAACTGACAAGAAGGCCTTTATCCTGACTGAACATGGTAGAATAGTCCTGTCCGGCCATTTCCATAATGTTTAAAGTGTTGAATAACGGGATGGCTATATTATTTTTATTAACGTTTTGATCGCTTTTGTGAATCGTAATATCAAGACTTACTTTGTGTCCTCCTTTATCATAATTTCCAATAAAAGTTCCTATCCAAAGTTCTTTTCCGGATAAAGCAGGTTTTAATTCCGTAATATCCTGCCGGTAAGGGCTGATGGTGTGCCAGTCTTTTCCCTTAAGCTGAATATGATTAAACTTCTGAATGCCAAAAGCGGTAAAGAACCGCATCATTTCCATGGCAGGGCTGTAGCTGCTGGTAGCTGTTACTCCGTAATATTGTTTTCCGTTTCCGTTTTCGTAGACTGGAAGTGTTTTTACTCCTTTTTCCAGTCCATCAAAAAACGATTTTTCTTTGTCCTGCGGAATAAAAAATACAGTTCCTGTTCGGTCATAGGCGTCTCCGTCAGATTGCTGCTTTAACTCTATAAAAACGTTTTCACCTTCTGTAATAGCAGGAAATTTTATTTTTTTAAGAATAACAGTTCCGTTGGCATATCTTTTTATCTGGCTGTCAGATTTTGAGGCATCAGAGAAATTGATAGTTTCATTTTCAAAAACATTCAGTGTGGTAAATCTGCTTTTCCAAAGAAGATCTTTATATCCTAACTGATCTGTTGTCTGAATATTTCCTTTGATGATACTTTCAATTCCGGTACTTCTGGTCTTTTTGATTGAACTGGCTGTCGTTAAAGAATTTTTATTTCTCTCCACTTCCAGAACCAGTCCCAGATTTTGTCCCAAAACAGAAGGTCCGCCTTTTAGTTTCAGATCATTGGTGTACCATACTTCAATGGTATTGGAATTGACTTTTGTGACCGCTTTTTTGCAGTTGTATCCCAGAATTTTTTTCGTTTCATTGGTCAGTTCGAAATCCTGTTTTCCTACAGATTCAGCATCTGACGTCGTGATGATTGTTCCGGGTTTTAAAAAAGCATAAGAGACAATAGTATTGGATGGCTTTTCTACCTTAGTGATCTCATAAGGATAGCTGCTTTTTTGTTCCTTGATCGTATTGTTGAGAATAAAATTTTCCTTTTCATTAACCCATACAATGGTAGAAGGCGGGTCAGTTAATATTTTTCCGTTATAAGAGCTGGTATACTGAATTTCATACGTCTGTGCAGAAAACAGACAGTATAAAAAAACAGCCAGAAAATTGAAAACAATTCTTGTATGCATAAATAAATGAGTTTGCTGCAAAGTTATTCTAAACTTTCTACAGCGTCAAAAAACGGATTAAATCTATACAGTTAGTAGGTAACCTTTACTAAATGTTACAAAAATTGTTACATTTTTTATAAAGATTTTAAATAAAAAAACTACTCCAAAAAATAGAGTAGTTTTTATGTATTGTTTATTGGGTTTAGACTAAGAAACTCTCTCAATCAAAGCCATATAGAATCCGTCATACCCTTCGCTAGGCATTACTTTTTCATCTTTAATCATTTTGAATCCAGGGTTGTTTTTGATGAATTCTTCTACCTGCAGATTATTTTCAGAAGGAAGGATAGAACACGTTGCGTAGACCATTTTTCCTCCTTTTTTAAGCATTTTAGAATAATCCTGAAGAATTTGTTGCTGTTCCTTTTTAATTCTGTCAATAAAATCCTGATCAATCTTCCACTTACTGTCCGGGTTTCTTTTTAAAACTCCAAGACCTGAACATGGGGCATCAATCAGAAGCCTGTCTGCTTTTTCATGAAGACGCTTGATCACTTTGTTGTCGGAGATCATACGGGTTTCGATGTTGTGGGCTCCGGCTCTCTTTGCACGGCGCTTCAACTCCGCAAGCTTCCAGTCGAAGATATCTAATGCTATAATCTGTCCTTTGTTTTTCATTAATGCTGCCAGATGAAGCGTTTTTCCTCCCGCGCCGGCACATGCATCCACCACTCTTTGTCCCTCCTTTACATCAAGGAAATACCCGATCTTCTGGGAAGAAGCATCCTGAACTTCAAATAATCCTTCTTTGAAAGCTGTGGTAAGGAAAACATTCTTCTTTTCCTCCAGCTGAACAGCATCAGGATAACCGTTAACAGGAAAAGAGACAACACCTTCATCCGAAAGATCAGAAATAAGTTCTTTGGTTGTTGTTCTTAAAGAGTTAGCTCTTAAAACAGTAGGGGCCTGCTCATTTAAGGCAGTCATTTCTTTTTCCCAGTTGGCACCCAGTTCTTTTTCAAGTGTTTCAGCAAGCCAGTCGGGAATAGAATGTTCTATTGCTTTTGTAGGAACGGTGTTCTTTTTAAGTTTGGTAAGAATATCGGCGATTTTGATTCCGTCAAATTCTTCAAATTTTTTATAATTGGTTTTGCTCCAAAGCAGATACGCAATGATCAGTTTGTAAATATTGTTGGGTTTTACCCCTTCACCCATATAGTATTCAAGGCGTTTTTTCCAACGGATAATATTGTAGAAAATTTCAGAAACAACAGCTCTGTCCTGGCTTCCCCATTTTTTGTTTGCTTTCAAAAGTCTTTCAATAACTTTATCGGCATATTTGTTTTTCTCAAAAAATGTCTCCTGTAAGGCATCGTGAATTCCGATTGCCAAGTTTCTGTGAATAAGTTCCATAAATTTGCTTCGCTGTTTGAATCTGCAAAAATACGACTTTTAATTGAGAGTTTGGAATTTGGGGTGGGAGAGTTGATAAAGGATGGTGAATTGTGAATGGCCAATCCGCTTTGCTGGTGAATTTTTATACAGCAAATCAATTTTTATGCTGAATTTGTAGCTATTTTACGAATATTTATATTTTTTTATTTGCTTACAATAGCCTTTTATTCTAAGATGAATAAACCTGTATTTTTGCTTAATGAAAAATATTTGTTAACAAAATATACACTGTTCATTATTATACTTTATTTTCTTTGCGACAGGTTTATTTAATTTGCATTAATTCACTTGATGGTGTGAAATTAATATATGCTTATTGTCTACTATACTGAGCTTTACCTCTTGACTTCAACCTTTAAAAAGCCCTACCTTTGCAAAAAATTAAAATATGAGTGATACAGTACTTTGTCCGAAATGCAGCTCTGAATTTACTTACCCAAGTGATAACATGATGGTATGTTCTCAGTGTTTTTACGAATGGAATCCTGAAGAAGCTGCTTCTGAAGCTGCAAATGAAGGAAAAATATTGGACTCTAACGGAAATGAGCTTCAGGATGGTGATTCTGTAGTAGTCGTAAAAGACCTTCCCGTAAAAGGAGCGCCAAAGCCGGTAAAAGCAGGAACTAAAGTGAAAAATATCCGTTTAAGACCGGGAAGCGATCATAATATCGACTGTAAAATTGATGGTTTCGGAGCGATGGCTCTTAAGTCAGAATTTGTAAAGAAAGCGTAAGAGAATTCTTCTTTTATACCCTGAAAAATAAGAAAAGGAAAAAATTGGACAGTGTAATCTTTCAAGAGACTTAATTGCAGTACTGCTAATGTCCGTCCGGAAGGCAGAAAGAGAATTAACCAAAAATTTCCTTATGCTGTGGAAATACAAATGTAAGAAAAAGTTTTATAACAGCTTCTTATATTTGTATTTTTTTATTGGGTAAGTATAAGAAAATGTAGGAGTTAAGTGGAGTGGCAACATGGCAAAACCGTGAAATAGCAAAATTGCTTATTAGTCAGCCAGATGATCTGTTTTACGATTTTTCCTGTTCGTCTTTTGCGATTTAGCATTTTCTTTTACATAAACGAAATACATATTGATCCGGATATTTTATCATCAGTATAAACTACCAGTTCTTTACCTTTTGCTCTTAGTTTATTCCAATAATAATTTCCTGCAAATCTGCTTTCCAGAACTTCAGCTTCAAAACCTGCTTCGGTGATTTTTATTTCTTTCGGATAATAAGAAAATTTTGAAAGCTGGAAATCTTCGGCTTCAGTTTCAGAAAAAATATTCACTTCTCCGAATAGTCTGGCAACATAAGAATTGTAAGGATGTCTGTAGGTTTCTTCAGGACTGTCATTCTGAATCAGTCTTCCGTCCTGCAGAATAACAATCTGGTCCAGCCATGGCATAATATCCTGGAGCTCATGGGTGGAAATAATTAAGGAAACTCCGTGCTGCTTTACATATCTGAAAAGTCTTTCCCGGATTTCAATTTTTCTTGGGAAATCAAGATTACTGAACGGTTCGTCTAAAATCAGAAGCTTTGGAAGTACGGATAATGCTCTGGCAATAGCCACTCTCTGCTGCTGTCCGCCACTTAAATATTTGGGGAGTACGTTGGCAAATTCCTGAAGTCCTACGACCTCAAGAAGTTCCGTTACGGTTTCTTTTTTTTGTTTTAAATTGATATTTGAAATAAATTTTCCTACGTTTTCAGCAACAGTAGCGTAAGGCATAAGATCAAAATTCTGTGCTACGAATTTCATTTCAGGTTCTCCGGGAACAAGATTTCCTTTTGGTCCTGAAAGCTTTGTTCCGTTAAAAATAATTTCTCCGCTCTCCCAATCAAGAAGGCCATAGATCAGGCTGAGAAGGGTAGATTTTCCACATCCGCTTTCACCGGCAAGAGCTATAATTCTGTTTGCCTCAAACCTTAGATTAAGGTTCTGAAACAGGGGATTTTCTTTATTGTGAGAGAAAAATAAATTGTTTATTTCTAATAGCATATTACAAATGTAAGGTTTTTATGAAAACATATTTTTTTTTATTATATTAGCAGAACTAATAAAAATAAATCAAAAATGAGAAAAAAACTGTTTTCGTTAGCTATTCCTGCATTATTTATTACTGCTGTAATGGTTTCTTGTAAAAAAGATAAACCGCTTACCAGTGAAAGTAATGAGGTGACGACTACTAAAGAAGGTAGCCAGTTCACTTTGGATACGCTAAACAGTAAAGTTGAATGGAAAGGATACAAAGTATTTAAATCTGAAAATACGAGTCATTTCGGAACGATCAGGTTTGAAAGCGGAGATGTGACAGTGAAGGACGGAAAACTGGAAAGCGGAAAATTCGTTGCTGATATGAATTCTTTAACTTCTGTGGATCTTAAAGACAGCCCGGAAGATTTAGGAAAATTAAACGGCCACCTGAAGAGCGGAGATTTCTTTGAAGTGGAAAAATTTCCTACAGCTTCTTATGAGATTACAAAGGTAACTCCGGCTACAGAAGGTGATTATAATACTCTTTTGGACGGTAATTTAACAATTAAGGGAATTACAAAACCTGTTCAGTTTAAAGCTAATGTTTCTGTGAAGAATGGAGAAGTGAGTGTCGCTACTGAGCCGAAAGATATCAAGAGAGAAGAGTTTGGGGTGAAGTTCCAGGCTCCTGCTGAAAACGGTGTCATCAAAGATGAGGTAACTCTTCAGATCAGCGTTAAAGCATTAGAAAAGAAATAATTTTTTTATTTAAGTGAAATAAGTGATTGAAGTCTGCCTCCCGAAAAAGAGGCAGATTTTTTTATGACGGACTTATTATTCAACTTAAAATCGTATTTTTGCAAAACATTTTGAAAGGGTAAAACAATGATAGAAAAGATAGAAGAACTACTGATCGAAGTAAACGGCTTCAATGCTACCTCTAAGGAAGAGATCGAAAACTTCCGAATCAAGTACAATGGTAAAAAAGGAGTTCTGAATGATTTTTTTGAAAAATTTAAAGAAGTTCCTAATGACCAGAAGAAAGAATTCGGGCAGAAGATCAATACTTTGAAGCAGGCGGTAGCTGTAAAACTGGAGGATTTGAAAAATGCTTCAGCGTCTTCTGTTATAGTGGAAAAAGAAGATCTTACAAGACCTGCTTTTCCATTGGATCTGGGTTCCAGACATCCGATCAATCTGGTTAAAAACAGGATTATTGAAATCTTCAAATCTATCGGTTTTGCAGTAGCAGACGGTCCTGAAATTGAAGATGACTGGCATAACTTTACAGCGCTTAATCTTCCGGAATATCACCCGGCAAGAGATATGCAGGATACGTTCTTCATTGAGCAGAATCCGGATATTCTTTTAAGAACGCATACTTCTTCCGTACAAACCCGTTATATGGAAGAAAACCAGCCTCCGATCAGAATTTTATCTCCGGGAAGAGTATTCAGAAATGAAGCAATTTCTTCACGTTCTCACTGTATTTTCCACCAGATTGAAGGATTGTATATTGATGAGAATGTAAGCTTTGCAGACCTGAAGCAAACCATTCAGTTTTTTACTACTGAGCTTTTCGGAAAGTCTAAAATCAGAATGAGACCGTCTTTCTTCCCGTTCACAGAGCCTAGTGCTGAAATTGATGTGTATTGGGGATTAAACTCTGAAACTGATTACAGAATTACGAAGGGAACAGGATGGCTGGAAATCATGGGATGCGGAATGGTAGATCCTGCCGTGCTGAAAAATGTAAATATCGATGCTGAGAAATATTCAGGGTATGCATTCGGAATGGGAATTGAAAGAATTACGATGCTTCTTTACCAGATGAGTGATATCAGAATGTTTTTTGAAAATGATATCAGAACACTTGAACAATTCAAAACACTATAAAAAATCAAACCTCCGGAGCTCCGGAGGTTTTTGTTTTTAATTACTGACCTAAGAAACAAAACGTAACTAAAAACTGATCTTATTGAAAAATTTACACGTGTCTGTTTCTTATGTCCATACTTAGGATGATCCCTCAGTATTGACATGCTGCAGCTCTTTGACTGCCTCTATAATTAAGACAATCAATGTTTAGAATATATTACATTACAAATAAAAAAGCCTGCAAAATTACAGGCTTTGTATTGAAACGAATGATTATTATTTGCTGAACTTTAAAGGATACTTCACATTTTTATAATCATCAATGCTGGCTTTCAGTGCTCCTACGGCAAGTTCCGCTTTCAGCAGCATAGGAATATGGTTAGCATCGTTGGAGACCCACATGGTAACTCCTTCTTTTTCCTTAAATACTCTTCCGCTTTTTACAGATGGGATAATTTTCAGACAATTGATAGTCCCGAACTTTGTCTTTAAGTTTTCTGTTCCAATCACTTTTAGCTGGAAAGGAAACATTTCATCATCAATCCATACGTTCATATTGATCACAGTTCCTACTTTCAGTTCATCCGGGCTTTTACTTCTCAAATAATAAAAGCATGAAAGCATATCCTGTACCCCTTTCACTGATTTTAAAACTTTAGACCCATTGGCCGGTGTCTTTTTATCTGTTAGAATCAAAGTGTTATTATCGTGATTGAAAGCGGTCTCAAAATGTTGGCGGTAGCTTCCCTCACGTACATTTCTTACATAAAAGCTTGGTAATCCTGTCTGGGTATTGATGAAGCTTTCATATAAATCTTCTACCTTGAAGAATGCTTTTACAGCACCGGTTGTCTGCCCTGTTCCTTTTACATAGAGATGAGGAACCCCTTTGTAGTAGGTCTTTTTTGTAGTAAGATTCGCAGTTCCTGCATTCAGGAAACCGTAGTGAATTCTAAGAGTAATAGACTCGCCGTCTGCGATGTTATCAATTTGGGCCGAGCCTAAAAAGAATAGTAATACTGCAAAAAAGGTTAATATTTTCTTCATAACAAGACATTTACAAAAACATTGCCAAATTTAAAATCTTAATTGATAGATATTTGACAAATCTCAGGTTTTTATTTAGAATCAATTAAATATGCTTCGCATTAAAATTAGTAAATTTGCAGTTACATGTATAATTAAATTATCTTAAAGATTATGATAACCACTGATATATTGATCATAGGTGCGGGACCTACAGGACTATTTGCAGTTTTTGAAGCTGGTTTATTAAAAATGAAGTGCCATATTATTGATGCACTTCCACAGCCGGGAGGGCAATTGGCGGAACTTTATCCCAAGAAACCTATCTTCGATATCCCAGGTTATCCTTCAGTAAATGCCGGAGAATTGGTAGATAATTTGATGGAGCAGATCAAGCAGTTTCAGCCTGGGTTTACTCTGGGAGAGACCGCTGTTTCTTATACAAAGATTGATGATGAGTGGTTTGAGGTGATTACCAACAAAGGTACTGTTCACAGATGTAAAGCTATTGCTATTGCAGGAGGACTGGGAACTTTTGAACCGAGAAAGCCTACTTTCGAAAATATCGCTGATTATGAAGAAAAAGGTCTTGAATATTTCGTTAAAGAACCTGAGCATTTCAGAAACAAAAAAGTAGTTATTGCCGGAGGAGGTGATTCTGCCCTTGACTGGAGTATCTTCCTTTCTAATGTAGCCAGCGAAGTAACTTTGATCCACAGAAGAAATGAGTTCAGGGGTGCTTTGGATTCTGTAGAGAAAGTTCAGGATCTTAAAAACCAGGGGAAAATCAAATTAATTACTCCTGCAGAAGTTACCGGTATTAAAGGCGACGGGAAAGTGGAAGCGATCACCGTAGAAGTGGAAGGCCAGGAAGCTTACGATATTGAAACAGATTATTTTATTCCTTTATTCGGATTGACACCAAAATTAGGAGAGATCGGGAACTGGGGATTAAATATCGAGAAAAATGCAATCGTTGTAAACAATGCTCTTGACTATCAGACCAATATTGATGGTATTTATGCTATTGGAGATATCAACACTTATCCTGGAAAGCTGAAGCTGATCCTTTGCGGTTTCCACGAGGCTACTTTAATGTGTCAGAGTGTTTATAACAGGCTGAATCCGGGTAAAAAATTCGTTTTAAAGTATACAACGGTAAGTGGAGTAGACGGATTCGACGGAAGCCGTAAAGAAGCTGAGAAGGCTGTTGTGAAAAAAATTGACTAATTTTGCAGAATTATGTCAGATATTAATATTAAAATCACCGACAGAGAAGGGGTAACCCACGATGTCGTAGCTCCTACGGATATGTCCATGAACCTGATGGAAATTATCCGTTCCTATGAATTGGCAGAAGAAGGTACTATTGGTGTATGCGGAGGAATGGCGATGTGTGCTTCGTGCCAGGTTTATGTAATCAATGATCCTGGTCTGGAACCAATGGGAGATGAAGAAGATGCCATGCTGGCTGAAGCTTTTCATGTGAAAGACAACAGCAGATTAGGATGCCAGCTGCATATTGTGGATGAAATGGAAGGACTTGAAGTGGAGATTGCTCCTTATCCTTAGAAAATATTTTTTAATCTTAATAAGAAACCCGTCCGAGTTTTTCGGACGGGTTTTGTTTTATTTTTATTTCTGAGAGCATATATACTCGTGTCTGATTAGAGTGTCTTCTTTAATGATTTCTAAGTAACTTTCACCTTCATTCTTTATAAAGTAATCTCCCGGTTCTATTTCATCTTTATAGGAAACCCACCATTGGCCGTTGTCATAACATTCACAAGGCTGAATGCTTTCAGGAATAGTTCCCTTTAATTTAAGAGATTTTATACCTTCAATACTTTCAACTCTAATTTTACATTTTTGCTTCTTAACTCTTTCCATCGCAGTCTTACAATCTTCCATAAAATAGGAAGAAAGAGCAGGAACAATAACGAATATAGTTACAAATACTGTGGCAACTCCGAGCATTTCTTTATTAACGTTGTAGTTATTCATGTGAAAGACTATAAAACTTTAAATTTCTTCCTTAGAAATCCATTTCCCAACCGTAGGAGCTTCGTAACTGTTCATTTTTTGTAACAGATCTTCAATATTGTTACTGATCAACAGCATATCTCTGTTCACCTGTTTTAAAAATCCCTTGTCTACCATGGTTTGAACCAACCTGATCAGATCATCGTAAAAGCCGTCAATATTCAGCACTCCGATGGGTTTTTTGTGAAGTCCCAGCTGCGCCCAGGTGATCATTTCGAAAAACTCTTCCAGTGTTCCATAGCCGCCCGGAAGAACGATAACACCATCACACAGTTCATTCATTTTGGTTTTTCTTTCATGCATGGTTTCTACGATAATCAGTTCGGTCAGATTTTTATGAGCAATTTCTTTGGATTGCAGGAAATAGGGAAGGACTCCAATTACCTTGCCTTTTTCGCTCAGCGCTCCATCAGCAATTGTTCCCATCAGGCCTACGTCTGCACCGCCGTAGATGAGCTGTATATCTTGTTTAGCCAGAGTTTGTCCAAGCAGGAATGCCTGTTCTTTATAAATGTCGTGCGAACCAAAACTTGAGCCGCAGAATACGGTGATACTTTTCATTGTTTTTAATTTTTTGAACCATTAAGGCTTTTAGGTGATTAAGAAGTGTTAAGGAAATATCTATTGCTATTTTTTAAGTGATAGGCTTCATTAATCCGCTTACGGATGTTCTTAACTATCCTTTACTTCTTAAATAACTCTTCATGGTTTAAGTTTAAATAAAATATCCAAAATCATAAGACCTTGGATATTCAATATAGTAATTTTAATGTTTTATTTCTGAGGAATATTGGCTAAAATATCTTTCAGGAAACTCCAGAATTTCTGAGCTGAAGGAATATTGGCTCTTTCATCAGGAGAGTGTGCCCCTCTGATAGTAGGTCCAAAGCTTACCATTTCCATCTCAGGGTAGTTTGCACCGATGATCCCACATTCAAGGCCTGCGTGGCAGGCTACTACATGAGGCTTCTCATTGAACTTTTCTGTGTAAAGTTTCTCCATCAGCTGTACAATTTCTGAACCTGGTTTTGGCTTCCATCCCGGGTATGAACCGCTGAACTCAACTTTCATCCCTGCCAGTTCTGCTACAGATTTTAATTGTTCTGCTACTGAATATTTTGAAGAGTCTACAGAAGATCTCGTAAGGTTTAAGATCTTAAGTTCTCCACCTTTCAGTTCTACTCTTGCCACATTGTTGGAAGCTTCCACAAGATCTTTCACATCCGGGCTCATTCTGTATACTCCATTGTGAAGCGCTTTTAAAGTAAGGATCACTTTTCTGGAATCTTCTTCAGAAATAGCCTTGTCAGAAGATGTAGAGCTCTCAATATTAATCTGAATTCCAGGTTCTACTGTTGCGAATTCTTCTAAAATATCTTTCTTAAGAACCGTTACATTTTCGATAAACTCCTGAGCATTTCTCACCGAAATAACGGCAACCCCTTCTCTTGGAATCGCATTTCTCAAGCCACCGCTGTCGATAGAAACCAGTTCAATGTTCTGGTTTTCCAATCCGCTGTAAAGAAGCCTGCCAAGAATAATATTGGCATTTCCGAACCCTTTGTGGATGTCCATTCCGGAGTGTCCTCCCTGAAGACCTTTTACTTCAATTCTTACAATTTGACCCTTTGAAGCTTCTGCAGTGTAAGTTTGAGTGATTGTTACATCAACACCACCGGCACATCCTATATCAATTTCATCATCTTCTTCAGTGTCAAGATTCAATAGAATATCACCTGTTAACTGCCCTGGTTTTAATCCCAAAGCACCTGTCATTCCTGTCTCTTCATCAATGGTGAAAAGCGCTTCCAATGCAGGGTGAGGAATATCTGAACTTTCAAGAATAGACATAATAGTTGCTACTCCCAAGCCATTATCAGCTCCTAAAGTTGTTCCTTTTGCTTTTACCCAATCACCGTCAATTTCCATTTTGATTCCTTCTGTTTCAAAATCGAAATTAACATCATTGTTTTTCTGGCAAACCATATCAAGGTGAGACTGAAGCACAACAGATTTACGGTTTTCCATTCCTGCAGTGGCAGGTTTTTTAATAATAACGTTTCCTACTTCATCTACCGTAGTTTCCAGTCCTAAACTCTCACCAAATCCTTTGATGAAAGCAATTACTTTTTCTTCTTTTTTCGAAGGTCTTGGAACAGCATTTAATCTGGAGAAGTTTTTCCAGATAATCTGCGGCTCTATATTAGATAATTCCATTGAAATTTATTTTTCTCAAATTTACAAAATAAAAAATGCTTCTGTGGGATACAGAAGCACTTTTGTATGATTTATAAGGGTAAAATTATAAACAGTAAATATGCTGATCTGCTTTTTTACCTTTTGCCTTTTTGCGATTTCGTCCTGTTAACATCCACACTCTCCATAAATAGGAGTCGTGAAAGTGGTGCCGTCTGGTTTCTCAATAGTCAAACTACCTTCAAACAGCAGCGCTTCTTCGCCTTTTATTTTTTTACCTTTTACAGAAATCTTATAATCATCATTTTCTATTTCTTTGGTAAGCAATTCATCTACTTCCATATCGCTTGATGAGATCAGATTCATGGCCAGTCTTTTACCGTCCAGCATCATATAAGCGGTCTTTCCGGCGTCATCTGCGTAGATGTATCTTTCATTTTCAAAATCAGTTTTGCTTACAGCAAAATAGCAGGAACATTCTTTGATTTCTTTTGGAAACGGAATTGTCCCCACCAGGATATTTCCGGAAGAAGGACCCGTGGAAGCAGAATCTTTAGTAATATGTAAAGAATCAGCAGGAGCAGAACCTGAAACAGTTTCTTTTTCCTTTTTACAGGCTACCAGCAGAAATGCAGAAAATAAAATGATTAAATATTTCATGTGTTTGTGGTTTTATAATTGGTTTATCCTCTTGCTCTTTCAAGAAGTGTCATCATTAGTAAAGAAAGGATTACCAGGCTTTCTTCCTCATCATCAATGTCTATCAGTCTGTCCAGCTGAAATCTTCTTCCAAAGAATGAAGGCATTTTTTTAAGCTTAAAATAAGCCTTACCATCAATACCTGTTACTGTATAGGATGGATTAAGGAAATAGCCGGTGAACATTCCGATGATAGGGATTTCTCCTACAAAGCTGTCCCAGAATCTTACCCATGCGCTGTCTTCCTGAATCTTAAACCTAGGCTGATCATGTGCATCAAGGATATCATAACTGGCTTTCCAGAGAGAACGCATCCCTTTTCTTGCCAGTCTGCCGTAGTTTTTGTTATCAATAAGATCATTCAGAGAATACGAAGCGTTGAAATCAATCCATTGATTTGCTTTGATCCTGAAAAGCTCTTTAGACTTGCTTTCATCATTAAAAACAATAACATCTTCTTTCAGCTTAAACATTTTCTGACGAACATACGCTACATAATTTCCGTTTTTGTCAGTAATGTTGAAGTCACTTGCTAAAGTAGTGATTTTGAATTTGAAATCCAGTGGATAATTAAGATTGTTAAGTACCATGTCAGTTTATTTTTTTCATATTTAATTTAAGCCGCAAATATAAAGGTTTTTTTAGAGTTCTCAGTCAGGAGAGAAATATAAAATATCATAATGGGACATTAGTCAGTGGGCAATGGTCAATTTTTGCTGTGCAAAGTCAATCGTTAATAGTCATTTTATATAAATTCAAAGGCAAAGCGGATTGACGATCATGATCCTCTATCAATTATCAACTTTAATCCTTATTTTTGTACTTATGGATTACCCTAGTAAAGTATTGGCAAAGGCGGTGGATGAGATTTCCGGACTGCCTGGAATTGGTAGAAAAACAGCTTTAAGATTAGCATTGCATTTGTTGAAGCAGCCCAGTTCCAGAGCCGTAAGTCTTGGCAACTCCCTGATCAATCTCGTTAACGAAATCAAATACTGCAAAGAATGTCATAATTTTTCAGATTTTGACGTTTGTGAAATATGCAGCAATGAAAAAAGAAATGGCGAACTGATCTGTATTGTTGAAGATGTGCGTGATGTAATTGCTATTGAAAATACAGGGAAATACGCCGGTAAATACTTGATCCTTGGCGGAAAGATTTCTCCAATGGAAGGAGTAGGACCAGGTCAGTTGAACATCCCGAGCATTGAAAAAAAGCTGAATGAAGGAAAGGTAAAGGAATTTATTTTTGCATTGAGTGCTACGATGGAAGGAGATACGACAGCTTATTATATTTATAAGAAATTTAAAAACTTCAATGTCAGTTTTTCAAGCATTGCAAGAGGAATTTCAGTAGGAGACGAACTGGAATATGCCGATGAAATTTCTTTAGGAAGATCTATTATCAACAGATTGCCATACAACGAGAAAGATTAATATGAAGCTGTCTGTCATTATTGTTAATTACAATGTCACCCAACTGCTCAGAAGGTGTCTCCTGTCACTTCAAAAATATATCCGGGAAGTAGAATATGAAATCATTGTCATTGATAATGCTTCTACAGACCCTTCATGGCAAGAGCTTATTACTGAGTTTCCAGATATACATTTTATCTCTTCTGAAACAAATGGCGGTTTTTCAAAAGCTAATAATCAGGCAATACAGACCGCAAAAGGAGAATATATTTTACTTTTAAATCCTGATACCGAGTTTGAAGGGTTTTATATGAAAGAATTGTTGGATTTTGCAGATGCACAGCCTTCTTTCGGATGTCTTGGAGTGAGGATGCATGATGCTGAAGGAAATTTTTTGCCTGAAAGTAAGCGCTCAGTTCCGGATATGTTCAATTCGTTTGAAAAACTGTTTACCAATTTTAAAAAGAACAATTCAAAATCCTATTACAGAAACGATATAGAGGAAAATAAGGTTGCGGAAGTTGATGTGGTCACAGGAGCCTTTTTATTGGCTAAAAAAGCAGTATATGAAGAAATAGGCGGGCTGGATGAAGCTTATTTTATGTATGGAGAAGATATAGATCTTTGCTATACTTTTTTAAGAAACGGATATAAAAACTTCTATTACGGAAAGGTTTCAATCCTGCATCATAAAGGAGAAAGCACGATTAAAGATGAAGTATATCTCAACAGATTTTATGGAGCGATGCAGATCTTTATTGATAAGTATTACAAGGAATCGAAACCTGTACAATATTCATTTTTGAAAGCAGGATTGAAGCTCCGGCATCAGATTGAAAAGATCAGGTTAAAATAAAAAAGCAACTCAATCCGAGTTGCTTTTTTATTTTATGTAAGATAATATTCTTCTTATTTTACCGGTGCAGGAGTCTGTGCCGGAGTCGTTGTAGAAGAAGCAGGAGCTGACTGTTTTGCAGGAGCTTCTTTCTTCGCTGGCTGTTGCTGTGCAGGAAGTGCCTGAGACGGCTTACCTGTAATAACAACGCTTAAAAGGATAAGAACGATGATAGTTCCGCCCAGAGTCCATGTTGCTTTTTCCATGAAATCATTGGTTCTCTGTACGCCGAACTGTGCAGATGATGCACCTCCGAATGTACTGGAAAGGCCTCCTCCTTTTGGATTTTGCGCCATAACGATAATTACCAATAAAACACTGGCAATCATAACAAGAACCATCAATAGTGTAAATATAGTATCCATTAATTCTGATATCTTTTTGAATGGGCAAATTTAATCTTTTTTTACTGAATGGCAAAAAAAGATGTCGCCAAATGTTGATAAAAATAAAAACGGCAACAATTGTTACCGTTTTTTTTATAAAAATAAGGTGTTTTTATTTGAAATCAGCATCCGTTGCCTTATTGATTTCATAAGACTTTACCGTCATGGTCATATCCATTCCCATCTGGCTTACAGAGATGGTGTAAGGCATTTTTACCCCTTCTACATCTTTGTAATTGGAGAATGTTGTTGGGATGGTCATTTCCTGACCCTTAGCTTTTACTTTTTTAGTTTCTCCGGTTTTTAATCCTGTTGCAACACTGTAGTAATACGTTGTATCTCCACCTTTAATTGCATAAGAATCTTCGCCTCCGATTTTCTCAATTCCGCCTAATTTATAATCAGCAGATTTTGCGAATCCTAGTTCTTCGAAAAGCTCAGGGTTCTTTTGTTTTTCGGCAATTTCTTCCGGTGTGATGGCAACTTTTTGTCCCATTTGCTCAGAATAGCCTGTTTTTCCGTCAAATACCTGCTTCTGCACCACCTGTCCCATTGCTGTTACAGTGGTCAGCTCTTTTCCGCCTTGTGCCTTAATGATTTTAAAATCGATGTTTTGCCCCTGCATAGACATTGAAGCATTTGTGGTGTAAGAAGTAATTTTCGCCAGATTAGCTTTTCCTCCGATGGCATTGATGTATTTATCAACAACAGATGCAACAGTTACACCGGCATCCACTTTCTGTACCGTTGGTTTTGCTACAGGATTGGCATCTTTATCGAAATATTTTACAGGATACCCCAGCTTTTCCAATCCTTCAGAAATATCAGAGGCTTTACCTGCGATGAAAATTCTGCTCTGGTTGGGTAAGATGGTAGCTTTTACAGCATTGGCAACATCTGCAGCAGTTACTTTATCAATAGATTTTAAGTAATTGGTGTAGAAATCAGCAGGCAGATCCTGAACCTTTTGATTCAAGGCAAATCTTGCGATCGTTGCAGGCTGCTCTAAAGACATAATGAAAGCTCCTTTCAGTTTTGCTTTTGCATTGGCCAGTTCTTCCGGTTTTACTGTAGAAATAGCATTAAGTTCATTCATGAATTCCTTAACTGCTTTGTCTGTAACTTCATTTCTTACGCTTGCACTTGCAGAGAACTGTGGTGAATACTTACTTGCAACCATGCTTGAATAAGCACCATAAGTGAATCCGTTTTTCTCACGAAGATTCATGAAAAGCCTGGCTTCACCACCACCTCCAAGAATGTAGTTGGCAATTGTTGCAGGGAAGTAGTTGGCATCCTTCATCTTCAGGGTATTCAGGTTGTTTAAGGAAACAACAGACTGTACTGCGGAAGGAACATCCACTATGTTGATTTCTGTTTTAGTAACATTAGAAGCCGGTTCTAATGGAGTAACAGGTGTATTTGCCTTTTTCCAGCTGCTGAAAGCTTTCTCGATCAGCGGTTTTACCTGGTCAAACTTTACATCTCCTACGATGACTAAATAAGCATTGTCCGGAGCGTAGTATTTTTTGTATATATTCTGTACGTCAGCAAGCTGGATTTTGTTGATAGATTCTACCGTTTCAAACTCACCTCTCGAAGTATTTTTTCCATACATCAAAGCGTTGGAAACTCTTGCAGCGATGGAAGATGCATTTTTTTCGTCGGATTTTAATCCTTCGATAGCTCTTTCCTTAGAACTTTGAATTTCTTCTGCAGAGAATTTTGGATTGATGATGGCATCAGCCATTAAGTTTAATACTTCAGGGAAGTATTTGGAAAGTGAATTGGCAGAAGCACCTCCTGAAGAGAAATTAAGGTTAGCCCCAAGATAATCCACTTTTTTGTTGAAATCATCTTTGCTGATGTTGGTTGTACCGTTTTCGAACTGTTCAGCCATAATTTCGCTTACCCCGGTTACAGCGCCTTCGTTGTATGGAGGTCTGTCCATAGAAAGGCTTGCGCTTACTCTTGGCAGCTTGTTGTTCTCAACCACCATTACTGTAAGGCCGTTGTTTAGCTGGAATGTTTTTGGTTTGGCAATGTTGATCGCTGGAGTAGGCCCTGGCTTTGGCATTGCATTAAGATCTATTTTTTGTGCTGAAACCATTCCTGTAAAGAAAAATGCCGCAGCTATATATGTTAATTGCTTTTTCATTTGTAAAAATTTAATTTTTAATAATCATAGGTTAACCTGAAAAGTTGGAATGATTACTTTTTCTCCGGTACGTAGTTGATGATTATTCTTTGGTTGGAATTAAGATACTTTTTAGCCGCATTCTGAAGATCCTGTCTTGTGATGGATCTGTAAATGTCAATTTCTTTGTTGATCAGATTCGTGTCACCCATCAATACATGGTTGGTTGCCAGTGAAGCAGCAATGCCCTGAATGCTTGAGTTGGCATTTACAAACTGATTTTCATACTGGTTTTGAAGCTTTTGATAATCTTCTTCTGAAATTAAAGTAGTCTGAAGCTTTTTGATTTCAGCATCAATATCTGCCTGTAGAACCTGTTTGGTAGTCTGTCCCATCGGAATAGCGAAGAATGCGAAGATACTGTAATCCTCAAGACCCTGATTGAAAGCAGCTACCTGGAGTGCTTTTTTATCCTGGTCAACCAATTTTTTATATAAAACGGAAGATTTACCATTACTTAAATAAGAAGAAAGCATATCTAAAACATAAGCATCTTTCTCTTTGTTAGCCGGAGTTCTGTATGCGAAAATATAAGCCGGAAGCTGGATATTCGGGTCAGTAGCAGTAACTTCTTTTTCCTGAGTGATAGGAGTTTCTTTCGGGAAATCTTTCGGATATACTGTTCCTTTTGGAATTCCTCCGTAATACGTTTCAATCCATTTTTTTGTCTGCTCAGGTTTGATGTCTCCTGCAACAACCAAAGTAGCATTGTTCGGAACGTAATATTTTTTATAAAACGCCTGGAATTCTTCTAATTTTGCAGAATTCAGATCTTCCATAGAACCGATTGTCGGCCAGTTGTACGGGTGATTGGTAAATAAATTTTTCTGAATGGTTGTGAAAAGATTTCCATAAGGCTGGTTATCCATTCTTAATCTTTTTTCTTCTTTTACCACCTCTCTCTGCGTATCCACACCAATCTGGTTGATGACGGCGTGACGCATTCTTTCAGCTTCCATCCAAAGTCCAAGCTGTTCATTGTTGGAAGGGAATGTTTCATAATAATAGGTTCTGTCATTGGTGGTGTTGGCGTTGTTTTGCCCTCCGTTTGAAGAAACGATTTTGAACCATTCTCCTCTTTTGATATTAGGAGTTCCTTCGAATAAAAGGTGTTCGAAGAAATGAGCAAAACCTGTTCTGCCTTTTACTTCATCTTTTGCACCTACATGGTACATTACACCCGTTGTCACCACCGGTGCGGAGTTATCCTGATGAAGAATTACATGAAGACCATTAGGAAGGTCATATTCTTCGAATTTAATTTGCTGTGCATTAAGCATTAGTCCGAAGAAAGCTACGGCAGCAGCAGAAAGAAGTCGCTTTTTCATAAAATTTAGAAATTGTTTACCAATTAGTATGAAAAGTGAATTAAATGTTACAGAATGTGTAGAAACAGATAGGTAAATGTGAATAGTGAATGGTGAATTCGCTCCATTTGTCAATTTGTTATGCGATTCGGGTTGCGGAATTTGAGGCTATGAATAATCATTCACGATTCACTTATGAAGCAAAATTGCCCATTGACAAACACGATCAATACAATCTTAATCCCAACTTCTCTATGAGAGTTTGAATTCTCCTCCGAATACCTTAATTTTGTGTTCCCAAATTTTTTGCTGTATGGACTATTTGAAAGGACTCAACGAATCACAATATGAAGCCGTTACCTCTTTACAGGGGCCTCTGATGGTGCTTGCCGGAGCTGGTTCCGGTAAAACGCGTGTACTTACTATGCGTATTGCCCATTTAATACACAACGGAATAGACCCTTTCAATATCCTTGCGCTCACCTTTACCAATAAAGCGGCACGTGAAATGAAAGACCGTATCGCAAAAGTTGTGGGGGAAAGCAATGCAAGAAGTCTCTGGATGGGAACCTTTCACTCGGTTTTTGCAAGGATTTTAAGAATTGAAGCCCATTACCTTGGATATCCATCCAACTTTACGATTTATGATCAGCAGGATGCTTTGAACGTGATCAAAAAGGTTCTGAAGGATATGAATATTGATGCAGACCTTTATAAACCTAAAAAAGTTCAGGCAAGAATATCAACCTACAAGAATAATCTGATTACGGTAAAAGCTTATTTTAATAATCCGGAACTGATGGAGGCTGATGAAAAAGCAAATATGAAGTTCATCGGGCAGATTTATCAGCGATATGTTGAGCAGTGTTTCAGAAACGGATCTATGGATTTTGATGATCTTCTGCTAAAGACCAATGAATTATTGACCCGTTTTCCGGAAGTACTGGCAAAGTACCAGGACAGATTCAGATACATTATGGTGGATGAGTATCAGGATACGAACCACTCTCAATACCTTATTGTAAAAGCATTGGCTTCAAAATTTGAAAATATCTGCGTGGTAGGGGATGATGCACAGTCTATCTACTCTTTCCGTGGAGCCAATATCTACAATATCTTAAACTTTAAAAAAGATTATCCGGATGCTAAAACGGTATCGCTGGAGCAGAATTACCGTTCTACACAGAATATTGTAAATGCCGCCAATGTAGTCATCGCAAAAAACCTGCAGCAATTCAAGAAGAATGTGTTCAGTGATAATGAAGAAGGGGATAAGATCAAAATATACAGATCTCTTTCCGATGCCGATGAAGCCAATTTTGTTGCAGGAAATATCTGGGAGCTTCGTAACCGTGACCAGAGAAAGTACAGCGATTTTGCTATTTTATACAGAACCAATTCTCAGACGCGTGCCTTTGAAGATGCACTGAGGCGTAAAAATATTCCTTACAAAGTTTACGGGGGACTTTCATTCTACCAAAGAAAAGAAGTAAAAGACCTTATCGGGTACCTTCGTCTCCTGATCAATGAGAACGATTCTGAAGCATTGATGAGGATTATCAATTATCCGGCAAGAGGAATCGGGGAAACAACACAGAATAAGCTGATTGTTTTTGCAGATGCTCACAATATTGCGGTTTCAAAAGTATTGGATAATCTTCCGATGTATGCCCCACAGCTAGGGCTTAACAATGGAGTTTTAAACAAACTGAATGACTTCTGGTCCATGATCAAGGCCTTCCAGGTACTATTGAAAACAGAAACAGCCTACAGTGTTGCTATGGAAGTGGCAAAACGAAGCGGTTTAATCAAATTTCTGAAAGATGATCAGACTCCTGAAGGAATTTCCAGAGTAGAAAACGTTCAGGAATTGATGAACTCTATGCAGGGATTCATTGAAGAACAGATGCAGCTTGAAGACGGTGATCCGAGTCTTTCCAATTTCCTTGAAAATATTGCCCTTTCTGCAGATACTCAGGATAAAGAACTGGAAGATGATATGGTTTCACTGATGACCATTCACCTTTCAAAAGGACTGGAATTCCCGGTGGTTCACTTAGTGGGCCTTGAAGAAAACCTTTTCCCCAGCTTTATGAGTTCTGCCACCAGAGAAGATCTGGAAGAAGAGAGAAGATTGTTCTATGTAGCATTGACAAGAGCTGAAAAGCAGGCCTTCTTCTCCTATGCTGTTTCCCGTTTCCAGTGGGGAAAAATCACCGATGCTGAACCTTCAAGATTCTTAAGTGAAATTGATGATGAGTATATTGAGTTTCTTAATCCAGCCATGGAAAAGAGGTTCATCAATAATTCAGGGGTAAAGTCCAATATTTTTGATGAGCATCCTTCAGAAATGAGATCTTTCAAAAAGGTTGAAAAAAAGACAATCGACAGAGGAGAGAATTCAAAACCGGCACCGGAAGTTAGAAAACTGAAACCTGTAAGCACAGCTAAAATTATCAATCCAAGCGGAGCCTCATCTCAGGATATTGAAGTAGGGGACAAAGTAAGACATGACCGTTTCGGAATAGGAGAAGTTACTTTTCTGGACGGAACAGATCCACAGAATATCAAAGCAAAAGTAGTTTTCATGCATGAAGGAGAGAAAAACCTGATCCTGAAATACGCGAAACTGACTAAGATTTAATTTTATCATAAATAATATAAAACGGATTCAATTTTTGGATCCGTTTTTTTATTTAATGCGAAGTTCACAGAGTTTCTATTTGAACTCTTTCATTTTTTCGTCCGCAAAGCGTTTCCAGCAGCTAAGAGAAGTCCTATGCTTAACGAAGTGCCATTGCGAACGAAAGACTAATCAGCCAAGGATGTCTTTGCGTTCGTAGCATTTTTATAAAATTCATTTTAACCTGCTATAAAACAATGTTTTTTATGAATGTTTCCTTAATTTATCTTAACTTTAAGTGAGGAATAGAAAGAAACGATAACTATTTTTTATAAAAACAAAGTCTAGTTGTTTTGTGGACTAATAAATAAATTTTACATTTGCACCCTGTAAAAACATAAATGTTATCAAATCTAAACTATATGAGAAATAAAAAAAATATTCTTTCGGCCTCTGTTTTATTTTTCCTTGGTGTATTTACTTACGGACAGGAAAAAGACAGCATAAAAACAAACAAAGACAGTATAAAAACGAATAATGTAGAAGAAGTAGTCATATTGGGTTCAAGGGCCGGTGCCAGGTCAAAGATAGAAAGTGCGGTTCCTGTAGATGTCTTCAATGTAAAAGAATCTTCAATTATTCTTCCGCAGACGAATATAGGGCAGATCCTTAACGCCGTAGCACCTTCATTTACTTCCACCATTCAGACTAATTCTGATGGTACAGATCACCTGGATCCAGCACAGCTCAGAGGGTTGGGACCAGATCAGGTTTTGGTTCTGGTGAATGGAAAAAGAAGACATACTTCAGCATTGGTGAATGTAAACGGAACGCCGGGAAGAGGTACCGTTGGAACCGATTTGAATGCCATTCCGTCTTTCGCTTTAAACAGAATTGAAGTACTAAGAGACGGCGCTGCCGCACAATACGGATCCGATGCTATTGCAGGTGTTATCAACCTTGATCTGAAAAGAGATACAGGGAAGCTGGCAGGTCAGATCAGCTACGGAGGAAATTTAACACCAACTGCTAATGACCATACCGGAGATTTTGACGGACAGAATATTCAGCTGGACTTGAACTATGGAAATAAAATCGGAACCAAAGGAGGATTCTTTAATATTACCTGGTCTTCACAGTTCAGAAATCCAACGTACAGGGCAGGAACAGAAAGCGGAAAAATTTATAACGCTTATAATGCCATAGAGCAACGTGCGTTAAATGACGGCGTGAACCTTTCTTCTTTGTTTACCAATATAAATAATACGCCCAATTCACAGCAAATTATTAATTATGTACATCAGTATGCTCAGGGGGTAAACTACTTTAGTGCCACTCAACTCTCAGATATACAAAATGCAAATACATTTAAAGATATCACGGACGCTTCAGGCAATGTTGTTCAGAAAGGACTTTGGTCTTTACTCAGTGCTGATGTGACAGATCAGGAGCTTGCTTACAGAGGTCAGACCAGAAAAGATTTTAACATGCAGGTAGGACAGTCTAAACTGAATAACCATCAGCTTTTTGTGAATGCTGAAATCCCTGTCAGTGACAACTGGAAAGTATACACTTTTGGAGGATACAGCTTAAGGCACGGAACTTCCGGAGGATTTTACAGAAGACCAAGAGAGAGCAGAACATTTACTGGTTTATATCCGAATGGTTATCTCCCACAGATCAGAACAGATATTCAGGATATTTCATTAGCTGCAGGAATTAAAGGGAAATGGGACGGATGGAATATTGATTTCAGTAATACTTTCGGACAAAATTCTTTTACATATAACATCGGAAATACAGGAAACACCTCAATGCGTTTTGCTTCACCCAATGAATTCGATGCAGGTGGTTTAAGGTTTTCTCAAAATACCATCAATTTAGATTTCTCTAAAAAATATGATGTATGGGAAGGTATCAATGTAGCCTTTGGAGGTGAGCACCGTTATGAAAATTTTAAAATTACCCAGGGAGAGGAAGCTTCTTATGCAACATATGACATTTCAGGAAATGTTTGGAACGGAAATTCTGTAAGACCTACAGATTTTTTCGGAGCATTGCTTCCGGGAGGTTCCCAGGTATTCAACGGATTTAAGCCTGGTAATGCGGTAGATAAAAACAGACAGTCTGTTGCTGCCTATGCGGATGTGGAATTTAACTTTACCAACTGGTTATTGGTAGATGCAGCGGCGAGATATGAAAACTATTCAGATTTCGGGTCGACATTCAATTATAAATTAGCATCAAGAATCAAGGTTGCTCCGGATTTCAATGTGAGATTTGCGGGTTCTACAGGATTCAGAGCTCCGTCTATCCACCAGATTTACTATAATGTAACCTCTACATTGTTTACGAATAATCAGCTTTTGGAAGTAGGAACTTTCAGTAATGATTCTCAGCTCGCAGGGCTTTTGGACATGCCAAAGCTGAAACAGGAAACTTCCAAGTCAGCAAGTGTAGGGTTTACTTACAGAATTCCTTCGGCGGGGCTTAGCTTTACAGCAGACGGGTATTTCACGAGAATTGATAACCGTATTATTCTTACAGACCAGTTCTTAAGAGCAAGCGTTCCACAGAAAGCACAGGAAGCTTATGACCAATTAGGAATCAATGCTGCACAATTCTTTACCAATGCCATCGATACAGAAACAAAAGGAGTAGATGTTGTGATTTCACATAATGCAAGATTTTCAGGATTTAAACTGGATAACAACTTTGCGATTAACCTGAACCAGACCAAACAGGTTGGAGAAATTCATTCGGCCGGGCTGCTGCAGTCTCCTTCCCTTGAAAAGATTTATTTTTCTGAAAAATCAAGAGTGTATCTTGAAGAAGCTGTGCCAAGAGTGAAAGCCAGCCTTTCGCATACCCTTTCATGGAAAAATGCCAGCTTCTACCTGAGAAATACCTACTTCGGAAAAGTAACAGGTGCGGATGTTATTGATGTGAATGGAGACGGAATCATTGATTTTAATGAACATCAGCAGATCGGAGATAAAATCATTACCGATATCTCTGCTGCCTATCAGTTTACCAAAAATGTAGGGCTTACTTTGGGGGTCAATAACCTATTTGATATTTATCCAACGAAAAACCTTCCTGCTTCTACAAATAATGATCAGTTCGTTTACTCACGGTCAACATCACAGTTTGGACAGAACGGAAGATATGTTTTTACAAGACTTAATTTCAACTTTTAATATAATAACAGATAATGCTTATAAAAAAACAGTTCAGAAATTCTGAACTGTTTTTTTCTGAACTTTTATTTTTAAACCATTAAGATGTAATAAGAGTTTAAGAGTATTAAGATAAGCTTAAAAATCAGAATCATTCATCTTAGCTATCCTTTAAATCCTTCTTAATGGTTTTAAATTTATAGAATATGGATCTATCTTTCTACAAGTTCCTTCACAGGTTCCCCATAATGATCAATCTCTGTTTTATTGATCTGAAGCAGCTGATACCATTTCCTGAAAGCTCCGATAAGCACAACAAGCATCAGAACCATTGCCGTTACCGCTAAAGCTGCCAGCAAATATTGTCCTTTGGGGATGTAAATGGCGGTTACCTGTATATAACCGGCCCAAAAAGTAATTCCAGCCATGAAAACTCCGGGAACTGCAGAACATAAGGCATATTTACCCCGGTTCATCCTGATCAGCATAGTTGTACAGACAATGAGCCCACAGGCAGCCAACAGTTGGTTACTGATCCCGAATAACGGCCATATGCTGTTTACATTTCCTGTGTATACCAGATAGCCCCAGGCAAACGTGAAAAGAAGACTGCTGATAATGATTCCGGGAATCCAGTTTTTATCATTGAATTTCGGAACAACAGAACCCAGCATTTCCTGTAAAAAGAAGCGTCCTACCCTTGTTCCTGCATCAATGGCAGTCAGAATAAATACGGCTTCAAACATGATCGCGAAATTATACCAATACGCGGTAAGCTGATCCATATATGGAATTTTATTGAAGATATGAGCCATTCCTACAGCGAGAGATACAGCACCTCCTGTCCTGCCGTAGAGGTCAATACCTATTTTCTGCGAATAATAATCAATATCTACTCCATGAAGAGAAGGGTGCGCAGCAAGGAATGAGTCATAAGCTTCTTTAGGGGTATTGATCGCAAAATAATCGCCCGGCATCAATGTGCAGGCTGCAATAAGTGCCATTAATGCAACAAATCCTTCTACCAGCATGGCTCCGTATCCTACAAAAAGAATCTCCCTTTCTTTATTAAGCATTTTTGGAGTCGTTCCCGTAGCAATCACCGCATGGAATCCGGAAATCGCACCACAGGCAATCACAATAAAAATAAAAGGAAGTACAGGTCCGCCTATAATAGGACCTCCGCCATTAATGAAAGCTGTGATAGCCGGCATCTGTATGGTAGGGTGAATAACGATTACGCCGATGGCCAGCATGATAATAGTTCCGATCTTTAAATAGGTCGACAGATAATCCCTTGGAACCAAAAGAAGCCATACCGGAAGTACAGAAGCAATAAAGCCATACAAAGGAATCGCTATAGAGATCGTTTTAATGTCCCATGAAAATAAATTATTCATCGTAGGATTCTGCATGAGGCTGTGCCCTCCGATAATTCCTGCAACTAAAAGAATACCTCCCAAAATACTTGCAAACAGGACACTGTTCTTTTTGTATCGCATGATGAGACCCATAATGATTGCAATGGGCATAGTAATGACTACCGTAAACAGAGACCATGAAGCTTCGTGCATTGCATTGATACAAGCTAATGATAATCCTGCCAGTGTAAGGATAAGAATGAAAAGAATGGCAAATCCTGCAACGGTTCCCGTTGCTTTGCCGATTTCTTTGGAAGCAATGGTGGCAAGGCTCTGGCCTTTATGTCTTACGGAAGCAAAAAGTACGATCATATCATGCACTCCTCCTCCCAGAACACACCCAATAAGGATCCATAATGCTCCGGGAAGATATCCGAACTGTGCTGCAAGAACAGGTCCTACCAACGGCCCGGCGGCAGCAATAGCGGCAAAATGATGCCCGAAAAGCACATTTTTATTGGTAGCAACATAATCTTTACCATCTGCAAATTCGACGGCCGGGGTTATATTCTGATCGTTTAAACGGAGCACTTTGTTTGCAATAAAAATACCATAGAACCGGTAAGCGATCGCGAAAATAAGAACAGATGCAAATATGAGGGTAAGCGCATTGATATTGTTTAGTGAATCCATATTGCTTATTTTTATTGATGAATGATTAAATTATTGTTGTTTTTATTATAAATAATTTAATCATTAGCCAAGGTAATTAATTCCCGAATAAAAAATACCAATATGTATATCAATCTAGCATATTTGTGGTTTATTATGGTTTATTGTATTGATTTTAAGCATTTTAAATATAAGTCAGATAGGCGTATGTATATTATTTTTTCTGTGAAAGAATAAAGTCTACCATCCCATCTGTTATTTTATCAAGATAGTCTTTATCTGTGGTACCAAAACCATGGACTCCGCCATCAACGATGATGAGAGTGTTCTCTATTTTGGCTCTGTTTAATTTTCTGTGAAGCTTTTTAGATTGGCTTAAGGGAACAATTTTATCATTATTTCCCTGGACAATTAAAGTAGGAACACCATCTGAAACAAAATGAACCGGGGATATCGTCTTAAGATAATCTATTGCGCTGTCCTGATCTTTCCTGATATCATATCCGGAAATCCCTTTCACCAGATTTTCCTGTAAGCCGACAATTTTTTTGGACATTAATCCGATCATTCCCACCGGGATCGTCCCTAATCTTGTGTGGAAAAGTTTGTTGAGGTCTGCAGGGCCATAGTGATCAATTACATAATTTACCTTAGCAGAATACGATGAAAGTTCAGGATTACCCAGATAGGTATTGTCTGGTGTATAGGCTGCCATCAGGGAAAGATGAGCCCCCGCTGAGGCCCCGAAAAGACCGATGTTGCTGGTGTCAAAATGATATTTTTCTGCATTTTTTCTGACCCATCTGACTGCATCTTTAGTATCTTCCAAAGGCAGCGGGAAATGAATACTGTCACTTAGCAGCGTATAGTTGATACTGATGACCGCATATTGTTTGGCCACTAGCTTTTTAATGGTCGTTTCAAGATAATTCCCGGCATTTACCACTTTGTCACCTTCTACCCATCCGCCTCCATGAACGTAGATCAATACCGGAAGTTTTTCTGTGGTGCTGTTCTTAGGAGTATAGAGATCGAGATCTAGAGGTTTGCCTTTTCTGTCGGTTTTATAAACAATATCCTCGGAAACTGTTGCTATTTCAGGAAGTAATGTGCTTTTTACAGCAGGAGCTTTGGCTGGTCTTAATGGAAGGTCTTGTGAAAAAGATAAATTGGAAAAACTTAAAAATGAAATAAAAAACAGGTTTTTGAAAAACCTGTAGATTGATATGTTGTTTATCGATAAATTCATATTAAATTTTTTAAGGGTGTAGTTATTTTACTAACTCCTCAAAAAGCTTACCAAAAGTGGCATTCAGATCTTTTGATTTTCCCGGATGGGGCCGGGAGGTTTGAACGACAGCACTTCTTACGGCTGTCAGCCATCGGAAACGTTCCGGGATATCAAGCAGTGCAATAGGGCCGCCGTCTTTATCACCATTGGCAATTTTCTGAAAGCTCTCCAGATTATGGATGATATCTTCGTAATCCAGCTTGCTGTGCATCAGCTTAAACTTGTCGGGGCACAAATAAAATTCTACCCTGATGAATTTTTCCTTTTTTGAAAACATCACCAGTCCGATATTGAAAAATTCCTCTCTTTCAACTTTAGGTACAAGGCGTATTACCGCATATTCATATATTTTATCCTCTTGCATTTTTGGCTTCGTTTACAAAGATTTGAGAATTTTCTAATCTGGTTTTCAAAAACTGAAAATAGATCTCACGGATTTCTTCAGGAGTTTCATCAGCATCATTCCAATGTAACCAGTCTTCAGGAATCATATTGACAATTTCCCTGAATAGTGTTTCGTTCAGAACTTCATGGGCAAACCTGTCTGCTTCATCAAGCATTTTTGCTTTTGGAAGAAGCACATGATCTTTTACGTATTTGAACGGTGTTTTGGCAGCTGTATCAAAATTCTGCCATGAGTGGTGGAAGTAGAACGAGGCGCCATTATCAATGATCCAGAGTTCTTTATGCCACATCAGCATATTCGTATTTTTAAAAGTACGGTCAATATTGGTGATGAATGCGTCCAGCCATACAATTTTCGAAGCCAGAAGCGGATCCACACTTACTCCGGGATCATAAGTGATAGAGCCGGAAAGATAATGCAGTCCAAGGTTCAGACCTTCGGAAAACTTCAGCAGATCCTGTATTTCCTCATCGGCTTCCGTTCTTCCGAAATCAGCATCAAGATTGACAAAAACAAGCTCAGGAATTTTAAGTCCCAATGCTTCGGTAATCTTTCCGCCCAACAGTTCGGAGATCAGCATTTTTACTCCATGGCCTGCACCACGGAATTTTAATACATATTTGAAATCATCATCAGCTTCTGCCAGAGCCGGAAGAGATCCTCCTTCTCTCAGTGGCAGAATGTAACGCATCACGGTTACAGTTCTTAAATTCTGCATACAGCAAAAATAAGCTTATTTTTTAATAATTTTTTTAGTGAATTCCTTTTCACCTGTTTTATATTTCAGGAAGTAAACTCCGCTCGTCAAATGTTGAAGTGAAATACTGTAGCTATTCTCCGTTTTATTCAAATGATAAGGAATGATTTTTCCAGATGCTTCTGTCAGTGAAACGACTTCAAATTTCTTTTTAGAAATAATGTTAATAAGGTTTTGAACCGGATTTGGATATATTTGAATTCCGTTTTCTATAGTTGTTTCAGCAGTATTTAATGTATTTATAACCACCAGTTTTGTTTTGTTAGTTGTTGCTCCACAGGCATCAGTTGTCAGTTTAACATTATAATTTCCTCCTGCAGTATAAGTATGCGTCGGATTTTCCAAAGTAGATGTTGTACCATCACCAAAATCCCATAAATAAGAAGCTGCATTCTGGGTTGTGTTGGTAAACTGAACCGTTCCTGTTCCGGTAAGCTGATACGTGAATCTGCTGTGAACATCATTGTTGGTTACATACCATTTACCAGGCTGGTTATATACTTCTGTTTTCACTATTTCTTTGATCAGCTGAGCCTGTGCAGGAGTAAGATTTCCATTAAAAGGAATCTGGGTAGGATCTTTCTTGAATATAATCGTATAAAATGTATACGCAGCCGCCATAGAACCTATATAACTGGGATGTGATTCATCCTGATCATACAATTCAATGGCTGGATTTTGCTCTCTGATCGTTCTCCAGACTTTGCCTACCGGAGAGACAATACCTTCATTGTTCATTGCCATTTCCATGTAACGGTTATAAATTTGAGTATCCATTCCCTGATAGGTACAGACAGTAGGAAGCCCGGGACAGTTCGTAGCATCTCCGTTTTTACGGCCCCAGGTCATATAAAAAATAACATTTCCACAGGGATTTGATGTTTTAATTAAATTAGAAAGCTGAAGTGCATAAGGATACACCTGGTTTTGAACCTGTGAATCCGGGAATGACGGAAGCTGGCTCTGTTCCTGTAATACTACATAATCCCAGTTTCCCTGATTGATGTCTGAAATGACATTCGGGTTATTGGAGTGATTCTGAAGTGTAGCACCTCCCGGAGTTTGGCTGTGATGCTCGAATACATCGCCATTAGCTGTAGCAATACTTTGAATAAGACCAGGTAAATTATTAACGTAAGTATAGCTGTTCCCGATGAAGAAGACTCTTTTAGTCGTCTGACAGACCACTAAAGAAAAAGTAATTAAAAATAAAAAAAGTAGAGTTTTTTTCATAAATTTCAGTTTGAATTGATCCCATAAATATAAATAATATTGAATAAAACCCGTTTATTTTATGAATTTGATTGTCAAAAAGAATATATATTTAGAGAATAAAGAAACAAGAGGTTTTCTTGCCGATGCTTTTTACCAAAACACAGAACAAAAACTTCCCTTAGTCATATTTGTTCACGGATATAAAGGTTATAAAGATTGGGGAGCCTGGAACCTGATGGCTGAAAAATTTGCCGAAGCCGGGTTTTTCTTTGTCAAATTTAATTTTTCACATAACGGAACGACAACGGATGATCCGTTCAGTTTTGGAGATCTTGAAGCTTTCGGACATAATAATTATTCCAGGGAACTTTCTGACCTTGGAGTAGTAATTGACCACTTCAGTAAAAACCCTCATGTGGATGACGAAAAGATTGTTCTGATGGGACACAGCAGAGGAGGAGGTATTTCTATTATTAAAACTTTTGAAGATGAAAGAATCAATGGGTTGATAACATTGGCCAGTGTTGATACTCTGGACCGGTTTCCAAAAGGAGAGGCTTTTGAAAACTGGAAAAATAATGGAGTGTATTATGCGGTTAACGGACGTACCAAACAGGAAATGCCGCATTATTACCAGTTTTATGAGGACTATGAACAGAATATTCACCGTTTTGATGTGGAAAGAGCTACAGAAATGGCAAAAGCACATATGCTCATTATTCATGGAACAGAAGATGAGGCTGTAGAAGTAAAACAGGCAGAGCATCTTCATATTCTCCACCCGAATTCCGAACTGTTTCTGATTGAAAATGCCAATCATACTTTCGGGGCAAAAGAACCATGGACGGAAATAGATTTACCTAAAGATCTGAATACTGTAACCGAAAAATGTATTGATTTTATCAAAGAAAAATTGAAATAAAGATTTTAAAATTACGTTAACATATTAATCACCATATCAATATCACTATGAAAAAAGTTATTGCGGGCGCATTCGCGCTGTCATTATTTGTTGTTTCATGTAAAAAAGAAACTAAAACAGAATCTTCTGCAAGCAGCACGGATACTCTTACTACGGCGATGCCTCAGGACACTGTCTCAACTCCAAAAAACGATTCTGTTGCATCACCATCACCTTCTGCTCCGGCTCCTGATAATATGATCACCAGGAATGTAGGTAAATATCCACATGATATTAAATTCTTTGAAGATAAAGGTATATCAGAAAGACTGAAAAAACTGGCAGGATCCCAATACGATGAAATGGTAAAAAATTTCAACGTGGAAAGTCCCATCGCATCAGAGAATGGGATTTATAAACTGACAGGCTGTAAGCAGCACGACTGTCCGGGGTATTCTACAAGTATTTACTATGATGCCAAAAATGACAACCTGAATGTTACCATTGATAAAAACGGTAAGGTAACAGATTTTGCTGAAAAAGGAAAAATTACTGTTTCAGAATCGCTTAAATCCAAATAATAAAAAAGGAGTGAAACTTTCACTCCTTTTTTATTGATTGTCAATAGATATTTTCAGTTTTTAACAGCGTTCTTTTTTACAGCCTTTAAAAGACTCCTGAAGTTTTTCATGGTCATCATTTCAGTTGTAGGAGTGAAAATGGTTGCTTTCTGATCTTTACCTACAGAAACTTCCGAATATGCTTTTAAAGAATATATCTTTTTGATGGTTGTCATATCATAAACATCCATCATTGCAAAAGTTTCATTTTTTTCATATTCATACCGGATCCCAATGGAATTGTCTAAACCGTTACGCATATTCATGGTGTAGATGTTTACCAGAAAATTAAAATCAGAATTATTTTTCAGTGTTTCAAGATCTTCACTTTCCGGCTCAAATGGAATATTATGTTGAATAAGGTTCTCCGCTTTTGCCATTTTTAAATCATACGCATGACCATTGCTTAAATTTTGAAATAACTGAAGAGTTTCTTTACCCATCATTTCTCTGTGGTGCGAATCTACCCCTGTTCTGATATCATTAATCAACCATTTTTTGTCTTTAGAAAACACTAATGTTTTACTGTACATGCCATAATCTTTCCTTACCGGATAATAGCATGACTGTAAAACTATGAATAGAAAAAACATAAAGAAAATATATTTTTTCATGAATGCAGCTCAATTATTTGATTAATAATTTCCAGGCCTCTTCAATTTTACTTTCCAGAAGTAACTTCTGAGCCTCAAGATGAATATTTTCATCGGAATGGAAGTCATCGGCAGGTAATACTTCAGTGTTGGCAAGCATTCCAAGGTCGTTTCCTGTAAATACTTTGCTGTATTTAATAGAATCCGGCAGCAGATCAAAACCGATTCCTTTTGTTACCAGGGGCTTTGGCACTTCAAAAAGGCTGTTTTCATTGCTTCTGGAATACCAGTTGCTTCCCAGGCGCGCTACCATATCCAGTTTTTTCTGATCCAGATTTCCGTCTTCATTCAGATATTCTTCTCTGATGTGGATTTTCTGAACTTCACAGATTACCAGATTTCCTGCGCCGCCCTGATCACCCAATGGTTTTATCTCTAATACTTTACATTCAAAATTGACGGGGCATTCTTCAATCAGTTTAGGCTGTACAAGATCTGCATCTTTCATTGTAAGACCGGATTTGATAAACTCATTGACTCCGGTTTCATATTCTGTGGAAGCTAAAGAAATCTGTTGTACTATCGGAAAATTGACGGTTCCGATTACCACTTCCGGTACTTCAAGAACATTTTCCAGGGTATGCTTGGTGGTATTGTCACGTACTCTCCTCGAAGGTGAAAAAATCAGAATCGGAGGAACCGTACTGAACATATTAAAAAAACTGAATGGAGATAAGTTATTATGACCGTCTTTGTCCACAGTGGAAGCCAATGCAATCGGGCGCGGTGAAACAGCTGTCTGCATAATGGTCTGCAGCTGTACGGAGGTTATCTCGGAGGGGATTACTGTTTTCATATTCTATTTAACCACAAAAGGCACAAAAGTTTTAAGTGAAATAGCTCTAATCTTTAAAGTTTAAAAAAGCATATCGTAATATTGATTCACAAAAGTTTGCTGTCCTTCGTGATATAAATTTTTTACGTTAAAATTGATTAAAATACCTTTAGGTTTCTTCATTAAATTAATATAGTTAAGAAGTTGAGCTCTATGAATATCATTAAGCTTCATAACTGACTTTAATTCTAACACAATTAAGTCTTCAATTAAAAGTCACAAAAGAAATCACAATTAATTTCTTTTCCTTTATAGTGTACTGGAACTTTCAATTCAGATTTAAAATTAATATTTCTTAATCTGAATTCTTCTTCCAGACATTTATGGTATACGCTTTCCAATAAGCCCGGCCCTAAAATTTTGTGAACTTCTATACAAGCACCATTTATTTTATAGGTAAGATCTGTTAAATATGACTGCGTAATCATCAATTCTTTTGTGACTTTTGTGGTAAAAGAAATTAAAGTGTTGGAATAATTTTACCGGAAACTTCCCCGAAGCCTACTCTCACACCATCTTTTTCAGCCCATGCTTTCATGGTAACCGTATCATTGTCTTCGATGAATTTCCTCTCTTCTCCGTTGCTTAATGATAAAGGATTTTGCCCTCTCCATGTAAGCTCAAGCATAGAACCGAAAGATTTCGGGTCACTTCCTGAAATGGTTCCGCTCGCATACATATCACCTACTTCTACATTGCATCCGTTTACGGTGTGGTGTGCCAGCTGCTGGGTCATATTCCAGTACATGTGTTTGTAGTTGCTTTTGCAGATCAGGTTTTGTTCACCGTTTTCAGGCTGGATGTATACTTCAAGGTTGATATCGTAGTTTTTATCACCTTCAAATTTTAAATAATCCAAGACTTCAGGATCCTGTACCGGAGAAGCGGTTCTGAATGGTTCCAGCGCTTCAAGGGTAACGACCCATGGAGAAATGGATGAACCGAAGTTTTTTGCAAGGAATGGTCCCAGCGGAACATATTCCCATGACTGAATATCTCTTGCAGACCAGTCGTTGAAAATAACCATACCGAAGATGGCATCTTCCGCGTCTTTGGTAGAAATACTTTCTCCCATCTCAGTATTTTTATTGATGATGAAAGCCATTTCCAGTTCAAAGTCCAGCTGCTTGCATGGACCGAAAACAGGCTTATCTGCATCTGCAGGTTTCATCTGACCTTTCGGACGGTTGATTTCTGTACCTGAAACAACAATTGAGGAGGCCCTTCCGTGGTAACCCACTGGCAAATGTTTCCAGTTGGGTAATAAAGCGTTTGCCGGATCGCGGAACATTTTTCCAACGTTGGTAGCGTGCTCAATACTGCTGTAGAAATCCGTATAATTCGGAATGTGAACAGGCATCATCATTTTTACCTTATCCAGATCATAAAATGCTTCTTCAATGGTTTTCTGATCTTTTGATAAAATGGACCCTTCCTGCAATAAAGTCTGGATTCTGGTACGAACAGCATTGGTAACAGGTTTTCCAAGTTCAATAAATTCGTTGATGGTATAGGCTTCAAAAACATTGTCGTCCAACCCTTCAATATCTTCAAAATAACCGAGGTCATACAAAGTGGCAAGATCAATTACCTGGTCTCCGATTCTTGTACAACATCCGATATATTCTTTGTTAAAAACTGCGACTCCGAAAGGAATATTATGTATAGAAAAATCCGAATTTGAGGAATAGTCTACAAATGATTTCATAAGTTTAGATTTTAGTTAGATTAAATATCATCCGGAGAATTCCCCGGAACATTTATTGGGTCTTTTTTGAATAAGAGGCTTCATCTATCCATCTGTCTCTGGTATTGACATCGATGAGGTAGAGGATATTATCCTGCTGGGTCAGCAATAAAGTTTTGGTGACCGGCATTGGGATTTTTTTATTTTCAAGCATATCTGCTCTTAAGGAAATAATATTTTTTTTCCTGATGACATCACCGGTGAAAACATTGGAACTGCTTTCTCCTGTTGCTTTATCATCAAAAACTTCTACATAGGTGGCATTATTTCCTTTAATGATAATAAAGTCCCGTTCCGTATGATCGGCCTCATCTTTAATAAAAATGAACTTCTTATTGTCAATATTTACATTCTCAAGATGCTGATTGATGCCTTTTCTTTGTTCAAGCCGGTTAAGGATTTCGTTCAGAGTTCCATATTGAGCCTTAAGTCCCAATGTTCCCAAAAGAAAAATCCCGATTAAAAATTTTCTCATATACTGTGTTTTATAAAAAAGTTTTGCCAGAATACAGTATCCTGACAAAACTTATATTTTCTAATGTAAAATTAAAGATTACCTCTTCTTTCCTGTTCTCTCTCCAATGCCTCGAACAAAGCCTTGAAATTCCCGGCGCCAAAACTCTGTGCACCGTGTCTTTCAATAATTTCGAAGAATAGAGTAGGACGGTCTTCTACAGGCTTCGTAAAGATCTGTAATAAGTATCCTTCTTCATCATGATCAATAAGTATACCTAACTCCTGAAGTTTCTTAAGATCTTCATCAATATGGCCCACTCTTTCAGGAACCATATCATAATAAGCTTCCGGCGGAGCAGATAAAAACTCTACACCACGCTTTTTAAGCTCAGTTACAGTGTGGATAATGTCTTTTGTAGCCACAGCAATGTGCTGTACACCTTCTCCTTCATAGAAATCAAGATATTCTTCTACCTGAGATTTCTTTTTACCTTCTGCAGGTTCGTTGATAGGGAATTTTGCATATCCGTTTCCATTGGACATTACTTTAGACATCAGTGCAGAATATTCTGTATTGATCTGCTTGTCGTCAAAAGAAAGGATGTTTACAAATCCCATTACTTTTTCATACCATTCTACTGTAGGGATCATTCTGTTCCAGTCAACATTCCCTACACAGTGGTCTACATATAATAAACCAGTTTCTTCAGGATTATAATCACTTTCCCACTTTTCATAGCCAGGCATGAAAGCTCCGTTATAATTTTTTCTTTCCACAAACATGTGAACGGTTTCTCCATAGGTGTAGATACCGGACATTCTTACTTCACCATGCTCATCAGTTAACGTTACAGGCTCTAAATATGGCTTTCCGCCTCTTTTAGTTGTTTCTTCGAAAGCTGCATAAGCGTCATCTACCCAAAGTGCCAAAATTTTTACTCCGTCACCATGTTTTTTTACGTGTTCGTTGATAGGAGAATCAGACTTAAGCCCTGTTGTTAATACCAATCTGATTTTTCCCTGTTGAAGTACATAAGATGCACGGTCTCTTACTCCTGTTTCAGGACCCGCGTAAGCTACAGACTGAAAACCGAAAGCGGTTTTGTAATAATGGGCAGCCTGTTTTGCATTTCCTACATAAAACTCAATGTAATCCGTACCGTTAATCGGCAGGAAATTTTCTGCTTGAGCTATTTTCTCGGCAAATGTAAGTGTTGACATATTTTCTCTTTTACTTTTATTTTATTGGTATGCAAATTACAAAAAACTTGGACATTGCGAAAATATTCCCGCGGATTCATTGAATATATTTAACATAACATTAAAGAAGAGTTTACTTAAGTATATTTAAGTTTAATAAGTTTAAAATCGTCTGACTACATTTGTTATACAAAATACAAGTGAAAAAAAAATATTTCGAAACATGAAAGCCGTAGAGAGTATCTACGGCTTTCTTATTTTAGATGGTTTCAATTTTTCTGTTCAGCATCCCGGCATCCGGATTGTAATTATCCCATATCTTCCAGGTATCATTTATTTTCCGGATAAAGTAGATCTGGGTACTCAGCTGATTCACAAAATGTTCTTCACCGGTTTCTCCTACCTTGAACAGCAGATTCCAGAATTCCTGGGATTCCAGGATTTTCTTGTCCGGCTCATCGGTAACGATATGAATATCAAAAACTTCATAATTGGACCGGTTGTTTTTTGTTACCAGGTGAAAATCTTTATCGCACAGCTCTTTGCTGAATTGTGATGCTCTTTCGAGGAAAGGGGAATCATCGAAAACGAGGCCTTTTAAAAGTTCGGTATTGTGAGACGGAAACTGCTTATAGAATTCAAAAGCTGCGGCACAATAATCGTACACCATCTGTGTAAGATGGGACTGATCATCATTTTCCTCTTCGTTCTGTTTTCTGTATCTGATTGCAAGGATATAATCGTTAAGATCTTTGTATCCTAAGAAAATACAGATTTTATCAAGGGTTTTCAGAAATCTGAGATCACTGTGGGTTTTATCCTGGTAATCATTCTCAAAGAACCGCTGGAGGGTAACATGGGAAATGGTATTTCCGATTTCAAATTTTTTTCCTCCTTTCAGTTCCTCAGCTCCGGAAAGTTCGTCTTTAATAATTTCAGAAAGAATAATGTAATGGCTTCTTTTCCATTCATTCACATTCCCTAAAACAGAATTCCTCACTTTGGGATGCTTTATAACTTCTTCCCGTATCGAATTATATATAGTTTTCAATTTCCTTGTTTTTGAATGAATTTTATCAAATATACTGCCAAAATATTAATGTTTTTTTGTGTTTTAGGGATGTTGATTTCAAAATTTGTTTTAAGTAATCAGTTTTGAAAATAGTTTTTGTGTGCTTTATGATTTGATTATCAGTGTTTAAATCTTTCAAAAGCCGCTCTCTCCAGCATCTCTCTGTCATCAGGATGGGCAATGCTGATCAGCTCCTGTGCTCTCTGGCGAAGATTTTTTCCATACAGATAAGCAGTACCGTATTCAGTAACGACGTAGTGAATGTGACCTCTTGTTGTTACTACTCCGGCTCCCTGTTTAAGGAAAGGAACAATTCTTGAAACTCCCTTTTTGGTTCTGGCCGTAATGGCAATGATAGGTTTTCCGTCATCACTTAAAGCCGCGCCACGCATAAAATCCATTTGTCCTCCGATCCCGCTGTACTGAAGAGTTCCGATAGAGTCGGCACATACCTGTCCTGTAAGGTCTATTTCAATGGCAGAGTTGATGGCGACCATTTTTTTGTTTCTCATGATATTAATCGGGAAATTGACTTCACTTACATCTCTGAAAGCAAACACGGTGTTATCATCTACATAATCATAGAGTTTTCTGGTTCCGAAGCAGAAGCTTGTAATGGTTTTATTGTCGTTGTACCCTTTATATTTGTTATTGATCACATCATTCTGAATTAGATCGATAACACCGTCACTCAGCATTTCTGTATGAATTCCGAGGTCTTTATGATTGGTAAGGCATTTCAAAACCGCATCAGGAATGGTTCCGATACCCATCTGAAGGGTAGATTTGTCTTCGATAAGTTCAGCCACATTTTTCCCAACGAGCATTTCTTCAGGACCTACTTTTGAACCGTAATCTACCGTTGGAAGTTCCTCTTCATGCCATACCAGTCTGTGGATTCTGCTGATGTGGATCATACCGTCACCATGGGTTCTCGGCATTCTTGGATTAACGATGGCTACAATGATTTTTGCCGTATCTACTGCTGCTCTGGCAATATCTACAGAAGTTCCCAGTGTGCAGAAGCCATGTCTGTCCGGAGGTGAAACAGTGACCAGGGCTACATCCAGAGGTAAGATATTTTTTCTGAACAGAATAGGAATTTCACTTAAGAATACCGGAACGAAGTCACCTCTGTCGGAATTTACAGCATCACGCACAGGGGTGGAAACAAATAAAGAGTTGATGAAAAAGCTGTCTTTGTATTGAGGCTTTGCAATTTCCACATTTCCCTGCTGGGTAATGGAAACCATTTCCACATTTTGTAACCTGCCGGACTGTCTTGCCAGCTCATCAATCAGATAATTCGGGGTACATGCACTGCCGTGAAAGAATACACGGTTTCCACTTTTTATTGTATATATTGCTTCTTCCGCACTGATGTAATTATTCATATTTTGTCTTTTTAAAAGGGTGTTCAACGTATTTTTACATCTCATAAAAATACCGCTCTTCTTTCAAAGATAATCTTTATAATTTTATATTCATATAAATATTTTAAGGATATGGTACAGACTTTTGTCATATGAATCAACCGGATATGAATGTAACAGAAAAAAGGACCAAATGCATTGGCATTCAGTCCTTTTTTCTTATTTATTTCTTGGTGAAAATATTTAATTAGCGGCTTCTGCAGCTGTTTTCTGCTTCATGCTTCCGGTTTCTGCAAATCGCAAATGCCAGCTGAAGGCTTCCTGTAATAAATGAGGAGTATGTCCCCCTTTTTCACAGGCCCTGTCGAAGTAAGATTGTAATTCTTCTTTATAATCCGGGTGAACACAATTGTCTATGATCTTCTGTGCTCTTTCTCTTGGAGCTAAACCTCTTAAATCAGCCAATCCAACATCTGTTACCAGAATATCTACATCATGTTCAGTATGATCAGTATGCGAAACCATTGGAAGGACGTGGGAAATATTGTTTCCTTTTGAAGCTGCCTGCGTTACAAAAATACTCAGATAAGCATTTCTTGCAAAGTCTCCGGAACCTCCGATTCCGTTCATAATTTTTGTTCCACCGATATGGGTAGAGTTTACATTTCCATAGATATCAAATTCAATAGCAGTGTTGATGGCAATTACTCCCAATCTTCTGATTAATCCGGGAGTATTGGAAATGTTCTGAGGTCTTAAAACAAACTTTTCCTTATATTTTGAGAGGTTTCCTAAAACTCTTTCGTAGCATTCCTGGGAAACGGTAATGGAAGATGCTGAGGCAAAGCTTAGCTTACCGGAATCGATCAGATCAAAGGTACTGTCCTGAAGTACTTCGGAAAACATGGTAAGATCATAAAAATTACTGTCTTTGAAACCTGTGAGAACAGCATTGGCTACTTTACCAATACCTGCCTGAAGGGGAAGTAATCTGTCTGTAAGACGCCCCAAACGTACTTCATTTTCAAAGAATGCAAGAAGATGTTTAGCGATAGCGGTAGTTTTTTCATCCGGTTCTGCAATATCTGCCGGGCTGTCTTTGCGGTTAGTAAAAACAATGGCTTCAATTTTATTGGGGTCAACGGGAATGCTTTTTCTTCCGATTTTATTCCATGGAGCTACAATAGGAATGACATTTCTGTAAGGATAATCTTCTGCCTGGTAAATGTCATGGATTCCGTAGACTTCTTCCGGAACTTCTGTATTGATTTCAATGATGATTTTTTTAGCCAAAGCCCCAAAGGTTACCGAATTTCCTACCGATGTAGTAGGGACAATACTTCCGTCTCTTTCAATATAGGCCGCTTCAATAATCGCCACGTCAATACTTTGAAGATTTTTAGTGTGAAGAAGTTCGGCACTTTCGCTCAAATGCTGGTCGATGAAGAGAATTTCACCATTGTTGATTTTGTTTCTTAATACAGGATCTACCTGGAAGGGCATTCTTTTTTTCAGGACGTTGGCTTCTGCCAGTTTTCCGTCGGTACCGTGGCCTAGTGAAGCTCCTGTCATTAAAGTAACTTTAAGGCCTTCGGTTTTTCCTCTTTCCGCCAGTGCCGGCAAAACGGCTTTGCTGTCACCTGCTTTTGTAAAGCCGCTGGACCCAATGGTCATGCCGTCTTTGATAATCTTTACTGCATTTTCCGCGGTGGTTACTTTGTCGCGTAGACTTTCTAATCTGATTCTTTCTAACATGTAATATTGATTTTGTTTTAAACCACCATTACTTAGGATGCGTCATGAAAAATAATGATGGTCAATATGTTAACCATACCTCACAAATTTACGAAAAAAGACGCTTTAAATAAAGGATTTAAAGCGTCTTTTGTATGTATTCAGCAATACTTTTCTGATGATTGTACTGTTTTATTCCAGCCAAGAAGTTTTATAAGAAGGATCTTCCACTTTTAAAGCTTCTTCTGTAATTTTCAAAGGACGGAAAGGGTCAACCATAACAGCATATTCTTCCGTGAACTTTTTACCGATACTTCTTTCCATAGCACCTGGGTGTGGTCCGTGTACAATTCCTCCGGGGTGAAGCGTAAAATCCATCAAATCAATATGATTACGGCTCATGAAATCACCTTCCGTGTAGAATAATACCTCATCAGAGTCAATATTGGAGTGGTTATAAGGTGCCGGGATCGCCTGTGGATGGTAATCATACATTCTTGCACAGAATGAGCAGACTACGAAATTGTGTCCCTCGAAATTCTGGTGAACCGGCGGCGGTTGATGAATTCTTCCTGTAATCGGTTCAAAGTTTTTAATATTGAATTTATAAGGATAAAAATATCCGTCCCAGCCCACAACATCAAACGGGTGTGTTGCGTAGATGAAATCTGTAATCTGGTTTTCTTTTTTTACTTTAATCAGGAATTCTCCTTTTTCATCAACGGGTTCTTTGAAAACAGGAGCCATCATATCTCTCTCACAGAATGGAGAATGCTCCAGAAGCTGCCCGAATTCATTTCTGTATCTTTTCGGAGTATAAATAGGAGAGTGGCTTTCCAGTACGAAAAATACAGTATCGTCAGATGTTAATTCTACCTGATAAATGGTTCCTCTCGGAACAATAAGATAATCTCCGGTTACGAATTCAAGGTCTCCTACAAATGTTTTCAGAATTCCGGCTCCCTGATGAACGTACAAAAGCTCATCACATTCTGCATTTTTGTAGAAATAATCCATCGAATTTCTTGGTTTTGCCAATCCCATTTTCAGGTCGTTGTTCATCAAGAGTATTTTACGGCTGTCCAGGAAATCGTTTTCAGGAGTAACATTCATCCCCTTAAACATTCTGGGAGTAATGTTTTTTTCCACAGCTATCTTAGGAGTGACATCTTTCGGCTCACCGATCGATTTGATCTGTGTGGGGCGGTGGATATGATATAACAGAGAAGAAATACCATGGAAGCCTTCCGTACCGAAAAGCTGTTCATAGTAAAATTTATCTTCAGGAGACTTAAAGATCGTATGCCTTTTTGGTGGGATATTTCCCGATTGATGATATCTCATTTTACTTTCGTATGTAGTTTCTCAAATTTAATCATTTTTCATGAATTGACTCAATCTATATTTTTAAGCAAAGTTTTGTATTTGAAAAATAATTGTTAGATTTGTCTAACAATTTTAATTTCATGAAGCGAATATTATTTTCTATTACTTTTTTATCAACTTACTGTTTTGCACAGGAGGCAGATAGTTTGAGTCTCCAACAATTTAAAGATCCTGACTCTGCAGGCGTTACAAAAAGTGGAATCAAAACAAGTAATATAGAAGATGTAGTGGTTACAGGAACCATAAAACCAATGAGCAGATCGAAAAGTCCTGTGGCAGTAGAGATCTACAGTCAGAAATTTTTCCAGAAAAATCCTACGCCCAGCATTTTTGAGGCCATTGCCATGGTGAATGGAGTAAAACCTCAGCTGAACTGTTCGGTATGCAATACGGGAGACATCCACATCAACGGGCTGGAAGGACCTTACACGATGATTTTGATTGACGGAATGCCGATTGTAAGCTCACTTTCCACCGTATACGGATTAAGCGGAATCCCTAATAGCCTGGTGGATAGAATAGAGGTGGTAAAAGGTCCTGCGTCTTCTATATATGGTTCTGAAGCGATGGGAGGAGTGATCAATATTATTACCAAAAATGCTTTGACTGCCCCTAAACTGAGTGTTGATATGATGACCAGTACCTGGAGTGAAAATAATCTGGATCTTTCCACAAAATTCAATGTTGGAAAAAAGGCCGCTTCATTATTAAGTTTAAATTATTTCAGCTTTCAGGAAAGGATAGATCAGAATAAAGATAATTTTACGGACGCTACGCTGCAAAGCAGGATTTCGGTTTTCAACAAATGGAATTTTAAAAGAAAGGAAAACAGACAGGCAAGTTTTGCGATGAGGTACCTGTATGAAGACCGTTTTGGGGGTGAAATGCAATGGAATAAGTCTTTCCGTGGCAGTGATAACGTATACGGAGAAAGTATTTATACCAACAGGGCAGAGATTTTCGGTTTATATGAATGGCCCATGAAAGAGCATATTGTGACTCAGTTTTCTTATAACTATCATGACCAGAATTCATTTTACGGATCCAATCCGTTCAATGCCACGCAAAAGGTAGCTTTTGTGCAGACGTATTGGGACAGAAGCCTCGGGAAACATGATATTACTGCCGGACTTACATTTAAAAGAACATTTTATGATGATAATACTCCGGGAACATTAGCCGCAGACGGGATCACCAATGCACCGATGAAATCCCCGATCTGGGGTGCCTTTATCCAGGATCAGTGGGAGATCAATGATAAAAATACTTTGCTGCTTGGGTACAGATATGATTATGATAAAGTTCACCATTCGGTACATTCACCGAGATTTGCATGGAAATTCAATCCTAATCCATATCACACATTGCGTTTCAATTTTGGAACAGGGTTCAGAGTGGTTAATTTGTTTACGGAAGATCATGCAGCTTTGACAGGCTCAAGAGAAGTCGTGGTAAAATCAGACCTGAAGCCGGAAAGATCTGTTAACGGGAACCTGAATTATATCTGGAAAATTCCGGTAGGAAACCGTTTGCTGAATCTTGATGCTTCTGCATTTTATACCTATTTCAGCAATAAAATTGTAGGGGATTTTGATTCTGATCCGAATAAAATTATTTACGATAATCTTCACGGTTATGGAATTTCAAGAGGAGCTTCCCTGAATGTGGATTTTAGCTTTAATTTTCCTCTGAGTGTCAATCTGGGAGTAACGTATCTTGATGTTTATCAGAAATTTGATAATGAAAACCAGAAAACACAGCAGCTTCATGCTCCAAAATGGAGTGGTACTTATAACCTGACTTATAAGTTTCCAGGCAATCTGACCATCGATTTTACAGGACAGTTCTATGGACCTATGAGGCTTCCTGTTCTGATAAACGATTACCGCCCTGAATATTCACCGTTTTATTCTCTGGCTAATATTCAGGTGTCTAAGAGCTTTACATCCGGATTTGAAGTGTATTGCGGAATAAAAAACCTATTCAATTTCAGACCCAAAGACCCTTTGATGAGACCGTTTGACCCGTTTGATAAATATGTTGATGATCCTGTTAACAATCCTAATCATTATACTTTTGATACGGCATACGGCTATGCACCGATGCAGGGAATCAGAGGTTTCCTGGGTGTAAAATATACTTTAAAATGAAAAAATTAGCTTTATTTTTAATGTTAGTGCCCTGTTTTTATCTGTCTCAGATGAAGGCAGGCACTTTTTCTGATCTTGAGATACGGCAGAAAGAAAATCCTAGACCAATTGTGATCCATCTATATACAGATTGGTGTGCGGTCTGTAAGATTGAGTCTTATCGTTTGAGCCAGGATAAAGAGCTGGTTCATTTGATGAATGATCATTTTTATTTTGTTAATTTTGAAGCAGAGAAGACGAAGGAAAAGATTTATTTCCAGAATCAGACATTTGAATATCTGCAGAATGGAAATTCCGGAATTCATGAATTGGCACTGGCATTATCAAAGAATAAAAATCAGCCGGTTTATCCTTTGTGGATATTTCTGGATAAACATCAGAATCTGGTGTATTATCAGGAAGGGCAGATGACGTCTGAAAAAATGAAGGACAAACTGAAGGAGGTTTCTGGTTTGTAAGTTGAGAAGTTTTTGTTGGAAAACGCAAAGGCGCTAAGGCATTTCTTTTTAATCTGTTTATAAGACGCAAGGGATTTTAACTGCGATAAAATTGTATGTTCCTAATACTATTAATCTTTGCTGAAAATCTTTGATTTTCTTGCACCACAAAACAACTTATTGTTTGTTTTTCTTGCGCCTTTGCGTTTTCCCAACTTTAAAAATCTTTTTATTTCCCACAGATCGCACAGATTACGCAGATCTCTGTAAAATTTGCTGCATCTACATGAATTTTTATCTGTGGGATTTGTGGGAAATTCTTTACTATTAAATTTTTGCATCAATCAAAACCGCCAGCTGAACACACGGCTTATCAGAACGGTTGCTCCATGCATGATTAGTTCCTCTCTGAATGACGATGTCTCCCGGTTTCAGAAGCGTTTCACCATCTTCCATGACGAGATAGAGCTCACCGGAAAGGATGATGATGTAATCCAGCGTAGGAGTCTGGTGCATCATCGGATGAGGTTCGTTCTTTTTCCATTCTATGCCTAAATTTTTATCCGGCGGAACTACTACATATCTGAAATAAGTACCGTTTTTAGGCGTTTGCGGAAATCCTGTATTGGGAATTCCGGTTTCAAAATCCAGACTTGCCGGCATTGTTTGCGTATTCCATACATCAGAAATAATAAGCCCCGGAAAATGTTCCACAGCGTTTTCTACTTGCTGATCCTCTATAATAACAGACTTTCCGTCTTTCAATCCTGTAACAATTCGCCTTGGTATTTTATTCATCATTTCTCATGATAAGTTTATGACCCTGGGTCTGATTATTTTTTAACATAGAGTGAGCTTTCATAACAGTTTCCAGAGAAAGATTTCCTATAATTTTGTGCTGAGGAGGAAGGATTGTTCCGTTTTCAATAAGTTTTTTTATTTCCAGTAAACTGTTTTTATAATAGTCATATTTTTTAGTCATACCATAAGTGTAATTGGAGATATTCATGATCAAAGTTCCTTTGTTGAACAATGTTTCATGGGCATCTTTTGTTACCAAAGCAGTAACATCTACATAGGTACCGTTGATTGTTAAAACTTCAGCCGTTACTTCTGACATATAGTTTCCTACGAGATCAATTCCATATTCGAAAGGCTGGTCATTATTGGCTTTCAGAATATTTTCAATAAGATTTTCCTCTCTGTAATTAACGATCTGATGACTTTTTAATCCTAAACTGAGAAGCATCTGCCTGTTTTCTTCACTGCCAGCGGTTGCTGTGATCTGCCGGATATTATAGGCTAATAAAAGTTTAATCAGGAATGAACCCACCCCTCCGGCAGCGCCTGTCACAAGGACAGTATTTTCCGGATTTAATTTCAAACGGTTAAAGATCTGCAAAGAGGTAAGCCCTGCAGAAGGAATAGCAGCCGCCTGCTCAAATGAAATATTCTCAGGCTTAAAAGAAACAATGGCTTCAGGAACGCTTATGTATTCTGCATACGTGCCGTTGCTTCCCATAGAACCGCTGCCGCAGTACACTTCATCACCAATGTTGAATGCTGTAACTTCGGAGCCTTTATCCACAACAATTCCGGATAATTCTCTTCCTAATATCGGGGAACTGATCAGTTTTCGCTCCAGTTCATTTTCCAGCATCTGATGGTCGATGGGATTGAAACCGCTTGCTTTAATCTGAATCAAAACTTCATTACTTTGGGGCTGGAGCTGTTCTGCGAATCCGTCTTCCAGCTTTCCGTTTTTATTTAAAATAACTGCTTTCATATGATTAATTTGATATACAAATGTAAAGAGGGAATAGTTTATATTTGCTACCAGTTAACCAATGGTAACTAGTTACCTTCACGAAACTATTATGGCAAAAATTATTGAAAACGGCATCGAAAGAGAAGCGAGCTGTACAGAAGAATTGTTCGCGATGCGGGACAGTCTGGATGTTTTAGGAGGAAAATGGAAACTGATGATCCTGCGTTACCTTACGAACAGACCGGATCAGATGATTCATTTTAAAAAGCTGGAACGCAGTATTGAAGGAATCTCGGCCAAAATGCTGAGTAAAGAATTGAAAGAACTGGAAATGAATCTTCTGATCACCAGAACCATTCAGGATACAAAACCGATTACGGTGACCTATGCTGTGACAGAATATGGAAAATCTGTATTTCCGGTGACCGAAACGTTGGTGAATTGGGGAATCCTTCATCGTGAAAAAATCAAAGAATCAATGAGTTCTTCTGCATAATAGATCAAAAAAATCCTCAGGCCCATATAGAGTTGAGGATTTTTAAATAATACCAAATTGATTATTAATTTTTGTTTAACCACGACCGTACCAGTTCCGGGTGATCTTTCACCCACGCTTTGGCAGTGGCTTCTTTGTTTTTAGTCTGTTCCATTTTCATTAAAAGATCAGACATGTTTTCATCATCAAAATGAAGCTTTGAAAAGAATCTGGCCAGCTCCGGATGATCTTTTGAAAAGCTTTTCCTGGAATAAGTCTTAATCTGTTCCGCTTCACCATAAATCTTTTTGGGATCATCCAGAAACTTAAGTTTCATCTTACCAAACATCCAGTGGGGCTGCCATCCCGTTACCACAATCCATTGTTTGTGCTGTATGGCATTCTGTAATTCGGTGATCATGGCAATGGTAGAGGAGTTGATCTGCTGATAATCCAGTTTATACTCTATGATTGCTTTGTCTGTTCCGGTGGTTAATCCGGCTCCTTTTTCAATTCCTATAATTCTGTGATTGAATTGATTTTTATGCTGATTGAGTTCTTTAATGGAGTTCACAGGAACATATTCCGGAACGACCAAACCTATACGGCCGTTGTCATAATTGGTTCCAAGATGCATTAATCCCGGAAATTTAGCCAGCTTTTTTGCGTGGGTGTAAGGAAGCCATACTCCCATGAAAAGATCCGTATCTTCATTATTCATAGAAGCCAGAATCATATCCGTAGAGGCTTTTTGAATAATAACATGATATCCCTGCTCGTCCAGAATGGCTTTAGCCACGTGCGTCATCGCAACATCTTCTGCCCAGCCATCTACCATTCCGATGGTAATATACTTAGAGTTTTTTATGTTTTCGCACGAATGTAATGTGGAAAATACCAACATTAAAACGGGGAAAAACAGATATTTTAATTGTTTCATCTTATTGCTTTTTCTTTACAAATCCCTGGGTAATCCTGTCGAGGATAACGGCTAAAATCACCACGGATAATCCACTTTCAAATCCTAAACCGATATCCAGATTATTAATTCCTTCCAGTACTTTTTCCCCCAAACCGCCTGCAGCAATCATTCCTGCAATCACAACCATGGATAAGGATAACAATATAGTTTGATTAATCCCTGTTAAAATTGTTTTCATCGCTAAAGGAAGCTCTACTTTGAACAAAATCTGCCGGCCGGTAGCTCCAAAAGCCCTGGCTGCTTCTACAATATCTTTCGGAACAGCTTCAATTCCTAATGACGTTAACCGTACTGCAGGAGGCATGGCAAAAATAATGGTGGCAAAAGCACCGGGTACTTTACCGATACTGAAAAACAGCACCGCAGGAATCAGGTAGACAAACGCCGGCATAGTCTGCATCAGATCCAGTAAAGGGCGGATGATTTTGTCCGCTATTTTGCTTTTCGCAGCCAGAATTCCCAGAGGAATAGAAAGTACAAGGGCTGTAATAGTAGAAACAAAAATAAGGGCCAGCGTTTCCATGGTTTCTGTCCATAATCCCATTAAAAATATTAAGCTTAATCCGGCTGCGGTTACTACAGCGATGGCTTTTCCGGCTTTCCACAGTGCCAAAAGGGTAAAAAAGAGAATGATTACATAAAAAGGAGTGTTTGTTAATACCCATTCAATCCCCATAATAGAGGCATTTCCTAAGTGTTTGATAACATCGAATACAGGTTTTCCGTTTTCTGTGAGCCAATTGATTGCAGTTTCTACATATTGACCTATATCTATAGTTTTATTCATCTTATTGGTTGTTTGCGATTTCTTTTAATTCAATAATTTCTTCTTCGTTAAACTTTGTGGCTTCTATGACAAGAGATAACTGGGTAACAAGACCTAAAAATTTATTGTCTTCATCAATCACGGCAATGGACGATTTATTTTCGGAGATCAACGGCAGCATTTCCTCTACCGTCACTTCAGGATATACCGAAGGAACATTACTGTTGATAATGGATTCCACCGTAGGTTCTTTCTTTTTGGCAATTCGGACCACATCGTTAAGGGTAACAAATCCCAGGAATTTATTTTGAAAATCGACCACAGGTAAGTTTTCCAGACCTGTAGCTCTCATTTTTCTTAAAGCACCCTCGGGACCATCTTTTCTGAACCTTACCACTGTGGCTTTATCAAACATTAAAGATCTGGCGGTAATAATGGTTTTACGATCTACTTTTTCCACAAACGCTTTTACATAGTCGCTTGCAGGATTGGTTAAAATTTCTTCGGCTGTTCCTATCTGTTCTATGACACCATCTTTCATGATGACGATACGGTCTCCGATTTTAATGGCTTCGTCCAGGTCATGGGTAATAAAGACGATGGTTTTCTGTAAGGTATTCTGCAGTTCAAGCATCTGATCCTGCATTTCAGACTTTATCAGTGGATCCAGAGCTGAGAAAGCTTCGTCCATCAGCAATACTTCGGGATCATTGGCCAAAGCCCTTGCCAATCCTACTCTCTGCTGCATTCCTCCTGAAAGTTGCGAAGGATATTGGTTTTCGAAACCCGTTAATCCTACGATATCCAGTGCTTTCTGCGCTTTTTTATCCCGGGAAGCCTTGCGTTCTCCTCTGATTTCCAGCCCGAATCCCGCATTGTCTAAAACGGTGTGATGTGGAAGCAATCCGAATTTCTGGAATACCATGCTCATTTCCGTTCTTCTTACTTCTAAAAGCTCCTTGTTGTTTTTACCAGTAATATCATCGTCATTGATATATACTTTTCCTGAAGTGGGTTCATTTAATCTGTTTAGGCAGCGCAGCAAAGTAGATTTTCCGCTTCCGGAAAGCCCCATGATCACAAAGAATTCCCCTTCATAGATTTCAAAACTGGCCTTGTTGATTCCTATGGTACAGCCTGTTTTTTCAAGAATTTCCTTTTTGGAAAAACCTTTGTCTAAAAGTTCCTGTGCTTTTTCTTTGTTTTTGCCAAAGATGATGGTCAGGTCTTCAACCTTAAGTTTTACTTTTCGAGTGTTTTCATTTTTTTCCATATTCAGAATTTTTCAATTAATAATTTGATATAAAAACTGTACACCGGTTTATATATACATTTAGCTTTAGTTGTTCTGCTGATGACGATAGAATAAAATAACTTGCCGGGCCTTTAGTGATAAAAGCTTCAAACAAAAAAATAACAGCATAAAGACCTGAAGGCCTTATGTTTATTTTAAATATTTCAATAGATTATACTCTAGAAAAAGAGTGTATTATGCAAAAGAAATTAATCTTTTACATAGATTCTACAATTAAATTACTGATGAGGTAATTACAGATATGTGTACTGAACAACTTGAATGGCTACATTTAATCAAAATGCCTGCCAGCATCAAAAAACTGTATATCAATTTTTTATGACGGTGCAAATTTACGAAATTTATATTAAATCGATTTCGTGTTGTATAAGCTGTTGATTTTCAAAAGTTTTTAAAGAAGTGTTTTTATGACGAATTTTCTCTTATCATTAATGTTAAGAGAATTGATTTGAAAGGTTTAGGAATAGTTTATAAAATTATTTCAGTAAAACGGCAATAATTGCAAGGATAGCGGGTAATGCCTGAACGAAAAATATTTTTTTAGTAGCAGAAACAGCTCCATAGATTCCGGCTACGGCAACACATCCTAAGAAGAATAAAGCTACATTTGTCTGCCACTGAGGATCTTTAATTAAAAATGACCAGATCAGCCCGGCAGACAGAAAGCCGTTGTAAAGCCCCTGATTGGCAGCAAGTCCCTTGGTAGGCTTAAACATTTCCGGAGGCAGGGCTGCTTTAAACACTTCTTTCCCTTTGGTTTCCCAGGCAAACATTTCCATCCAGAGAATATAAAGGTGTTCCAGTGCAACGACAGCGATCAGAATTTTAGCAACGATTTCCATGATTCAATATTTTTCTCATTGTAAAACTAAAAAAATAAAGTTAAGTTTGAGCATTAATTCTTACAATGGACCCGTTCAAAGCACATTTAAATAAATTCATTACCGTAACCGATGAGGAATATCCTTCTATTGTATCATTTTTCAGGGTGATGGAGGTAAGGAAGAAGCAGAATCTGATGCTTGAAGGGGAGATATGCCGGAATATGTTTTTTGTGATAAAAGGCTGTCTGAGGAAGTTTTTTATCAATGAAAAAGGAGTGGAGAATACTACTCAGTTCGCCATAGAAAACTGGTGGATTACAGATACTTTTGCCTATGAAAGGCAGCTGCAGACGGATTTTAATATTCAGGCGGTGGAGCATTCTACTATTTTGGTGATTGATTTTAAAAGTCTGGAATTATTGTTTGCAAAACATCCTGTAATGGAGCGTTATTTCCGGATTATTTATCAAAGGGCTTATGCTGCTTCAGAAAGAAAACTCCGCTACTTGTCTGAATTTTCAAGAGAAGAGCTGTACATCCATTTCAGCACGATGTACCCATGGTTTATTCAAAGGATTCCCCAATATCTTGTTGCTTCATTTCTAGGATTTACACCGGAATATTTAAGTGAAATTAAAGCAAAATTACGATCTTAAACCAGTTTAAGTTTTTTACGGATCATAAGCCGGAAATTTGTCATGTAATTAAAAGCCAATGCAATGACTGATACAAAAGATCAATTTCCGCAGCTATTTTTAAGACTGGCTCTTGCCGTGACGATGCTTTCTGCTGTTGCAGACCGGTTCGGCTGGTGGAGCAAAGAAAATTCATCATGGGGAAATATGGAAAGTTTCAAAGAATATACAAGACAGCTTACCTATTTCCTTCCGGAATCTCTGAGTACATTCTCAGCGTATGCCGCTACTTTTTTAGAAATTCTTTTCCCTCTGATGCTGATTCTTGGATTTAAAACCAGAATTGCAGCGTATGGAAGCAGTATTCTGCTGCTGATTTTTGCGGTAACCATGACCGTTGCATCAGGACCAAAAGCCCCACTCAATTACTCGGTATGGGTAGGAAGTGCCGCCGCTCTTTTACTGGCGGTTCAGCAACATTATTCTTTAAGTATAGATCAATTAACCAAAAAATAATACATATTATGAGCGCAAGATTAAATATTGCAACAGTAGATTCAGCAGCTTACAAAGCGATGATGGGATTGGAAGGATATTTACAAACTATTTCCTTGACACCCATTCAGAAAGAATTAATTAAAATCAGAGCTTCACAGATCAATAAATGTGCTTTCTGCCTTGATATGCACACCAAAGATGCCATCAAATACGGTGAAACCCCTCAGAGAATTTTTATTCTGAACGGATGGACGGAAGCAAAAGAATTCTTTACAGAAGAAGAGCAGGTACTTTTGGCAATGACAGAGGAAATTACACTGATCAGCCAAAACGGATTAACAGAAGAAACCTTCCAAAAGGCGAAAAAATTCTTTGATGATAACCAGATCGCTCAGATCATCATGGCGATCATAACCATCAATGCCTGGAACAGAATTGCAGTAAGTACTCATCTTCCGATTGCAAAATAGTGAAGTCCGGGAGCGGGGGATGGAAGATGGAAGTTGATGAAGACGGTATCATTTACGGATGTTTACTTTATTTAAAACACGGCCTTTCAATTTGAAAGGCCGTGTTTTAATATATAAGATTCAAAGTGACAATGTAGCACCGTTTGGGTATTAATTCTAAAATAAATTCTAAGGTTAATTTTATTTTTTTAACGGAATTACATTGTCACTTTATTTCCCAGATATAAAAGCCGGTTAAACTTTACCAATCCCAAAGTCACAAAAGGGTTCAATTTAAAACACTTGCGTTCACTTAAGTAAGTTTAAAATGATACCGCAGACAAGTTCACACAAGATGAAAATCAAAGATTTTCACAAAAGTTAGGAGTACTTATTACGCATAAAGCCTTGTTCTGAAAACACTTAAGTGTTTAAAACTTTTGTTCCTCTTGTGGTTAAAATAATGAATATAAAAGTTTAAACAATCTCATTCTGTAAATATTTAAATTAATAAATCGCCACAGGATTTACATTCACCTGGGTAGAGCCTACATATAAAGGCTGTCCCAATACAAATAAAAATTCCCAGATTTTTTGCTTCACCAATGGGCGGCTGTCGATCAGTTCCAGGTTATAAATTCCTTTTTTGGCCAGCATAAACTGATTGATGGGAAATTCTTCTTTACTTTTTGGATTTGGATATACTTCAGAAGCCCAGGTGTCCCCGCCAAAAGCTACGATTCCCTGATCGGCAAGCCATTTTGCGGCATCCATTCCGATTCCAGGCTCTGTTTCAAGGAATTGCTGGTTGTTTTTACCAATCAATTCAAGCCATCCGGTATTGAAAAGTATGATATCTCCTTTTCTCAGAGTAAGCCCCTGCTTCTTTAAAACAGATTTAATGTCTTCTACCGTAAATTCTGTTCCTCCCGGCACCATTGATTTTCCATAATGAGCAGTCATATCAAGCACTACACCACGGGTTACAAAAGGTGGTACTTTTTCAACACCCAGCTTTTTTACCCCTTCTACCGTTACAAAGTCTGTTGCTTTATTTCCGTTGTAGTATCTATTATCAATTCCGATGTGCCCGATTCCATTCAGCTGTGTTCCCACTCCGGTCCATCCGTTGACCAATTCATCATTGAAGGTAAATTTATTCGGACCAATACTTTTTCCACCCTGTTCTCCGGGCTGGATATTATATAAATTAAAACTTCTGTGTCTGAAAGCAGGAAGGTTTTTATCAATGGGAACAGCAAGTGCTAACGTTTTACCTTGTTTCACCAGTCCTAATGCCTGTTTTACAACTTCAGGAGTTAAAAGATTGGCTGCTCCGATCTCATCTTTTGAACCATAGGCAGAAGGATACCATGATTGATCTTCCGGATTAACTAATGTTTGAGCCTTTAAGCTAATGCTGTTGATAGCCAATAGTGTCACTAACCCGAACACTTTGATCAGATTATTTTTCATTTTTATAAGGATTGAGGTTAAAAGAAAGGAAGCCGGAAGCTGGGAGAGGGAAGTTATTGTTGCCGGATAATCAATGCAATCTCTTTGTTCCATACAGAATAGGGCAATAGAGGCCACCTGATTATCAGTATACTAATAGAATTTCCATCTTCCAGCCTCCTTCTTCCGGCTTTATATTATAGCTCGCTCAGTGCTGAATTGATGAAGTTCAATTCTTGCTGGGAAAGGTTAATAGACATTGCTTTTGCATTTTCGATGGCTTGCTGAGCATTTCTTGCTCCTGCCAATACTACGGTAATTGCCGGCTGTAAAGTTGTCCATCTTAGTACCAGTTGAGAAAGGCTGGCTCCTTTTTCCTGAGCAATAGGTTCGATTTTTTCTAGGAAAGTTTTTACCTTATTCAAATCAAACTGAGAGAAATATCCGTTTCTGTGGTCGTTATCTTTCAATTGGGTTTCTTTGAAATATTTACCGGTTAAAAGACCTCTTTCCATCGGACTGTACACGATAATTCCCGAATTGTTTTCCAAAGAATAAGGAACAAGATCGTTTTCAATGGCACGGTTCAGCATACTGTAAGAAACCTGGTTGCTGGCAAGTTTTAAAGTCCTGTTAGCTTCTTCCATTTGAGCCACACTGTAGTTGCTTACCCCTGCAGCACGGATTTTTCCCTGTTGGATCAATAGTTCCATAGCTTCCATAGTTTCACAGATTGGCGTAGTGCTGTCCGGCCAGTGAAGCTGTAACAGGTCGATATAATCTGTCCCTAATCTTTTTAAACTTTCTTCCACTTCCTTGATGATGTTCTCTTTTGAAGCCAGTTTATAAACCGGAAGCGTTTTTCCTTCGTCTTCAGCATCAAAGAAAAATTCTCCTTTGCCATTATTGCTTCCGTCCCATACCAATCCGAATTTTGTTAAAAGCTGGATTTTTGAACGGTCCTTTCCTTTGATAGCTTCACCGATCATTTCTTCGCTCAGCCCGAAACCATAGAATGGTGCGGTATCTATAGACGTTACACCATGATCCAATGATGCGTGAATAGAGTTGATAGAATCCTGCTTTTCATTACCGCCCCACATGTTTCCACCAATGGCAAAAGCTCCGTGTGTGATTGCTGATAATTCTAGATCTGTGTTTCCTAATTTTCTGTATTCCATTTTGTTTTAATTGTTATGTGTAAACCACCCCGTCAAAAATTCTTTGAATTTTCGCCACCCCTCCGGAGGAGGGGAATTCTCGCCGTCTCAATGGTGACACTTTTAAGAAATTTTCGATTTAAAAAGACCTTAAGTGTTCTTCTTCTCTGTATTCTGATTAGAAACTTCTTTTTATTTAAGTGTCTGAAACTTTGGTGACTTTTGTGGTTAAAATTATTTGTTATTTAATTCCTTTAAAATTGCTTCTCCCACGCTCTTTGCAGATTGTGGATTTTGTCCTGTAATCACTCTCTGATCTGTTACCACATGATTCTGCCAGAGTCCTGATTTTTCAAATTTTGCTCCTCTTTCTTTCAGCTTATCTTCCAGTAAGAAAGGAACAACATCTGTTAATTTTACTTCAGATTCCTCTTCATTGGTGAAAGCATTGACTTTCTTTCCGTCTACAAGATATTTTCCATTATTGAGCTTGATATTTACCAAACCTGCAGGACCATGGCATACGCCGGCTACAATACCTCCGTTTTCATAGATTTTGGAAGCGATGTTTGCCAGTTCTTGGTTATCTGCAAAATCCCACATCGCTCCATGTCCTCCTGCATAAAAAATGGTTGAATATTCTTTCGGATTTACCTGTGATGGCGTCATAGAATGATCAATCTTGTTTTTGTATTCTGTGTTTTCCCAGAATTCTTTGTTTACAGGATCTTTCAAATCGAAACCATCTACCGGAGGAGTTCCGCCTTTAGGGCTTACAAAGTCGATTTCATATCCTGCCTTGTGAAGAACTTCCCACGGGTGAGAAACTTCTCCCAGATAATATCCTGTATCTTCTCCGGTATTGCCTTTTTTATCATGGCTGGTTACGACGAATAAAATTTTCTTTTTCACATTCTTTGATTTTTTGGTTTGTGCCTGTACGAAGCCTATGGTAAAGACTGCAAGCATTAAAAACGCTAATCTTTTCATAATTATATGATATAGGTGGTATAAATCTGTGGTTTTTCCTGAAGCTTTTCATCCACCAAAGCTCCGAAAGCCTGGATATAAGGCTGCTGGTTGTGCTGATCCAGTCCTTCTTTGTTTTTCCAGATTTCGTAGAAAACAAACTCATTTTTGTCTTCAATTCCCTGATGTAAGCTGTAAAGCTCACATGCTTCTTCTTTTCTTGTTTCTTTTACCATATTCTGAAGAACTTCCAATACTTCTGGCTGATGTTCTTCTTTGGCTTTTATAATGGCTGTTAAATGAATTTTCATAATCAAATATAATTTTCAATTGAAGTATAGATGGGTTTCCAGCCCAGTTCTGTTCTGGCTTTATCTGCACTGCATATGCTGCTGGATGCAAAACCGAAATAGCCGCCTGCAGGCCCGAAATTGTCAACAGCATCCTGTACGCTTAAAGATATGGCGGGTTCCAGGTGATATTTTTTACTGATGATTTCTGCAATGTTTTTCAAAGAAGATGAACCATTTTCTGCATAATACATAGAGCCTTCTTTTGCTTTTTCCAAAGCCAGCACATACAGGTCTGCCAGATCTTCAATGTGTAAATTGGACCAGACATTTTCACCTTCACCGAAATAAACACCGTGCCCCTTTTTCCGGGAAAAATTAATCAGGGCGGGAATCTGGATGCTGTCTTTTTTTATTCCCAGACCTTCTCCATACACCATCGTAGGAACAATAACGATACTTCTTATACTTTTTTTAACAGATTGAAGTACATAATTATTGATCAGTACTCTTGAAGCCATTTCCAGTCTTGGAGTCAAAGGAAAATCTTCCGTATACACAAAATCACTCCTTTTACCATCTTCTTTACCTCCAAAAATGGCAGAACCTGAAGTAAAAATAAAGGTTTTATGGCTTCCTTCCAGAGCTTTGATAAAGTTGTCCACAGCATAAGCATCATCAGCAGAATCAGCATTGTGAATGACCGCATCAACATCGGCAACGGCTGCTTTGATAAGGTCTTCATTGTGGATGTTACCAATAATTGTTCGGATTCCCGATGATTCCAGTTCCTGTAGGTGAGCTTCATTACGAACCAGGCCTGTCACTTCATAATTCCTCTCAAGGAGCTTTTGGGCAATACTACCGCCAATATAGCCGGTAATCCCTGTGATCAGTATTTTTTTCATGATACCAGTTCAGATGTTAATTCTTTTTCAAAAACATTTCTTACATGTTCTCTGTAAAGCTTCATATCGCGCTCTATATTGGCGTTTTTCTCCACATCGTGGAAGTGGAAGCTTTCCATTTTTTCCATAGAAACAAAAGCATTCATTCTGTGGAATCCAAATAATGGTCCTTCATCCACGCTTTTTTCATTAAAGAACTCTCCGGGCAGCGTGAAAGCGGTTGCAGGAGCATTCCAGCTTGTAGTAAGCATGTATTTTCTGCCGCCAAGCATTCCTCCTGTACCATAATTGATTTCAGGGTTCTCAGCCTTTCTTCCGTCACTCATGTAAATTCCTTTTGCATGACCTGCGGTGAATACTTCATCGATATATTTTTTCAATCCGTTCGGAAGCTGGAACCACCAGATCGGAGTGTGGTAAATAATATAATCTGCCCATACAAACTTTTGAACTTCTTCGTGTTTGTCATAATTTTCGCTTACATTGGTGATCTTTACCTCTACGTTGTCAAATTCTTTAAGAACTGCCAATGTATTTTCTGCGATAGTCTGATTATATTTTCCTCCGGAATGTCCGAAATTCTGTCCTCCGTTGATGATTAATACTTTTTTCATTTTTTTATGATTGTTTAAATTTTACTCTGCAAAGTTAGGATGGATGTTTGTATAATAAAAATAATATAAATTATAGGAAAGTATTATTTAAATTATACTATTTAATATTCAAGGTTTTGGGTTTAAAGTTTAAAGTTGGGAGTGAATGGCCAATCCGCTTCATTTGTGAATTTTTAAGGTTACGAGATTCGGCTCACAAGATTCCGGATCCCGAACAATTGATGCTATGTGGAAGTTTTCTAACCTGCAGTTCATCATTCACTATTCACTTTGCGAGGCAAAAATTTACCATTAACCATTTCCTTTTCATGGTTAAATGTCATACTATATCCGGACTGAAATTTCTTTTCGTCATGTAAATTTGTAACAAATTGAAGGACAATGATACAGATAGCTGTTTTTAGCGATGTGCATGGAAATCTTCCTGCATTGGAAGTAGTGTTGAAGGATATTGAACAGAGAGGAATCAGGCAGAAATTCTGCTTAGGAGATCTGGTAGATTTTGCACCCTGGGGAAATGAAGTGATTGAAAAAATAAGAAGTTTGAACATTCCTTGTCTGATGGGAAATCATGATGAAAGAATTGCTTTTGATATTCCTGTTGTCCCTTTGTCCAAACACTCAGAAGAAGAGACAAATGCCCGCTTCATTGCGATAGAACATTCTAAAAAACATATTACAATACAGAATAAAAAATTTCTCGCTGAACTTCCTTTTCACTTAAAACTGAATTATAAGACAGGAAAAAGGCACTGGAATATTCAGCTGGTTCACTCGAGCCTTGAGAGTAACGATACTTACCTGTACGAATCAGAAAATGATCAGGTTTTCAGAACGATGCTGGAAAGTGCGGATGCTGATCTGGTTGTGATGGGACATACTCATTTATCATTTAAAAAGCTGTTTGACGACCAAACGTGGGCTGTCAACTGCGGCTCTGTAGGCCGCTCCAAAGAAGAAAACAGACTGGCTTCTTATCTGGTATTGACTTTGGACGAAGAAAAGATTACCCCTGAAATTGTACAGTTACCTTATCCGGTTGATGAAACGGTCCGTCAGATACAGGAAAGCGGGATTCCTGATTATTATGCTTCCTTTCTGGAGAATAAACATGTATTAATATTATAATTATTTTGTAAATTTGCATCAGAATATTAATAATTAAGTCATGGTTAATTTAGAATGGTATCGTACTTTTAAGGCGATCTACAAAACCGGGACGTTGACAGGTGCAGCAGATGCTTTATTCATATCACAGCCGGGAGTTAGCTTGCATTTAAGCTCTTTGGAAGCTTATGTAGGATATAAACTGTTTGACAGAACCGGTAGAAAAATGATTCCAACAGAGCGAGGGAAGGTGCTGTTCAATGCGGTTGCCGAACCTCTTACCAAACTGGAAGATGTAGAGAAAAATTTTCAGAAATCCACAGAAAAGCTTACGCCTACAATCAGTGTGGGAATGTGTTTCGAGACTTTTCAGACTACGCTTGAACAATATGTTTCATCACTGCCTTTTAACCTGATTATCAGTTTTGGTGAATATCCCGAAATGCTGGATCAGCTGGATAAAGGAATTCTGGACCTTATCATTACTCCTAAAAAAGGCTCTTCACCCAATATAGAACATGAAGCATTCTCTTCTGAGCAGATCATTCTGGTTGGAGGGAAGGATGTAGATACTGCCGCTTTCAATAAAGTTTTAAAAACAAAAGATGCTGAACAGATAGAGGAATGGCTGAAGAACGAAAAATGGTATGGGACTACCGGAGATATGGAACATCTTTTCCAGTTCTGGACCTTAAATTTTGGGCATAAACCGAATTTCCGGCCTAATTATATCGTTCCTAACCTGAATTCAATTATCCGATGTCTGAAAGGAGGAACAGGATTGGCTGTTGTCCCTGATTTCCTATGTAAAAACGACATTGAAAGCGGTGACGTGAAAATGATCTGGGAAGGAAAGAAAAAGCTGGAAAACACACTATATTTCGGATGTCGCAAGAAAACGAATTATCAGGCCGAGATAGAGCATATTAAAGGCTTATTCCGTCAGGTAATGAGTAAGTAAAACCATATCCCGCATCTGTAAACCGTTTTCAAAAATGGGTGACGGATAATGTTCAATAAAGAAATTTTTCCGGATTCCGGTTTTTATGAAGCCGTTTTTCTCATAAAACCTGATCTGTTGGAAGCCGGTATCCGATGTTCCGACAGTCAGTGTTTTATAATGATTTTCTTTGGCAATTTCTTTTGCTTTATCCATCAGAATACTTCCGGTTCCTTTGCTTCTGTAGCTTTCAATCACAGCAACATTTTTTATTTCCAGTTCGGTCTCACTGATTTTGCATAATGCCATTACAGCAATATCTTCTATGCCGTCATGCAAAAGATAGATGTCAGATTTGAAAATATACTGATCAATGGCTTCTTTGGTTTCATCAGCCAATAATAAAAGTGGATAAGGTATTTCCGAATCGGAACTTAATTGATGAAAAATAAAATCTTCCATTTACAGACTCATATGAATAAGCGGATAATCTTTTCCAGAACCATCCTTTTCAGATCTTCCGATTTTTTTGAAACCCATCTTTTCGTAAAACCCGATGGCCTGAGGATTCTGCTCATTCACATCCACTTTAGTTAATCCGGTTTTCTCTTTCATAAACTGATAAAGTGTTTTTCCGTAGCCTTTTCCACGGGTATCATGATGAATAAAAAGCATTTCCAGGTTGCCTTCTGCCACGGATGCAAAACCTTTAGCTTCATTATTTTCGGTAATTAAATAAACATCAAGGTTAGGAAGGTAGTCTCTTGGAATCACTTCTTTAAAATAGCTGAAATCTTCTTCCGAAAGAAAATCGTGGGTTGCTTTTACGGCAGATTCCCAAATTTCCATGATTCTTGGATAATCTTCTGCATGAGCCAGTCTGATGTGTTGTGACATGATTTAAATTTTAAGCAAAAATAGGGAAAATAGAGGTGAGATGCTAGGAGAAGGTGAACTTTGGGCTGGAGGATGGAAGATGGAAGATGGAAGATGGAAGATGGAAGATGGAAGATGGAAGTTAGAAGTTAGAAGTGGACATAGTAGGTTTTATCGACTACAGAGATTCCCCTTCTCTGAAGGGGTGAATTTTTGTGAAGCAAAAAGACGGGGTAGTTTATACATCATCTTAAACCTTTTGAATAAGAATTTTTTTAACTGAAACAGTAAAAATGGTAGGCAGGATTTTCAATTTTTTATTGCAAATTTGTTTATCACTTTATATTAATCATTAAAATAAAGACTTATGCAAAAGAAAACCTATCCAGGACAGCCTGTGGTAACTTTAAATAATGGAGTGGATATTCCGGCTTTAGGCTTTGGAGTATGGCAGATGGATGATCTGAAAGAATGCGAAAATGCAGTCATCAAAGCTATCCAGACAGGATACAGAATGATTGATACTGCTGCTATTTACCAGAATGAAACTGCAGTAGGAGCAGCCGTAAAAAATAGTGGTGTCCACAGGGATGAACTGTTTATCACCTCCAAAGTATGGGTTCAGGATCACGGATATGAAAAGGCTAAAAGAGCTTTTCAGAGAACATTGGACAGACTGCAGATGGATTATCTTGATATGTATCTGATCCATTGGCCTTATGGAGATTTCCTGGGAACATGGAAAGCTTTGGAAGAACTCTATCAGGAGGGGAAAATCAAAGCTATCGGAGTATGTAATTTTACAGTTGAGAAACTGGAAGAATTGAAAGCAAATTCAACAGTTTTACCGGTAATCAACCAGATTGAACTGCACCCTGTATTTCAGCAAAAAGAACTGCAGGTATATGACAGGGAAAATAATATTATAACACAGCCATGGAGCCCGCTTGGGAATGGTAATGCGAATCTTTTAAGCAATCCTGATCTGAAAGCAATTGCAGAAAAATATGGTAAAACCGTCGCACAGGTCATTCTGAGATGGCATCTGCAGGAAGGATTTGTGGTGATTCCAAAATCTGTGACTCCGTCCAGAATTGAGGAAAATTTTAATGTATTTGATTTTGAGCTCACAGAAGATGAGATGAATGTTGTCCGTTCTTTAGATACAGGAAAAAGACTGTTCTTCGATCCTAAAGACCCGGCATGGGAACAGAAAATGTTGAATTCCGTAGCAGATATTTAATTAAAAAACAGAAGGTAAGAGTATTCCCGCAGCTTTCACTGTTTCACAGATTACAATCTGTGTTTTCTGTGCGATCTGTGGGAATTGTATTTTCATTCAGGGTGAGGAATATCATATCCTGTTGAAAATGAGCTGTTCCTATTTTTTGTACCTTTTAATTAAAATAATTTTTATGTTTTGGCCGGATACAATCAGTAAAAAACTGGGGATAAAATATCCAGTAATTCAGGCTCCGATGTTTGGAGTCAGCACGATACAAATGGCGGCAGCAGCGGCTAAGGCAGGCTGTCTGGGGTCATTGGCATTGGCTGATCTTTCTGCAGATCAGTCTTTGGAATTAATCTGGGAAATGAAAAAACTGACCGATAAGCCTTTTGCTGTCAATATTTTTGTCCATCATATTCCGGATGTGACAGATGATCTAAAAAAGGAATTTATTAAAGCCAGGCAGTTTATCGGACAGCTGGCCAGAGAAAATAATATAGAAGTAAGTCTTCCGGACTTTGATGCGATCGGTATTAACAGTTATCATGAACAGGTGGATGCTGTTATTCAGGAAGGATGTAAGATTCTGAGTTTTACATTTGGAAATCTGGATAACCAGAGTATTCAGAAATTAAAAGAAAACGATGTTGCCCTTATCGGTACGTGTACTTCCGTAAATGAAGCTTTAATTCTTGAAAAATCCGGTATTGATATTATTTGTGTTCAGGGAATAGAAGCCGGAGGTCACAGAGGAAGTTTCGAAGCAGAAAATATTCCGCAGATCGGAGGTTTATCTTTATTGTCACAGATATATGATCAGGTAAATGTTCCTTTGATTTATGCAGGAGGAATTTATGGCTCAAGAACATTGCTGGCTGTTAAAGATTTGGGAGCACAGGGTTTTCAGGTAGGTAATCTTTTATTGGCTTCTCAGGAAAGTGCTTTACTGCCATTTGAAAAAGAAAGATTGAAAAAAGTAAGAGAAGAAGAAATTGTCTTAACGAAGAGCTTCTCCGGAAGATATGCCAGAGGGGTAAAAAATAAATTTATAGAAACCGTTGAAAACTCAGAATATATTTTACCGTATCCATATCAGAATAAACTGACCAATGCCTTACGCAAAGCTGCAAAATCTCTGCAAAATCCGGAGTTTGTGGGGATCTGGGTTGGACAGTCTATTCATCAGTATAGTGAACGTTCTACAGAAGACATTCTGAAGAAACTGATCAAAGAGTGTGAAAGATGAATCTGTAGGCATAAATTTGATGATAATTTTATATTTTAGTACATCAATAAGTCGGTACCGGGGAGCAGGGTTCTTACCTTCAGTTCTCCGTTGATGTCATAGGAAAACCCTCTCTTATTTATAATATATTTCAGAGATATATATGCACCGGAACGCTATTCATTGAATTCTATAATAAGCTGGTTCATAACTACTCCTCCAAGGGTTGTAGATATTCCATTCAGATCATTCCATTTTCTATCTGGATAATATCCTGAATATATATGAACTGAACCTTCGGCTCCCTGATAGTTATTGGGTTCTCCCGGATTAAACCAGTTTTCCGTGGTGGCAGGATTGGTCGCCCAGTTGATGATAAATTCTTCCCCGGTAATCCACTGGAGTCTGTCCGGATTTCCTGGTCTCTGGATTTTATTAAAGCCAATCCATATATTGTTTTGCAGGTTGTAACCTGTACCTGTAGCTACAATATTAGTGTTAACCCAGGCTCTTTCCGCATCACTAGGCATGGTGACCAGATAGCCTCCCATAAGCTTTCCGAAGATGAAGGCATTAAACCAGTTGATCGCTTGTGAAAGCTGATAGGCACAGTAGGTATGATGATTTCCTGACCATTTTTTGCATCCGAGTTCTGTCGCGGTGCCTCCGCCAGGCAGGGGTACAGGAGGTTGTGGTCTTGCAGCGACGGGCTTTGGTTCATAGCCCAGAATTGTATTGCTGAAGCCTGATGGAGGATTGCCCAGATCGCTTTTTGGAATCTTACGGATATTTCCCTCTGAATCTGCCGAGAGTATATTGTCTGAGTCGCTACCGGAGTTCAGGGTTCTTACCCTCAGTTCACCGTTGATGTCAAGGGTTTTTGTAGGGGTTAATGTATTGATCCCCACTTTACCCGTTTGCCCCTGCATCCATAGGGTAGGGAAAAAGAAAGCGATAAAGAGAATAGTCAGGTCTGGAATTATACCGGACAGGATATTTTCCTTTGGAAAAAGATTTTTCAAATTTTTTTTTAACATAATTGTGTTTTTTATGGTCTGCAGTTTTAAAAGTCCGCAGTTCTTTTTAATTTTCAACCCATTGTGGGATATGGGATTATGCTCAGTTTCCTGATGCCGGCACTGTCTGTAAGGAGCTTCAATTACTTTTCTCAGCGTGTGTTGCAGCCTGTTTTTCCTCACGTAGCTTCCGGGACTGCTTGGCTACTGTTTTGTTTTTCATATCTTTGCTTTATAGCATTTTAGCAAATATATAGCCTTTTTTCTATTTACAAAATAAAAAATATACTTTTTTCTATTTTTATTATGAAAGCTATCGAAAGGATTTATGAATATATGGATTATAAGGGGATTAAAGCTATTTCTTTTGAAAGGTCTATTGGATTGTCTAACGGATATCTGGGGAAACAGTTAAAAAGAAAAGCAGATCTGGGCGAAAGTATTCTTATTAAAATAATAGACAATTGTCCTGATATAAATCCATTGTGGCTTATTACCGGAAGCGGAAAAATGCTTGAAACCGGGAATACCCACTTTTCACAGGGAATCAGTGAGGCGAATCATTCCAATATCAGGCTACCTTTTGAAAAGACAATCGCTCCTCCGGAAACCGTTGCAGAAAAAGAGGCTGTATATGGAAAAACGCAGACCGATCCTTTGCTGGTTCACGCTTTGAATGAACATTTAAATGAACAAAAATTACTGTATATTAGACAAATACAGTTGCTGAATGTTCAAATTGAGATGCTGACAAAGGATAAAGAAGAAAGAATTCAGGAATACAGAGACAGGATATCAGAACTTAAAGAGTATATAGAAATCCTAAAAAATATGCCACCGCCGGATGTTATTCATTAGGGGTTGAGATAAGGCTGGAACTCATCTGCTTACTGCTGTGTTTTTGAAAATCTGTAAAGCTGTTTTTAATTTATTATGTTTTTTGAAATAAATAGGTGATTATTAGGATGTCGAGTGGGTGTGAGTATGAAGGAGCTGTTCACTTATTGAGAATGACTAAATAGATGTTGTCATTGTTTTTTATATTAGATAATAATCCCCTCCTTATAGCGAACCTGAAAATAGTAAAGACTTACAATAAATCCTTTCCTGCATACAGGAAAGGATTTTGTTTTGTAAAACCGGAGATTACGATCTTATTTCGTTAGATTCAGTCCTCCGAAATTTCCGGAACTCATCATTAAATAAACACCATCCGTTTTATCTAATGTGTTCCAGTATGCATGAAGATCTTCAGCATTGGTGAAAACCCTTACATTGTCATTCCTGAACTTTTCCTTGATGAACTCAGGAGAAATAGGCTCCATTCTTTTAATCTTCAAAGCTTCTTCAGAATAGAAAACTACAGCCTCGTCCAGACCATCCATAGCGTGGTCATACTGCTCAAGGAAAGCAGGATTTAAGCTTGAATAGGTGTGAAGTTCAAGAAACCCATGCTTCTTATCATTTTTAAACTGTTCTACGAATGCTTTTACGGCAGCCTTTACCTTACTTGGTGCATGGGCAAAATCTTTGTAAAGGATTCCTTTATCTTCTCTTTCCACTTTTTCAAGGCGTTTGGAAGCGCCTTTGAAGCTCATGATCGCCTCATAGAAATCTTCATCCATGATGCCAAGCTGCTGGCAGATATGTCTTGCTCCTTCAAGGTTTAACAGGTTATGTGCTCCAAAAACAGAAAGCGGAACATCTCCCATTTCAGTTTTTAAATATACTTTACCGTTACTGATTTCATATTCAGGAGTTTTGTAAGGGATCTTTCTGAAATAATTTTCAGCATTTTCCACTACTTTCACTACTTCCGGGTCTTCTTCATTGTATACAAGAACTCCGCCTGCAGTAATGCTTGCCACAAACTTTCTGAACTGCTCAATATAATCATCAAAAGTTTTGAATACATTGATGTGATCCCATGCAATACCGCTCATTAAAGCAATATTCGGTTGATACAGTAAAAATTTTGAGCGCAGGTCAATAGGAGAGGAAAGATATTCGTCACCTTCCAGCACCATGAAGTCATTATCCTGGGTCAGTTTTACCATACAGTCAAAACCTTCAAGCTGGGCACCCACCATAAAATCCACATCTTTATGATGAAAATTCAGCACATGAAGAATCATTGAGGTAATGGTTGTTTTACCGTGTGATCCCGCAATGACGACTCTGGTTTTATTTTTAGACTGTTCGTAAAGGAATTCCGGGTAAGAATATATTTTCAGGCCCAGTTCTTTTGCTCTTACCAGCTCAGGATTATCCTGATGTGCATGCATCCCGAGAATGACAGCATCAATATCCGGAGTGATCTTTTCCGGGAACCAGCCCATTTCCTGGGGCATTATTCCCTTCTTTTCAAGTCGGGATTTTGAAGGTTCAAAAATAGCATCATCAGAACCAGTTACCTGATATCCTTTGTCTTTTAATGCGATGGCAAGATTATGCATGGCGCTTCCGCCAATGGCAATGAAGTGGGTTTTCAATTGTCTTTACTGTTTTTTAACATTAATATTAATGATCTGCTGGAAAGCTTCAAGAATATTGTTCCAGTTGGTCTGGTAATTCGGAATGATCATGCTGGCATCCGTTTTACTGCCTTCATTGGGACCTTTCTTAACATTGATGGAAGTCGAAATATTGTCATACAATTTTTTACGGTCTTCCTGTATCCTCCTGAAATTATTCTGAGAAAGAACCTGGTCCAGTTTCTTTAAATCTTCATCAGAAATTTTAAAATCCTGTTTGTATTTTTTTCCCTGGCCTTCAAAAGAATAGTGTGCATTATTCCCTTTTATAAGCAGGTTTTCATAAACAGGAGCATAGCCTCCGCTTTTCGAATAGCTGATGTCAAAATCCGAATATACCTTCTGGCTGTTGCATGAAACTAATACTATGATTGCGAATAATATTCCAAGTATTTTGTTCATAATTTTTAATTTACTTAATTATTTGAATCCTTTTGTTCTAATTTTTTAGCTTTAAGTTCTTCATCATAATTGTGTAAAAGATTGAAATCTTCTGTCTGCTCAATAGCAGTCATGATTTTCAACAGGATTTCCGGTGCTTTTTCGTTATCATAATCGATATCCAAAGGAGCTTTGAATTCCATCGTAGGTTTCACACCGGTTACCTTCACGCGGAGTCCTTTCTTGTCAAAAGCTCTTCTGAATCCGTTTATTTTGATTGGAATCACAATAGGACGCTGGTTTTTTACCAATTTGGCCGTTCCTCTTCGTCCCTGTGCAAAAGCTGATGTAGTACCCTGAGGGAAAGTAGCTACCCAGCCATTGTCCAATGCTTTCATAATATTGTCTACCTCACTCATGTCTACCATTCTGTTGACATTTTTTCCTTCGGATCTCCAGGTTCTTTTTACCGTTACAGCCCCTGCAATTTTAAAAATCTTGGGAAGAATACCTTTATTCATGGTTTCTTCGGCTGCAACATAGTAAAAATCGATCTTTGGATTTAGCAGATAGATCGGGTTTTTTATCGTGTTTAAATATCCGTTGTTTACAGCACAGAAAGCATGATACATCGCTGCTACGTCTGCAAAATAGGTCTGGTGGTTAGACACAAACAATACATTGGAATCCGGAAGATCCACAAGATGTTCTGTGCCGGTAATCTTCAGTTTATTAAAGCCATTGAACCTTCTGTAGGATACAATACCTAAAATAAAAATAATAAACCTTTTCAAAAAATAAGGTGTTCCGAATGCATCGGTGAAAATATTTTTCTTCGCCATTTCTCAATTAAACACGGTAGTGCAAAGTTACATTTTTTTCAGCAACTGGCTGAATTCACTTAATATCATTGCTGTAGCGCCCCAGATAATGTATCCGTTGAAATTAATGACCGGAACCTCATGTCCGCCTGCACTCGGCAGAGCCATAATTTCAGGCGTGTCTGAAAGATTGAGAAAGGATGTGATCGGAAATTCTATCGTTTCCACTGCTTCCGTCTGCTGAAGAACGAAGGCAGGATTTTTTTTAGTATAGGAAATATAAGGATACACGTAAAAATTGCTTGGCGGAATATAAATAGGGGACATTTCTCTGATGATTCTTACATAATGTTTATCTATCCCTATTTCCTCAGAGGTTTCCCGAACCGCCGTTTCTGCAAAGTCTCTGTCCATTTCCTCACGCTTTCCTCCGGGCAGCGATATCTGTCCGCTGTGTCTGTCGTGCTCGTTAATAGTCCTTTGAATCAATGGAAAATACCACTCGTTGTCTTTCAGATATAAAACAATATTGACTGCTGCAAATTTGGGATTCTTTGCCAATACTTCATCATAAGTAAAAACGGGACGGTAGGGAGGTGAGAAGACTCCATGGGCGTGCTCACCGGGAAGTTCCACACTTTTTATTTTTCTCAATAAATCTTTTCCAAAATTTTCCATAGCTCAAATTTAGCAATATATCTTGAAGAAATAAGGGCCTTAACATTAATTAACCAATAGGAAAAGTTTATCAATAGTGAATTTTGCTTCGCAAATGAATAGTGAATTGTTATAGGTCACAACAATTGACAAATGAAGCAAATTAGCTATGCAGCAATAGTTATTATTACTGGATTTTCAATTTTACTGTATTTTTGAATTTATTTTTCTGATTTAACTAACACTGAAGGAATATGTTTTACCGGAAAATTAACCGAATTGGCAATGAAGCAATATTCATTCGCTTTATGATGAAGCTGTTCTGCTTTTTCAGTCATTGATGCTTCTGTAACCGTCACCCTGGGATGTAAGGTCACTTCTGTAAAATGACCGCTTCCGCTGGCTGTTTCTGCCATTATGCCGGAAGCTTCATCTGTATATTCTGTTACAATAATGCCGGCTTCAGAACAGAAGTGCAGATACCAGAGCATGTGACAGGAGGAAAGAGAAGATAAAAGCATTTCTTCCGGATTATATTTTGTGCTGTCACCACGGAATGCCGGATCAGATGATCCTTCAATAACAGGTTTGTTTTCTGCTGAAATGGTATGGCTTCTTTCATAGGCTCTGTAACCGCTGGTTCCGGTACCTTTGTTTCCTGTCCATTGGATGGTGGTTTTGTAATGGTGAGTTTTCATATTTAAAATGTAAAATGTAAAATGTAAAATGTAAAATGTCTTTTTGTTAAAATTCAATAGGGTGGTTTCAACCGACCTGCTAAGAAAATTATCCATTGGCTTCAGCCACACTTAAATTGTTAATCATATTCTGTTCTTATAAATAAATTATAAAATGAAAAAAACCTCCAGTACAACTGAAGGTCTTAAATTTTTTAATTGGAGAATTCTATTAATTCTTCTTTTTTAGCATTGTAGATTTTGTATTCTAAATATTTAAAAGAATCTCTTGGAACGATGGTTACCCATTTTTTGTATTTGATAAACCACTTCATCTGGATACTTTTAATGCCTTTTGTAAGGTAGGCTTCCACAAATGGGTGTACATGCAGGTATACTTTTCCTTTTTCCTTCTGCAGGATGTTTCTTAAAGTTTCACCCATTCTTTCCACGATAACAATAGGAGCTACAATTTCTCCGTCTTTGTTCGGGTTTTCTTCTTTGGTTTCGATCTGCTTTTCCGGACGGTTTCTTTGTCTGGTGATCTGGATCAGACCAAATTTACTTGGAGGAAGTATTTTGTGGCGGGCTTTGTCGCGCTTCATTTCCTCTTTGAGATGCTCGTAAAGATCTCTTCTGTGATCAGAATTCGGCATGTCTATGAAATCGATAACGATGATCCCTCCCATATCGCGGAGGCGAAGTTGTCTTGCGATTTCAGTAGCCGCCATTTTGTTCACTTTCAGTGCGTGTTCTTTATTGACAGCCGTTCCGGTAGTAATATTGTTTCCGGAGTTGACGTCAACGACGTGAAGGGCTTCTGTGTGCTCAATAACAAGATAGGCTCCTTTAGAACTTGGGATGTTTACGTGCTTTCCAAAGCTCTGTTTAAGCTGTTTTTCAACATTGTAATATTCCAGAAGCGGAATATGAGAATCATAAAACTGGACAATATTTTTCTTTTCAGGAGCAATTACTTCAATGTAATTCTTCATTTCGTTCACCATCTGTTCATCGTCACAGATGATATTCACGAAGTCCTGGTTAAAATTGTCTCTTAAAATAGCTGAAGCTTTGTCTTCTTCGCTTAAAACTTTAGACGGAACTTTATTTCTCTGGATATTTTTAAAAGTGCTTTCCCATTTCTGAACCAGCTGGTTCATGTCATTATGAAGATCGGCTACTTTTTTTCCTTCTGCTACTGTTCTGATGATCACCCCGAATCCTTCAGGCTTAATGCTGTCGATAAGGGTTCGCAGTCTTTCTTTTTCCTCAGAGCTTCTGATTTTTTTGGAAATAGAAACTTTATTGTCAAAAGGAATTAAAACCAGAAAGCGTCCTGTTAATGAAATCTGGGTAGAAATCCTGGGACCTTTGGTAGAAATTGGTTCTTTGGTAATCTGTAGCAGAACCAGATCGTCTTTGACGATTACTTTGTCTACTGTTCCGTTTTTGTCTATTTCGGGTTGTATCTCGAAATTTTTTAAGCTCGAAGTGCTTTGTTTTTTGGAAATAGTATCTTTTAAAAACTTTCTGTACGTAAGGTACTGCGGTCCCAGATCCTGATAATGCAGGAATGCATCCTTATCATATCCGATATTGACAAATGCCGCATTCAGATTGGGTGCCAGTTTTTTTACTTTTCCTATAAACAGATCTCCAACTATAAAATCGCTTTTGTCTTCTTGCTCATGAAGTTCACATAGTCTTCCGTCTTCCAGCAGTGCAATCTTTGTAAGATCATCTTCATGCGAAACTATTAGTTCTTTCTTCATTTTTTAATAAGATAAAATTGTTAAGATTATAGGAAGTGGATGTTTTTTTCGATTTATTCATCTATTAAATATAAGGATTTTGAATGAAAACCATTATATGTTTGTTAAAATAATATTTGAAACCATCCGTTTTCCGCGGAATCTTATAGTTGCAAACAAAAATATAGTCAGTGAACTTTAAAAATTTAAATCCACCAACTATATTATTATATTGTAAATCTCGGGAAAAAGAGATTATTTTTTCTTATGTCTGTTTGCTCTTCTTCTTTTCTTTCTTTTGTGAGTCGCAACCTTGTGTCTTTTTCTTTTCTTTCCGCTTGGCATAATTTTAATTTTTTAGTAACTAGTTAATATTCAGTTAATGTTCTTATTTTACTGCAACTTTAGTTTTTACTTTCTCAACAAAAGATTTTGAAGGTTTGAAAGCAGGAATGTTATGAGCAGGAATCTCAATTGCAGTGTTTTTAGAAATATTTCTTCCTGTTTTAGCAGCTCTTGTTTTAATGATAAAAGATCCAAAACCTCTTAGATAAACGTTATCCCCATTATACATAGAAGTTCTGATCTCCTGCATAAAAGCTTCTACAACTTTCTGTGTTTCATTCTTTTCTGTTCCCAACTTATTTGAGATGGTGTTTACCAATTCTGCCTTTGTCATTTCCTTATTTTAATTTTAAATTTTAGGTGTGCAAATTTAGTTAAAAAAATTGAATACTAGCAAATTAGTGACAAAATATTTTTATTCAAAGAGCAGGACTTTTTATATATACACTATATTAAGGCAGGGTTGTAATAATTTAACAATAAAATAATGTAGCGGGATAAGGGTGCAGAAAAAACCTGAACAAAACTTAATAAATAGCGGATCTGGATGGCTCTGCAGGGGTTTGTAGTCTTATAAAAGACACTAACAGAATGCCTGCTTACCTCTTTTGTTAGCCGGAATTAAAAAAAAATGCTGAATCGGAATTTTACAGACTGGAATTATAATATCCGTTTTCTACGCAGAATCTTATGAGGTGAAGCTTGGTTTTTAATCCCAGCTTTTCTGTAAGACGGTTGATATAGGTGTCAATAGTTCTGGTACTCAGGTTAAGTTTTTCTGCAATTTCCTTATTGCTGAATCCTTCATAACAGAACCTCATAAGCTGTATTTCAGCCGGTGAAAGCTCTTCCTGTCCTTTCTTCTGCCTGTCCATATATTCCTGTACGGCAAGGGGCTGCTGCTCCCATTCTTTGGAATAAGCCTGATAATCGAAGTCATCAGAAGCAATACTTCCTTTAATAATATCCTTTATAATGGTACTTTTTTTCTGACAGTAGTATATATTGGGAATCTTTGAAAGGATTTCGGCCATATCTTCCTGATAAGTGCCGGAGTAGGTGATAATAGGAGTTTCAGTATTGTTTTTTCTGATATACTTGATTGCTTCAATCCCGCTTAATACCGGCATGAAGAGTTCAATAATGAACACGTCTTCCTGTCTTCTGTAGATTCTGTTTACCAGTTCATGTCCGTTATTACAATCATTCAGAAGCATATAGAAAGGGTTTTCCATAAGTGTTTTGATCATTATTTTCTTAAAATAAAAATCACTGTCAGCAATGGAAAAACGTACGGTATTAGATAATATTTTGCTCATTCTTAATATCGATTTGGCGAATGATATTTAAAATTCAGAGGTCTAATTTATGAAAAACTTATCAAAGTGAAAATTAATATTAATTTAATCAGGGTTTTCACGAAACAGGGTTGGGGAAATTACGTATTGTGCATGAATTTTTTTTTTTATATTTTCACAGGCCAAACAAATCGCAAATTATGTCTTCTAACAGGGAAAAAAAATTGAACAAATCTGACGTCAGAATGGGCATTTGGAAGTTTATTCTGTCATTTGTTGTTTTGTCGGTTGTATCTTTTGCTTGCTTATTTCTCTTCTTTAAGAGTTATGATATACAGCGGGAAGGGATCAGCCGTGAAGCTGAAGCCTATAAAGAACTGATGCTTCGAAGTGACGTACTGAAAGATCACATTGATGATATTTACGACAAAATGAACCAGCTTAGTATTAATAAGGTGGAAAATGAAGTGTTTCTCAGAACCAATATTATGGATAATGTGAGAGATGCCAAAAACATTATGGGTAAAGACAGTGTGGAAAGCTTTAAGCATTATGCCGTACTCATGAAGCAGATTGTGCCTATGATGAACTTAAAAGCTAAGATCATTGAGGTAGAGTATCAGAAGAAAAGTATTATAAGGGATCTGGATGAATGTATGGGTAAGATAAAAGTGACCAACAATGAGCTTAGAAAAGATCCTACAAGAAATTTCACAGGAAGTAAAAGAAGAAGATAAAAAGGAAAGATATGCAAGGACAAATCACATTATCTAAGAAAGAAAGGCATTATCAGTTTTTTTATTTAATACTGATGCTGGTGACTGCCATGTTATTTTTGGGAGTGATCTTTTTAAAAGGATTCCAGTCTCCCTTTTCTGATGAAGATGTAAGAGGCATTCAGAATCTTGAACAGAAAGCTGCGTTTGAAAAACACCAGAAAATTGTTCTTCCTATCATGGACAGTACTTATACCATGATCAGCAAACTTACCGATGACGGACCACAGCCTTTCATGGAAAACAATATTCAGCTGGGCGTTAATGACCTTAACAGCTATTTCAACAGTACAGATGTTGTGGATATCCGTAAGGATGCCTATCCTCAGATCGCAAAATTCTATAAAATGTATTTTGAAGACAAAAAAGTTCTTTCAACAGCCTCTGAAGACATTAAAATTTTCCAGAAGCAGGTAGATGAATGCAGAATCGGATTTAAAGATAAACAGAATAAGCTCTATCAGCGCGAGCAGGATCTGAAAGCAAGAATGCAGTAAGCAAATAAATACTAGGAACATAAATAAAACACATCACAATTACTAACTATGAATTATTTTCAAAAGAACAAGAAAAACATTATTATCGGTGTTATTGCAACTTTGCTGATCGCAGCATTGGTTGCTCTGTGGCTGCAGAAAAAGGTAATACATTCGGCAGATGATATTGTTGGGGTGGTTTATCCGTCTTCACTGGCGGTAGGAGACACGCTTTTATTCGAAGATAAAACCCAGTTTGCCAAAACCAAAAGATGGAATTTCGGAGATGGGACAACTTCAGATAAAAACAGTGGTATTCACTTCTATAATAAACCGGGATATTATCAGGTGAGTTTGATCGTCGACAATAAGTATACGAAATCTTTCCCTGTAATGGTAAGCGCAAGAAGCGTTCAGAAGCCAAAGGATACAGCCAAGATTACAACAACAATTGAAGCTCCTGCACAGGCTATGCAAAATGAAAATGTACCTTTCCGTGCTGTTTCTGAGGCAAAGCGTTTTGCATGGAAATTCGGAGAAACCGGAAACACGGATGCTAAAGATAAATTTACAATCTATTCCTATAAAAAGCCCGGTGATTATCTTGTAACGCTTTACACAGAAGAAAGCGAAGATCCTGTTTATCACCGTATTAAAATTCTTCCTGCTTATGATGCTCTTGCAGAAGATGAGATTTCTGTGGAAGATTCTTATGCAAAAGTAGACAACGATTTCAAATATCACCTGCAGCAGATTGCTAACGGAAACAGTTTCAATATGCATTACAATTACCTGTTGAAAACTTACCTGTGTAACAATGAAAATACAGTGGTAAAAGTAAATGACAGTAAAGTAAATAACTTCTACATGTATTGTGCAGGCCTTCAGTTTGACAAGAATACGGTGATCCAGACTGTAAAAGTAAACCTGGATGATACCCAGAACTGTGTAACGAAAGTAGATATCAATCAAAGCAAATAATTTTGTCCGGTCTTACGGATGTACCAATCATAAAAAGATTAAATAGGATGAAAAATAAATTTCCTCTAGCAGCATATTATATAGGGTTATCAGTATTATTGACGAGTTGCCAGGTAAAACTGCCGTCCAAGAAAACCCCGGAGCCATCACAGTATGGGCAGGTGGATGCTTCCCCTGTCGTTAACGGATATCCAAAAAAATCAGTTCCATGGATCGTCATTTCAGACAGATCAAGAAATACGGCTTACCTGGATAAAGATGATGAGAAGTCTTACAAAGAAGTCAAATTCCTTGAACCTTTAATGGTTCTGAAACATAGAGACGGAATGGTAAAAGTAGCGGAATATGTTCCGGATGCTTTAATGAAAAAAGTTTCGTCAAAATCAGTTAAGACATATGGCTGGATTCCGGAATCTGACCTTCTTCTCTGGAATAACGCTTTAAAAAGTGAAAAAACAGGGTATCCTGTAAGAGTAGCAGTAGTACCCAATAACAGCGAAGTCATCAGAAATGCTGAAAGATACTATAAAAATGACTCTATTATGGTGTTTAACTCACCGAGTCTTATTGAAACAGCCAATGTGAAAATCCCTAACGGACAGATTGTATACGTTTACAAGATGGCTGAAAATAACAAACGTTTCCTGGTAGGTAAAAAACCTTCTGTTGATATGGACAGTATCAGCAAGGGACTTTACGGATGGGTAAGCTCAAATGTAATTTCTACCTGGGGAGAGCGTTCTGCCATCAAACTTAAAAATACAACAGGGATTAACGATACAACACTGGGAATCCATGAAGGGCACCCTGGCGGATCAGCATCAGATGCAACTAATAAAACAGCAATTCTTCTTACCGACGTAAACAAGAGAACACCTCTGGAAAATATTTACCCGGTAAATCTTCCTTTAGAAGAAACTCCGACTCCCGATACCAAGACAAAATATTTCACCAATATTTTAGACTACAGCAAAAACTTTGTATCCAACGTATTGGGAGAGCCTATCTATTTTGACCGCTACAGAGAGATCACGGAAAAAGATAAAAATATCAATATTGTGTTTGCATTGGATGTGAGTGCTGCCAATGCGCCTTATGCACCTATTGTAAAATCATTGCTGCAGGATCTTCAGCTTAGATTCGAAAAACCATCATATTTTAACAATGTTAAATATGGAGCGGTTTTATACAAGAATAATCCTTGTGGGGATAATGTGGCAGTATCCACCTTAAGTACAGACTACAGTAAGATCACTGCATTTATTGATCAGAAAACGAATGAAATGAACTGCGCAAGCAATAACGGTTATCAGCCGGTAGGAGAAGCTCTTACTGCAGCCGGAAACCTTCTTTCCAATGTTCCTGATGAAACCAATATTGTTGTAACTGTGGGAACTTCTGCCAACCAAAGCGGGAATATGTACAGCGTGATCAGTTCACTGACTCAGGCTCAGGCAAGACTGATCATGTTCCAGACCAGTGCAAGATCTGCAGATACCTACAATGATTTTGTACTGATGGCGGAAAACGTGGTTACCAATACAGCTAAAAATATTGCTGAACTCAAAAAACAAAAGATCATCGACCAAAATGATGTTTTAACCAAAAATAATTTCAGCCTTGTGGAAGGTGATTCGGGATTCTTTTCTTTAGCTTACCCTAAACAGAGTATGTCCCAGGGATTCGTTATCTTCCCTAAAAAAGGAGATATTACGACTCCGGGATTCCTGAAAAAATCGGTTGACAGCCTTATTGCACAGGTTACTTTGGACAATCAGACGGTTGATAAATCCCTTAATGAATATTTCCATTCGTCAGTAGGCGCAGGAAGAACAGATGTTGATCTGAAATATAAATATCTGTATCCGGGACTTACCAATCCTGTTTCTGCAGGCATTGCAGCACAGCTGATCAATTACGGAAGCCCGTTCCTTGTGAAAGGATATATTCCAAAAGATCTGAAAGAATTTACACCGGCAATAGAAAAGGGAATCCTTATTTCCGAATCGGAATATGATAACCTGAAAGCTTTCTACACGGAAGTATACAGAAATACCCAGGCTGACCGTGCAGATTTCAACCAGGCAAGAGCTGTCAAAGAGTACGTTAAGCTGCTTAAGAAATATAATCCTACGATAAAATTCCTAGATAAAGGAGCGCTTTATGAACTGCCTATGTCTTACGCTATCGGAATGAGTACAGGATTTGATCTTTCTGAAGAAGAATTGATGGCTAAATATAAACTGAAAGGCTGGAAGAAATCAAAAGTTGTTCCTAATGAAACGGTGAAAAACTATTTTTACCACTATAAAAACCTGGCAGACAGAATGCTGGCCAACAGAAATAACCCAGCTGTAAAAATTCAGCAGAACGGACAGACTTTCTATTGGCTTAATGAATACTTTACCCCGTCAAGAATTCCAACAGAACAGCCGGAATATACAAAACATTAAGAATCTTATTTTAATGATACCAAAAGCAGGAGGATTTACTTCTGCTTTTTTTGTGTTGTAATGAAACTTCCCTGTTTTAAAATAATCCTGAATTTTATACTTTGAATTAAATTTTCAGTCTCATTATTTCTCTTTTATGTGTAAAAATAGTATTTGTCTTAAAAACGGGATTTAACTTAAAATGCTTCATTGGTGGGAGTTATAAGGTAGGGTTTAAATCAATTGTCGTAGAATTACTACAACAAATCGTAGAACTACTACAATTTCTGAGATTTGTACTGAAAAGTTTTTTTTAGCGGAAAAGAGCCTCTATCTTTGCTATACAATCACTGAATCACAAAATATTACTAACGATTAAAATTTACTAATCATGGCCGAAAGAAATTCAAGAGGAATCTTAAAATTCAATAATGGAGAAGGACAGAAGCTGTTAAAAATGAATTACAGCGTTTCCCGATCTACAGACGTATCAGGACGTGTAGCGTCAGACCCTTCCAACGCACTTATCAAGGTTACGGTAGAAGCTACTGAAAATTCAGACATCCTTGAAAGCCTGTTAAACGGTAAATACAAACCGACAGTAGGAGAAATCACCTTCAACAAATCTCACGAGGAAGGAACACTGATCACCCTGAAATGGGAAAACGGATATGTAATCCAGCATCAGGTAGACTTCGATGCCATTGACAGCAACAGTATGCTGATCAGCTTCGTAGTAAGTGCTGAAACCATTGACTACGGTACTTCTCAGTATGCGGGACTATGGCCGTCAAGCTAATATTACACACATTATCAACATTCATAAGAAAAAAGACTGTCCCTATTAAAGGCGGTCTTTTTTTGCCTGAATAAAAACTAATTCAAAGGATTTTTATTCTACAACAGGCTTATATAATGTCTGTTATGTAAAATATTGTTATCTTTAATACCAACACAAACACAAAGCATATGAAAACCGAATCAAAGACAAAAGGATCTTCTTTCCGTCCGTCACAGAATGCAGACGGAATATCCGAGAATCATCATACGGGCATCAACCGGCTGGTTAAATTGTCACTGGTTGTAGAAGGCAAAATTATTAAGTACTATAAACATTTCACTCTCAAACAAAAAGCGGGTCACCACCACGAATTCAATCTTATCCTTGCTCATGATGCACTGGGAGACAGACAAAGCCATACTCTTGAAGAAGCTAATAAATTCCTTGGAAAACGTCTGACAGCTGTTATGTCGTACAAAGATATTGAGAATAGTCCTGAAAGAAATTTCGTTGGGGTTATTACCAAAGTAGGATTCAGCCAGGAAAAGATGAGTCTTGGCAATATCGTGCTTTCAGGATACAGTCCGACCATTTTGCTGGATGGAGCTCCTCATATTCAGAGTTTTGGCGGTGGAAAGCCTGTGAATATGGGAATCATTGCAGAAGAAGTAATCAAACAGGGATTAGATAAAGAACGGTTTGACATAAGAGTGGATACCAATGATTATTCTCAGATTATTTACAGCAGCCAGTATAACGAAACCCATTACAATTATCTGGCGAGAATGGCAGAAGCGTATGGAGAACAATTCTACTACGATGGTGAGGTATTGCATTTTGGAAAACTTCCGCCACAGAATAAACCTATAAAGCTGATGTACGGAAGTAATGCAGACAACATCAGAGTGGAGTTAAAAGCTGTTCATACAAAACCTCAATATTACGGGTATAACAGCAGTAAAAATGAAAAACTGACTTCAGGTGAAACGCCGGTCAGCCATTTGGGGGATCTGGCCCGTACGGCATATAGCCATAACGATAAAATATATAAAACTCCGGCATTACAGGTTGCCCCAATCAAGGCAACCACACATCTGGATGTAGAGCATTCCCAGAGGAGTACATCAGGCAGCGAAGCTGTCAATGTATTTTCTGTTTCAGGATCTACAACCGTTCCGTTTTTGCATCCGGGATGCGTTGCAGATATTCATATGAGAAAGCCGGATAGCAATGAAACTTCCTATTTTACAAAGGTGATGGTTACTGAAGCTGTTCATGAGATTGATACAATTGGCCATTACACAGGCACTTTTGAATCCATAGCGGCTGATACAGGCTTTTTACCCAAACCGGAATTTACAGTACCTGCTGCCCAGCCGCAGATTGCAACAGTAATCTCGAACACCGATCCGGAAGGTCAGGGCAGGGTTCAGGTAAGATTTGACTGGCAGATGAATGATACCACCCACTTTGTCCGGGTAATGAGTCCGGATGCAGGAGGAACCGATCAGATCACACAAAACCGTGGTTATGTTGCCATTCCGGAAGTGGGTGATCAGGTAATGGTCAACTTTGTCCACAGTCATCCCGACAGGCCCTTCGTGATGGGAGGAATGTTCCATGGAGGAATAGGCCTTGGCGGCGGGGCCGACAACCGGGTAAAATCTATCCAGACAAGAAGCGGCCACAGAATAGTTTTCACTGAAGATGAAAGTATCATTATTACAGACAAAAGCGGCAATGAGATCCATCTGGATACTACAGGAAGCAATATCAATATTACAGCACCGGAAACCATGACCCTGAACTGTAAGAATATGAACATCAATGTGGGGGAGAATATGACTACGACGGTGGGAATGAACAAATCAGACAGTATCGGATTAAATAATACCGAGACTGTAGGCGCTATGAAACTTACTTCGGTTATAGGAAATGTAAGTACATTCATTACGGGTAAACTTACTGAGATCATTGAGGGAGATGTACACAGTGAAACAAAGAAGGAAAGAAATGAAATTTCGGAGAAGGAAATCAACATTACTTCCAACGCTTCCATTAACAAACATGCCCAGCAGGAAGTTCAAAATAACAGCGGTGAGAAATCTAAAGCACATTAGCCATGAGCAGAACGAGAATTGTAAAAGGCACCTACAACAAAATCTCACATGAAAATCATAATATGTATTCTCAGGAGAGTATTATTTCACGTGCCATGAAATGGATTTCTGAAAAGGGTAATGCTAAAGGGGTGAGCCATAATACGCCGCAATCTCCACCACTACAGCAGCTTATACAATTGATTGTACAATTCAGACCGAATAAAAACTGGAAAGGAGAGTTTGGCTTTGATTGGATGAGAATGGGAGATACGGCCCTTTTTAATGATCAGAAATTTGAGGATATTGTAGCTTATCAGTATGAAGATGCCAAGTTTACGACAAAAGTAAAAAACGGCAATAAATATGATGGATACTTTGAGGTCGACGAAACAATGTTTAATAACCTGAAAAAAGAGTATAATCCTTTCTCTGTTGCATGGAAAACGAAAAAAGATAAAACAGGAAAAGATGTTCCTGAAGAATACTTTATACCATGGCTATCTATCCTAAAAGATAAAGAAGTTAAGATTACTTTTTTTGCAGAAATACAACATGAAGCTGATTATTTGGAGTTTACCAAATCTGATTATTTTACTTTTACTCCTGATAAAATTGAAATAAAAGGTAAAAAGAAAATAGCTTTGAACGATTATGAAGTGACGGTCAAATGCATAAAAGAGTTTACAGGTAATCAGACTATAGAGTTAAAAGCTTTTAAAACTGAAGCAGGTGCAACCGTTGAGTCAATTGCCGGAAAAATAAATGTCTGGGCAAATGATAATACAAAACAGAAGAAAAAAGATGTTGTGTTTGTTGAAATAAAAACTCCGGAATTGTCAACCGGATCAGGGAAGAATAAACCTAATATTAATGATGAAAAAAATAGGATTAATCAATACCTTGAGCAGGCATATATCAAATTATCGGATGATTCTGATATTGTTGAATTAGATTTAACAGCAGATAAAAATTTTATTGACTTCGTAACCAGTGGTGAGGTAGATCCTGGTAAAATGAGCGGCGGAAAAGAACTGCAGGATTATTTGAAAGTTCAATTGGAAAAGGCTTATCCTAAGAAATACACAAAGCATTTCAAAGCATTTTATTTTGCTGAGCATGGTTACGATGCAAGAGGACATGTTTCCGGATATTCAAATTATGGAGCAGATTATGTGGTCGTATTTAAAAGTAAAAACGAGCAGACTGCAGCACATGAATTTCTTCATTCTATGAATTTAGCCCATACCTTTGCAAATAAGGAGGCATCTTCTCATGCATTGTATACGTATGAGTATAGAAAGACAGATAATTTATTAGATTATTCGCATCATGGAGGGAATGACAATAAACGATGTTCATTATATTATTGGCAATGGAAAAAAGCCAATTCATCTATAAAATAGGTAGTTATGAATAAAATAATAGTGTTAATGTGGTTGAGTATGTTTATACAATGCCAATCTCAAAAAATAGATAAATATATGATACCAATTGTTGATAATAAGTATGAAAAATTTGATATTGAAAATTTCCAAAAGAAATCAGTAAGAGGCTACTTGAAAGTGCGGGAAGGTAGCAATACCTACATTCAGGATTTTCAATCACCAGGTTATAGAGAAATAATTTATAATGATAATCTGTTGTATAAGGTTACTAAATTTTTCTATGACAGTGGTAATATTGAGAAAAAAGGATGCTTGTTCAATGAAGGTTCAGTAGTTGGTATTTGGTATCATTTTGACGAATCTGGTAAGCTCCTTAAAGAGGAAAACATGGATGAAGGTTACGACTTTAAACCTGCGGATGTTATTGCATACTGTGAAAAGAATAAAATTGATCTGCCTAAAGGCTACCATGATTCTGGTTACCAGACTAGAGTATTAAAACAGGATTTTGAAGGCAAAAAAGTATGGAGAATTTCTCATCAAATTGCAGGCGACAAAATAGAAGAAATCATTCTGGATGGTAAAACAGGAAAAGAGCTTCAGAAAAAAACAGTACCTTTTTATAACCCATAATTCATGATTGATAAAAGATTTATAGAAAAACTATTTCTTGTTGGGTCGTTTTCTACAATGCCGATCTCAGGAATTAAAATAAATGTATAAGAATTGGAAAAATAGAAAGTGAATATCAGGAATATGGGCATAAAGAAGAGGAAAAAACAAACGATACCATTTAAAAAAAGAAATGAACAGAGAATTCGTTTTTGATTATGACGTAGATAGGGTTAATTCATTAATTCAGCAATATAAATAGCCTCTTTCGTTATAAACCGGGTAAAGGTCACTGGAGGTAAAAAAAATCATGCTTTCTTCTCTATTTGAAGAATTAACTATCTTTATATCATTTGGAATAAAATAACTAATTTTAGCATCACAAAAAGAACAATTTTTTATACCCTGATGAAAGGGATGGAAAATATGGATCGAAACCATCAAATCAGCATAATAAACAGAATGCAAATATATTAATATAAGAAAATTATAAATGGGAGTACTAGTAACCAACGAAACAGTAAAGCAACTATTTCATATTGCTCAGTCGATAGCGAAGGAAAATTATAATGGAACTTATGGTGGCCCGCACATCCTGCAGGCTTTAATGCATAAAGATATCGGACTTAATGAATTCCTGAAAAGTATAGATAAAGATCCGGGATACTTCTATGAATGGGCAGATGTGCGTATTGAAGAATACCCGAAAACCAGCCATCTTCCGGATGAAGTAGGACAGGATGATGCAGTGGATACCCTTATTGAAGAGGCTGACGATATCCGCTTAAAATTAGGACTGGATGAGATTACTCCGATCTGCATCCTTACAGCCATTGTAAAACCACAGGTTGTATTCTCTCTTCAGCAGTTAAAATCACTTCCGTTGAGGGAACATGAAATCTTTAATCTGTACAGAAAAGATACTCCGTTTACTGTTTCAGAAGATGGGAACTTCTCGTCATTATTTTCAAATGGTTCAGACTATTCAGATGCTTCCTTTCCTTCCATTAAAAGCTACTGTGTAGACAGAACGGCGCAGGCAAGAAAAGGAGAAATCGAAAATATCATCGGCAGGGATAAAGAGCTCAGAATGCTGGTGGAAATTCTTTGCCGCAGAAGCAAACCGAATGTGATTATCATCGGGGAGCCGGGAGTTGGAAAAACTGCTTTGGTAGAAGGTTTTGCCACTGAAATTATTAAAGGAAATGTTCCTGAAATGCTTAAAAACGGTACCCTTTTAGAACTGGATACCGGAGCATTACTGGCAGGAACCTCTTATAAAGGTGAAATTGAAGACCGCCTGAAAAAAGTCATCAATGAATGTAAGAAAATTGAAAAAGCCATTCTTTTCATTGATGAAATTCATACCCTTTTAGACCCGAAAGGAAGCATCGGAAACGTTGCCAATCTCCTGAAGCCCGAGCTTGCAAGAGGTGAAATTACCGTAATCGGAGCGACGACACAGGAAGAATACAGAAAAATTATTGAGCCGGAGCAGGCTTTCAACCGTCGTTTTGAAGTGTTAACCGTTCTTGAACCGGACGAGAAAACCTGTGTCAAAATGATAGATGTACTTCTTGAAGGGTATAAAAAACATCATGGAATTGAAGTAGAAAAAACAGCCCTTCCGGAATGCGTACGTCTGGCAAAAAGATATGCCAAAGGTAAAAAATTACCGGACGCTGCTATTGATTTGTTGGACAGAACAATGGCAGCCATCAAAATGCTTGATGAACTTTCCGAAAAAGAACTTGAAAGCTGGAAAGAAAGTTATGATGCAATTTTGAAGGAAGAATATGCAGACAGCAAAGATAAAGCGGATGAACTGATCTGGACTTACAACCTGTTGAGAGATAAAATAAGTCCGATTCTGTGGGGATCACTGAGTGAACAGCCTTCGATTGACAACTCTATGCCCGTAGATCAGATTCAGAAGATCATTGAAGATACCTACGCAGAGCTTTTACAGCATGCAGCTAAGAAAAGAGAAAAAGTAGACAGATTGGAACTGGCTGCGGTAATGGCTGCCAAAACCAATATTCCAATCGGGAAAATCCAGGCCCAGGAAAAAGAAAAACTTCTGAATATGGAATCCCTTTTGTTGAACAGAGTGGTAGGACAGGATCATGCATTGAAAATCCTTTCCGATGCCATTGTTGAAAACCGAAGCGGATTGAATAAGCCGGGACAGCCCATCGGATCTTTCTTCCTTCTGGGACCTACGGGAACCGGTAAAACAGAGCTGGCAAAATCAATGGCAGAATTACTGTTCAATGACGAAAAGGCAATGGTACGCTTTGATATGTCAGAATTTAAAGAAGAGCATTCCGCAGCATTGCTATATGGAGCACCTCCGGGATATGTAGGATATGAAGAAGGAGGTATGCTGGTAAATAAAATCAGACAACAGCCTTATACTGTTGTATTATTTGATGAAATTGAAAAGGCCCACCATTCCGTTTTTGATGTTTTCCTTCAGATTATGGATGAAGGAAAAGTTCATGATAAATTAGGTAAAGAAGGAGATTTCAGCAATGCACTGATCCTGTTTACCTCCAATATCGGAAGTGAAGAAATTGTAAAACAGTTTGAAGAAGGGAAAATTCCGGAATCATCTTCACTGATGCAGATTATGTCAAATTCAGGACGGTTCAGACCTGAGTTCCTGGCAAGAATTACGGAGATCATTCCTTTTGCACCGATCACAGAATCCATTGCAGAAAGAATCTTTAATATTCAGCTGAAATCACTTCATACGTCATTAACAAGGCTGGGTATCACTTTAAAAATAAGTGATGAGGCTGTAAGAAACCTTGCACTAGGAGGATTCAGCAGTAAGTACGGGGCAAGGCAGATTTCAGGAGTAATCCGTGCACAGCTTGCAAGACCTATCTCTAAAATGATTGTCAGAGAAGAAGTGAAATCCGGACAGACTATACTTGTAGATTGGAATAAAGACGAAGAAAAACTAAGCTGGAAAGTAGATTAAGTATACAGTAAAAAGGCAGATCTGCAATCCGCTTTTTTTGCCTTTTTGCTTATAAATAAAATTAAAATGAAAACGATTGTCAGAAATATCTTTACAGGTTTTCTATTATTAGGATCCGTTATCATGATCAACGGGCAGTTTCTTGCCGCTTCCGATACTTCGGAAAGCAGCGTGAAAAAGTACAGGAGTATCATTAATGCCAATAAAGATCTGGTAGAATTTATTGAGCAGTTACTTCTTCAGAAAGGACTTCCCAAACATTTGAGAAACCTGGCTCTGATTGAGTCTAATTTTGACAGAAATATCACCTCAGGAGCCGGAGCAGTAGGGGTTTGGCAGTTTATGACCGCACATGCCAATCAGTACGGGCTTACTGAGCAGGGACGTACGGATCTTTATAAAAGTACCAAAACAGCAGCGATTTCTTTAAGCAACCTCTATAAAAAGTATAATAATTGGGTGACAGTAGTTGCTGCTTACAACTGTGGCGAAGGAAATATAGCCAAAGCAATGGAAGCTGCAGGTTCCTCTCAATATCATGAATTTTATAAATATCTTCCAGGGGAAACCATTAATCATGTAAAGAAATACCTGAATGCATGTTATGCTACCGGAGAACTTCAGAGTGTCTTGAATAACTATAATTCATCAAGAATCAATAAGGTTTTTTTTGAAGGAGACCGGAAAGAGACTGCTGCTGCACTTTCAGAAACAGAAATCAATGCCGGATTCAATCTGAATGTTGTTGCGGCTGAACTGAATATAGGAGTAGATAAAATTCTTGCCTGGAATCCGGGAATTGTAGAAGAACTGCAGAAAAAAGGGGAAAGCCCTTTCTATCTTCCGGTTGATCTGATGCCTGATTTTCTGCTGAGAAAAAATAAAATATTGGTTCGTTCCATAAAAGAAGGCGGAAAGGCTCAACAGTAGATATTATCGAATAGATAAAAAGACGCAGCAGGCTTACTTGCTGCGTTTTTTATTACCTGTTAAAAATATATTAATTTTATTAAAAGAATCTTAATATTTCTCAATAATGTGGAAAATTGTTGATTTTATTTATCCTTTTAAATGTGTTGAAATCCTTTATTAATCGTATATTGGATAGATTTATTAAATCCAATGTCGTAGAATTACGACAACAAATCGTAGAACTACTACACTTTTTCAGATTTATATTCAAAAGTTTTTTTTAGCGATAAAGAGCTTCTATATTTGTTAACACAATCACTGAATCACAAAATATTAACGATTAAAATTTACAATCATGGCCGAAAGAAATTCAAGAGGAATCTTAAAATTCAACAACGGAGAAGGACAGAAGCTGTTAAAAATGAATTACAGCGTATCAAGATCTACAGACGTATCAGGACGTGTAGCATCAGACCCTTCCAACGCACTTATCAAGGTTACGGTAGAAGCTACTGAAAAATCAGACATCCTTGAAAGCCTGTTAAACGGTAAATACAAACCGACAGTAGGAGAAATCACCTTCAACAAATCTCACGAGGAAGGAACACTGATTACCCTGAAATGGGAAAACGGATATGTAATCCAGCACGAAGTAGACTTTGATGCTATTGACAGCAACAGTATGCTGATCAGCTTCGTAGTAAGTGCTGAAACCATCGACTATGGTACTTCTCAGTACGCAGGACTATGGCCTTCAGCAGGTAAATAAGCCTATTCATCATCTTAGTAAAAATAAAATTGGTACAGAACAGCGGGCAAGAGACGCTGTTCTGTTTTCTGCTTTAAAATAAGTTTCAGATAAATAATCACTAAACAGAAACCAATATCTGGAATTTACAGAGCCGGTAATAATACCTACAGTTTCAATTCAATATTTATTAACTTAAACACACAACACCATGTTTCAAGATGATAAAATTAAAGTAAAGAATTCTCAACAATCTATCAGCCAGGATACAGAGACGATCAAAAAAACGGCACAGGAAAATGCGGTTGCAAAAGCAGAAGAAAAGGTAAACAAAGCAGGAGATAAAATAAAAAAAACAGCAGAAACCACGCAGCATTCAAACCCGGTACAAGAAACAGGTAAGTTTCTGAATCAAACGCTGGTTTCCAATGATCCTTCCGTTGTTGAGACAAAAGTGTGGGCCAAGCAGCCTACTTCAAAAATACATAATGCAGAAGCTATCTCTCAGAGTTATATAGCAGGAATCAACCGGGTTATCAAGCTCGATGTAATTATTGAAGGGCAGATCATTAATCATTTCAAGCACTTTAAGTTGGTGCAGAGTGCTACCAGGCACCATGAATTCAGTCTGATGCTGGCCCATGATACTTTGGGTAAACCGGAAAACCACAATCTGGAAGAAGCTCAGAAATTTTTAGGAAAAAGAATCACAGTTGTTTTCAAATATAAAGATATTGAGAAAGGAGCAGAACGTAATTTTGTAGGAGTGGTTACAGAAGTGGGATTCAGCCAGGAAAAAGGAAGTCTTGGAAATATTATGGTCAAAGGGTACAGCCCAACTGTACTTCTGGATGCTGCCCCTCATATTCAGAGCTTTGGAGGAAGTCAGCCTGTAAGTCTGAACAGTATTGCCGATCAGGTAATTAAAGAAGGGCTGGGACAGCATAAATTTGATTTCCGAGTAGATGCCCAGCATGGAAATATATCGTACAGCTCACAATATGAGGAAACCCATTATAATTATCTCGCCAGAATGGCCGAAGCCTATGGAGAGCAGTTTTATTATGATGGGGAAGTTCTGCACTTCGGCAAACTGCCGCCTCAGGAGAAACCCGTCAGGCTTACTTATGGAAGCAGTGTAAGTGATATTGCCATCAAAATGAAAGCCCAGCATGTAAGTCCAACTTTTTATGGCTATAACAGCAGTAAAAATGAGAAGCTGACAGCTGGCAGCTCAAAAATTAACCATACATCAGATATTGCAAGACGTGCTTACGAAATATCAGAAAAAACTTTTACAACCCCTTCTTTGAGAGTTGCCCCTATTAAAGCTTCTTCCTTTATGGATATTGATGCTTCCCAGAAGGGAACCGCAGGAAGCAAAGCTTCAGAAGTTTTCGTTACTTCGGGAACTACAACAGTTCCTTTCTTATATCCGGGATGTACCGCAGATATTGAAATGCGTAAATCAGAGAGTAATGAAACCGCTTATTTTACAAAGCTGATGATTATTGAAGTCACTCACGAAGTAGATGCCAGAGGTTATTATGATGGCAAATTTGAAGCGATTGCCGCAGATACAGGATTTATCCCACGTCCCGAATTTCAGATGCCAAAAGCAGAAGCCCAGTTTGGAAAAGTAATTTCAAATACAGATCCTTTAAATCAGGGAAGAGTACGGGTGCAGTTCGATTGGCAAAGCGGACCGGATACTACTGAATTTATCCGCGTAATGACCCCGGATGCAGGAAGCAGTGATAAAGTAAGTAAGAACAGAGGATTTATGGCTGTTCCGGAAGTGGGAGACCAGGTTATTGTGAATTTTGTACATCAACACCCGGACCGTCCGTTTGTGATGGGAGGAATGTTCCACGGTGGAATAGGTGGCGGTGGCGGAACTGGTAACAATATTAAAAGCCTGAGCAGCAGAAGTGGAAATAAATTAGAATTAAATGATGGTGAAGGCTCTGTATTTCTAACGGATCAGGGCGGAGCCAATATGAAGTTTGACGGGGCAGGAAATGTCCAGACCAATGCCAATAACAATAAAACGGTAAACGTAGGAAATAATAATACGGTAAATGCCGGCAGTACAAATTCCATTAATGTCGGAGGAAAAGAAGGTGGGGCAGCCAATTCAGTCCTGACAATGGATGCAGACGGAAATATTTCTCTGGAAGGAAAAACAAAAATTGAATTAAGGGTAGGTCAAAACAGTATCACAATTACTAAAGAAGGCATTACTATATCCGCCAAAGAAGGAATGCTGGATTTGAATTCATTGAAAAATGCATTACTGGTAACACAGGATAATCTGAGTATTCACAGTAAAGCAGTCACTTCAATGAATGCTACGGGAGATATATTTATTACCGGAAGTAATGTTGATATTAACTGATGCCGCGAATGTATTCTAAAACGTATTAAAACATGACTTTGGACCCGAATAAAGTTGAAAAAAATGACCAGTTGTCAGGATTTAAATATGCCTGGTATAAAAAAGGAGAATATAATATCAATATCAGATCCTATCTTACTTTAGGAACAGGGAAGGCTAACGAGACAGAAATAGAAGAAGACTGGGCCGTAACACCCGGAGAATACAATCATATTAGCATACATTCTTCTACCCAGAGATATATTCAGGCAGACGGACAGATGCAGCCGTTTTATGAAATCCTTGAAAAAATAAATAAAGCGACGGAGGTTGTTGAATTATCTTTAAATACTGATAAAAGTATTCATGAAGTAATCAATAAAAATGAAATTGTAAGCAGGTGGGAAGAGATAAAAAAGGATCTTCATTTTTTTGAGCTGGTAAAAGAAAGTTATAAGGTATTTATTCAGATCTATGATCAAGAATTTAACAATATAGATCGTAATATCAGACAAAACTTTTTGTATCAGATCATGTTTTATCCTTTACCTGTATTCAGCGGAGGAAGTTTTACAGATGAAATTCCTGTAAGAACAACGTTGTCAACCCTTTTCCCGGGAGAAGAACTTGAGTACAGATCCTTATACAGAATTTCAAACAATAAAGAAGGAGGTTTCACTGTTAAACTGGATGGCAAAAGTAAAGGGAACCAGTCCCGTTTTGAAAGTATTTATAAAGATAAATATCAGAGAACACTTGGAAATGCTCTGGAATATAAGTACGCCATTGAGGGCGAATATACTTATAATGAAGATTCTGTATTATCAGAGGTTATATTTCATGTGAAAGAAGAACTCAATGAAAAGATGATCTATGTTTGCAGATACCATATAAAGTTAAATAAAAAATAACAATTAATACCATCACTATGAGTCAATTATATATCGCACAGGATACTCCGCTTACTTGTAGTAAAGGCCGAAGACTTATAGGAATTGGAGTCAGTTCCCAGTCTTCAGTAAAATTGAAGAAAGGAGCTAAGCTGATGGCTACGGAAAAGGACCGGTTTAAAGATAATTTTATTTGTCCTGAAATGATGATGGCAGGAGCATTAGCAGGTGTGGCAGTAGCAGCAGCTTTCTCCGGCGGACTTTTTGTTTTGGCTGCGGCAGCCTGGGCAGGAAGTGCCCTCATAGATGACTGCCTCAATATCTGTTCATTTTTATGCAAGGGAAGCGACTGGCAAAATACCCATCCTAAAGTAAAAATTGAAAATAAAAAACCTCTGTTGCAAAATTCCAGTTTACACTGTTTCATAGGAGGTAAAATTACCTTTCATTTACCTGTTGCCCAGCTGCAGGAGGCCTCTATTGCCAGTAGAATGGCCCAGGATTCTTACGAAGATAACGGGAAGAATACCAGTATTGAGGGATATACACGAATCAATACAGATGATCAGGCTGAGCTGGATAAGCTGTTCGGTCCCGGAGCTTTAACCAGCAAAGATTTCAACACCAATAAAGATAACGGTTTCTTTTCCTCTTTATATTATAATAAAGAAACAGGAGATTATTTTGTAGCGTTCAGGGGTTCCGAGCCTAAAGGAATGCAGTTTTATCATGACTGGCTTATTGAAGATGGAGGGCAGGCTCTTGGTTTTGCAACCCCTCAGATAGAAAAAACGAGAATGCTCGCTGAAAAAATGGATAATGCAACCGGAGGAAAAGTGAAATTTACCGGACATTCACTAGGAGGAGGAAACAGTGCCATGGCTTCCTATTATACTGGGCTTCCGGGATATACCTTCAATGCAAGAGGAGTACATGGCAATACACTCGATTATCTTGATAAAAAAGGAGCTGTAAAATCAACTTCAAGCATTATCAATTACAGTACAAGTAATGATATTCTTAACGGGCTGCAAAATAACAGGGAAGGCCTGCTCTCTACATTGGCTTTATCCAGAATTCCGGGGCTTAACAAAATTGCAATTTTCGGAGGTCTTACGGGAGGAGTTCCAAGGGCTTTAGGACAACAGCATGAAATCTTCGGATATATTGATGATAATGAAGGGCTTGGAATCAAAACCATTGGAAGCGGACATAGCGCATATAATGATGCGTTCCAGGCAATGCTGGCCACTATTAATACTGATGTTGTAGCTAATAATATATAATATGAAACCAATTATTTTAATAATATTTTCCATCATGACACTTTTTTCCTGTTCAGATTTTAATCTTAGGTCGCGTAAAAACGAAAATAGAAATCAATATCCTCCTTCAAGAATGTTTACGGGAGACGCTTTATCAGCTGCCCAGAAAATGTTTGATGGAGATCTTAAAGGCATGGAAGATCTGATTAAGGAAAAAAATATTGATATCAATAAATTGCAGGAAAATACAGGATATACCTTACTGATGTATGCTTCTATTATTGAAGATTTAAAAGCAATGGAAAAGCTTTTAGAGCTGGGAGCTGATCCCGATATCATAGTGCCTCATGAAGGTCTTGAATCTCCTTTGAATCATGCTGTAGCACTTAATAATTACGAAATGCTGCAATTGCTTTTCAAATATAAAGCCAATCCTAACCCGGCTGTAGGGAATTCCCCTTTATCCGATGCAATGACCCTTGGAGGTGATGAAGGTACCGAAAAGAAAATGATTGATTACTTACTTCAGAATGGAGCTGACATCAATAATGTTTCTTATAATGGAAGCAACATTATGGAAAGTGCTGCCCGGGACGACCTGGATATGGCTGAATACTTTTTAACTAAAGGAGGATTGCCTAAAATTAAAGGAACGAACCTTTGCCCAATCGCAGATTATATTCAGTATAAGGAAAAACAGAAAAATGAACGTAACCTGCCTGACTCTCCTTACTATGAAAAATTATTCAGAATTAAAAAACAGCTGGTTGAGAAATATAATGTATCGTTCCCATATAAGAAGGACACATTAGAAGAAGCAAAGCTCAGAATAAAACAGTATGAATCGTTAAGCTCCAAAGATAAGCTATCAGTGAATTTCAAAAAAAATTACGGAGAAAACCTTTATCAGGAAGATTTAAACAGAATTAAAGGAAAATAGCATCGTAAAAAGGTTAATAAATGCTTATTCAGGATGTTATTTATCCTTAATTTGTGAAATGTTTTATTTTTATAATTCTTCTTTTGGTTATGTAACATGCTTATAGATAGCGTAATATTTTGACATGTAAATCTAATGTCGTAGAATTACGACAACAAATCGTAGAACTACTACACTTTTTCAGATTTATATTCAAAAGTTTTTTTTAGCGATGAAGAGCTTCTATATTTGTTAACACAATCACTGAATCACAAAATATTAACGATTAAAATTTACAATCATGGCCGAAAGAAATTCAAGAGGAATCTTAAAATTCAACAACGGAGAAGGACAGAAGCTGTTAAAAATGAATTACAGCGTATCAAGATCTACAGACGTATCAGGACGTGTAGCATCAGACCCTTCCAACGCACTTATCAAGGTTACGGTAGAAGCTACTGAAAAATCAGACATCCTTGAAAGCCTGTTAAACGGTAAATACAAACCGACAGTAGGAGAAATCACCTTCAACAAATCTCACGAGGAAGGAACACTGATCACCCTGAAATGGGAAAACGGATATGTAATCCAGCACGAAGTAGACTTCGATGCTATTGACAGCAACAGTATGCTGATCAGCTTCGTAGTAAGTGCTGAAACCATCGACTACGGTACTTCTCAGTACGCAGGACTATGGCCTTCAGCAGGTAAATAAGCCTATTCATCATCTTAGTAAAAATAAAATTGGTACAGAACAGCGGGCAAGAGACGCTGTTCTGTTTTTTTTAACACCATTAGATTTTTCGGAACAATTTCAGGTATAATATATCTCTTTATGGTGTAATAATAGATATTCCTACCTGCTTTTAATGTATTTGTTATAAGTTGTTGATGTGTTGTTTTTAAATCTAATGTCGTAGAATTACGACAATAAATCGTAGAACTACGACATCAAATCGTACAATTACGACACTTTTTCAGATTTACATTCAAATGCTTTTTTTTCAAAAACAAGGGTTTTATCTTTGTTATATAATTATTGAATTACAATTTATTACTAACGATTAAAATTTACAATCATGGCCGAAAGAAATTCAAGAGGAATCTTAAAATTCAACAACGGAGAAGGACAGAAGCTGTTAAAAATGAATTACAGCGTATCAAGATCTACAGACGTATCAGGACGTGTAGCGTCAGACCCTTCCAACGCATTAATCAAGGTTACGGTAGAAGCTACTGAAAAATCAGACATCCTTGAAAGCCTGTTAAACGGTAAATACAAACCGACAGTAGGAGAAATTACCTTCAACAAATCTCACGAGGAAGGAACACTGATTACCCTGAAATGGGAAAACGGATATGTAATCCAGCACGAAGTAGACTTCGATGCTATTGACAGCAACAGTATGCTGATCAGCTTCGTAGTAAGTGCTGAAACCATTGACTATGGTAATTCTCAGTACGCAGGACTATGGCCTACATCTGGTAAATAATCCCATAACTTAAATAAAAAAGAAACAGTATGCCTTTGGGTATGCTGTTTTGTTTTATAAAAATAGCTGTCATAAGAATGGAAAGCTGTTGAATAAGAATGAACAAATAAGTTTTGAAAACAATAGCTGCTAAACGGGATTGTAATATCATAAGTCCGAAATCCTAGCCCTGCATCCAGTAATCCGCATCCTCAAACCCCGGATACCCATTCCCGAAACTCTTCCTCAAACTATCAACTTTTACTCCTATTTTCTTATATTTGTTCATTATAGATAATATGGACGCAACACAAGATAAAAGGCTGTTTCTCATCGATGCGTATGCGATGATTTTCAGAGGATATTACGCATTAATCAGGAATCCGAGACTCACCAGCAAAGGGCTGGATACTTCTGCTATTTTTGGTTTTACTAATTCTTTGATTGAACTGATCAGAAGAGAAAAACCTACTCATCTGGCCGTAGTTTTTGACGTAGGACAAGCCAGTGTAAGAACGGATGATTTCTCAGATTATAAAGCCAACAGAAGCGAAACTCCTGAAGCAATCAAGATTGCTGTTCCATACATCCACAGAATTCTGGAAGCAATGCATATTCCTATTCTTGGAGTAGAAGGATATGAAGCTGATGATGTAATAGGTACCATTGCCTGTAAAGCAGAAAAAGAAGGATATACCACCTATATGGTGACACCAGATAAAGATTTTGCACAGCTGGTTACCGATAAAATTAAAATTTATAAACCGGGGCTGAAAGGAGGTGATATCGAAATTCTCGGAGTAGAAGAAGTAAAGGCAAAATATGAAATTGAAGACCCAAAACAGGTTATTGATTTTCTTGCCATGATGGGAGATGCGGTAGATAATATTCCGGGACTGGAAGGAGTAGGTGAAAAAACGGCGATGAAGTTCCTTAAAGAATTCGGAAGCATTGAAAACCTGTTAGCCAATACTGATAAACTGAAAGGAAAACTGAAGGAAAAAGTAGAAGCCTCCGCAGAACGTGGGATTTTGTCTAAAAAACTGGCAACCATTATCTGTGACGCTCCGGTAGAATTCCATCAGGAACAATATGATCTTGAGACTCCCGATTTTGAAAAAGTAAAAGAAGTCTTTGATGAAATAGAATTCAGAAGGCTGTATGAAAACCTTTACAGGGCTTTTGCACCTGCACCGGCAGAAACTATTGTAGTAAGCGAGGTAGAAGTAAAACAGACCCCGGCTGGAACAGAAGTCAAGGGACAGGTAATGCAGCTTGACCTTTTCGCGAATTTTGAAGAACTGGAACAGGCTACCTCTACAAAATCAACCATTGAGCATAACGATCATCTGTATCAGTTTATCAATAACCCGAAAGCTCAGAAAAAACTGGTAGATAATCTTTTACTGCAAAAAGTGGTTTGTTTTGATACGGAAACCACTTCATTGAACGAGCTGGAAGCTGAATTGGTAGGAATGAGCTTTTCTTATAAAAAAGGGCTTGCCTATTACATTCCGCTTTCTGAAGACCGGGCAGAGGTTTTGCAGACCCTGGAGATCTTCAGACCGTTTTTTGAAAAGGAAGACCTGCTGAAAGTGGCGCACAATCTCAAATTTGATTATAAAGTTTTAAAACAATACGATATTACGGTGAAAGGGGCCATGTTTGATACCATGATTGCCCATTACCTGCTGAATCCTGACGGAAGACACGGGATGGATTATCTTTCCGAAGTATACCTGAATTACAAGCCTGTATCCATTGAAACCATCATTGGAAAGAAAGGTAAAAAACAAGGGAACTTCAGAGATGCAGATCTCAGAACCCAGACAGATTATGCGGCAGAAGATGCAGATGTAACATTCCAGTTGTACGAACTTTTTGCACCACAGCTTAAAAAAGAAAACCTGGAAGAACTTTTCTACAATATCGAAATGCCTCTGATGGAAGTACTTGCCAAAATGGAACTGGCCGGTATTTCCCTGGATGAAAAATGGCTGGCACAGGAAAGTGTGGACCTTGAAAACGACCTGAAAGGATTAGAAGCAAAAATCTTCGAACTTTCAGGAGAAGAGTTCAACATGAATTCACCAAGGCAGCTGGGAGAAATCCTGTTTGAAAAAATGCAGCTGGATCCGAAAGCAAAGAAAACAAAGACCGGGCAGTATGCAACCTCAGAAGATGTTCTTCAGAAGCTTTCTTCAAAACATGAGATCATCAAACATATTCTGGAATACAGAACTTACCAGAAACTGAAATCAACCTATGTAGATGCCTTACCGTCGCAGATCGATAAAGATGATAACAGGGTGCATACCAATTTTTCACAGACTACAGCCGCAACAGGCCGTCTGGCGAGTGTAAACCCGAACCTGCAGAACATCCCGATCCGGACGCTGAGAGGACAGCAGATTCGTGGAGCTTTTGTTTCAGGAGAAGGAAAAAAGATTATCTCAGCCGATTATTCACAGATTGAACTTCGTCTGATTGCTGAAATTTCAGGAGAAGAAAACATGATTAAAGCCTTCCAGGATGGAGAGGATATTCACGCTTCCACAGCCGCGAAACTGTTTAAAATTCCATTAGCTGAAGTTTCCAAAACCCAGAGAAGTCAGGCCAAAACCGTCAACTTTGGGATCATCTACGGACAGGGAGCTTTTGCATTGGCAGAACAAACCGGGTTATCCCGTACAGAAGCCAAGCAGATGATTGAAGCCTACTTCGAGACTTACCCGAAGCTGAAGGAATATATGGCAGAACAGGTGAATAAAGCACGTCAGTTAGGCTATGTAGAAACAATATTAGGCAGAAAACGCCATTTGAAAGATATCAACTCAAACAACTTTGTGGTTAGAGGCCATGCTGAAAGGAATGCTGTAAATGCGCCGGTTCAGGGAAGCGCAGCAGATATTGTTAAGATTGCTATGATTAAAATTGACAGAGAATTGGAAGAGCAGCAGCTGAAAACAAAAATGCTTCTTCAGGTACATGATGAATTGGTATTTGAAGCTCCGGCTGATGAAATTGAATCTGCTTCCCAACTGATCAGAACAGAAATGGAAAATGCCTTAAAAACACAGGTTCCGTTACTGGTGGAAATTGGAGTAGGCGATAACTGGCTGGAAGCACACTAATCAGACTAAAAAATAATACCGTAAATAAAAAACTTCCGTCTTGTAGGCGGAAGTTTTATTTGTTAAGACTGGGAAAGCTTATTCTTGTTCTACAGAATTGTAAATATTGGTAACAATATCATCAGGAGAAACGTTTTCAAATAAGAATCTTTCTTTCTTCACGATTACCTTTTTAGTTTCTGACGGCATTTCTTCTTCCATAGTATTTACCGTTTCAAGTGTTACTTTACCTTTCATTGGTTCATAATAGAGGGCAGAGTGAGAACCCGCCCCCATATTATAAGTTTCAATATAAGTGAGAACCAGGTTGTTGTCATTCATATATTTGAATTTGCTAAACTGATTGCCATTAGGCCCGATGTCATATAGATTGATATGTAATGCTCCTTTTTCAATACTGATGTCTTCCGGATCATACATTTTATAACCTGAATCATTGTATTCGGCGGGGAGTACTGTTTCTGAGGTTTTAAATAACCGGTAGGTTTTGTCAGGATTCTTTAAAAGAACAATCATGGTTCTTTGCGCTAAACTATCATCTTTTTTTCTGAGAACCAAAGCCTTATCAGGAAGTCCGTCCTGGTTGAGATCGCCCTCGGCTTCGTATTGAATTTCATACTGATTTGAAACAAAATCCCGGATTTGTTTTCCTGCTGCAGATTGCTCCTTCTGAGCTATTGCTGTATCCTTTTTTATTAAGATTGTAGAGCCTTTCGGAGCATCTGTTTTGGTTTTATTACATGAATAAACAGTTAAAGAAGCTAAAAGTAAAATGGAAATATTTTTTTTCAATGTTTTTTTAAGATACAAATCTAACTTTTATTTCCTGATAATGGAAAATTATAACAGACCAACATGCCAGCACGGTTACAGGAAGAAAGGAAAGTGAAACTGTATATTGAATTTCCGAACTGAAGTCGTAAGTGCTCCAGGAAGATTCCCTGTCTACAAATAGGGTGTAGTTCCAAAATAGCCAGACAAAGATCAGTAATAAGAACTCAACAGAAGCCTTAAGGAAGATTTTCTTAACAAAGAAAAGCAGAGAAAAGACAATTGATAAGAACCCACCGGTTATAAGGGATACAGACACCGCATCTTCAAAAAATGAACAGTCTGTACAGCCGCTTGAAATACGGTCCGAAAAGGATCCCATCGACCAGTAAAATTGCAAGAATGTAACCACTGAAATCAAAATTGTACTAATGAACCATCTCTTCAGAAAAGAGGAGAACTGCTTAGGTTTAGATTCTTTCATGATGTTCAAATATCCGGATTATTTTATCATTCTTATGATAGCCAGATCGTCTGTCGGTTTTACCCCATACTTATGTTCCAGCTGCTTAAGTTTTTTGTTAAGCATTTCTTCACTATTGCTATCTTGTTTGTCAATCAATACATATTCAGCAAAATTGATGGTTTCATCCGATTCCATTTTTTTTACTTTTGAAAAGCTCAAAATACCATCGGTTGCAATGGAGATATCATTCAGATGATCAAAAAATAATTTCTGAGACTGAGCGGAATACCAGTCTTCAAAGTCTTCATGAAGATGATAAGCTAAATAATCCGGTTTGTTATCACGGTCAAATTCAGTGATATTTCCATTGATACAAACAACACCATCACCAATCGCCATGATAATTCCTTCATCCTTTGCATGGTCATAAACTAAGATTATAACAGTGGCTAATATCTCTTTTTCGTCCATCATCAGGTAATTTTTAACAAATTTGAGTTCGTTGAAAAGACCTTTTATGATTTCCTTAAGCTCCGTTTCTAAACAATGCTTGTTTTCTTTTTCATATAATGCCTTGTAACCGTTTTCAATAATGATTTTACGTAAAATCTTCCTAATAAGTGTTGATGCAAAATGACTGTCCATTGCGGTAGAACATCCGTCCATCACAGCACATACCATTTTATCCGAACCGATTTTTTTGATAAGGAGATCATCTTCACAATGATTAAAATGATAATCTCCTATTTGTAGGGTAGAATATATATTCATCGGACGCTAAAATAGTTTATTTTTTAAGGTATAGCTTTATTATCTTCATTCTCATTGATTAAAAAATGGCAACAGATGATCCATATAATAAAATCACTTGTTGCCAGCAATTGCAGAACAGATTGGCTCTGATATTAAATATCGTACTCTATTTCTCCCACATAATGCAGTGAAAAATCATCATTTTCCACAGAAACAGGATTAGGAATCACAAATCGTGTAGCAAAAATAATGGCATTCACGGGAGTATCCAGACTTAGTTCATTCAATTTTCTTTCCAGGATCGGGAGCCACTGGTCAGCATAAGAATATTCTGCAAACTTGTCATAAAGACTCAGGCTTTCATCTTCGAAGCCATATTCTATAAAATCATCATCAAACCATTTGATGTTCTGTGATTCTGCAAACTTGGAAACATACTGATCTTCGGTTTCCTCCTCGATATAATAATTTTCATCTTCTTCCACGAAACTGTAAAAGTCTTCTTCATTTTTAAAATATCCTAACCAGAAGTGTGAAATTTCTTTATCCATAATGTATATAAGTATTATTTTTTGATCTTTTTGAGCAAATTTGCCGTTGGTTATCTTTGTAATTATTTATTTCAGAAATTGGTGCTATTAAGATGTAATATTACAAAAGTTTTTTCGTGAAATATTTTTTTAATGCAGAGAACAAAATCCGAGTGGCAAAAGTAGTTCTTTAATTGTATTTTATTGTAAATTTATTCCTGGTTTAAATTAAAAGCTATGGATTTCCTTCAGGACCATTACATTGTCAAAAATGAATTGCTGCTGATCCTCATTTCTGTTATTCTGGGACTGTTCATTGGTGCTGAACGTGAATACCGGAATAAGTCTGCCGGTCTCAGAACATTTATTCTCGTTTGTTTCGGAGCCTGTCTTTTTACCATTCTTTCTATAAAAATAGGAGTTGAGAACCCCGACCGCCTTGCTGCCAATATCATTACCGGAATCGGATTTCTGGGCGCAGGAGTTATTTTCAAAGGAGATAATAAAATTGAAGGTATTACGACCGCTACAACCATTTGGGCTACAGCTTCTATAGGCATGGCAGTTGGTTCAGGATATGTTTACATTGCCTTGCTGGGAGCCGCTTTGGTACTGATCGTTCTGAGTGCTTTAACCTACCTTCAGAATTTTATTGATGATTATAATAAAGTAAGGGAATACAGAATTGCTGTAACCAGGGCAGAAGATATCAGCTATTGTGAGCATATCTTTAAAGAACATCATGTAAGATATCAGATGATTAAACAACAATATTCACAAGACAATTTTACTGTTACCTGGAGGCTTGTAGGAAAAAACAGCCACCATGAAGAAGTAATACGGAGTCTGATAAATGATCCTAAAATTACTGCTTATCAGTTCTAGATGCTGGAAGAGCAAAAAAATAAAGGCCGGAGCCTTTATTTTTATTTTTTCTTGAATACATAAAGATCCTTGTTCGGACCGTCTATTTCCTTTCCTTCCATATCCAGCTGGATCAGCATATTCTCACCCACTTTATATTTATAGTTTGCAGATTTCCCTTTTAAAGTGATTATGCTTCCTGTTGCATCCCATGCAAAAGACCCTTTATCCTGGTTCTTTGAATTCCTGTCAAGGTACTCTTCCGTGATGCTGAATGTTTTATCATTGTTCAACGTTAAAGAAGTCTTGATTCCCGGACAGTCAGCACATGGAACAGTAGCTTCATAAGTTCCGGCCCAGTCCAGGGCATTCTCTGAAGTATCTCCGGCAGCAGTAGGAGTTGCTTTTGTGATACTGTCTGTCGCTGTTGGTTGAACTGCCGCAGCAGAATCTGCTGTTGCCGTTGTTTCAGTCGTTTCCTTTTTAGAACATGAAGCAAGGAACAGAGCGGCTGTCATACCCAACATGAGCATTTTGCTTTTCATCATAATAATAGATTTAAGTATGTTTTTAATAGTAAATTTACTTCCAATAAACAAAAACTGAGCCAGAGGGAGGGTGGGAGTTTAATGTTTAATGTTTAATGTTTAATGTTTAATGTTTAATGTTGCTGGTTGATAGTTGATAGTTGATAGTTGATAGTTGATAGTTGATAGTTGATAGTTGCTGGTTGATAGTTGATAGTTGATAGTTGTCAATGTACGGTTCTGGTTTGCGGTATAGATCATTAAATGAATTTTCTGTTTCCCTTCATTAATACCTTTTACTTTTTACATTTTACAAAAACTTACTCTTAACAACTTTTCCATCGGTTTTATAAAGCCTGTTCATATTTTTCTTCGTAAATTGGGGCAAAATTTTGATTATGACAAAAAAGATACTTTTATCTGTATTTCTTTTGCCAGCTGCAATGGCATTTGCACAACAATATGGAGGAATGTGGATTCCTACAGAGCTGAATGAAAAGGAAATGAAGGATTTGGGAATGAAGATTTCTGCAAAAGATATTTTTAACCCTCAGAAACCGAGCATTAAGGATGCAGTAGTGCAATTTAACGGCGGATGTACTGCGGAAATTATTTCGCCTAAAGGGCTGCTTTTAACCAATCATCATTGCGGTTTCGGCCAGATTCAGGCACATTCTACCGTTCAGAATGATCTTCTTTCAAACGGATTCTGGGCAAAAAATACAGAAGGGGAACTTTCTAATCCCGGACTAAAAGTAGATTTTATTGTAGATATAAAAGAAGTTACGGATCAGATTTTAGAAGGTACGGATCATCTTACAGAACCGGAACTTACTAAAAAGATCAATAATAATATTGAGGTATATAAAAACGCTCAGAAAATCGAATCTTACCAGTCGATCATGGTAAAGCCTATGTATTACGGCAACAAATACTATGCTTATACCATCGAAACTTATAAAGATATCCGGCTTGTAGGAGCTCCGCCTCAAAGTATCGGGAAATTCGGAAGTGATACGGACAACTGGGTTTGGCCAAGACATACCGGAGATTTCTCTATGTTCAGAATCTATGCAGACAAAAACAACAAACCTGCGGAATATTCAAAAGACAACATACCTTATGTACCTAAGCACTACTTACCGGTTTCCATAAAAGATAAAAACGAAAACGATTTTACTTTTGTATTCGGATTTCCGGGAAGAACTACGGAGTACCTTCCTGCCGTTGCTGTAGAGAAGATCATGAAAGATATTGATCCTGCAAAAATTGCCGTACGTGATGTTGCTTTAAAAACATTAGATGAGAAAATGCGCGTTGATAACGAGACACGTATCAAATACGCTTCAAAATATGCTTCAGTGGCCAATTACTGGAAAAAGTGGATTGGTGAAGTAGAAGGATTGAAAAAATCCAATGCTGTAGAAAAGAAAGTAATGTACGAAGGCTCTTTGGTTGCTAAAAATCCTGAGATCAAGAATACTTTGGACCAGCTGAATAAACTCTACAATGATCAGGCTCCTTATGCATTAAACAATGCTTACTACACAGAAGTGACCAGAAATGCTGAGACTTTAAAGCTTGCCGGAGACTATTATGATTTCGTAGCTGCAGTGGAAGCCGGAAGAATGGATGAAAAAGAACTTACAAAATTAAAATCAAAATTAACCTCTTTCTACAAAGACTATAGTGCAGAACTTGATGCTAAAGTAACAGCAAAATTGCTGGCATTATACGTTAATAAAACAGCACCGCAGTTTTTACCGGCAGGATTCAACAAATATAAAGATGAGAACGCCAACATTCCTGTAGTGGAAGATATGTCTAAAAACTCTGTTATCACAGGAAGAACTGCTGTAAACGGAGCAACCTTGACTACAGATATTGATAAAGCGTTTTCCAACCAGGATAAATTGATCAAGACTTTAAAGAAAGATCCGATTTATCAGCTGTATGTTGCGATGAAGGAAACCTATATGAAAACTGCAGACCCTCAATATACTTCAATGCAGGCAAAAATCGATGTCTTACAGAAAAAGTTCATGGCTCAGCAGATGCAGACGGATAAGGACAGAAAGTTCTTCCCGGATGCCAACTCAACGCTTCGTGTGACTTATGGTAAGGTAAAAGGCTCTACGCCAAGAGATGCCGTCTCTTACGGATATCAGACTCACCTGGCAGGAGTAATGGAAAAATATGTTCCGGGAGACTATGAATTTGATGTTCCAAAGAAGCTGATTGATCTTTACAACAAAAAGGACTTCGGAATCTATAAAGATAAAACAGGTGATGTTCCTGTAGGATTCACTGCAACAAACCATACAACCGGAGGAAACTCAGGAAGCCCTGCTTTGGATGCCAACGGAAACCTTGTGGGACTGAATTTCGACAGACAGTGGGAAGGGACTATGAGTGATATCAACTATGATCCGCGTTTCAGCAGAAATATCATGGTAGACACAAAATATATCCTTTTCATCATTGATAAGTTTGCTGACTCAAAGTGGCTTATTGATGAAATGAAAATTATAAAATAATTTAAAAGTTATACCTTTAAGAATCTATTTGAATTGAGTTTTGAATAGATTCTTTTTTATTTTAAATAATGAAAGACAGGATCATCAATGTACTGGCAGCCTTCGGATCTGATCATATCGGGAAATCTTTTCCGCTGGATTACTGTCTGCCTCTTTATCATAGTGTTTCAGACAGAGAACTTCCTCATCTAAAGCACGTGATCTGCTATAAGAATACCAGGCAGTTTGAAGAAGATCTGGACTATCTCTCAAAGAATTTTCAGTTTGTAAACTGGCAGGAGTTCAAGGATTTTATGTCAGGAAATTTTAAGCCTGCAAAAAAAATTGCTTTGCTTACTTTTGATGACGGTTTCAGAGAATTTTATGAGGTAGCTGCTCCCGTTTTGGAACGTAAAGGAATTTATGCCTGTAATTTTATCAACCCTGCTTTCATTGATAATAAAGAAATGATGTTCAGGTGTAAGGCAAGCCTGCTTGCAGGTGCTGTTGAAAAAATAAAAACCATAGATCCTGAAATTTATTTTAGTTTATCACTTAAAAATACAGAAAGACACATTTTAAAAAAGAAAATTTTATCGGTTAATTATCAGGAAAAAGATATCCTGGACTGGCTTGCAGAAAAACTTGATGTAGATTTTAAAACTTATTCCAAAGAATATAAGCCTTATTTGAGTACTGAAGAATTAAAGGACCTTACCCGTAAGGGCTTCGGAATCTCATCGCACAGCTGGGACCACCCGAAATACGGAGATTTATCTCTGAAAGAACAGCTGGAAACAACAGATAAAGCTTTTGCTTATGTAAAAGAAAGTGGTTTCCTGTATGAAAGCTTTGCGTTCCCGTTTACAGATTTTGAAGTGCGGAAAGATTTTTTTGATGAACTCTATAAAAATGAAGAAATTTACTGCAGCTTCGGATGTGCCGGCATAAAGCTGGACAGTATAAAGAGAAATTTTCAAAGAATTCCAATGGAATTGGGAGAGAGCGGAGCACAGATATTGAAAAAGGAAATTGCTTATTTCAGACTGAAAAAGCTGGTCAATAAAAATATGATTATGAGAAAATGATAACACTGAAAACATATAACAGAAAAGAGCTGGAAGATTTTATATCATCCGGAGATTTTCAGCAATATGATTTTCTTCCGGTTACCAGACATCGTGCACTGTCTCATATTCAGAATCCAAAAGCATCAGCCGAAGACACGCTTCTTATTCTGGCTTTTTATGATGAAAAACTGGTCGGTTATGTAGGATGTTTTCCGGATTATTTTGACATCGACGGAAAAAAAATCCGCTATGCCTGGCTCAGTACTTTATATGTAAACCCTGAATACAGAAAGAAAAGACCAGCAAAAGCATTGTTGAAAAAAGTTTTTGAAGAATACGAAGGAAGAATTGCCATTACAGAATTTACCAAAGAAGCAGAGGCTCTCTACAATATTATGGGAGTGTTTGAGTATGTCTTTCCTAAAGAAGGAAAACGCTATTATTTCAGAACCGATGCTGCTAAAATGATTCCTGAAAAAAAGCCGGGAACTCAATTCCTGAAGCCGCTTTTTCAATTGCTGGATGCTGCAGCCAATGGGCTGATTTCAATAAAAAATCTTCCCATACAAAAACCGGATTTCAAATATGAAATGCTGGATAAAATCGATCAGGAAAGTGTTGTTTTTATTAATGAATTTCCTAACAAACGGAATGCAGATGAAATCAACACTTTTATAGACAACCCATGGGTGCTGGAAGGGGAAAAAGATGAGAAATACTTTTTTTCAAGTTTTGCAGGGACGTTTAAATATTTCTGGATTAAAATTTTTGATTCAAATAGTAAACTTAAATCCTGCTTTTTACTACAGCTTCGCGATGATTATCTTAAAATTCCATATCTGTTTTCAAAAGCTGATTCAGATGAGGTTGCCAGGTTTTTAAATTACTTCATCATTATTTATAAAGTAAGGGGTTTTACTTCTTACCAAACCGGATTGAACAAAGTGATACAAAATTCAAAAGTATTTTCCCATATCTATGAACGTGATTTCAAAAGAGAGTATCTTTTTCATAAAAACCTTTTGGCATTGCTACCCGATCATTTTAATCCAAACTATCAGGATGGCGACGGAGATTGTATGATGACATAAGCAGAATAAATTATCAATTATCATTCATCAATTATAAAAAACAAACGCCTGATAATCTTATCAGGCGTTTGTTTTTTTAATGTCCGAAAATATCCTTCAGGCTTACTTCTTTAAATGTTCCCATTTTATTAACGGCTTCCATATCCAGATTTTCTTTTTTTCCGATAATGGCTGTATTGAATTGTATTGGTTTTATTATGGTATTATAAAATTTTTTCAGATCTTCGAACTTCAGGTTTTGGATCTGTTCATAGGTGTTTTTTCTAATGTCGTGGTAGATATTGAGTTTTTTTAGATCTAAAGTGTTAAAAAATATATTTTCGCGGGTTATTCTTGTTGAAGCAATCTGTTTCAGGGCTGTATTCTTTGCATTCTCAAACTGAATAGGCACTTCAGGAAGTTCCGTCATCAGTTCATTCAGGGTGTCCACCGCAATCATCAGCTTGTCTGGTTGGGTCCCGATATAAGTGGTCACATAATCAGGATGGTTGAGTTCAGAATTCGCTGCATAGGAAACATACGCTGAGTAGGCGAGACTTTTACTCTCACGGATCTCCTGGAACACAATCGAAGACAACCCTCTTCCAAAATATTCATTAAATACATTGATCTTTCCAAAATGATTAGGATTCACCTCGTTTCCTTTTCCGATCTTACTCATTTCAATCTGAACCATATCATAATCGATGAAATTGACATTTCCTCCTGTTGCAGGTTCCGGATATTGCTTGGCATCAGGGATCTGAAGACTTTCAGGTTCTATATACCTTCCGATATATTCCTTGAATTTTCCAAAGTCTTTACCATAGAAAAACACCTGATAAGGATATTTGAAAAGCTTTTTCATTCTGTCTGTAAAAACGTCCGCGTTGCTGTTTTCAAGTTCTTCCTTGGAAATAATATCCGTAAAACGTGAATTGCGTCCCAACTTTGTATAATTGTTCAAAGCCGTTATAATACGGTTTTTGTCTTTCTTGATCGCCTGGCGGTTTTCCAGTACTGTTCCTACAAACTGATTATAGATCTCCTGATCAGATTTTACATCATGCATCCAGTGCTGAAGAAGGGCAATCCCTTTTTCTATATTCTCTTCCAGCCCGCTTAAAGATATGGTCAGCTGATCATTTGTTGTTTTAAAATCATTGCCGATTCCTATTTTGAAAAATTCCTTTTTCAGATCTTCCGGCGAAAGCGTATCTGTTCCCAAATACTGAAGCAGTTGAGTTGAAATTCCTAAATCTCTGTCATGATCACTTCCCATAGGAAAAATAAAATGCAACTGGGCAATATCGTTGTACTTGTTCTTTACAAAGCTTAATTTTTTGCCATTCAGCTGATCAGTGATGATTTCCTTCTGATAATCAATAAATTCAGGCTTAATGTCATCAGTTTTATCTGCTAAAATCTCTTTTAAAAATTCAGACTGAACATCACGGTTGATCTTAATAGGAGTGATGCCGGGGTTCTCAACTCTGATCAGTTTGTCGTTTACCCCTTTTTCTTTATTAACAACCACATAGTTTTCCCTGAAAAAATCATTGGCAAAATTTACCACATCTTCCTTGGTGAAAGAGGCGTATTCATCCATTTCATTCAGTTCCTGCTCCCAGGTTCTTCCTTTTATATAAGAATCATAAAGTGTAGTGGCGAGTCCTTCTGCGGTTTCAAGCCCTTTCATTCTCTGAAGTTTGAAATCATTGATGATTGCAGGCAGCATCCAGTCCGGGAAATCTCCTTTCTTGATCAGTTTAATTTCATCAAGTACCATATTCTTTGCCTCCTCCAGAGTTTGTGTTTCCTTAGGAACAGCAACGATGGAAAAGTAGCCGTACTGTCTTAATCCAACAGAAAAGGCTTGTGCCCATAGCATTTTCTGCGTTTGGTTGATATGTAAATCAAGTAATCCGGCTTCCCCTCTGTTGCTGAGGATATTGGCTATAATATCGGCCAGCATAGCTTCTCTGGTTCCATAGCTTTCTGTTCTCCATGCAATCTGAGCCCGTGGAGTAGTAGGGCTTTTTACCGTTCTTGTAACAATTGATGTTATAGGCTGTTCAATAACGGGCGTCTTCTTGGGAAGTTCTTTATAGGGTAAAGTACCGAAATACCGATCAATCAACTGAATCGTTTTTTCAAAATCAAGATCACCGACCAATACCATGGCATAGTTATTAGGAACATAGTATTCATCAAAATACTTGTGAATAGCCTTCATTGAAGGATTTTTCAGGTGCTCCGGTTTTCCAAGGGTGGTTTGCTGTCCGTTAGGATGAGTAGGAAAAAGAGCATCCATCAGCTCATAATTCACAAGTCTCGTATCATTGTCCTGCGCTCTGTTGAATTCCTCATATACTGACTCCAGCTCAGTGTGGAAAAGACGAAGTACAATTTCAGAGAACCTTTCCTTTTCTATTTTCAGCCATTTTTCAAGCTCATTATTCGGAATATTGTTTTTGTAAACCGTTTCATCAAACCAGGTATGTGCGTTGGTTCCGCTTGCTCCCAAAGAAGAAATTGCTTTGTCATACTCATTGGCAATGGCGTACTGGCTGGCTTCCTGTGAGATATCATCTATCTTTTTATAGATTTCCTTTTTTTTCTCAGGATCCTGTTCTGCTTTATGCTCTTCATACAATGCTGAGATCTGATCAAGAAGTTCCTTTTCTTTCTCCCAATTCTGAGTCCCTATTTTTGAAGTTCCTTTGAACATCATATGTTCAAGATAATGAGCCAGCCCCGTATTGTCAGCCGGGTCATTATTACTTCCTGTCCTTACGGGAATGAAGGTCTGTATTCTCGGAGCATCAAAGTTCTGTGCAAGAAAAACCTTTAATCCATTCTTCAAAGTATAGATTCTGACGTTGTTCTCGTCGTTTGTTACTGTAATATATTCGTAATGGTTATTATCTGTATGAACCGTTTCCTTATATTTTCTGTCTGTCATATAAAAACTCATTTCATTCCTTAGAAACCGGAATGCACTGCAAATGTAAGGAATCAAAAAAAATGTCAGTCTCTTTTTATCATTATTACATCTATTCTTATAGTTGAAAACTTGAATCATAAAAAGAAAGCCATTACTAGAAGTAGTTAAGATTTGTGATTGTTTCCTTTATTAAGATATCACTCTCCGACCCTCCAACCTTCCCACTTTATTCAGGAGCTTCATCCTGCTATCCATTTCTACTCCTCGCGCCGGGGCTTCCCATCTCAAGCCCTTTCGCTCCGGCTTCTGCTGCGGGGTAACCATTGCTATCAGGGCTAGGGAAGGATTTGTTAATGATGAATGATGAATTTCATGGTAGGAGGATATAGTGGTCCGGGGTATTGTGTTGCGAGCTTCGGGTTAGTGAATACAAGCCTTTATTTCCATTGTGTCATTCCGTAGGAATCCAAACCTCTTGACCAGAGTAAAGGATGTAAGTTAGCAGGATAATGTCTAAAATCTTTTTTAACAGTTGGTATTATCCGTGTCATGCTACGGACAAGTTTTGTCCGGACTCCTGTGGATTGACAATGCTGTGTTTGATATATAATCTGGTGTATCATCAATTCAATAGGAACCCGGTATAATTCTGAACTTGTCGAAGAAAGCTTGTTTTCTTCTATAGTCTGGTCTCTATTATATAATATATATACTATTTTGATCAAGGGTTAACCCGCCCACCAACTCCCGGACGCTCCCACGCTTCCCACCCAGGACCCCAAACAAATGTTTAAAATTTTTCTACCTGCCTGCCAGCGCTTTAAGCTGAAATATTACGAAACGGTAAAATTTAAGTTAAATAAACTTGTTTTGCGTTGTAAGAAGTTACTATCTTTGCCCCACTGAAAACGAGAGTAGATCAGTAAGCGCAGAAGAGCCTTTGAATAGGCAGAGACATTATGACTCCGAAAAGAGACAGACGAAAAAAACTTCAAAACTTTTTGTAAAAAGAGTTGCGGGATAAAAAAGAGTTTGTATCTTTGCAGTCCGAATAAATCGGAGCGCAGGAGCAGGGTGATTGAGATGTTGGATAAGGATTAAGGTTACTTAAAAAACTTTAAAATTTTCTTTAAAACATTTGGTCATTACAAAATAAAGTTTTACTTTTGCACTCGCAAATACGGAGCGACACTGACAGAAAGATTGCTTCGTTATAAAGCGGAAGATATAAAGATCATTGACATACAATATAACAACCAAGTAAGGAAAAACTAAAGCGTTAAAAACTTTGAGTGAGTCAGACAAACATACAATGGAGAGTTTGATC